>JAIOZL010000019.1 GCA_021740645.1 Bacteroidales bacterium
ATATTTTAATGAATTTTGTTATCGGATTAACCGCTCACAAAACAAAGAAACTATCTTTAATAATTTGATCAGAAGAATGGTTGCTGCCGACAATATTACGCATCAGCAATTAATAAGCAGCTAAATGATGACCTCTAAATAATTATTGTGAAAATCAGACTTTAATTTTCATTCAAGATGATTTTATATATACAAATGTAATGCATGTAACTTATGTAGATACTTGCCGTTTAAAAAAACAAAATTAACCGAAAGGTTTAAGACATTTCAACTTTCATCACAGTATTTAACAATTCTATCATTTAAATTGTATTTCAAATTACCAATGGTTTTCATTTTAAAGGGTTAGAACCTATTTAATGGCAAGAAAATTACACATAAGCGATTTTACATCCCGGAAAAAAATTGGTTTAGGTGATTTGGTGGTCCAGGAAAATAAATATATGGCCATTTTTGAAAATTCACCTGAAGCCATTGTAGTGCTGAATACCAAAGGGGATATCATTGATTTAAATGCCCGGGTACTTGATTGGTTGGGATATTCTCCGGAATCAATAATAGGGAAAAACTTCAGATCACTTTCTTTCCTGACTTTCAAAAGCAAAATAAAAATCGCAAAAAACCTTATTCAGCGATTGACTGGTAAATCAATCCCTTCCTACGAACTCGAATTCATTGATATTTATGGGAATATCAAAATAGGGTCAATTTCAGTCTCTCCTTTACGAAATGATAAAGGCCGTATTCACCAGATACTGGTAATCATTTCAGATATTACCGAAAGAAAAAAAACCGAAATTGCGCTACAGGAACAAAAGAATAAATTTGAAACTATATTTTCAATTATTCCCGACCTGGTAATTTTACTGGATGAAAATTTTATCTACCAGGCCGTAAATCCAGCCTTTTGTAAATATATGAAAATGAAAGAGGAGGAAGTGATTGGAAAAACCGATTATGATATTTTTCCAAAGGAAGAGGCAGATATTTACAGGGCATGTGACAAAGAATTTTTAAAAACGGGTAAAATCAAAACTATTGAAAGGAAAGTTGAGGGAAAGGATGGGAAAATACGCTGGTTGCAAATTGTAAAAGCCCCGGTTAAAGGCACCAGTAATAAGCCCATTGGTTTGCTTATTACCATTCGGGACATATCCAGCAAAAAATTGCAAGAGCTTAAGGTCCTGGATTCGAGCGAAGGTTACAGAGGACTGGCTAACGCAACTTTCGAAGCCGTATTTATTTCAGAAGAAGGTTTAATTCTGGAAGCAAACCAAACTGCCTCAAGAATGTTTGGGTATCCGCACAATGAAATAATTGGGAAAAAAGCTATTGAATTGTTTGATAAAGAATCAAAAAAAATAGTCCATAATAATATTTTACACAATTTTGAAGAGCCATACCTGGCCATAGGTCTGCATAAATTAAAAAGGAAATTTTATTGCGAGATCAGGGGAAGATCAACCGAATTTAAAAACCGAAAAGTTAGGATAACAGCAATAAGAAATATCGATGGAGAACTTAAGGCCAAGAAAAACCTTGAAATAAGTGAAACCAGGTATAAAACACTTTATGAGTCATCAAGTGATGCCATAATGATGCTCACCCCTGAAGATGGCTTTTTGGCGGGTAACAGTGCGACCATTTCCCTTTTCGGTTGTAAAAATGAGGAGGAATTTGCAACCCAGCATCCTTCGAGCCTTTCTCCTGAATTTCAGCCCGATGGAATGAACTCCGGGCTGAAAGCAAAAAAAATGATGGACATTGCGCTTATGGAAGGATCTCATTTTTTTGAATGGAAACACAAACGAATGAATGGTTCAGAATTTTTCGCAACTGTATTGCTTACTAAAGTTAAACTGAACAACAAAGAAGTGATGCAGGCAACCGTTAGGAATATTACCCAGCAAAAACAGGAAAGAGAAGAATTGATGAACCACAGGAACCACCTGGAGGAATTAGTCAGCCAAAGAACAAAGGAACTGGAAGATATTAACCTTCAATTAGAAGACGCTAAAAATAAAGCAGAAAAATCCGATAAACTTAAATCCGCATTCCTGGCAAATATGTCGCATGAAATACGTACTCCTATGAATGCAATAATAGGGTTTTCCGAATTATTAAAAGATACCGATAACTCCCCGGAAATACAAAATGAATATTTAGACATTATCGTAAACAAGGGGAATTTATTATTAAACATTATTAATGACATCATTGATATTTCAAAAGTAGAAGCGGATGAACTGGAAATTAAAAACTGTGCCTGCGACATAGATGCCACCCTTGAAGATCTTTATTTAACTTTCAAAAAAAACAGGGAATTAGTAAATAAACCTCATGTCCAATTCCAACTAATCAAGCCAGAAAGTACGCAGCGTCATATCATTAGTACAGATCCATACAGACTAAAACAGGTGTTGACAAACCTCATTCAAAATGCAATTAAATTTACCAGAATAGGTAAAATTACAATAAGTTATTTCGTCACTTCTGAAGGCTCACGAAAAGTAATTAAGTTTAGCGTTTCTGACACCGGCATTGGAATAGCTGAAGATAAATTAGATATGGTTTATAAACGCTTTCAGCAGGTTGACGATTCCTCTACAAGAGAATATGGAGGGACAGGCCTGGGCCTTACGATTTCAAAACGACTGGTGGAGCTTTTGGGTGGAAAAATAGGGCTTGAATCAACCCTCGGTAAAGGAAGTACATTTTTCTTTACTATTCCATTCAATCAGGTTATAACCAAAGAAAATACAGTCGGGCTAACCCCACTACTATCCAAACCAAATTATAACTGGAAAGATAAGGTAATTTTGATTGTAGAAGATGATGACGTTAGTTTCCAACTTCTGAAAAGCTATCTGCATTCGACAAAAGCAAATCTTATTCATTCTAAAAGCGGGAAAGAGGCAGTAAACCTGTGTCTAAATCGTCACGATATCAACATTGTACTTATGGACATTCAGCTCCCTGAATTGAATGGCTATAATGCCACAAAAAAAATTAAGGAACATCGAAAGAGTCTGCCGATAATAGCTCAATCAGCTTATGCCCTGGAAGATGAACGTAAAAAGTGCTTGAACTCAGGCTGTGATGGTTACATAGCAAAACCGGTCAATGGACAAATTTTATTGAACCAATTAGATCAATTCCTTTCATAAAAACATTTATGGTTGGTTAAACGCAGCTGCAAAACAGGCAGGCATTTTTCCTTTAGTTGGATATACTTTGCCTCAGGGAAAAAGCAAAAGTGCAACTGTTAAAAACAAAAAGTCCTTCTTTTCTTTGACGTAGACATTTATTACTATTTTTATCTTCTTTAAATCTATTTTGGTATTTTTCCTTTTGAATATATTTTAAATCGTATGAGCAAATATTTATTGATCTTCTGCTGTCTTTTACTGCTGGCAGGGTGCGCATCTAAAAGATTTACAAAAAAAGCCGGCAAGTTTGAGGAAGCAGGATTATATAAAGATGCCGCAGAATTTTATTATGAAGCTGTAAAAAAGAAGGCCAGCAATGTGGATGCAAAACTTGGCCTGATGAAAAACGGACAACTTACCCTTGATAATAAAATTGAGACTTTTACAAACTATTATCAGCAAGCTAACTATCAGGAAGCAGTGTATTCATTTCTTCAGGCTGAAAAATATTATAATAAAATCAGGGCAGTTGGTGTAGATCTTGAATTTCCTGCAGAAGCCAGGGTCTATTATGAAGAATCCAAATCAGATTACCTCGGAAATCAATATTTAAAAGGTTCTGAACTCCTCGACAGGGAAGAATTTTCTGAGGCTCTGCGTATTTTCAGTGAAATCAAAAAAGTAGACGAGAATTACAAGGATGTAAAGGACAAATATATCATAGCCCGGTTTGAACCCAAATATCGTGAAGCCATAAAACTATATGAAGATGAAAAATTCAGGAAAGCATATTATACATTCGAGTATATTTTAAATGAAACAGTGAATTATAAACAAGCTTTTGTACTTAAGGATGAATGTCAGAAAAAAGCCACCATTACAATAATAGTAAGTGATTTCAATTATTCGCATAAACAGCAAAGCAGCCTGGCCGAATTCCTGAGTAATAACCTCCGCAAAGAGATCAACCAATTAGATAATCCGTTTCTGAAATTGGCTGATCCTCAATCCATAGAAGTGCCAATTTTTAGATACCGCGGGGAGGTAGATATGAAAGCAGCAGAAATGGCGGGCATTTTTGCTGTAATTTTTGCTGAGGTAAACGATTTTAACAAATATGAAAGTAAACTCAGTAAAACCACCAAAAAAGGATATTTAAAAGAGGTAGTTAAGATTAAAAACAGTGAAGGGGTTGAAACGGAGAAGGTCACCTATCACAAAACTGAGTACTCAGAATTTGGAGCAAACAGTGAGGCTAGCATAAACATTTCATATAAAATGGTAGCGACAAACAACGGTGAATTGTTAATATCAGATGCCTTCAGTCGCAAAAAGACTGATGAAGTGCATTATGCCATTTATGAAGGTGAAAATAAAAATTTGGTCCCGGGGTATTGGAAATACAAAGAAAGAGGCTCGGCAGAAGATGTAGTGAAAGATGAAAAGAAAGAGGTAAGGCAACTTAAAAACCTTCTGGACGCAAGAAAAGAATTGAAATCTGGGACAGATATGTTAAATGAATTAATCGTCCAGGCAATTAGCAGCATTTCAACCAAAGTCGATCATTTTAATCCTGAAAAAGAATGAAACGAATCTTCTTTTTTTTACTTCTGATCCTTTCAGCATGTGCTGCAAAAAAGCAGGCCGCTGAGTTGGAAGCTCAACCCTTATGGATGAAACAAAAACCTGAAATACCAGGATACTATGTGGGGGTAGGTTCTGCTAAAAAAGTCGGCACACCTTATCAGTATCAGGAAGCCGCAAAAAAGGATGCTCTGGCGAACCTTGCTGAAAGCATTGCAGTAAATATTAGTTCAACCTCTGTGCTGCATACCATCGAAACCAAAAAAGGATTTACAGATCTGTTTGACCAAAAAATTAAAGTAACTTCGGACGATTACCTTGAAGGATTTGAACCCGTTGAGTTTTATGAAAACAATAGTGATTATTGGGTTTATTTCAGGATTAGCAAACAGGTTTATGCAGAAAATAAGGAAAAGAAGAAACAAGAAGCTTTATTCGTTGCCAAAGAAAAATATACCGCAGGCAAAAAAGCTGAAATCATTTTCCGGCCTCTTGAAGCTGTTTCATTTTACCTGGAGGGGCTTGAGGCAATAACGAATTATTTAGGAGAACAAAACCTGGTAGAATTTAACGAGAATTCTGTGGACATTGGTAATGAATTGTATACTGCCGTGAGCGACATATTATCGGGCTTGCAAATAAAAAAAGAGACCCCTGACCTGAACATATCACCCTATGAAAATGAGCTTCAGCCTCTGGTTTTTACTACAAATTTTAACAACAGGTCAGTAAAAGGAATTCCTGTAAAATTGAGCTACTCAGGAGGGTATCTGACCCAGGATAAGGCTTACAGCGATGAAAACGGAGAAGTTAAGCTTAATCACAAATTCAGGGCAACCGGAAAAAATGTCGAGACCGTTTCTGCAGCAATCAATCAGGAGGAGATCGCTCAAAAAGCCGTAAAAGATCTTTTTATCAGAGCCTTATTGACGAAACAAAAAATTGATCCTGCAGAAATCCGCATTTATATTAAAAATACTTCTGTTGCAATCGAACTCCCTGACCATTACTGCAACCTTGACCCATGCGAATTAATTAAAAACTCATTTAACGAACTCATGTTAAAAGAAGGGTTTGAAATTTCTGACTCAAAAAATGCCAACTATACTTTCAGTGTAAAGTTCTCATATTCAAAAGGTGAACGCGCCGGGAACCTTACTTCTCTTTATCTTAACGGAGAACTGCAAATTATAAACCATGAAGGAATTGAAATATGGAGGAAAGATTTGACTGAGGTCAAAGGAATCGGATCTTCTGAGGATTCAGCCAGGCAAAAAGCTTTTTCTGATTTTTATGATTTGCTAAAGCGGGTATATTTTAAGCAGGGTATTTATCAAATAAAATAAAACAATACCCTTCCACAATGGATGTCGAAAATGAAACCCACACTCATAAAAGATGTTAAAAGCCAATAAGATTCGTCAATATTTTGTAATCTTGCATTAAATTGAACATAGGTTTATTAATTCAAAAATAACTGAATGAAAATTGCAGTTTTCAGCAAATCCTTTTCCGATGAATATACGGTTTACATTCAGCAAATAGTTAAAAGGCTGGAAACTAAAAAAGCGAAGCTTATTTTTTACGAACCTTTTTATCAAAAAATTAATGAAGTTGTTGTTATAAAACAGGAGATTCGTCTATTTAGCACTTTTAAGGAATTAACTGAGCAGGCCGACATACTGTTCTCCATTGGAGGAGATGGGACTTTACTTGATACCATTACCCTGGTGCGCGATTCAGGAATACCCATTTTAGGAATAAATCTTGGGAGGATGGGTTTTTTATCCTCAATATCTAAGGATAGGATTGATATGGCGGTCGAATTACTTTTTAATAACAGGTTTAAATTAGATAAACGTACTTTGATACACCTTGACACCACCAACAATCTTTTTAGTGATCTTAACTTTGGATTAAATGAAGTTAGCATATATCGCAAAGCACCACAGTCGATGCTAAAGGTTCAGGCTTATGTCAACGGTGAATATCTTAACTCATACTGGGGTGATGGCCTGATTGTTTCCACCCCTACCGGGTCTACTGCATACTCTTTGAGTAATGGTGGCCCTATTGTATTGCCACAGTCTCAAAATTTCGTAATCACGGCTATTGCCACGCACAATTTAACCGTAAGGCCTGTCGTTATCCCTGACAGCTCGCAAATCAGGTTAAAAGTGGTAGGAAGAGTAAAGGAATTTTTAATAAATCTGGATTCACGTTCCGTCAATGCAGATTCTAATACAGAACTGATCATAGAGAAGGAAAATTTTAGTGTGAATCTTATTCAATTGGAGGATGAAAGTTATTTTACTACCATCCGTGAAAAATTAATGTGGGGGCTTGATATCAGGAATTAAAATGGAAATGATATTTTGAATAGCGTATTAATGTAAAAGTTTTAATTTTGCGCCACTCTATGAAGAACATTTTACTACTTACCGGCATCATTTTATTCGGGTTAAGCTGTCAGGCGCAGCTTGAAGCTGGAGTATTTGGTGGAGGCACTTTTTATATGGGTGATATAAATCCATCTACTCCATTTATGCAAACAAATGTTGCTTATGGTGTGCTTGCCAGATACAATATTAACCCAAGGTGGGCAGGAAGAGTTAATCTATACCAGGGTGTAATTACGGGAGATGATAAAATTGCCGGATTTCTGCCTGACCGATCCCTTGATTTTAAGTCGGGTATTACTGAATTAGCCGGAGTTATGGAATTTCATTTTCTACCTTATTACAATGGAAGCCTAAAGAACTACTGGACTCCCTATATTTTTGCCGGTGCTGCATTGCTATATCAACGGCCTCAGCGTGATGAGAGGGATTTAAGGGACTTTGGTACAGAAGGCCAACAACTGGCCACTTACATTAATGAGGTTCGGAAAGAATATTCCTATTTCGTTTTAAGCATTCCTTTCGGAGTGGGTGTAAAATACAGTTTTTCCGAAAAAATTGCAGCTACTGTTGAGTGGGGAATGCGAAAAGCCTACTCCGATTATCTTGACGATATTAGCACAACCTATTATATTGATGCCCGCAATCTCGAACCAGGAGACCCTGATTATAATACAATTGTTTATTCGGATCCAAACCTTGATCATGACGCATTAATGCAAAGAGGAAATTCTAAAACTAACGACTGGTATTCTTTTGCCGGAATCACCCTGACATATTATATCGACATGACAAACAGAAATAAATGTTCATCTTTTCAGGAAAAATACCAGTAACAATAATTATTTGAAAGCAATTAATGAGCCTAAAGGATAAAATAGATAAGGATAAGTTACCTCAGCATATTGCTATCATAATGGATGGAAATGGCCGTTGGGCAAAACAAAAAGGAAAGCTCAGGATTTATGGACATAAGCATGGGGTAATTTCTGTGCGTGAAACTGCAGAAACTGCAGCTGAACTAGGAATTAAATACCTCACTTTATATGCTTTTTCTACTGAAAACTGGAGTCGACCCCGCGCGGAAGTGAATGCATTGATGAAACTTTTGGTGCAAACCATTCATAAGGAAACCAAAACTCTGCACGAAAACCAAATAAGGTTAAATGCCATTGGAAACCTGGATGCCCTTCCCGGGGTAACCAGGCGTGAATTGGAAGAAGCGATTAAAGAAACAGCTAAATACGACAAGATGTCGATGACTCTCGCCCTAAGTTACTCGTCAAGGTGGGAAATCACTAACATGGTGAAGGAGATTGCTGACAAAGTTAATAAGGGCGAAATATTAGCGGAAAATATTGACCAGGAATTGATTGCTCAAAACATGGTAACCCATTTAATGCCTGATCCTGAATTGTTGATCAGGACGAGTGGTGAATACCGAATAAGCAACTTTTTATTATGGCAAATCGCTTATTCAGAGCTTTACTTTACGCCGGTACTCTGGCCCGACTTTAGAAAAGAAAATTTATACGAAGCCATCATCGACTTTCAACAGCGAGAAAGAAGATTCGGAAAAACTACTGAACAAATTAAAAAGTGAAGGAAAAGAGAATGAGATATAGCGGACTGATATTATTTTTATTGCTGAACGTTTTTTCGGTGACGGGACAGGTTCAACTTGGTACAGGTCTGGAAGAAATTGACTATACCAATCCAAAGAAGTTTGAGATTGGAGGCATTACTATCACCGGGGTTAAATACCTAGATAACAATGCACTTGTTATGTTATCAGGCCTCTCTGTTGGGGATATGATTACTGTACCCGGAGATGAAGTTTCAAGGGCCATTAAAAACCTTTGGGAACAAGGCCTGTTTGAAAACGTGATAATATCTGCCACAAGTGTGCAGGGAAACCTGATCTTCCTGAACATCGACCTGAAAGAACGGCCACGTATGTCCTCTTTTTCTTTCGGAGGAATTAAAAAAGCCGAAGCTGATAATATCCGGGATGAAATTAGCCTGACCAGCGGTGATGTGGTTACCGACAACCTGATTATACGAACTAAAAGTACCATTGAAAAATATTATGAAAACAAAGGATTCCTCGATGCTACTGCAAAGATCAGCCAGGTTCCTGATACATTAAGGAAGAACCACGTAAGATTACAAATTGACATAACAAAAAACGAAAAAGTTAAAATCAAAAATATAAATGTTTACGGTAATAGCCGCTTTGATGATGCCCGCGTTAAAAAATTCATGAAAGAAACCAAAGAAATAGGTGCTTTTAAACCATTCGACAGATTGGAGGTACTTGTTTTCAACCTCGTAAAAAATGTGGTTACTTTCAGATTTTCTAATATGGTAGATGACACCCGGAAATATATGAATGAAAACCTGAAGATGCGGATATTTAAGTCTTCAAAGTTTATTAAAAGCAATTATAAAGATGACCTGCTCGGAATAATTAATAAATACAATGAATATGGTTATCGCGATGCGATCATTACGAAGGATTCAGTCTATCGTAATCCAGATAAATCAGTTAGCATCGACCTGCATATCAGGGAAGGGAATCCATATTATTTCAGGAATATAAGCTGGGTGGGTAATACAAAATATACTGATGAATTCCTGAACAGGGTTTTAAGGGTAAACAAAGGCGACATTTACAATTGGGACTTGTTGAATTCAAACCTCATGTTTAATGCCACCGAAGATGATGTAAGCTCAATGTATATGAACGATGGGTACTTATTCTTCCAGGCGAACCCGGTTGAGATTGCTGTAGAAAACGACTCCATTGATCTTGAAATAAGAATATATGAAGGCAAACAGGCAACCATAAAAAAGGTAGCTGTAAAAGGGAATACAAGAACACACGACCATGTTGTTATTCGGGAATTAAGAACAAGGCCCGGGCAGCTATTTTCCCGGTCTGATATTATCAGAACTACCCGTGAATTGGCCCAGCTTAAATATTTTAATCCCGAAACAATCAATCCCGATGTTCAGCCAAATCCTTCAGAGGGAACAGTGGACATTAATTATGAAGTAGAAGAAACATCATCAGACCAGATTGAATTATCCGGTGGATGGGGATATGGACGTGTAATCGGAACCCTGGGGGTATCCTTCAATAATTTCTCTCTGGGAAATATGTTCAAACGTAAAGCATGGAGGCCAGTACCTACGGGTGATGGTCAGAAACTAAGCTTAAGGGTACAGTCGTACGGAGCCGGATACATCAGTTATAGTGCATCATTTACTGAACCCTGGCTTGGAGGTAAAAAACCAAACGCCTTTAGTGTAAGTTTCTATCATTCCCTCTTTTCAAATGGCTTGCCCAAAAGCAGCGAAGACCGGCAGTCATTTGTTATCAATGGGGTAACCGTTGGACTCGGTAAAAGGTTAACCTGGCCCGACGACTATTTCAGCCTTTATCTGGCAGCCAACTTTCAACGATACGACCTGAAAAATTATGTTTCCGTATTTTCATTTGGTACCGGAACGGGATATTATAATAACTTTAGTTGGAACCTGACTTTATCTAGAAATTCAGTTGACCAGCCTATTTATCCAAGAAACGGTTCCATGCTTTCTGTATCATTGGATATTACACCTCCTTACTCCAGTTTTTCAGACAGGAACTTCTCAGAACTGGAAGACAGCGAAAAATACAAATGGATAGAATATCATAAATGGGGAATACAGACAGCATGGTATACTCCTGTTGTTGAAAACTTTGTGCTGATGGCCCGTGCAAAATTCGGATTCCTGGGTTACTTTGATCAAGAAATTGGAATGACCCCATTTGAACGCTATTATTTAGGCGGGGATGGACTTTCGGGATACAACAACCTGGATGGCCGGGAAATAGTAGGTATGCGTGGGTATGGAAATGAAACACTCACTCCCGACTACTGGAAATCAAGCAATACAGGTGGAACAATATATACCAAATACACGCTTGAAGCCAGGTATCCTCTGTCACTTAATCCTAATGCCACCATTTATGTGGCTGGATTTCTTGAAGCAGGAAATTCGTATCTAAAATTTGACGAATTTAATCCTTTCAGCGCTTACCGTGCTGCTGGTTTCGGGGTAAGGGTATTCTTACCAATGTTCGGTATACTGGGCCTTGACTGGGGTTACGGCTTTGATCCGGTACCCGGGCTGCCTAACGCTAACCGCGGACAGTTCCATTTCTCAATAAACCAATCAATTGATTAAACCTAAACAGTTTGAAAGAAAATTCATTTTTTTTCGTTATAAAATTTGATAATCAAATAAATACTGGCATTATGAAAAAAATGATATTGAGTTTTACTTTTCTGATTTTTTTCTCAACGATTTTAAGTGCTCAAAAGTATGCTTATGTGGATACCGAGTATATCCTCGACAATATCCCGGAATATAAAGAGGCCCAGGTTCAGCTCGACGACCTGGCAAAAAAATACCAGGAAGAAATAGAAAAATCTTATGCCAACCTTAAAGGACTGTATAAGAATTATGAGGCTGAGGCTATTTTAATGCCGGAAGATGTGAAGCAAAGAAAGCAAGAGGACCTGAAGAAAAAGGAAATGGAAGTGAAAGACCTTCAGAATAAATATTTCGGAGTAGAAGGTGAGCTTTTTGATAAAAGAGAAGAATTGGTAAAACCCATACAGGAAAAAATATTCAACTCTATCGAAGAAATTGCAGAAGAAAAAAATTATGCTTTCGTTTTTGACAAAGCTGGCAGCCTCACTATTTTATATGTCAACGCCAAGTTTGATATTAGTGATGATGTTTTGGACGCAGTGGGCGCAGAACTAGGAACTGTTCGCAGAGAAGACCGGGTTAGAAAAGAATACCAGCAAAGCCCCTCTACCAGTACCAGCAAGCCTCCTGACAGTAAAGAAACAAACAGAAGCATATCCAGCCCGCCATCCGGTCCGGGAGCTGTTCGTCCGGGAGGCTCAGTGAAAGGTGGCGCAAAAACCGAAAGGAAATAAAATTTAATTACGCTTAAATAAATTTATATACATTTGCACCTCAATTTTAAAATCAATCAAATAGAAAATAGCAAAATGAAGAAATTAACAACATTAATTAGCCTCTCCATCGTTTTATTTCTGGCTTCGAATTCGTTTGCCCAAAACAAAATCAAATTAGGACATATTGACTTTGCCACTTTATATAGCATGATGCCCGGTTTAGACTCGGTGAAAGCTGAATTTGAAACCTACAATAAAAGTGTACAGGAACAATTTGCTGCCATGCAAACTGAATTGGAGAACAAATTCATGGACTACCAATCCAAAGTAGACGGGATGTCAGAAATTATCCGGTCAACAAAAGAGGCAGAAATCAATGACTTGAAAGAAAGAATGGATGCTTTTGAAGTTACTGCTACACAGGACCTGCAAAACAAAGAATTACAACTTACTGCCCCCATTATTGAGAAAGCTAAAAAAGCAGTAGAAGAAGTAGCCAAAGAAAATGGCTATACCTATATTTTTAACAGTACTGAAGGCTTATTACTATACTCTGATCCAACGGATAATTTGATGGATAAAGTAAAAGCAAAATTGGGTATTACTATGGCCACCCCTGCAAAGAAGAAAAGGCAACAATAACGGGAATTTAAAATAGCATATAAAGCCTGCCGGATGGTGGGCTTTTTTATTTTACCAAAGTTACCATTCCGGTATTGGTAACCTTTCCATTTTCATCATCAAGGGCTATGGCCCAAACATAAACGCCCTGAGAACAGGGTTTACCGTCCAGGGTTCCATCCCAGCCTACAGTGATGTCATTACTGGTAAAAACTTCCTGCCCCCAGCGATTATAAATGATCAGTAAATAATTACTAACCTTTTCAGGTGGATTGGCAAATACTTTAAAAATACGGTTCTCCTCTATTTCACTGTTCGGCTGAAATGCAGTGGGAACAGGAATACTGGTAATGCTAATATCATCCACATATTTTAACCCGCTACATAAAGTAATTTCACAAAAATAGGTTGTGGTTTCTGTCGGGTTTACCAGAACATTTTTCTCATCACTTATCCTTTCTCCCCCAGGGTAGCTATCTTTAAACCACGCCCATTCTATTTTTCCCTGCGGTACAATTACTTCAGGTAAAAAATCAATCTGGTCTACAGAGTAACTACCCGCACCGTTGGGAGTAAAAAGCCATGATTCCCCAAAAGCCGTCCAGGAAGTATTATTTCTGCCAGGGACCACCACCCCCAATGCATCATCATAGTTTAATCCATGGGTGGCGCGATTGCCGAGACTGGCTTCACAGGCAGGTTTATTTACCAGGTGGTTCTCTATTTGATAACCATCTTCATAAAGAACAATTTGTGCAGTAACGTGGAGATCAAGGCATTTAAACATGGGTGCTTCACACCAGCCAACAATCAATCTCCGTTCCGGCTCCTGCCCCACCGTGCGGTAAAAGATGAACTCGCTGTGAGGCAGAGCTGGCCTGGTAAACAAATCCTGATATGGGCCCATAATGGTCTTTTTAAAAATGTTGTTTGGGATTGGGGCCTCTTCCCATTCCACCAGGTCAAGTATATCAGGTAGGTCGAAGCTAACCAGTCCATTTGGAGAAACAGCAAACTGGGAACAAGTCTCTCCAAAATATTCAAATTCAAATCCAATATCAAACGGGCCGACAAAATAATCATCACCGCCAGTTACGGGTATTCCTGTAATTCCGGTATAATTTCCGGACAAAAGGTAAGGAAGGCCCTGGGTAAGTGAAATATCTCCACCCGCATCTACCTGAGCCTGCAGATTAAATAAACTCAGTAGAATGGCCAGCAGAAGAAGAAGTTTTTTCACTTTATAGAATTTAAATAATGGATAATATTTTTTACTTGCCTACAGTTAGTTCTGCCAAAGAATCCAAAGTTAAATGTTTACAGGCTAAATCCCTTAGATCATTGGATGTAATCGACTGTAAGGCAGTAATGAATTGTTCATGATAACTATAATCCAAACCATATTCAACCAGGCTCTTAAAAGTTTCTGATTGGGCAAAAGCACCATCCATGCTCCTTAATATCGAACCCATCATATAGTTCTTCACCAGATCTAGTTCACGGGCCGGAACTAGCTCGTTCTGCAAAATTTGAATTTCCTTATAGATTTCTTTTAGTGCTTTCTTTTTTACATCCGCACCTACTTCAGAAGTAATAAAAAAATAGCCGGAGTTTCTCAGGGATACTATCGCTGAACCAATTCCATAGGTGTATCCCTTATCTTCCCTGATATTGGTCATCAACCGTGATCCGAAATAACCTCCCAGTACCGTATTTAATATTTTCATCGGGATATAATCAGGATGTTTTTTATTGAACATTACCTTACCTATCCTTAAGGCAGCTTGCACAGCATCCTGCTTTTGAATGTGTACTTTCGAACTGTGACTTAAGTCCGGGACTGCCGTCATATGGCTGTGACCATTCATGGGTGATTTACTTCTAAATCGTCCAAGATAGCTGTTCAATAAACTCACAAAACCACCTGGTATTTTCCCGGAAGCTATGATCATACAGTTGGCTGAAGTATAATATTGCTGATGAAAATCACTCAAATCATCCTTCTGAACATTTTCAAAATCATTTTCATTAAAGACTTTACCATAAGGATGGGCCTCCCCAAAAATAAGCTCATTGAATTTCCGTTTCGCCACATACTTTACCTTTTCATTATTTATGACAAATTGCTGTTGCTTATTCTGTTTCAGGGTTTCCAATTCATTTTCAGGAAAAACAGGCTGAAGGATCACATCCGCCAGAACCGGCAGGGTAGATTCAAGATGTTTATTTAGTGAATACAAAGAAACATAGGCCATATCCTTGTCGGAGGAAGTTTCAAGATGTGCACCATAAAAGTCAATCTTTTCAGCTATTTCGTGAGCACTATCAGAAACGGTCCCTTCCTTTATCATTTTATTGGTAAAATTGGCCACCAGGGTTTTCAATTCATAGTACCTTCCGGCTTCAAATAGCAGGTCTATTTTAACCACATTTTGTTCAGCTGCATTTATCAAATATACCGGAATCCCATTATCCAGATGGATAAGTTGAGGATTTTCCCACTTCAAATCCACTATTTGTTTTGTCCCCGGTATCAATATTCTGTCTATTCCCGCCATTTCGTTAATTTGAAAAATAATGTATCGTTGATGAATTGCCTTCTCTGAATATTTTCTCCGCTGCATGTTTCACACTATCTACGGTAACTGCAGCATACTTCTCCTTTTCCTGATTGATCATTCCTGCGTCGCCAAGCAATTCGGAGTAAGCCAGGTTCATGGCTTTATTCAGGACGCTCATTTCAGAAAACTCAAGCGTAGATTCTATTTTATTTTTAACTTTATCAAGTTCTTTTGAAGAGATATTTTCTTCCCTTATATTCTCAATTTCCTTTAATAAAGCTGATTCGGCATCAGTCATGGCTACCCCTTTCACCACTTTACCCGTAAAAATAAATAAACCTTCATCTATATCCCCGGTAATATAGGCCTGAATATCACTGAAAAGCTTCTGATCTTTTACCAACCTGTTGAATAAACGTGACGAGTCCCCATTGGAAAGAATGTCGGAGATCAGATCAGCAGAATGATATTCATCATCCCTGCGGCTATGCATATGAAATGCTTTGTACAGGGCATCATAAGGCACATTTCGCTTTACTTCCAAAAGGCGGTCTTCAGTTTGTTCAGGTTCAGCAGTCAAAATCCTTTTAAAATTGCTTTTCTTTTGGATAGGCCCGAACCACTTTTCAGCCAGCTTTTTGATCTCATTTAATTCTACATCCCCTGCCACTACCAATATGGCGTTGTCGGGATTATAGTATTTGTCGTAAAATTTCTTTACATCCTTCATTTTGGCATTTTCGATGTGCGAAATTTCTTTCCCAATTGTAGCCCATTGATAGGGATGTACTTTATATGCCAAAGGGCGAAGCATTAACCATACATCGCCATAGGGTTGATTAAGGTATGATTGCCGGAATTCTTCAATCACAACATTTCTCTGCACCTCCAGGCTCTTCTCAGAAAAGGCCAGGTTGAGCATACGATCCGATTCAAGCCAAAAGGCAAGTTCAAGGTTTTGTTTCGGGATGGTAAGGTAATAATTGGTTATATCGTTATTAGTAAATGCATTGTTTTCGCCCCCGGCATTTTCCAGCGGGGTATCGTATTTTGGGATATTTACTGAACCTCCGAACATCAAGTGCTCAAACAAATGGGCAAAGCCTGTCTTGTCAGGTTCCTCATCCCGTGCTCCCACATCATAAAGAATATCTACCGCCACAAGCGGTGTAGTAGTATCTTTGTGCACGATTACCCTCAGCCCATTATCCAACTTAAATTTTTCAAAATTTACCATTTAGCTTTGTATATAAAAATCTGCATGTTTCTAAAACAAGAATTTTGCAAAAATATTTCATTCTGCAATCCATACAACGCTAAAATTCATAATTTTGTCCTCAATGCATAAATTCACGTCACCTTGTAATAATTAAGGAAAAATAGCTTTAAGAATGAAACGAGATAAATTAGTATTTGAGATTTTACAGAAAGAAGCCGACCGTCAGAAATTCGGCATTGAGTTAATTGCATCCGAAAACTTTGTAAGCCAGCAAGTGCTTGAATCCATGGGTTCAGTAATGACCAACAAATATGCAGAGGGATACCCGGGCAAACGTTATTATGGCGGTTGCCAGCATGTAGATAAAACCGAACAACTGGCGATCGACCGCCTGAAAGAACTATTTGGGGCAGAATGGGCCAATGTGCAACCGCATTCAGGCGCCCAGGCCAATATGGCTGTATTCCTCGCTTTATTAAAGCCTGGCGATACCTTTATGGGTCTTGACCTGTCGCATGGTGGACATTTATCCCATGGTTCAGCTGTGAATTCCTCAGGTATTTTGTACAATCCAATCGCTTATAAAGTTAATGAAGAGACTGGGGTTATTGATTATATTGAGATGGAAGAAATTGCGCTACGTGAAAAACCCAAACTTATACTGGCTGGCGCTTCCGCTTATTCCCGCGACTGGGACTTTAAACGCATGCGTGAGATAGCCGATAAAATAGGGGCTTTCCTTATGGCCGATATTGCCCATCCGGCTGGACTTATCGCCACTGGCCTTTTAAATGATCCATTAAAACATTGTCACGTTGTAACCTCAACCACACACAAAACTTTACGTGGCCCAAGGGGTGGGATCATTATGATGGGGCAGGATTTTGAGAACCCATTTGGAAAAACAACCCCCAAAGGGGTGATCCGTAAAATGTCCTCTTTGTTCGATTCAGCTGTATTCCCTGGTATACAAGGTGGGCCACTGGAACATGTGATTGCCGCCAAAGCAGTTGCTTTTGGTGAAGCCTTGAGCAAAGAATATAAAACCTATATGAAACAGGTGAAAAAGAATGCCGAGGTAATGGCTGATGCTTTTACGGATAAAGGCTACAACATAATTTCAGGAGGCACCGATAACCATTTGATGCTGATCGATCTTCGGAATAAATTCCCGGAAATTACCGGACGTAAAGTTGAAGACACCCTGGTTCAGGCAGATATTACTGTAAATAAAAACATGGTTCCTTTCGACAGCCGTTCCCCATTCCAGACCTCAGGACTGCGCATTGGAACTCCGGCTATCACTACCCGGGGGATGAAAGAAGAACACATGCCGCTTATTGTTGATTTGATCGATCAGGTGATCTCCGACATTGATAATGAAGAACTTTTACCAAAAGTTAAAAAACAGGTAAACGATATGATGGGCGAGTTTGAGATGTTTGCTGAATAAGATATTGTGCTATTAGAAAGAAAAGAGGCTGGTTCGAAAGCCTCTTTTTTTTTTCAAACTCCATTAACAATTATTTATTGGCTTTAATACAAAAAACCAAAAATCCACAATGGCAATACATTTAGCATTCCTTTTTCGATGTTATCCTTAACAATATAGGCTTGCTTCAACCCGGAAATTTGAAATTGCTGTTTATTCCTACCACCAATTTCAAAATAAAGCTTCGCATTCACTATAAAGTCAGTATTGTTAGAATAATTAACTTCATTGAATGCTGAAGCCTGGTTCAGGAAAAACGTTTCGCGGATATTACCCACCTCAAAATTTTGCTTTGAAAGCACATACAATAAATTCGTATTATGGAGGTAAATCTTTTCTGGCTTCGACATACTACTCAATCCTAAACTATCCGTTTTAAGCTGGTAAATGATTTCTGCCTTTTCAAGATAATCAAGCAACAATAATAATGTGGGACGGGAAACCCCGATGCGTTCGCTTAATTTACTAACATTGGGTTTGAATGGGACCGAGGTAGCAATTGCAAAAAGCAGTCTTTTTATCTTGAAAACCATCGAAAAATCAAGTTTATAAATGGAAGGCAAGTCATTTTCAATAACCAGGTTTAGTGTATTTATCAGTTTTTGGTGGTACTCTTTTTCCCCCTCATTAAAATATGGGTAAGCCCCAAGCTTGATGTATTGGTTGAACTCAAATACCGGGTTAACCCGGCTTAATATTTCATGGTAAACATCGGGATTGTTTTTCAGGATATCTTCAAGGTTTAATACTGGCAATTCAATTCCTGTTATTATTGCAAGATATTCGCGCAAGGATAATTCATTTAAATGGTATTCGACCGCCCTGCGGCTCAAATCATATTTTGCTTTTTGAATTTCAAGTAAAGACGAGGATGTGAAAACAATCTGAAGCTGATTATACGTATCATAAATTAATTTTATCTCCCGGGCCCAATCGGGGTATTTATGCACTTCATCCAAAAACAGGTACTTGCCGCCATTCAAAACAAATTCCTCAGCCAGGGAAAGCAAGGTGTTATCATAAAAATACAGGTCTTCCAAACTAATATAAAGTACCGTATTATCCGCAGGTAAATTAGTTGCAATGTATTGCAATATCAAGGTCGTTTTTCCACTACCCCTGGCACCTTTAATAGCGATCAACCTATTCTCCCAATTTATATTTTTCATCAGATAACGTACAAATTTCTGGTCTGCCCGATCAATAATTTGCCTTGAATGTAAAAGTAAATCCTGTATCATTGCTAAATAACTTTAACAGTAATTGCATATTTTGTTAATTTGCTTTAACAAATTTACATCTTTTTTGTTAATGACCAAAAACATTTTTTAGTTTTTTTAAATCCAATACCAAAGAGAAAGGCTGGTTTGAAGTGATTGGGGATAAAGATTGATTCATCTTATTTTAAAAAAAGGGACCCTTAGGGGTTCCTTTTTTTGTTTTCATCGGATATTAGTAAAGAAGAAACCCAAAAGAATCGATACATTTTATTTATGTATTGAATAAATCTAATATCTAAAACTAAGTTTTTATGAAAGCGTGTAATCCCATATTTTACAGAGAGAGAGAGAGAGAGAGAGAGAGAGAGAGAGAGATTAACAAACCAGGTTTTAATTCAATTGCAATTAATCAATTAAAACCTGAAAAAATGAAGGAAAAGATAAACCTAATGATTGCCGACAACCACCCATTGATGGTAGATGGGATAATTGCAGCATTAAAAGATGAAACCAATATCAATATTGTGGGTTCAGCAATTAACGGGCAACAGCTATTAAATGAAATTCCCACATTAAATCCCGAAATTGTTCTGTTGGATATTAAGATGCCCATATTGGACGGGCTTGAAACGGCGAAACAGTTAAAAACCTTATACCCACATATTAAGTGCATTATTATTTCCAGCTTTAACAACAGTGGATTTGTAAGGAAAGCAATTCAATGTGGATGCGCGGGCTATTTGCTTAAAGACTGCGAAAAACCGGAATTGGTAAAGGCCATTAAAACAGTTTATGACGGGGGTTTGTATTTTAACCCTAAAAACGGCAGGGGATTGGTCCACGATATGGAACCGGCCACTTTATCGGGCAGGGAGCTGGAAATTTTAAAACTCATTGCAACCGAAAACTGCAGCCGCACCATTGCCCAAAAACTAAACATAACCCCCAACACGGTAAAAACCCACCGCGAACGTTTAATGATAAAAGCAGGGGTAAAAAACACACCAGGCTTGGTTTACTGGGCCATGAAAAACAACCATATTGATTGAGGTGTGGTGAAAAAGTACCACAAAATAAATATGGGCCTGTGGTGAAAAAGTACCACAAGGAAATGAAAACCATGCACTATTTTGCGGCAACATAAAGCCGCAAAAAAATGTGCTGCAAAATAAAATCAGTTTGTTTGAAACCGCCTTAAAAGGAAAAATAGTTTAACTTTACCTATACCTTTTACCTGTCAAAGAAATATATAATATTATGAAATATAAATATTTGCTTTTTAGTTGGGTTTTCATTTTATCATTTTCAACAAATGCACAGGATTACTGGGAAGATGTTTTAACAGGAATTGATTCAACATTTGCCAGGAGCATGTATATCAGTTCAAATGGGGATATTTATCTTGGAATGAACGGTTTTAGTTACCCGGGCGGAATATACCGATCAAGTGACAATGCCGCTACGTGGCAATACCTCGGGTTAGGTGATTTTCCTGTTTATGCAGTGGAGGTTTGTCCGAATGGTGACATCATTGCCGGGGTTTATCATGGTATGTATAAATCAACAGATAATGGTGAAACCTGGTATGAGGTATATTTTGAGATATTAAATGTATCAGTTATCAAATCATTGGCGAATGGTTATGTTTTTGCAGGCGGCGGAGGGAATTTGCATGGGATATTAAGGTCAACCGATTTTGGTGAAACCTGGGACACTTGTCATGTTTTTACCAATTATGGGCAGGAAAACCTTATGGCACTTGCAGTTTCTGCTGAAGGGCATATTTGGGCAGGCACCCATAATTTTTTTGGAGTGGGCAGTATATGGTATACTACCGATATGGGCGATACATGGACCATGATGGACACACCCTGTATTTACAATGATGCTTTTGCGCTTGCATTTCACCCACAGGGCGACCTGTTTGTTGGTTTTTTTGGAGAGGGGTTATATAGGTATAATTTTAGCACCCTGGAGTGGACAGCGATGTATTATCCAGTTGTTTCACCTAATACAATATTATTTGTTGGCAATAATAAAATTTTTGCAGGATTAGACGATTACCCGAATTATTTCCCGGGAATTATATATTCAGATGATGGTGGACAAAATTTTGAGATGCTAAATAGCGGGATAAATAATGGCAATGGAGTTACAATTTATAACCTTTTTCATCATCCGGACAATTTGGTATATACCCAAGGTTTGGGAGTTTACCGGAGTATACAACCTGTATTTACCGGAACAAAAGAGCAGTCATTGCCTCAAATTGTTCAATCTTTCAACTACCCTAACCCATTTAAAGATAAAACATCCCTTACATGGGATAATTCAACAGATGATGAGTTTGTAAAAATTTCTCTTATTGATGAAATGGGAAAAATCCTTTTTCAAAAAAATGTAAAAAACTCAGGCAGGTATAGTATTGATCTCACTTCCATTGACAGGGGTGTATATTTTTATTCAATAAGTGAAAAAAGCCAAATTCACACAGGGAAAATGGTATTGGTAAAGTAATTATTCTGCTGCTTAAAGTAGTCCAATTCTTTTTGTTATTCTTCCAGCTTCATAAAATAGGGGCATTCTATAAATTTCTTAACCAATTTCCATAACATTTAAAATACCTAAAATTTAACTATCATGAAACAAATAAAATTAATATGTTTTAGTATTGCATTTTTAATAAACGTTATTTGCAGTCTATCAGTTTCAGGGCAATCAACCGGCCCGGACAATGAAACCGGGTATATTGATGATGATCCCGCATTTTGGGCAGGGATGGCGGATTTAGTGCTATCACCTGAATCAGGAGCTTTGCTGTTACCCCTTGAGGTAGATAACTCGCAATTGATGTATTTTATACAGCGAATTAATCCGCAAACAGGAGAACCTCAAAGGGAACTCTATATCCAAAATGGTAATGGGGCATGTGCTGCTGTATCAACAGTCCATTATAATTTAACCTATGAACTAAACAGGGCCAGGGAGGTGTCCGGTTTACTTGATGAAAATAAATACCCTGCAAATTTTACATGGAATTTCCTGAACGGTGGTAATTATGCAGCAGGTTCCACTTTTAGTGACAACCTTGAGATACTTGAAAGGAATGGTTGCCCCAATGGAATTGAATGGGGTGTCTGGGACCCGGCGGAATATACCATGTGGATGCATGGTTATGATAAATATTTCTCGGCTTATAACAACAGGATTGAAGGTTATTCAAAGATTTCCCCAATGCATAACCCAGAAAAGCTTGAATTGATGAAGCACTGGCTTGCAGACCACAATGAAGGGGCAGAAACCGGGGGGTTAATCTCTTTTGCAACAGGTGGGGCATGTACAAGTACAGAGTTTCTTTTATCCCCAAGTAATCATGCCGGAGAAGAAGTTGTTGTTGATTGGGGTTCGGCCTGCAACCATGGGATGGCTATCGTTGGATATTGTCAGGATATTGTATGGGATTTTAATGGTGATGGACAATACACCAATACAATTGATCTGAATGCTGATAATATAATAGATGTTAGGGATTGGGAAATTGGGGCTTTTAATGTAGTTCATTTGGCAAGCAACTATAATGTTGCACAGGAAGGTTTTGTCTGGGTAATGTTTAAAACCATGGCAGAATGTACGAACCAGAATGCATATGTATTGCATGTAGAGCCGGATTACGGGCCGGAAATAGAAATAAAAGGTAAGCTGACCCATAACAAAAGAAACAATATCAAGGTAAGATTAGCCTATGGGGAAAATGCGAACAGTTTGCCACCTGTTAGTGGTTGGGAAAATACTTTGTTCAAAAACAGAGGGGGGGCAAATCCCATGCAGGGTATTGGTTATGATCCCTGGCTGGAGTTTTCCTTAAATTACGGGGAATATTTTAGTCAGGAAGAATTTGGTAAAATATTTCTAAGAATAAATAGCAACAGCTCAGAAGCAGGCACCCTTAACTCCTGGAAATTGGTTGACAGGAGATGGGGTGAAGTATTTGAAATTGATTTTCCAATCACAAATATTAACCTGCCCGTAAATTCTGACCTGGTATTTGAAATCCCTTATGACCTAATCCATCACGAAAGCAACATAGAAGGCAACCTGACTTTCGACAGTGACATGGTCTCGAGGTTTAACCCTACTGTAAGCAATGGTGCTACACTCACTGTCGATGATGGCGTAAATATAGATATGTATGAAAGCGAACTGGAGATTTCCCAGAACAGCTCTCTGGTAATTGATGACAATGCAGCCTTTATAGCTAAAAAAGGGATTTGTAAAATTACTGTTGATGGTTCCATTAGCATTGGCAGCGGTGTTAGTTTTATTGCCGAAGAAGGGGCTCAATTGCAACTTCGTCTTAATAATAGCAATGCCGCGGTAAATATAGCAGGAGCAACATTTGATGGGGCAGCCATTATTTCTTACATTGATGAACTTACCATTAGTAATACTGATTTTGATGAGGGAGGAATTCACGCATATAAGGGAGATCTTATAGTGAACACTTGTAGCTTCACCCAATCCTTTGCATATTTTTCAAATGCTGCCTACTCCAACAGTAAAGTTGTTATAGATAACTCTGATTTTATAAATTCAAATGGGTCCTTTGCTGTCAAAATAAATGACTATCCTGACTTTACAATTGAAAACAGCACTTTTGAAGAAGGGGTTTATGGTTTATACTTATACAATTCTGGTTATGGAAGATATGGTGGAGAAGTAAATAATTGCCAGATTACGAGCAATAGCCAAACGGCCATTCATATTTATAATTCTGACGTTGATATTTTACACAACACCATTTCAGGAAACTTGATGGGTGTAAAATGTTTTAACAATAGTAATGTTAAAATCCAGGGCAACAACCACGACCTTTCTCAAGAGATCAAGGATAATACATATTATGAAGTTTATGCTTCGGAAGGTGCTTTTCCATATTATTTTCATTACAATGGAATAATTGATGAAGATAATACTGAAGCAATGGTTTATTATAGCGGCCCGACTGGTGGGGAACTCAACCTGGATGTAACTAATAACTATTGGGGTAATAGTTTTTCTGCAAGTACTGACCTGTATCCCTCGTCAAGTTACACATGGCTCCCATTTTGGACACCCGCAGGTAGCAAATCTGGGGATGTTATCGAGTCATTATATAATATTGCCAAAAATAAGATTGAGGTCGAAGACTATACAGGGGCTAAGTTAGATTTTCAAAATATAGTTGAACAATATCCATTATCTCAATATGCTAAAGCTTCCCTACGGGAAATTTTTGCAATAGAAGAATTTGGGGCTAATAGTTTCAGCGAGTTACAAACATATTTTAATTCTGTTACTCAGGACTCTGATGTGCCTGAATTGATTAAAGTCGCAGAATACCTTTCAAATTTTTGTAATATCAAAACCCATAACTGGGCCCCTGCTATTGATTGGTTTGAAAATATTATCGCAAATCCAATGAATATGGAGGATTCAATTTTTGCAGTAATTGACCTTGGATATACTTATTTGCAAATGGAAAATGCCGGTCAAAAATCAACATACATTGGCTCAATGCCAAACCACGTTCCTGAGTCAATCGAAACCTATAACTCAGATAGGGATTATCTACTCAGTCTTCTACCTGGTGAATTAATGAGTGAGGAAATGCAGCAAAACCTGTTACAATTAAAGGATGGTGAGCTATTATATAATGTGCCTAACCCTTTTAACGGTAACACACAGTTTTGGTATAAAACGGAAAGCACCTGCAAAATCCGGATATCGATATTTGATTATATGGGAAGGCAAATATCTACCTTGGATATAGGAGAGAAAGAAAAGGGGAGCCATGCTGTCCAGTTTAATGCGGAAGGACTTGCACCAGGTATTTACTTTTACAAATTGGAAATAAGTGGTCAAATGGCAGATAGCAAAAAGATGACAATAATTAAATAACGATCTGGAATGAATTGAAAAATATTATTAATAACATGAAAAAATGGGAACCCGAATTGGGTTCCCTATTTTTTACATAAAACATCTTACATAATTTATAATGCATGTTTTATATTGCATAAATTATGCAATGGAATTTCAGGTCGATTAGTTTCAAACTTCGTAATCTTACTTCTTATCTTTCTCTATATTTGTAAAAACTCTATTTATGTCGAAAAGTTCCGCATTAGATCAAATACAATTCAACCACAAAATCTGGCTATCCAGTAAAAATGGCAAGGGCATTATGGGCGATGGCAAATGGAAAATCCTGAAAGCCATCGAAGAACATGGCTCACTCAAAGCTGCCACCGAAGCACTTGGGATAACCTACCGCCGGACCTGGGGCGATTTGAAAGAAATTGAAAATGACCTGGGTTTTCCTTTGTTGGATAAAAGCCGCGGTGGTAAGGACGGCGGACAAACCCAACTCACCCCTCAGGGGAAAAAACTGGTGGAAGCTTTTAATGCCTTTCATCAAAAAGTAGACAAAGTGGTGGAAGAGGCTTTTGAAAAGTTTAGGGAAGATCTGAATTTAGAACTGTAGCTATGAAATTAAAGTGGTGGATTTTTATCCCATCTTCCATGATGGTATTTGTTACCCTAACTTTTTGGCTACATCATTTTTTATCCTTTAACCAACCCGTTCACAGCAACAACTTCCTGATTGAATCCTGGATAAGCCCCTATGAGTTGGAGGAAGTTGCCTCAACCTTCGGGAACGATCCGCTTGCCCGGTATTATGTGGTGGGACCAAATTTTCAGGATGACAAAGACATGCATAGCCGTCGTTTCCATGAACTTAAAAGACGGCCCCTGCGCCTATACTCCAACGTATCAATCGTTTTCGACCTGAAGGAAATTCACCATAAAACGGACACAATAACCCTTAAAATTCAAGCAGGAGGCTCAACTGTAAGAGAGGTATCCGCGCACCTAGTCATTGCCATTGACGGAAAATTAGTAAGCTCATTTTTTACTAGAAATGAGCTCAATGAATATGAGTTCCAGGTTCCTGTTAACTCAAAACCAGAATGGCTGACCTTATCATTCAGAAATGATCTTTTAACCAAAAATGAGGACAGGAACCTTAGGATCGAAGCCCTGGATTTAAATGGGTACGACGTGTTTAACTTTCCTTTCACGTACAGCAAAGAGGAATCCTTGCTTTTTACCGGCTTTACATCGCGGAGCGGACAAACTGCCAACTATCTTATAGATCTTGGAATTGATGAAAGCCGCATTATTTGTGTGAATTTTGACAAACCTCACAATAATCAAACCCTGGCAGAAGCAGATGCATTTTTACAAAGTACGAATAGCCATCAGATCTCTTCCATCAATATTATTTCGTCTGATATCCATTGTCGAAGGTCGTTTACCACCTACCATTATTTATTGGGAGAAAATGTAGATGTTGGGGTCATCTATTGGAAACCTATAGATTTCAAAAGAGCCAACTGGTATAAAAATCCTAAGGAATACCTGAAAGTTTGGGAAGAATTAATTTCACACATGATAAATTACCTGCAAATCAGGTTCTGATTCATCTTTTAAATTATCCCTTGTACCTGATAAACATTCTGAATATTATCGTGTTTGGTATGTATAAATAAGAGTGTTAATTTTTTACTTTAAAATTCGAGATGAATAAATCAAATAACTTTGGCATTGCAGAAATGCTTGCTACTTTAGGAATTCAAGAGATCAATAATGGGGCATCTACCGGTGCTGAATGGCTTGAGACAGAGGGTGAATACCTTGAATCTTACTCCCCCGCTGACGGCAAACTAATTGCAAAAGTTAAACAAGCCAGTTGGGACGATTATGAAAAGATCATAGAAAAAGCACAGGAAGCCTTTAAATACTGGCGTATGGTGCCAGCCCCCAAAAGAGGTGAGATTGTAAGGCAAATGGGTGATGAACTCCGAAAATACAAAGAGCCCCTGGGAAAACTGGTTTCATATGAAATGGGGAAAGTTTACCAGGAAGGCCTGGGTGAAGTTCAGGAGATGATCGACATTGCAGACTTTGCTGTGGGGCAGTCTCGGCAGCTTTATGGCTATACCATGCATTCGGAAAGAGAAAAGCACCGGATGTATGAACAATATCATCCTTTAGGGATTGTCGGAGTGATCACGTCCTTTAATTTCCCGGTGGCCGTATGGGCATGGAATACCATGCTGGCTTTGATTGCTGGTGATGTGGTATTGTGGAAGCCTTCTTCGAAAACGCCACTGGGCGCAATTGCTGTTCATAACATTATGAAAGATGTATTGATCAGAAATAATGTTCCCGAAGGGGTAATCAACTTAACCGTGGCAAGCTCAAAATATATCGGTGATGATTTTCTTAAAGACAAGCGGGTTCCACTAATCTCTGTAACCGGATCGGTAGCAGTAGGCAGAAGGGTTGCCCGCCTGGTGGGAGAACGTTTGGGAAAAACCATCCTGGAACTGGGTGGAAATAATGCCATCATTGTATCACAATATGGAAATAAAAACCTGGCTTTAAGGGCAAGTCTGTTTGGTGCCGTGGCTACAGCAGGCCAAAGATGTACATCTACACGCCGCTTGTTTATCCACGATTGTATGTATGATATTTTTAGAGACAAATTAATAAAATCGTACAAGCAAATAAAAATTGGACATCCTTTGGATGAAAGTATATTTGTGGGGCCCCTGGCCGATAAATCGGCCGTTGAGGCATTTAAACATGCCCAGGAGCAAGTGGTTAAAGAAGGCGGAAAAATTCTTTATGGCGGACAGGTTCTGGAAGGTGAAGCTTATGAGGCCGGCACCTATGTTGTGCCTTGTATTGCTGAAGCGGAGAATCATTTTGAGATTGTTCAGGAAGAAACCTTTGCCCCAATCCTTTACCTGATGCGCTACAAAACCATCGAAGAAGCAATTGAATTGCACAATGGCGTTCCTCAGGGTTTATCCTCTGCTATCTTTTCTAAAAACATTCATGAAACAGAACGTTTCCTTTCACATGAAGGTAGCGACTGCGGAATTGCCAATGTTAACATTGCAACCAATGGGGCAGAAATAGGTGGAGCATTTGGCGGTGAAAAGGATACCGGTGGGGGCCGTGAGTCGGGTTCAGATGCATGGAAAGCCTATATGCGCAGGCAAACCAATACGATTAACTTCAGCACAGAATTGCCTTTAGCACAAGGAATCAGATTTGATGCTTTTGATGAATAATTTATTTTTCTAAAAAGTACTTAACCAGGTTAGTGCAGCATCCTCAGTGGAAAAAACTTTGAATCTGTATTTTGGTATGCTGATCTTCTTCTCATACATGAAAGCAAGAGCTGTTTCGTATGGACTCGATTCAATTATAGCCTCTATAAACAAGTCAAAATGTTCGAGCACCTCTGCAACAGATTCTGATATTTTTACAAAGTCACTATCATCAAACTGGTACTTTGCATCTACTGAATTGAGGATTACTTTTAATTTTGAAGGCAGGGCTTTATTATAGATAAGGGAAGAATAATACCTTTTAATCTCAGGAATAGTGATCAATCCGGTGAGAGTTGTTTCAAGAATTTTGGTGCCGCTGTTTAATTCAGATCTGATCATAATAAACCTGTAAAGTCTTCCTGATCAAAAATAATAAAAATTAGAATATTCCAATCCGTTAAATTGGGGATAGAAGAATTATTTCTTTAGGTAAACACCAATACTAAGCAAAGGCGCATGGGCTACAAGATAACCGGAAAAAGCTCCTGAAAGTAGGGCAATGAATCCCATTTTTTTGTCGTTTTTCAACTGTATTTCATAAATGGCCTTTAATCCAAAGGAAGAATATTCCTGATGATTGGAATAAAGTCCATATTGTTTTTCTGCCGGCGGAGGTTGGGCGTTTCCATCTGTAAAACTTTTATATAAACTAACATACGTAATTAACCACATTGGTGCAGAGGGTTTAAACCCTCCTTCAATCCCCAGGTCGAGGTGGTCACTAATGTTATTTGTCCGGAGGATATAGGATGCCCAGCTATAAAAATATGTTTTATTCCATCCTCGTCCAAGGCTGATCACAGGGCTAATGGCCCATGCATTATACCCCGAATATAAGCCAGATTCTTCAGCTTTTGAACTTTGAGCAGGGAGGTCAAATTTGAGTTGTGCCGCCGACACCCATTTTTCTGCAGCGATTTTATATTTAATTCCTAGCTGCGTATTTCCAAGACTATAAACATTGGCAGCATTGGGAATATCCCGGTCAGGCTTATCAAAATTAGGGTTCAATTTGCCTGTTGATAGCATTTTATAAGGAATGGATACAGATAATGCCAGGGAATTTGAAATTCCATATTCACTATAAAATTGCAGGGTGTAGTCTGTTGCTGATCTGGCGGTAGGTATGAGATCTCCGCCCGTATTGAACAATTCGTTATACTCAGGTATATAGGTGAACGATAAATGTGTGTAGTAATTATTCTGACCAGGTAACCAGGGGCTTTGACTAAGTGAAGAAAAAGAAAATAGCAAAAAAGACAGGAAGAATAATGATTGAAATTTTTTCATTTGAACCTCTTTGAAAATTACATTTGTTGATTAATGTGGTATATAACTCAAATATAAAGAAGTAAACGTAAATTTTAGCACAAAATTTTAATTCTATTTAGTTGTTGCCGGAGAAGCCCAGAATAAAACCCTTTTCCCTCAGCTTTTTGATAAATTGAAAAGTATTGGCCATAAGATTTTGATAAGAATCCAGCTCATATTCTTCAACCAGGCTTAAAATGATTTGCCCGATAGTATTTTTTGCGTGAATATTTTCAAGAAGCAAAGCAAAAAAAAGTGACAGGTCAACAAATTGTACTTTGCCTCCTGGCCTTTCCCTGTATAAAAGCACAAAATAATCAGCTTTATCCTTTTCATTTATCATATTCCCATTTTTTAAATGAACGGGATAATTAAGGTGCAAAATTTTATGTTCAGGATTTAATTTCAAAACATCATGTTCTAAATCCCCACTTTCCAATACATCTGGATACTTAATATCTTCCATCATAAACACCTCTATTTCGGTCCACTCAAAATATAATAAATCCACCAGATATGGATACGTTGATTTTAATGGGTGTTCAGATGTTTTATAAAACAAATAGAATTCCTTTGGCATTTGCCAAATCTGACTGGATTTGGATTTATGAGTGCTAAAATAGTAACTCACCAGGGCTTCCCACTCCTCATCCAGAAGCAGGTCAAAAGTTAATGGAAAAGCAGTTTGCAAACTATCATCAATAACATTGTAAACCAGCCTTCGGTAATGGTGTACACGGTCTTTCCTCACCAATAAATTTTCTGACAACTCATTCGTCCGGCAATATTCAGCAAAACTAGATTGTTGCTGGTATGTATCCTGGTTTAGTTTCATGTGATAATTTCCAATTTTTTGAAACGATGTGGTCAAGGGTTTCCATCTCTGTTTGAAGATGGGCTAATTCTGGTATGTTAAAATCCCTTTCAAGTAAAACTGGCACGGCATTAACCTGTTTGGTAGTGTAATCAAATAGCCTGTAAACTTTATCAATAATATCCTGCCCATGGGTATCAATAATCAGATCCGGCTCAACTTGTTCATGTCCAGCCATATGGATATAGGAAACCTTATTTAAAGGTAGTCCATCAATAAACTCCTCCGCATCATATTGATGATTAAAAGAATTTACGTATACATTGTTTACATCAAGAAGGAGCTTGCAATCAGCTTGTTCTACTATTGCATTAATGAATTCTAACTCTGTCATTTCAGCAGCAACTTCGGTATAATATGAAACATTTTCGATGGCGATTTTCATTTCAAGAAAATCCTGCACCTGTCTTATTCTTTCGGAAATGTGCTTTACGGCATCCCAACGAAAAGGGATGGGGAGTAAATCATAGAGGTGTGCATTATCACACTTGCTGTAACTCAGGTGTTCGGAATAAATTTTTATATCATATTCCCGGATAAAACTTTTCACCTTTCTCAAAAAACCCATATCCATTTCTTCAGGGCTACCTATAGATAAGGAAAGTCCGTGCGAGGTTATGGGATACTTTTCAGCAACTTGTTGAAGCACCTTTTTCCAATATCCACCAATATTCATCCAGTTTTCCGGAGCAAGCTCCACAAAAGCCGGCTGAAGTACCTCTGAACTTAAAAATTCATCGGAGAAATCTTTTCTAAAACCTATTCCTATCTGGTTTTTCATGAGGTAATAAAATATGCACCGGACAACCTTAGCCACCCGGTGCTGACAATCATGGAATTAATTGACATTTATTCCGTCGCCGTCTTTATCTTTTTTCTTTTTGGCGTCTTCTTTCATTTTGTCTCCACATTTACCTTCGCCACATTTGTGCTCGGTTGACTTGCTATCCATTTTTGCATCTGTTTTAACATCTGATTTTGCATCTGCTTTTACGTCTGCTTTTTTTTCTTCACCACATTTGCCTTCACCGCATTTTTGGTCTTTCGTTTTCATGTCAGCTGCTTTCATATCTCCAGACTTAGCATCTGCTTTTTTAGCGTCAACAGCTTTAGCATCTTTTGTTTTGGCATCTTTGGCATTTTCACCGCAGCTTATTTCAATTGCCCTGATGTCAGTTGAAGCATTATGAAGTAATTCAGCCCTGAGCTCTCCTCCTGATCCAAGTTCAGAATATTTGAAAGTTTCGGTGGCACTTGCATTCAAAGAGCCAAGTCCAAATACTGATCCGGCAATTATGGTTCCGGATAAAATAATTTTTTTTACTGAGTTTTTTTGTTTATCATTCATGGTATAAAGTTTTATTTATGTTTTCATGGGCTTAGTCGAGAGGCAATTTTTTACCTTACAAAAAATACCCTGCTATTTAGTATAATTATAAACAAGCTGGATGAGATTAAGTTTGATAAATAAAAAAAGCCGCGATAAATCGCGGCTCCATAAAGGGCAATATCTTATATTTTATTTAGAGATTTCTTCCACGATTCTCATTTTTGACTCCGTTGGTAGTTTAGTGTGCGTGTGTTGATCTATATGCGTTACTTTTTCATCGATAAACGCATTTTGCTTGGCAAACAGGGCACAAAACTTACACATCGCAAGGTGCATTTTCAACCTGAATTTATCGTACCACGAAAATTTTTCAAATTTCGCTTTAACCACCATTTGCGTGGCTTCCTCACAACTTATCATCATACCTTTCTTCATGATTTATACATTTATCCAATTTATTTCCAAACACTTTCTGAGCTGCAATTTTGCCCTGTGAATAATAACCCAATAGTTCGACGCAGTGATTTGAAGTTCCTTACATATCTCGGTTGTATCCACATCTTCAAGGTGTTTTAGCACAAACGCCATCCGTTGTAAATCATTCAACCCGGTTAAACATTTCTGTAAAACCACATAAAATTCCTCCTGATTGAGGGATTGGTCGGCACTAAAATCTACAGCCTGAGGTCTTTGTTCTTTTCTCCAATGACCCTTAGTGTTAAAAAAATCTTCCGTTGATGCCAATTGGTCAATGCTCTCTTTTTTGTATTCCCTGACTTTTTTACGATAATGGTCAATGATTTTATTCTTCAAAATAGCAATGAGCCAGGTGCTTGCCTTACTTTTACCTTCAAAGGAAGCATAGTTTCTCAATGCCGAGATAAAGGTTTCCTGAACAAGGTCCTCGGCAATATGCTCATCGTTTACCCTTGTAATGGCAAAATTGAAAAGGTAATCAGCATGTTGGTTAAAAAGCGACGCTATTTCAGATTTGATGTCTAAAGCCATAGGCCCAAAGTTAGAAATAAATATTGGCAATACGGCAGCAAAGAAGAATAATTCTAACAAATTTAAAAAGTGGGAGAAAAGGGTTGTTAGATAATAAATTTATTAAAATTCTCTTGTTATCAACAAAATAATTTAGCCGACCAAATTCTTAAGGGAAATCCTTATTTTTGAAATCAATAATGTAATCAAGAAAGTATGAAATATAAACGCATCTTACTAAAACTTAGTGGTGAAGCTTTGATGGGAGACAAACAATATGGGATTGATCCCACCCGACTGAATAACTATGCCAAAGAAATTAAAGAGGTGGTTGACTTGGGAACACAAGTTGGAATTGTCATTGGCGGGGGGAATATATTCCGCGGACTTCAGGGAAGTGCAGAAGGGATGGACCGGGTGCAGGGTGATTATATGGGCATGATGGCTACCATAATTAATAGCATGGCCATTCAATCTGAGCTTGAAAAAGTAGGCGTTGGAGCGGTGTTGTTAACTGGATTTCAAATTGGGCCTGTGTCTGAATTGATGAGCCGAAGAAGGGCCATCACCTGTCTGAATGAAGGGAAAGTGGTCATTATAGGAGGAGGGACAGGTAATCCCTACTTTACTACGGATACAGCATCGGCACTTCGGGGAATAGAAATTGAAGCCGATGTGTATTTAAAAGGTACCCGCGTGGATGGAGTATATACTGCAGACCCAGAAAAGGATTCTTCGGCTACCAAATACAAAAGCCTGACTTTCGCCGAAGCCTATGAAAAGAAATTGAAGATAATGGATTTAACTGCCTTTACGATGTGCCAGGAAAACAATTTATCCATTTTAGTGTTTGACATGAATCAAAAGGGAAACCTGAAAAAAGTGGTTGAAGGGGAAGAAATCGGAACATTGATTAAGAACTAAATGCTAAAAGCAATAAAAAGCGGGAATATTATCAGGGGAAGAAAATGCACTTACTTTAATTTATCAATCAACTATAGAGGTCTTAAATTAAGTTTTTTATCTTTGCATCAGAATTAAAAACACAACAGTCATGTTAGAGGAATGCCAGCTTGTTTATGATGACGTAATGGAAAATATGGAGAAATCCATCCATCATCTGCAACGTGAATTTCAATCGATAAGGGCAGGAAAAGCCAGCCCTAGTATGTTGGATGGAGTTATGGTTGATTTTTATGGGGTATCCACTCCCATTAACCAAACTTCAAATGTAACCTCTCCTGATCCCAGGCAGATTATTGTTCAACCGTGGGATAAGAGCCAGATAAGTAATATAGAGAAAGCAATCATGGCGGCAAATCTTGGATTTAATCCAAAAAATGAAGGGGAAGTCCTCCGGATAATTGTACCGGCCGTTACCGAAGAACGAAGAAAAGACCTGGTAAAACAAGCGAAGTCTGAAGCCGAAGATGCAAAAATTGCAATACGTAATTCGCGCAGAAGCGGAAACGACGAAGCCAAACAATTAGAGAAGGAAGGTGTTGCAGAAGACGATGTTAAAAAATTGCAGGATGATATTCAAAAGTTAACTGATGATTTTGTTTCAAAAGTGGACAAATTGTTTGATGCCAAGGAAAAAGATATAATGACGATATAAGTATTATTTGAAAGAAACTTTTAGCCTCCGGTTGTTTGGAGGCTTTTTTTATTTCTCCAGGCAAAATGACCAATTCCTGAAAGGATTATTGCTTCCCCCAAAATAAAAATCCACCATGAAAAATTAACCGGAACATATGAAGAGGCCATTTCCATGACTCTAGAAGTATTGGATGGCGAAAGGAGTTCCCAGAAACTAAATGGGGGATTCATAAAAGTTACATAATCTTTGGTATAAGACACAATCACGATAATTGAGCCAAACACCAGCAAAACCCACTCCCGCAATAAAAGCTTTATATCTTTACTTTTATCAGTAAAGTAGCTGATAAGCAAAGCCAGGCCCATCATTGTAAGGGAGTTAATAAGGGGACCCAAAACCGGGCCAACCCAGGTAACTGGGATCAGGAATAATATATCCCATGTAAACAGCGTGGAGGGCCAGCCAAGTGCAAAATAGAGTAAAACATAATAGCATATATCCCAAACCCCGAAGCTAAAAATAAAAAAACCAAAGCGCTCAGTTTTCGTCCTGCCACTTAACATTCCAATTGCAATCAACATAATTATGGTAGCTGCTTCGCGAATGATTTCAGTAATTGCAATATGGCCTTCAATAGGAGCTAATGGGAAAACGAATCCATCGGGATAATAAATTTTTCGCAGGTAAACCACTACAACTCCCTCCAATACTCCCATAGCAATCGAAAATACGCTAACAATGGCAATGGTTTTTTTCAAAGAAAATAATGTTTCATTCATAACGTAAACCCTTTATATTTGCGCGCTCTAAGCCACTTTTGTGAATTATTAAAAATATAAAGAAATTCTTATTTACAAAACTTGGTTAATAAAAAAATTAATTCTACTTTTGCAGCCCAATTTTCGCGCGTAGAAATTTAGAATAATTAATATCATTTTCAGATGGATACTTTAAGTTACAAAACGGTTAGTGCCAATAAAGAAACGGTTAATAAGGAGTGGATTGTAATTGATGCAAACGACCTCATACTTGGCAGGATGGCTACCATAGCTGCTAAATTCCTGAGAGGAAAGTACAAGACCAATTTCACCCCGCATGTGGATTGTGGCGATAACGTGATCATTATTAATGCCGAGAAAGTTAAGCTAACCGGTAACAAAATGAGTGATAAGCAATACATTCGCCATACAGGATATCCTGGTGGGCAAAGAACGCAGACTGCCGCAGAATTGATGGCAAAAAAACCTACTGCAGTGGTTGAAAAAGCGATTAAAGGTATGCTTCCAAAAAACAGGTTAGGCAGTGATTTATTTCGCAACCTTTTTGTTTATGAAGGACCGGAGCATCCTCATGAAGCTCAGAAACCTAAGGCGATTGATATAAATAAGATTAAATAATTATTATGGACGTAATTAACACAATTGGAAGACGTAAAACTGCCATTGCCAGAATTTACCTCAAAGAAGGAAATGGTACCATTACTGTAAATAAATCAGATTATAAAGAATACTTTCCTTTAGCTACTCTGCAGTATGTGGTAACCCAGGCGTTGGCTATTACCGAAACTTCGGGCAAATATGACATTACTGTCAACCTTACTGGTGGAGGAATTGCAGGGCAGGCAGAAGCATTGCGTTTGGCTATTGCCAGGGCACTTGTAAAGATTGATCCGGAATACCGTCCGGCTCTTAAAGTGAAAGGCCTGTTACGCAGGGATCCCCGTATGGTTGAAAGAAAGAAATTTGGCCAGAAGAAAGCTCGTAAGAAATTCCAGTTTAGTAAACGATAAGATATTTAACCGATGTTTAGTATCTAAATTGCCAAGACTACTGACATTGATGATTTTTGACTGAATACTGTTAGATGTTTAAGCAAAAGTTATTGATAGAATGTGCTACTTGGCAATTGATTTATTAAGAATGTAAACACACAAAATTATGGCAAGAACAAATTTTAATGAATTATTAGATGCAGGTGTACATTTTGGTCACCTGAAAAGAAAATGGAATCCGAACATGGCCCCATATATTTTTATGGAGAAGAATGGAATCCACATTATTGACCTTTACAAAACTTCAGCTAAAATAGAAGAAGCTGCCTCCGCAATAAAACAAATTGCAAAATCAGGAAAGAAAATTCTATTTATTGCAACCAAAAAACAAGCTAAGGAAATTGTAGCAAGTAATGTAAAAAGAGTAGGAATGCCTTACGTAACTGAACGTTGGCCGGGTGGTATGTTAACCAACTTTGCGACAATCAGGAAAGCAGTTAGGAAAATGGCATCTATTGATAAAATGATGACCACGAACACCTACATGGTTCTTTCGAAAAGAGAAAGATTACAAATTCAGCGTGAACGGGCAAAACTCGAAAAACAATTAGGTAGTATTGCTGATTTGAACAGGTTACCTTCCGCATTATTCGTTGTGGATATTCTGAAAGAACATATCGCAATTGCTGAAGCTAAAAAACTCAACATTCCTACTTTTGCTATTGTTGACACTAACTCTGACCCTTTAAAAGTGGACTTCCCTATTCCTGCAAATGATGATGCTTCTAAATCAATCGACCTTATTGTTAAAATAATGGTAAAGGCAGTGGAAGAAGGCCTGGTAGAGCGCAAACTCGACAGGGATAAAAAAGCTGCTCAGGAGAAAGAAGATGAAGAGAACGAAATCAGAGTAAAATCAGAAGCCCTCGAATTAGCTGAAGAGGAAGAAGATGAAAAGGTGATGAAGCCCAAGAAAGCGAAAGAAATCAAAGCTGTTAAGGTAAATATTGATGACGAAACTGATGAGAAAGATGAGAAAAAACCAAAGAAGGTTATTTCCAAATCAGCAAAAAAACGGATATAATCAAAACACCTAACAATTTTATCAATTTAAATAAATAAAAAATAATGGCAAATATTACTGCAGCAGAAGTTAATAAATTAAGAAAAATGACAGGTGCAGGCATGATGGACTGCAAAAATGCATTGGTTGAATCGGAAGGCGATTTTGACAAAGCAATTGATATTCTGCGTAAAAAAGGACAGAAAGTAGCAAATAAACGTGCGGATAAAGAAGCCAACGAAGGCATCGTATTAGCCCGTACTTCTTCAGATAATACTTTTGGTGGTGTATTTAAATTAAGTTGTGAAACCGACTTCGTGGCTAAAAATGATGAGTTTGTAGGTTTTGCAAATTCACTTATGGATCTCATTCTTGATGTTCAACCCGAATCTCTGGATGCACTTAAAGCCCTTAAAATTAATGGCCGCACTGTGGAAGAGAATGTGACCGATATGGTTGGCAAAACTGGTGAAAAAATGGAACTTGCCAGCTACGAATTTATTAAAGCCGAAAGTGTTGCTGCCTATAATCATATGGGAAACAAATTAGCTACAGTACTTGGCTTAAGCCAAAATACAGGTTCAGATGAAGGCCATCAGTTGGCTATGCAGGTTGCTGCCATGAACCCTGTTGCTGTTGACAAGGACGATGTGGCACAGGAAATTATTGACAAAGAGATTGAAATTGGCATGGATCAGGCAAGACAGGAAGGTAAACCGGAAGATATGCTTGAAAAAATAGCCCGTGGAAAACTTAATAAATTCTTTAAAGAAAATACACTGATGAACCAGGATTTTGTAAGGGATTCAAAAATTACTGTTGCCCAGTTTTTAAAGAATGCTGACAAAGATCTGAAAGTTACAGCTTTCAAACGCCTGATGCTTGGATCCTAAAAGTAACACCACTAAATATAAAAAAGTTACTTTTTTAGAAATTTAAAAATAGCCCTGGATTTTTCCGGGGCTATTTTTTGTACCCTGAAGCAAATTCCTCTATATTTTCCAAAATATATCTTAAGATTAGTGCCTTAAATATAACAGGCATTAGACCTTAGCCAACAGCCAAATGACATCAAAATGAAAAAAGACTGAATCAAGGGTAAATAACTGCAACTTTTAGTTGAAAAAAATGAATAAGTATTAAATCAATCTTTTTAAAATGCCTATAGTGAAACATAGCTAAATATTGGATACCTAAAGAAATAATTTGAATTTGACGAATTCTCCAATGTTTTTTATATTATTTTATAATTGCTCAATCAATTTCTGCCCTTAAAAACTTTACAGACAATTGGGAATCTTATATGCTTAGAACATACCCCTGTACAGCATAGCTTTTTCCCATGGGCTGCTATTAATTCAATATGTTAGTTAAACACATTTTTTTCAATAAGTATTGAGCTCGATTTAAATTGTCAGAAAAAATAAATAGTTCCCATCTAAACCGTTTTCTTTTCAAAACAGTAAGTAAGTTCTGTTTCTTCCATAATAATTGTCAGATTTCATCATTGAAATATTTAGTCTGAGTCAAAATTATTACTTAAAGTTTTATATCTGCCAGAATATGGAATTTCAACTACCAGATTATCTGTATCGTAAAGATCTTTCTGGTAGAATTATGGGATGAATTATGTGTTCTGAGTTTGTAATCTTGTTGATAAATTTTTGTTCTTTTCAATCTTTATTGTTAATTTAGAAACCAATATATAATAATCTATTTTTTTTATTCACAGGTAATTATTTTCAAAATGAAACATGTAATTTATTTATTATCTATGGCCATATTAATGGCCATAGGATCATCATGTTATGCCGACGTTTACTATGTACAAAATGTTGACACTACGATTAACAATCCGCAACCGGTAGAGGGAATAAATTACTTTCTTCTTGATATCAATGATGACGATATAATCGATTATAAAATAGGAGCAAGATATTTTTTAAGTCACGAAGGTATTCATTCCCCATACGATGCTTTTGAAGTATTTGTTTGGGGGGAAAGTAATAATACTGTAAGTGCAGGTCCTTACCAATTAGATGATTCAATTGATAGCACACTTTATTATGAACGGAGTGATGTTTTAGTCGGCCGTTTGCCTGAATATGGAATCATTGGTGCTTGGGCTGTTAGTCAGGATTTCATAGATAGTTATTTGTTTGTCGGTTTAAGAGTAGAAATTAATAGTCAATTCCATTATGGTTGGTTAGAAATTAAGACCGATGGACTTTCGTTTACATTAATGAGCTATGCTTTTAATGACCAGGCTGACCAACCCATCATTATCACTCAATCTTATTAAAAACTTTCAAGTCTTAAGCCATGAAAACTATAGCTGCCTTACAACAAAACTTTATTATAACATTATGCACTTCAACAATAATCAGTTTAACTGCTTTAGGTCAAACTGAACAATATATATACATGGATAACGGCAAATTCTATGAAGGATGTGAACAATACTATCCCAAAACCTCGAATTATGCAGTAATTATGATTGAAGATTTAACTAACACCTTCCATGTCTCTCCATATAATCAGTACTGTTATAGCAGTAATTATTGTTCAGCCAATGCTTGGGATTATTCATGTGGGACGGATGTAAATGCCTGGCAAGATCAATTAATAACACACCTTCAAAAAATCGACTCTCTGGGGTTTAATAGTGTAAGGATAATGGGATTGCCGGTAATGGTTGATGAAGATGAAAATGCCCGAACTGTCCGATATTATGTTCAGGAGCAGGTTCAATGTTTGGTTAGACAAGACGTAGGGCTGGAATTAAATCCAGATTCATACGAAATTATGGGTGCTATGATGCAGGAAATTATTGATGTTATCAGAAATAATAATATTAACTTGAAACTTGTAATTTGTTTAGGGCAACACGGTATTGAACATCAAACCCAAGCTTATTCAGACTACCTTGAGTACATTGGAAATCGGTTTAAAGAAGAACCAATTATCTTTGCCTGGGATTTATACAATGAGCCACGTTACAGCAAATTCCCCTCCCCAGGTAGTTTTGAAACGGATAAAGTAGAAATTGCAGACATGGTCTATAATTGGTATTGGTCATTAAAAGATAATGATCCCAACCATTTAATTACATTTGGTTCTGTGTTTGCTGATGTTCAAGACTGGGATCCAAATTTATTAACGGTTGATTTTCTATCTTACCATGTCTATTCGAATCGATGGGAAGCAACAAACTGGGAATTGACACCGGCTTTATATAAATACAACGGATGTTTAAAATATATTAATGAAACTATTGTCAATAACTGGATACTGGGTGAAACCGGATTACCCGGAAGCGATAATCCTGGTATCCATCCAATTGTAGGATCTGAAGCTGATCAAGCTATTTTTGCCATAGAAACATTTAAATATTCAAATTGGTATGGATCACAAGGATATTCATGGTGGACTTATAAAGAATACAATTGGGCTCCAGATGATACACCAGGGGCAAAAGAAGATTATTTTGGTATCGTATACCGATTAAACGACTTACAGGAACATAAACTGATTGGAGATGAAATCGTGTCATTAATACCTCAAGGAGACTGTCCGGAATGCGTAGATCCTCCCGGCAACATTTATTATGACCCCTATCAATACGGATTTTATGAACACTCGGGGTATGTTTATGATATTAATAGCAATCCATTGAAAAACGCATTAATTTTTGGAGCCAAACAAGTTATTTATGATGATTTTAAATATAAGGTGGCTTATCCATTTTATACTTTCACAGATGAAAATGGTTATTTTAAGGTTTATGCCAGCGCTGCAGTAGGAAACGAAATAGATTATTATTGGTGGGTAAGCTATTCTGGGATGAAGACCTCCAATATAGTTTGGGATCCTCAAGTTTACACACATGAGTACTACCTTGAATCTATTCCTACAAGCTCATTACCACCTCCTTTAGTTTATAACAACGAACTAATAATAAATGAGGGTCAGTCAGTAACATGGGATCATGCTATGGTGCCTTATGAAACTTCAATTATTATTAAAGGAGGTGCAAAACTTTCAATTAAAGACATGGTATATTTAAAACCCGGTGCTAAAATTACAGTTGAGAATGGGGGTGAACTTGAAGTAGATGGTGGGGTCTTATCTGGACACTGTTTATGGGAAGGAGTTGAAGTTTGGGGCAATTCAAATTCACCATTATCTGAGGATCAAGGATTAGTTGTACTTAAAAATGGAGCAGTTATCGAGAACTCTTTGAATGGCATTTATGCAGCTAGACCAGGTCCATTTCCTTGGTATGCAAATTATTATGGAGGAATAATCAAGGCTTTCGATGCAGAATTCATAAACAATAGAGTTTCCTTGAAAATTCCCGAATACAAATATGAGAATAGATCCGTATTTAAAAACTGTCTTTTTGAAATAAATGAAAATAATCTGTTTCAGGGTGAGTTCGAAAATATGGTATTATTGAGTTCGGTTAAGGGAGTGGACTTTGTGAGTTGTGATTTTTTAAATAGTCTGTCGAATTATTGTGGGATTGGTATAAAGGTAGTCAATAGCAGTTTCAGTGTGTTAGGAGAATGTTATGAACAGGACCCATCTGGCGATTGTCTGTCCTGGGATGGAGGAGAGGGTGAATTCCATAATTTGCATTATGGAATCTATACAACTGGGATTGGATTTTTGGATCCGGTTCAAATCAAGCATACAAAATTTATGAATAACCTTAACGGGTGCTATATCAGCGCTATGGACAATGTTACGATACAATATAATAAATTTGAAACCCATAATAGTATAATTGGAGGGTATGGATTATATTTGGATGAATGTACAGCGTTTACGGTTGATTCAAATGATTTTTACCAGGGGACAGCCAGTGGGATAGGTATGGTTATAAATAACTCAGGCCCGGAATCAAACAGAATTTACCTAAATTATTTTGAGGAAATGAATTATGCCATCATAGCCCAGAATGAAAATCGGGCACTCGACGGTACCGGCCTGGTACTGAAGTGCAACGAATATATCGGCAACACCTTCGACCAGGTGGTGACCTGGAAAGAACCCTTTTTAACCGGCTATGCCGGCATCGCCGCCGCCCAGGGCGCCAACCTCGCCACCCCCGACGCCCCCGCAGGAAACCACTTCAGCCAAACCGGCTCCACCGCTTTTTCCGACTTTTACAATGAGGCCAATGATGTGACTTACTATTATCATGATGGTTATCCTTTTGAACCATTAATACCACAATATCGTTCGGAAAGTGTAACAATTGAACCAGTTTTTGCTCAATGGAATGACGATAGTTGCCCACCTTCCGACCAGGGTAGCGGAGGAGGTTTAGGCGACACCGAAGAGATGAAATCGCTGATCACCCTTTCGGGACAAAAAGCCGATTCGGTGATTGCCATCATACAAATCCTGAAAGACGGGGGCAGTACCGAAGCGCTCAAATGGGAGGTGGACATGAGCACCCCGCCCGAAACCTACACGGTTTACAACGAACTGATGAACCATTCGCCCTACATCTCCGATACCGTGATGGGGTCGGCCATCGAAAAGGAGGAGGTGCTGCCCAATGTGATGATCCGCGATGTGATGGTGGCCAATCCGCACAATGCAAAGGATGAGAGCCTGCTGGAGAAGATCGGTGAGCGCAGCGATCCCATGCCCGAATACATGATCGCACAGATATTGCAGGGGCAGAGCCTCGTATCGGCCTTCGAAAGCCTGCAATCCCAAAAGGCTTATTACAAACAGCAGCGTTCCCTCGCCCTGAATGCCCTGATCAAACTGTACCTGTCCGACACCCTCGATCCCGCGGCTTCAAAGGACAGTTTGAAGGTGTTGCTGGAAAATGAGAACAGCAAAGGGGCCAAATACAGACTGGCGTTTTTGAGCATGGAGCAGGGTGCATGGAGCATGGGGCAGCAGGTATTGAATGAGATTCCCCAGCAATTCAACCTTTCGGAGGAGGAACTGGCAATCCATCAGCAATATACCGCTTTTTACAACCTGTTGTCAGGGCTGTTGCAGCAGGGAAAATCAGTGAGTGAGGTTGACAGCACGCAAATTGAGTTGCTGCTCAACATTGAGGCGATGCAGGCCGGGAAACCTTCGGTGTATGCCCGGAATGTATTGCTGGCCCTGGAACAGATCGAATACGAGGAGCCGATCCTGCTGCCCGACCTGTTTAAATCAACGGCCGTTCAGGAAGAGCGCCAACGGATCATGCAATCGTTGGATGAACACCATTATGTAAGCCTGTTCCCCAACCCGGCCGGTGCTTACCTGATCATTGAACACAAGCTGGAAATGGAATCACAAAAAGTCGTGGTCAAAATTAACAATATGAAAGGTGAATGTATCAAACAGGTTGAACTGACCGGCAAACAAAACCAGCAGACAGTGGATATTCATTCCTTAAAACCGGGAATATACACGGCTACGATTGTTGCAGATCAACAAGAGCTGGAAACCGTTAAGTTTACGAAAAAATAGAAAAATCAAGGTTAATTGAATACGAATGAGAACGAAAAATATCATATTGGCCCTGTTGATTGTAGTGATTTATCAATGTTTATATGCACAAGTTTGGCCAAAATATTATAATAAAACAAATTACGATACTTATTCCGACGATGTATTAGAGGCTTATGATAAAAGTTATTTTATTTGTGGAAATTTCAATACTTATAACGGAAGTGAGGCAAAACAATGGACATGGCTAATAAAGACAGATGTAAATGGAGAAGTACTGTGGGATAAGGTCATTGAAGGTGGAGATGAATACATGCGGACGGCCGCAATTGAATCCACAATGGATGGAGGGATATTGCTTTGTGGACTTATTTGGACCGAAATTGGAAATTTTGATCCATATGCAATGAAGTTGAATGCTTGTGGTGAAAAGGAGTGGTGCACCATATTTGCAAGTAGTACACAAATCAATCCATGGGCACAAGATATAAAGGAAACTCAGTCGGGAGATATTATAATGCTTGTAAATCAATATGGTGAGGATAATATTGAAGATATGGATTTGTTTAAATTAAATTCTATTGGTGAATTACAATGGAAGGGAACTTATTGTAGTGGAAATGTATATCCTGAATCCCTAGCTCCAATTGGCAGAAATTTAATAGTTACACAAGCAAATAATTATTTAATAGCAGGGGAGGTTTATTGGGCAGATCCCTGGAATCCTGGAGGACCCAAAGGTATAAGATCAGTTTTTGTTGAAGTTGATGAAGATGGTAATGAAAATTGGGTTTTGCCCTTTGGATTGCAAGATTCAATATATGGACAAGGGAAAAATGTCCTTGAGATAGATAGTAATAGATTTATCGGTGTTTCAAATAAGTGGCCTGTTGAAACTTTGGAAACAGTATTGATTGAATTTAATTCACAAGGAATAATGACACAATATATCATCCTTGATAACCAACTAATTAGTACTGAAATTTCAAAAGGAACACCTCTTAATATTGAGATAACAGACACATTGTATATCATTGGTGGGTTGTATGGTGTACCCAACGCAGGTTATTCATCAGAAATAGTATTGGATACTAACATCTTCACAAATCCAATCGTATTCAATTTTTATCAACATTACGAAGAAAAAGAGCCATATTCAATGCTAAAAACAACAAACAATAAAATACTTTCTAATTCAACATTTGATGGATCCGATAAATGGGAAATCGCTCTCTCCAAGCTCAACCTCAACCTGGAGTACGATACCCTCGATCCCGGCAACTACACCTACGACAGCCTGTGCACTACCCCCGGCCTGCCGCAAAGCGGGTTTATCTTCCTGGATGATTGCGACATCATCACCGGGGTGGATATTCCTTCGCCGGAGGAGTATTATGCAAGTCTGGAGAAAATACCTATCACTGCTTTTCCCAACCCGGCAAAGGATAAAGTTACTTTTGAGTTTCAAAACACAGAGCATCATCAAGACATGGAACTCAAGTGTTTTAATATTTTCGGAAAGTTGGTGCATGAGGAAAAGGTTTATCAATATCAGGGAAAAAGCATACTTAATATTAGGTATTGGCAAAGCGGAATTTATATAGCCATGATTTATTCCGATGGGGTGGTAGTTGGGAAAGCGAAATTTGTTGTACAATAGGAAACATCCTCAATCATTGTAATAATCCTGATCCTAATTGATAATGAATTTGAAAACTGCAATCAATTTAGACTTTTAATTCGATTAATCGTTATATTTGTCTGTCATGAAAAAACCAATTTCAATTTTATTTCTTTTGTGTATTAGCGTTGCTTTTTCCCAGCAACCGATGTATTTCAACAAAACCTATAGTAATATAAATTATTATGCATATGGGCGTTCAATCCTTGAAAAAGAAGGAAGTTACATTGGCTACGGTTATACAAATGAGCCCGAAAACGAAGATAAAATATTGTTCTTTGAAATCGATTCCCTCGGAGAAATTGTAAAATGGGAGCCCTTTCCTGAACAAGAGGCCTACATTTTAATTGTTGGCGGTGTTATGAAGCAGTCCGTAAATGGTCAATATTGTCTTGCCTACTCTAAATGGTATGGTGGAAATATAAAAACCGCACTTCGAGGGATGGATCCGGAACTAAATTCCCTTTGGGCTCAAGTTTATGGATTAGGATTACAGACTATTGGTAAAAATTATTGTCAGACCTCCGATCTGGGATATGCAATATGTGGTAGTTATTATAATGACTGGAATTATTCTGCACAAATCTTACTGATTAAAACAGATAGCCTGGGGAATCAACAATGGTATAAAGCTTTTGGTACCCCTTCATATTTCGAACACGGATCTATTATTATTCAAACTCCTGATGGTGGGTACCTTATTGGTGGATATATTTATGATGTGGGTGTTGGGTCTTTCCACGATGCTTTGGTAATGAGAATTGACAGTTCAGGTAACCTTCAATGGACAAAGCAGTATGGTAGTCCAAATGTGGATGATGACATTGCTTTGGTTGCAATGGCTACAGATGGTAATTATCTGTTGGCAACCGTTTATGGGGAATGGACCATCAATTCTGACTCAAGGGCTGGAAAAATTTATTTAGCCAAAATCGATAAAGACAATGGTGAGATAATATGGGAACAAAAGATCGGTGAGGCAAGGAAAGACAGGTACATTAAATCGTTAAAGAGAATAAAGGATAACCATTACATGGCTGCAGGATGGTCGCTTAAGGTCGATACATCGGCGCCCAACCAGGAAGTATATGCTGGATGGGTCCTGAAAGTGGATGGTGATGCTGAAACCGTTTGGTACAGGGATTATTATTACTATACTGAGCAGAATGATGTCAATAATTTATATGACGTAACACCAACCCGCGATAATGGCTACATTGCAATAGGTACAGCCCATTCTGAATCCGATACCCCTCAATTATGGATCATCAAACTGGACAGCATGCTCTGCGATACACCGGGATGTACAACAGTAGTTCATAATAATGAACTTCAGTTTGACAATAGAAAAGAGATAAAAGTCTGGCCTAATCCTTTTTCAGAAAGCTTTAATGTCCAGGTTAGGAGAAAAGAAACAAAAGGCGATGGAATACTTAGGGTTTTCAACTCTCAGGGCACAAAGATGGAAGAACAGATACTGCCTGAGTCAAATGAGATAATAAACATAAATTCTTCATATTGGCCCAGGGGTTTGTATTATATTCAATTTGAAAATTCGGGAACATTCATTGGAGCATCCAAAATACTAAAGCAATAGAGTTGATATTAGTCCCCCCTAACGTCCTCCCACTGAAATGTCAGGATAGGCACTGGATCGGATGGACTAGCCTGCGCACTCCTCCTAACCTCCCCTGAAGGGGAGGGACTGGCCTTCGAATAATGTGGGAAATGGAATCCATTTAGAAATTTACTTAATTTTAATCCCGGATGCAGCTTCTCCCCTTCAGGGGAGACGGGAGAGGGGCAAAAGGTGATAACCCGCTACGCACTTCCAAAGTGCTTAGCGGGCGAAACTACCCGACTCATCCTCCCTTCCCGTTTCAGGTGTACAGGCCCGAAGTAAAATTTATGTCTATGAAAAACTTTGAGCCTCTCCCCTCAAAGTAGTAGTAGAATTTAGCTTTGGCAAGAAGCGCCCGTGGAAAACTCAATAAATTTTTCAAAGAAAGTACATTGATGAACCAGGAATTTGTAAGGGTTTCAAAAATTACGGTTGCTCAATTTTTAAAGAATACTGACAAGGACCTGAAAGTTACAGGTTTCAAACGCCTGATGCTTGGATCATAAAAGAGGTACAATTAAATATAAAAAAGGCTGCAAATGCAGCCCTTTTTTGTTTATTATGAAAATTTAATTGAACTAATTGCCCAAGCTCTCCCTGACAATAAGTGAGATCATTTTATTGTCAGCCTTACCGGATAATTGTTTTGTGGCAATCCCCATCACCTTTCCCATGTCTTTCATCGACGAGGCCCCACTTTCTTCTATAATTCTCTTTATAATACCTCTGACCTCAGATTCATTTAATTGCTCAGGCAAATATTTTTCGATAACCGCTAACTGAAAAAGTTCTTCTTCAGCCAGGTCGGTTCTGTTTTGTGTTTGGTATAATTCTGCTGCATCCCTCCTCTGCTTGACAAGCTTTTTTAAAATGCTCATTTCAACTTCTTCAGAAACTGCCCCCTCTGAGCCTTTATCAGTTTTAGCTAATAAAATGGCCGCTTTCACTGCCCGAAGAGCTACAAGCTTCTCTTTCTCTTTTTCGAGCATGGCTTTTTTGATGTCGCTGTTTATCTCTTGCTCAAGACTCATTTTTACGCTGTTCCAATTTATTAATTGATGAGTGAATGTATCCTTTACTTAATCCACATTATCGTGCAAAAAAGTATTATTGGTTTTTAATCCATTAAATTCATCATTCTCTCCGAGAGTGAACCTGGAAACCTCAGATTCATCAGATGGTTTTACATTTTCCAACTCTACATTCCTGCGAATATAGGCGGGTGTTTTTTCCATTTGGTCAATTTCCTGAGGAGTACGCAACTTTATACTTAGGTCTTTTAATTTTTTAATCCTCTCCTGAGATTTTTTTTCAATTTCTTCCTGCTCAAAGTTCAGGGAGTAGTCCTTCCTTCTTTGCTCAAAAGGAATCAATTCTGGTTGTTCAGTTACTGCTTCTTCCTTCACTCCTTTTTTCAAAATAATTTCATCAGAAATAACCGGCGACTCACTTTTTTTAATCAATTCAATCGTTTCAATTGGTTTAGTTTCTGAAACTGTAGCTACGGCTTCGGGCACTTCATCAGCCTTTTGTTCGTGCTCTTCCTTTCTATCCGAATCAAAAGTCAATAAGGTTATTTCATTAATGGGCTCTTTAATTCTGGGTTCGGGCTTTACTTGCACCTCTCTTGGCCCTACAGTGAGTTCATGAACTTTCCTGCTGAAGGGCCGTTTTTCTGAAACATATTCATCCCCATTAAAACCAGTAGCCACAAGGGTAATGCTTATACATTTTCCAAGTGAATTGTCAATGCCATTCCCCCATATAATCTCTGCATTTTGACCAGCTTCATTTTGAATATAATCGGTAATTTCAGTTACCTCATCCATTGTTAATTCTTCTTCACCGGAAGCGAGATACAATAAAATATTATTTGTTCCTTTTATCTGATTGTCATTTAATAAAGGTGAGGATAAAGCTTCTTCAATAGCTTTAATGGCACGATCCTCGCCTTCGGCAATAGCTGATCCCATGATGGCTGTTCCACTATTCTCCATTACAGTTTTCACATCTTCAAAGTCCACATTTATATAACCGGTAACCGTGATTATTTCAGCGATACCTTTTGCTGCAATGGATAAAATACTATCCGCTTTCTGGAAAGCTTCCGACAATTTAAGGTCACCGTGAACTTCACGCAATTTATCATTGCAAATGATCAGGAGCGAATCCACAGTTTTGCGTAGTTCCTCTATCCCGGCATCCGCCTGCATTTTTCTTTTTCTTCCTTCAAATGAAAACGGAATAGTGACAATACCTACTGTAAGTATTCCAAGGTCCCTGGCAGTTTTTGCAATGATAGGAGCTGCTCCCGTACCTGTTCCACCTCCCATACCTGCTGTCACAAAAAGCATTTTTGTGTTCTTTTCTAAAAGCTGCTTTATCTCCTCTATATTCTCAATGGCTGCTTCACGTCCCACATCAGGTATGGAACCTGCACCAAGCCCTTTCGAACCTAATTGTATTTTAGTTGGGATCGGGCTTGCTTCCAAGGCCTGGTTATCGGTATTGCAAATAATGAAGTCAACTCCCTCAATACCCTGCTGGTACATGTAAGATACTGCGTTACTGCCGCCGCCTCCAACACCAAGTACTTTAATAATAGATGATTGATTTTTAGGTAGATCGAACTTAAGCATATTCTCCATTTTTTTTATTTTAAAATTAAAGTTTAATAAAAATCATTAGTAATAAGAATCCTTTTTTTATTAACAGGTTGAATGTTAATTGTCCTTAATAAAAATTAACCTCCGCAAGCTGCTGATAAACCCCTAATAATTCTCAGGATTAAACTAATGTCAGATTTTCTTTTGGGTTAATTGTTCATTACTATACTTCGTCCTTTTCAAAAAAGTCCTGTATTTTCTTCAGAAAGCTCATAGGTTTTTCCTCTGAGTTATCAGGTTGAGCCATTTCTTCTACTTCCTCAACTTTCTTCTGGCTGTTCGACTTAATTTCATGCGTTTTTTCCAGGTCAGAATAATATCTCTTCATTCCCTCAATAACCAGCCCGATCCCGGTGGAATACATTGGGCTGGCCAGCTCTTCAGAAACTTCACTGGCAAGGTGCTCATTGGGATAACCAATACGGGTATCCATCCCGGTTAAAAATTCGGTAAGCTGGGGCAAGTGCTTTAACAGCGCCCCTCCTCCTGTTAGCACAATACCGGCTATAAGTTTTTTCTCGTACCCGGAGTTTTTGATTTCATAGTATACATGTTCCACAATCTCTTCCATCCGGGCTTGAATAATACTGGCCAGGTTTTTAAGGCTTATCTCTTTTGGCGGCCTTCCTCGAAGCCCGGGAATAGCCACGATTTCATCATCCCGGTTTTCACTTGCTAAAGATGAACCGAATTTGATTTTGAGTTCCTCGGCATGTTTCCTGATGATGGTACAGCCTTCTTTCACATCTTCAGTAATTACATCACCACCAAAGGGGATAACCGCAGTATGGCGGATAATTCCATCCTGGAAAATAGCGATATCGGTAGTTCCTCCTCCAATGTCCACCAGTACCACTCCGGCTTCCTTCTCCTCTTCACTCAGCACAGCCTCAGCAGAAGCGATAGGCTCAAGAATGAGATCCACCACCTCAAGTCCTGTTTTGGTCACACATTTATAGATGTTTTTTGCAGCTGTAGTTTGGCCAATAATGATATGAAAGTTGGCTTCAAGACTGTTCCCAAGCATACCCACAGGTTCTTTCACACCTTGTTCATTATCTACGATATAGTCCTGTGCTATCACATCAATTATTTCCTCTCCCGGACTCATGTTCAGATTGTACATATTATTGAGCAATTTGTCCACATCCCCTTTGCTGATTTCATCTTCGTAATTTTCGCGGATGATACCTCCACGGTGTTGTACACTTTTGATGTGCTGGCCTGCAATACCCACATTCACATACCTTATGTTTACGCCGGCTTTTTGAGCCGCCTCCCCAATGGCAATATTGATGGAATTTACCGTGTTTTCGATATTGGAGACAACGCCCCTTTTTACTCCAATTGATTCCGTTTTCCCATGGCCCAGAATATCAATTTTCCCATGTTCATTTTTACGACCCACAATAGCCGCTATTTTCGTTGTTCCGATGTCAAGTCCGACAATAATTTCAGATGGTTTCATATCGTATAATTTATTTTTTTGCACACACTACCTGGTTTCTATATTTAAGATTAATCGTCTTATATTTATCCCAGCCCACTTTATTCAATCCTTCATTGTAAAAAGTGACCAGATTTGAAAATTTTTCTTCCATATTGGAGATATCTCCAAAAATGATAAGATGTCTGCCCACCTTTGGCACCAATTCATATTCCTGCTCCCGGGTCACATAAATTTGTTCGATCTGGGCAGAAAGAAATTCATCTTTTTTTATGAAGCCCGCCAAAACAAATAAGTCGTTAAGGCAGGTTCCTGTTTCATTTGCCACACTAGTTGAATCGTTATACCATGCATCAATCTGACCATTTGCCACAAGTTTCCTCGATGAAAACCCCAGGTTTACCGGCATCATATATCCCTTTTCGTCAATATAAAAATTTTGATTGTGAGAATTCATCACACGGATAAGTGGATTCCGCTGCAGAACTTTCACTTTTAATCTTCCGGTAAGGGTGGAATACACTTCAGCACGTTCTACAAAATCAATGTCATTTACCATGCGTTCCATTTCCACCGTATTAATATCGCCAAGCTTTTTATTTTGAAGTGAATCAAAATGGCTGAAAATTTCTTTATTAATTTCCTCCACGCTTATCAATGGGGTACCCTCCCGATAATCTATGGCTATATCAAGTCCCCGGCAGCTTGTTTTCTGGTGTTCCGAACTTATAAACCCAACCAACACAGAGATTGCCGCAAAAAATAGTATCCAAACGCTTATTTTAATAGCTCTTTTCATTGGGTTGTAGTTTGATAGTTAAGTAAATGTTCCTTTATCGGTCCAACAAATTTATCTATATCCCCTGCGCCTATGGTTAAGATTACATCAAAAGGAATATTTTCGATACTTTCCAAAAGGGCCGAAGGATCGATATTGATAACTTTTTTATGTTCCATTTCCTGAGATATCAGATTTGAACTAACCCCGGGAATAGGTAATTCGCGTGCTGGATAAATTGGTAATAAAATCAGATTATCCAATAGATTCAGGCTTTGTGCAAAAGATGAAGCAAAATCCCTGGTCCGTGAATACAAATGGGGTTGAAAAATTCCAAGGATTTTTTTCGAGGGATACAGGTCACGAACAGAACCAATAAACCTGCTGATCTCCTCAGGATGATGGGCATAATCATCGATATAAACCAGCTTGTCCGTATTAATTTGATAATCAAATCTGCGTTTAATTCCACTGAAAGTTTTAAGTGATTTCCTTATCTCTTCGTCGTCCAGTCCAACAATTTTGGATATAGCCACTGCGGCTACTGCATTTTCAACATTCACCAGGCCGGGCATCCCAAGTTGCAGATTGGTAATATCACCAAAAGGAGACGCTATACTAAAACAATACGACCCACTTTCCAGATCTAATTTCCTGACATAAAAATCTGAATGCTCATCTTTCAAAGAATAGGTATAAGATGAAATATTTTCCTTATCAACAATAATTCTTTTTTCAAGAGATTTATTTAAAAGCACACTACCACTCTGTTTAGTTTGGGAAACAAACTCCTGGAAGGTTTTAGACAGCTGATCGAAATTTCCGTAAATGTCCAGGTGATCGGCATCCATAGCGGTTACGATGGAATAATAAGGGTTAAGTTGCAAGAACGATTTATCATATTCATCAGCCTCAGCAACCATATATTCTGAATTCTCTGAGAGAATCAGGTTAGAATTATAATTTTTTGCGATGCCCCCAAGAAATGCATTGCAACCTTTTTTTGAATTGTTGAAGAGGTGAGCAATAAGGGTGGAGACAGTGGTTTTCCCATGTGTTCCGGCAACAGCAATGGTTTTATGGTTGGCTGTAAGTAAACCGAGCACTTCAGAACGTTTCTTCAGTGGAATATTTCTTTTCCTGATTTCAGCTAACAGCGTGAGTGTTGAAGGTATTGCAGGCGTATATACCACAAGGTCGACAGGGCTAGGAATCTTATTAATATCATCGTCAAAATGAATACTAATGCCTTCTTCTATCAATTGCTCCGTTAGTTTAGTAGGGGTTTTGTCGTAGCCATAAACCTGTTTACCTTGTTTGTTAAAATACCTGGCCAATGCACTCATACCTATCCCTCCAACGCCCAAAAAATATAAAATATGTGAATTATTCAGGTTCAAACTTTACGATTTAGGGTTGACATTTGTTTTTGACTCGTTTCTCAATTTTATTATTTCATCAGCGATTTTATCAGCTGAGTTAATTACGGCCAGCTTATTTAAGTTTCCGGCTAATTCTTTTTGTCTCTTTTCATCATGTATCAATTCAAAAAGTACCTGACCAAGTTTTTCATCTGCTTCATTTTGATGCAAAAGGATGGCGGCATTTTTAGCCTCAAGCGACTCGGCATTTTTTGTTTGATGATCCTCTGCCGCTGAAGGCAGTGGAATAAAAATCGGTGGTTTAGCAACCGCACATATTTCAGAAATCGCAATTGCCCCTGCTCTCGACACAATAACATCTGCCAATGCATATGCCAGGTCCATCCTATCAATAAACTTTACAACCTTAATCAGACCTGAATTACTATCCGAAATAAGGCTGTCAGCTTCATCAAAAAAGTAGATGCCGGTTTGCCAAACCAATTGTACATTGTCTTCTTTGAACCGATCAAGGCTCAATTGAATACTTTTGTTTATCGCAAGTGAACCCTGGCTTCCCCCAACTACCAAAACTGTTTTTTTTGCCGGATCAAGTCCAAAAAACGCTGCGGCAGTTTTCCTTTTCCCTTCAATTTGAATCACCTCTTTACGAATAGGGTTTCCGGTAATGACAATTTTATTCGCAGGAAAATATTTCTCCAAACCTTCCCAGGCCACACATATTTTATTCACTGATTTAGCGAGCAATTTATTGGTAATCCCCGGAAATGAATTCTGTTCTTGTATTAATGTCGGGATACCTTTCCGCTGGGCGGCTTTAAGTGTCGGGCCGCTGGCAAATCCACCAACCCCAATAACAACCTCAGGTTTAAAGGCTTTAATGATCTTTTTTGCCCGGTTTAAACTGGATATCACTTTCAAAGGAAAAGAAAGGTTTTTAAGGGATAACTTTCGCTGCAGCCCACTGATCCAAAGCCCTTCAATTTTATACCCTGCAGCCGGAACCTTTTCCATCTCCATCTTTCCTTTTGCCCCAATGAACAGAATTTCAGCATCTACTTTAGCGCTTATGGCATTGGCAATAGCTATGGCAGGGAAAATATGGCCACCGGTACCACCTCCGCTAATGATATATCTATGCTGTTGCTGGCTGGAATTCTTCATTCTCATCCGGATTTATTTCAATTTCTTTACTTACACTTAGGATAATTCCAATGGAAATACTGGTAAACCATATGGATGTGCCTCCCATACTGATAAAGGGTAAGGTTTGTCCGGTTACTGGAAGCAAGTTAACCGCCACACCCATATTTATCATGGCCTGGAAAACCAGGCTGAAGGCTACGCCGATGGTAAGAAAGGCTCCAAAATTCCTTGGTGTTTTTGTTACAATCTTTACAGCCCTGAATAAAAGAATCATGTATAAGAAAACTACGACCATCCCTCCTATTAAACCATATTCTTCAATAATAATGGCAAAAATGAAATCTGAATAAGGATGGGGCAGAAAGTTTCTTTGCTCACTGTTCCCCGGCATTTTACCGAATATCCCTCCTTTGGCTATGGCAATTTTTGCCTGTTCCACCTGATAATTGTCCTCACCCCCCGGCTCCCTGAAACTTTCCACCCGGCTGATCCATGTATCTACACGGGGCAAAAGGTTGGGATATGATTTGGCAACGAAAAATAATATAAACAGGATGACCACACCTATTCCTATCATTGAAAAAATATGCTTCAGGCTTACCCTCCCAATAAACATTAAAACCAAACTTGTAGTAAATAAAATTGCCGCTGTAGAAAAGTTTGCAGGTAAAATTAAAAAGCAAACTATCAACACAGGAATCACAATAGGGAGAAAAGCCGACTTAAAGTCTTTGATCACATCCTGTCTTTTGGTTAACATACGTGCCATGTACATGATCAGTGTTAGTTTTGCGAGGTCTGAAGTTTGAAAAGTTAATCCAAACGGCAAGGGTAAGACCCTTTTTGCTTCATTCAGGTTCAGGCCAACAAATAGCGTGAGTAACAGCAAGGGTATAGCCACCCAAAGCGCTATTTGAAATATTCTTGAAAAATAGGAGTACTTTACAAGGTGCGCCATGTACATCAGGAAAAAGCCGAACAAAAGGATGATAAAATGTTTGAACATATAATATTCGGTATTCCCTCCCTGGTATTTATAGGCCAATGTTCCTGTAGAACTGTATACAGCCAGTAATGAAAATACCGACAGGAAAATGACTACCAGCCAAATAATCTTATCGCCTTTTATTTTATTTAACAAAAAGTGCATATTGTTTTTGCGCTTTAGAGGTTATTTACCGCTTCTTTAAATTTATTTCCCCTTTCTTCAAAATTCTCAAACAGGTCAAAACTGGCGCAGGCAGGAGATAGCAAAACAGTATCTTCTTTTTGTCCCATGTGGCTGCCTATTTCGACAGCCTCAGCCATCGAATCCGTTTCAATAATTGTATCTACTTTATCTTTGAAGGCATTGATAATGTTATTGTTTTTAACCCCTAAACAAATAATCGCTTTTACTTTATCTTTTACCAATTTCATGAGTAAGGTATAATCATTCCCTTTGTCAATCCCACCGGCAATCCAGATAATTGGTTTCTGAACACTTTCAAGAGCATACCATGCTGAATTTACGTTGGTTGCTTTTGAGTCGTTTATAAAGTCTACCCCATGAATTCGTGCAACAAATTCGAGGCGGTGCTCCACATTCTGAAAATCAGAAAGACTTTCCTTAATGATATCTTTACGGATGTCAAGAAGCCGGCTGGCCACACTCGCCGCCATGGAGTTGTAAATGTTGTGTTTACCCTGAAGTGCTAATTTTTCTATGGTCATTTTAAATAAATTTGGTTGTATGTTTATGTTAATTTCTTTATTATGAAGAAATGCCCCTTCACCAATTATTTTCTTTTGAATTGAAAAGGGGTATTGTTTTCCCTCGACTTTCGAATCAATCCTTTTGATGATTTCAGGATCATCACCACAATAAATAAAGGCATCGTCCTTTTGCTGATTCCTGGTTATCCTGATCTTTGAATCGGCATATTGGTTAAAATCATAATTATACCGATCGAGATGATCGGGAGTAATATTCATTAGTACAGCAATGTCAGCTTTAAAATCAAACATACCATCCAACTGAAAACTACTTATCTCCAATACATAATAATCGAAGTTATCCTTAGCCACCGACCATGCAAAGCTCTGTCCTATATTTCCCGCAAGGCCGACATTTAAACCAGCTTTATTTAAAATATGCCAGGTGAGCAGGCTGGTGGTTGTTTTGCCATTACTTCCTGTAATGCATATTTTTTTTGCACTTGTGTACCTTCCTGCGAATTCAATTTCAGAAATTACAGGAATTCCTCTTTCCCTTATTTTAGTAAGGAGAGGTACAGAATCTGGAATGCCGGGGCTTTTGATTACTTCGGAGGCCGTTAATATTACCTCATTGGAATGTTTCCCTTCTTCAAATTCAATTTCAAAATGTGAAAGAACGTTTTTATATTTATTTTTAATTTTCCCGAAATCTGAGAGAAATACTTCAAATCCTTTTTGTTTGGCGAGTATTGCTGCTCCTGTTCCGCTTTCGCCACCTCCCAATATGATGATCCTCTTTTTCAAAATGCATTATCTTAGTTTTAAAGTGATGATGGTAACTACTGCCAGAATAATCCCTACAATAAAAAAGCGCTGAACAATTTTGGGTTCAGGATAACCCAAAACCTGGTAATGATGATGTAATGGTGACATCCTGAATATTCGTTTCCCTGCTCCGGTTTTCCTCTTTGTATATTTAAAGTAGCTTACCTGCATAATCACTGACAGGCTTTCAATAAGGAATATTCCGCACAGAATCGGAATAAGGAATTCCTTTCGGATGATGATCGCGAAAACAGCAATAATTCCACCTATAGCCAGGCTTCCGGTATCACCCATAAAAACCTGTGCGGGATATGAATTGTACCATAAAAAACCAATACATGCACCCACAAAAGCACTTATAAATATCGTAAGCTCACCCGTATTGGGGATATACATGATATTGAGGTAATCAGCAAAAACAATGTTACCCGACACCCATGCAAGTATGGCAAGTGTAGCCCCGATAATTGCTGACACGCCAGTGGCCAGCCCATCAATACCATCGGTTAGATTTGCTCCATTGGAAACGCCAACAATGATCAGAATGACAATGGGAATAAAGATCAGGAAGGCCCATTTTGCATACCCTGCTCCAAAAACCGAAAGTATTTTAGAATAATCCATCTCATTGTTTTTAAAGAATGGGATGGTAGTTTTTGTAGAATTTTTAGCTTCTTCAGAAAATCTTTTGGAAGGCACAGTTAGAATATCTGTATCACCAGCTTCATAAGTTTGAAGAATTTCTTCCTGACTAAGCTTTTCCCTGATCGTGATTTCATCACTGAAATACATGGTAAGTCCCACCACCAAACCAAGGATAACCTGACCATATACTTTGAATTTACCGGCAAGTCCCTTTTTGTTTTTTTGAAATACTTTGATGTAATCGTCCAGGAAACCAATCATTCCCAACCAAACGGTAGTAAAGATCATCAGGATGATATAAATGTTATCAAGTTTGGCAAAAAATAAAGTGGGAATAAGGATAGCCCCTAAAATGATCAGGCCTCCCATGGTAGGGGTCCCTTTTTTTTGCATTTGCCCGTCAAGCCCAAGATCCCGAATGGATTCACCTACCTGTTTTTTAACTAGCAGGCGGATCAGGCTTTTGCCAAATAGAAGTGAAATCACCAGTGACGTGATGACAGCGGCAGCCGCACGAAAGGTGATGTATTGAAACACCCCTGCACCTGGTATATTAAAGGCCTCGTCGAGATATGTGAATAAATAGTAAAACATTCACTTAATTATTTGTTGGTTTAATCATTAAAAACTCCTTCAAAATTTTCTTGTCATCAAAGGGATATTTTACGCCCTTGATTTCCTGGTATTTTTCGTGGCCTTTGCCAGCAAGGAGAATAATATCATTGGGTTGAGCCAACATACATCCTGTTTTAATGGCTTCTTTCCGATTGGTAATCGAAAGAACTTTGGCAGAATTTTGAGGCTCAATACCCTCTTTTATCTGATCTATGATCATTTCGGGGTCTTCGGATCTTGGATTATCGGAAGTAATAATTATTTTATCACTTAACTCAGCGGCCACTTTACCCATTTTATGACGCTTCTCAGGGTCCCTGTCGCCGCCTGCGCCAAATATGGTTATCAGGGTTTCATTTCGGGTACGGATTGCATTGATCGTCTCAAGTACATTTTTCAAAGCATCCGGTGTATGAGCATAATCAACAATACCGATATTCGTAAGTGAGCGGATATAGTCGAAGCGTCCATTCACAATTTCCAAAGCACTTATTTCTCTCAGGACCTCCTCTTCATTTTCACCGGAAAGTATTGCTGCCCCAAACACAGCAAGTATATTATAGGCATTAAACTCTCCTACCAGCTTACTCCATACATCTGTATTATTGATGTTGAGCTGAAGGCCCTCAAACTGATTTTCAATGATCCTTCCTTTAAAGTCTGCGGGTTTGCGCAAGGCGTAGGTATATTTTGAAGCCTTAGAATTTTGTAAAACAACATTCCCATTTTTATCATCACTATTTGATAGGGCAAAGGCTTCTTTAGGCAGGTTATCAAAAAATTTCTTTTTTGCGGTGATATAAGCATCAAAAGTCTTGTGGTAATCAAGATGGTCATGAGTAAGGTTGGTAAAAATACCTCCGCTAAAATGCAAACCTGCAATACGGTCCTGATCAGCGGCATGGGAACTTACTTCCATAAGGCAATACGTGCACCCTTCCTCCACCATTTTGCTCATCAGGTTATTGATCTGCACAGGATCGGGTGTAGTATGGGTTGATCCAATAACACTATCTTCAATTTTATTCTCAATGGTCGATAGCATTCCTGCCTTGTATCCCAATTGGCGCACCAGGCTAAAAAGCAAGCTTACTATAGTGGTTTTCCCGTTGGTGCCGGTTACCCCTATCAATTTAAGTTTTTGGCTGGGATTATCGAAAAAATAAGAACTAAGTATGCCAAGAGTTTTACTGGTATTTGCAACCTGTAAGTATGTAATATCTTTATGGATCGTTCCTGGAAAGTTCTCACAAACAATCACCGTTGCCCCCATTTCAATGGATTTGGGAATAAAAAGATGCCCGTCAACTTGCGTACCCTTCACCGCAACAAATAAAGTTTTAGGGGCACATTTTCTGGAATCAAATTCAATAGCTGCTACTTTTACATCCATCGAACCGAGAGAATTAATTACCTCAACTTCAGCTAATATGTCTTTGAGTTTTTTCAAATTATACAGATAACTTTAATATTATTGTTGTTCCTTTTACTGCGCGTGTTCCCGGCAAAATAGATTGTTCACTGACAAATCCGCGCCCGCTGACTTTCACCTTTAATCCCATATTTTCAAGCACGTAAACCGCGTCTCTTGCACCCATTCCTTTCAGATTTGGGATCTCCCCCTCTTTTATAATCCTTGACTTAAGTACGATTGAACTATCCTGCTCCAAAGCAATTACCCAATCGGAATTAGAACTGAGTGAATCCAATGGAATTTCGAATGTTTCGTATATCTGCTTTATCTCCTGCTGAAAACCTTTGGCATAGAGGGGATAAACTTTATGTAATTCAAGGCTATCGTTATTTTGTATCTCGAGGTTTGTAGCGTATACTTTATCCGCTATGTCTTTAAAAACCGGTACAGCAACAGAGCTCGCATAATACCTTCCTGTAGAAGGTTTGCTTACTACTACAATGCAGGAATATTTTGGATTATCTGCCGGGAAATAACCAACGAAGGAGGCATTATAATTGCGTTTATCATATCCGGTGCTGGAGGCAATTTGAGCAGTTCCGGTTTTACCCGCAATTTTATATGGCGATTTGTTTAAACTGGTAGCTGTACCGCGGATAACGACCCCTTCAAGTAATTCTTTAGCCTTGATAATAGAAGATTCCGAACAAATGGACTTATTTATAACCTCTGTTTCAAATGTCTTCATCTTTTTTCCGGCATCCCTGATCTCTCTTACAAACATTGGTTTAACCATTTTACCATCGTTGGCTACAGCATTATAAAATGTTAAGGTTTGTAAAGGAGTAAGTTGAAGTTCATAACCAATCGACATAAAAGGCAAAGAAACTTTCGACCATGAACTCATTTTTGTGTTTTTAATAAATGGCTTTCCTTCTCCGGGGATTTCTATCCCTAAAGGCTCATTTAACGACATATCATACAAATGGTCGATATATTTTTGGGGTTGGGCAGAATATTTATCGTAAACCAACATGGACACACCGGCATTGGATGACAATTCAAATATTTCCCTTATTGAAACCCTGCCATCACGTATTCCGTGCACATCCTGAATGGTTAAGCCAGAGTACACTTTATAGCCTTTTCCTATATCTACAGTATCGTCGAGATTTTCAAGGCCGTCTTCAAACAAGGAAATCATACTGGCCAGCTTAAAAGTGGAACCGGGTTCTACACTTGCTCCTATCGCATGATTATAAGATTCATGATATTTCCCTGTATTTTTATCCCTGGTAAGATTGGCAATGGCCAGGATATGGCCGGTATTTACCTCCATTAAAACTGCACAGCCCCATTCAGCATTGTGTTCGATTAAGTGATTATGCAGCGAAGATTCCGCCACATCCTGAATGTTTACATCGATGGTTGTGATAATATCTTTACCATCTTCAGGCTCGATCTCATTTTCATCAAATAGTGGGACCCAGTCGCCATTATTTATTCGCCGGCGAATCTGCTGACCGTTTTTCCCGGCTAAATATTCAGAATATGCGCCTTCCAGTCCAACTCGTAAATTTTCTGTTTGGTTTTCATAACCGATCGTACGCAGGGCAAGATTGCCAAAAGGTTTCTGGCGTTTTGTTTTTGGCAGAATGATCAATCCTCCTTTATATTTGCCTAATTCAAAAATGGGGAATTTCCTTAATGACTTCAATTCCTCGTAAGTCACATTTTTTTTGATCAGGAAATAGCGATTTCCTTTTTTGCGCTGTTTTGTGAGACTGGATTTATACTCCCATGCTGACTTATCTTTGAAGAGTGAAGCAAGCTGACTTGCCAGATCGCCCACGTGCTGATTAAAATATTCATTAGAAATCAAGGGTGAAGCCACATCCATTCTGACATCAAAAATGGGAACAGAAGTAGCAAGCAGACTTTCGTCATTGGCACAGATATTTCCCCTGGAAGCTTCTACCATAAAATACTTCACGGTAAGAGAATCAGCCTTTGCCATGAGTTCATCCCCTTCTACTATCTGAATATAAGCCACCTTTGCAATGATGGCCAGCCCAAATAGAAACATCGCAATGTAAACCAGGAATACCCTCCATAATATGTCTGCCTTAATGTTTTTCACGCCATTAATTATCTTTTTCGATTTTAATTTTTTTAGGAGGAACCATCGATTCTTTTATACCCCTATCGGAAAGACTTTCAGCCACTTCGGACTGCCTGCTTTTCGACATAAGTTTTGACTTGGTATAAATATGCTCATAACGGAGTTCCTTGATTTCTTTTTGCAGCCGTTCAATTTTGCGGATATTTTTTTCAGCGTAATAGGAGTTCCCAATATATAGGATGGCGATAAAGGCTAAAAACATTATGAATGGTAAATTCCTTGCTGTTTTATCTCTCGTCAGAAATCCACCACCCAAAATACTTTGCAGCGATTTTGCAGTTTTGTTAGCCTTACTTTTATTTGAATTGCTCATTACTTCTTTTCCGCTATTCTCAGTTTTGCACTTCTTGCCCGGTTATTTTCAATTATTTCTTTTTCAGAAGGTACAATTGGTTTTCGGCTCACCAATTGAAAATGTGTTTGTATATTTCCATAGAAATCTTTTTCTGCTTTTCCTTCAAAATTCCCCGACTTAATAAAGTTCTTCACCAACCTGTCTTCCAGAGAGTGGTAAGAGATCACAACCAATCGTCCTCCACTTTTCAGCATTTCAGGTGTTTGTTTCAAAAAATCCTCAAGCGCCCCCAATTCATCGTTAACCTCTATCCTAAGCGCCTGAAACACTTTGGCAAAAAATTTATTCTCCTGGTTTCTGGGAGCACAGGATTGAATTATTTCCTTTAACTGGCCGGTGGTTTTGATTTCATTACCCGAACGCGCCTTTTCGATTAAAAAACTAATTTTCCCTGCATTCTTCAGATCGCCGTACCGATAAAATATATCCCTCAGCTTATTTACCTGATAGGTGTTTACAATCCTTGAAGCCGTGAGGTCACCACGCTGATTCATCCTTAAATCCAGATCACCATCAAATCGAACAGAGAATCCACGTTCAGCCACATCAAACTGGTGGGAAGAAACACCCAGGTCAGCCAAAATACCATCTACCGGAAAGGCTTTGTACAACTTCAGAAAATTGCGCATATAGCGAAAATTCTGATTGATCAAAATCAACCTTTCGTCGTCCAGCTTATTTTCCAGAGCATCCTGATCCTGGTCAAAAGCTATCAAAGAACCATTTTTGAAATTTTTAAGGATTTGATTTGAATGGCCACCTCCGCCGTATGTTGCATCCACGTAAATACCATTTTCCCGTATGTTTAAACCTTCAATACTTTCCTTAAGTAAAACCGGGTTATGGTACATTAGCCGCTGGTGTTTTGCATGTCTCCCATTACATCTTCTGCAAGTGTGCCGAAGTCAACGGAATTATCACCCAAAACAGATTCATAACTTTGTTTGTCCCAGATTTCTATTTTATTGATCTGGGAAGTCATTACAATATCTTTTGAGATTTTTGCAAAGACCAAAAGGTCCTTTGGGATGAGAAAACGTCCGTTGTTGTCGAGTTCGACAGGCTTTACTCCTGCCATAAACTTTCTGATAAAATCCACATTTTTTTTAACAAAACGGTTCAGTTTATCTACCCCGGTCATTTCTTCGTTCCATTCGGAGCGGGGATAAAGTTCAAGGCAATTGTAGAACACACTTTTTTTGATCACAAAACCCTCATTCAATACGGGGCTTAATTCCTTCTTCAAACCGCCGGGAAGCATTACCCTGCCTTTGGAATCAGCTTTGCATTCGTATGTGTATGTGAGTAGTGTCATTCCATCAAAATTTCAAGGTGTAAATATATATCAATTTTCCCACAATTTACCATCTGTTAACAACTTTTCCCATTTTTTCCCACCAAAGAAAAATAAAACTCTCTTTTTTCAGAAATGTTGCGTGAAAGGGGCATTTTGTTTTATTAACAATAGAAAGCTTTAGTTATAGGATCACCGGAAACTGAATTTCTATTACCGATAACTGATTAATAATAGGAACTGTTATTAATTTTTGTAAATTGCAGCCACCAACCGCAACAATGATCAAAATGAGAGGAATAATTAAAATCAGTACAGTCCTGGCGCTTGTATTATTTAGTTCGTCGCTATTTTGCCAAAACAGCCCACCAGTTGCTACCGGAGAAGAAGTTTACCCCATCTTTAATTTTGATGTCTCTCAAAATGATACTACGATAAATGTCAACCTGCTTTTAAATGATTTCGACCCGGAAGGTAATCCTATTGAAATTGCGGAGATCAGGAATAGAACTGGTCAGGAATTTGCACAATTCACATTTTCTGACAGCACAATTTCACTTACCATGAGCCAAACCAAAATTATTGAACAAGCTTATGATTACAGGGTAAGAGAAAAAGATGATACCCTAGCTGTCTCAAACTGGGCAACACTTATTTTTAATCCGGTTTTTGGGCCTGATTATCCTGTAGCGCGTAACGATACCATTACGATTTACCCTGTTAGCAACGGGTACATAAATGTGTTAAAAAACGACTTCCATCCACTTGGAGACTCCTTATTTATTGAAACCTCCTTAAATTCATCAGACAGTTCAGTCTTATTTCATTTTCCGTATTATAATGATGATTCGGTATATTATTACCACTATTTCCTGACTGATACATCCCCTTGGAACGCTCGCTTCGACCAGGGTAGAATATACATAAAGATTGAAAAGAATGAATGGTATGACTCCCTCGATATAAATAACATTAATGCCAGGTTTAACTGTATAAATAATAATTTTTGGGATCTGGATGATTACTCCCATTTCAAAGTACCTAATGGTTCCAACATCAGGAGTTTATTTTGCCAGACTCTATGGATCGGAGGATTGGATGATAATGATAATTTACACCTGGCTGGTGATCGCTACCGACAAGTGGGTGCTGATTATTGGTATGGGCCAATTTCCTCTGGTTATGATTCAATCTACGACTCAAAATGGTATCACGTCTGGAAATTGAACCGGAGTGAAATAGAATACCATAAATCGCATTGGTGGGAAGCAGGATATTTACCTCTTGAAGATATTTTAACCTGGCCGGGTAATGGTCATACTGACTTGGGCCAATCAGATCAAATTGCCCCTTTTGAAGATAATAATAACAACGGCATATATGAGCCAATGCATGGAGACGCCCCAATTATAAAAGGGGACCAGGCCTTGTTTTTCGTATTTAATGACGCAAAAGATTCACACACGGAAACAGAGGGAGTTCCTTTAGGTATTGAAGTTCATGCAATGGCTTATGCCTTTGATGCACCTGAAGATTCAACATTATGGAATACGGTGTTTTTTCATTATGACATTATAAATAGATCGGACACAAACTATCATGATATGTACCTGGGTTTGTTTACTGATACTGATCTAGGTTATAGCTGGGATGATCGGATAGAGAGTGATGTGGCGAATGGAATGTATTTCACTTACAATGGAACTGAATATGACGAAGGTGGTTTTGAAAATCCCGGATATGGTGAACACCCACCTGCTATGGGAATTCAAATTTTAGGTGGCCCATTTTTGGATGATGATGGAATTGATAATCCTAAGTATGATTTACAAGGAAACCAGATAGTGGATGAAAGTATTAACGGAATGAATTTCAGCGATGGAATAATTGATAACGAACGAATGGGAATGACAAATTTTGTATATTTTAGTGGTGGAGGTGGTGCCTGGATGGGAGATCCTGATGAAGCTCCAGAATATTATGATATGATGCAGGCAATTTGGCCTGATGAAACAAAAATGCAGTATGGAGGATATGGCCATGCAACTGCATTAGCAGAAGGGCCAGATGCCAATTTTATGTGGCCTCGTGATACCGATCCATGGAATTGGGGGACTTACGGGCTATGGCCAAACGGAGGCTGGAACCAAAATAATTATTACTGGACAGAAGAAGTTATGGGAGCCATCCCAAATGACCGGAAGGGTGTTGGAAGTTCGGGGCCATTTATTTTTAATTCAGGTCAGGGGCATTCACTTGATGTAGCCTTAATTTGGGCCCGTGATTATGATGGCACCGCCTGGTCTTCAGCTGAATTGCTGAAAGAGCGGGCAGCCGGTTTAAAAGATTTGTTCCAGAACAATCCGGGATTATTTATGAGAAGCAAACTAGCTGATGATACACATCCTTTGTTTAAAATATACCCCAACCCAACTACTAATAAAGTTTGCATTAGCATTCCTGGTAATAATACTACATGTGTTTACTGCATCTATGATATTTTAGGGAATAAACTACTTGAAGGGAAAATTTCTAAACCAGCAGTTGAATCAATGATTGATATAAGTCGACTAAATAAAGGCAACTATATACTTAAGATTGTAAACGATAACGGAGTTTTCTCCCAAAAGATAATAAAGTATTAATAGTAAAGATGAAAAACGTGAAAACTTATATTTTCCCCGGAATAGCGCTAATTTTTTGCAGCATTTTTTTTTACTCCACACTCTCAGGCCAGTCACAATGGTATCAAACTAACCCAAGCCCCCCCTTAGTAGATTTTACTGACATCCAATTCGTATCGGATCAAAGCGGCTGGGTGGTTGGTGAAAATGGTACCCTTTTACGCACGACAAATGCCGGTTTAAATTGGGAGCAGCATTATTTATATTCCGACCAGGATTTATTTTCAGTACATTTCCTGGACGAAATGACAGGATGGGTAGGAGGTAAGTATTACAGCTTGTATAAAACGAATAATGGAGGAACAATTTGGGAAAAAGTTACCACAAATCTTTACAAAATTTCCCATTTGCAATTTATTAATGAAGCAATCGGATGGGCCACATATAATAATAAAATATACAAAACAATAAATGGAGGCTGGAATTTTGAGCTTTGTTCTGATGCTTTGGAGGGGGATGCTATCAATTTGGTTTTCACTTCCGAAAATTATGGTTTTGCCATCTCCGAACTGAGCGAATTTATTAGGACTATCGATGGCGGTGAAAATTGGGAAGTACAGGAGTTCTATTCTGCCTATTCTGTTAATGATCTTTATTTCTTGAATGATAATGAGGGCTGGGTATCAACATCTGATGGAAGAATATTTAAAACCACTGACTTTGGCGCTACTTGGGAAACATTATACGTGAATACAACTGAAGAAATCCGGAATATTCATTTTTACACCAGTGAACACGGAATAGCCATCACCAGAAACTCATGCCACCATACATATAACGGCGGTGAAACCTGGTCCGCGATTCCTTTTTCAGGAAATTATTATGCCCATGTTGATGGATTCACCGATAATGGCATAATAGCCTTAATAGCTGAAGATGATGGATCGGCACTGATATCAGCTGATTACGGAAATTCATGGACTTTAAATAATTCTTCAACCCTACTTGATCTATTCACCATTGGTCAGGCTTCGGACCAGCGGCTGGTAGTGGCAGGGGAGAATGGGGTTATTATTTGTAGTGAGGACATGGGCTTAAGTTGGCAAGGTCAAAATTCAAACACAACCAAAGATATTCTGGATGTTTGTTTCTCCTCAGAAAATAAGGGATGGGCTGTTGGAAACCAGGTCCTTTTGTATACAAATGATGGGGGTGACAATTGGGAAGAAAAAGATGTATTCACCTTTTATATTATGAGGTCTGTTTTTTCGATTAATGATGATATTATTTATTGCTCTGGGGATAATGGCCGTGTATACAAGACCGTTGATGGAGGTGAAAACTGGGTAGAAATTTACCCGCAGGTGTGGGAAGTTTTCAATGATATTTACTTTTTGGATGAAAATACCGGATTTATTGCCGGTGAAGGTGGAAAATGTTTAAAAACAACGAATGGTGGCAGTTCCTGGATTAACATTGAAACCAATCTATTTACCGAAATTTATTGTGTTTATTTTAAGGATTCAATTTGGGGGTGGCTTGGTTCAGCAAATGGACTTTTTTACACGAATGATGGGGGTAATTCCTGGCAGGAATCACTTCTAAATAATCAAAGCCTGGGCCCCATCAGAAATTTTCAGTATATTAATGACACGAACCTTTGGGTTAGCAAGCAATCTCAACTCCTACATTCGATGGATGGAGGAATAAGCTGGACTAAGTGCCTCGAAATTACAAATGATTATATTTATGATATGATTTTTATAGAGGATGATTTTGGAATAGCTGTGGGTAGAGATGGGATAATTTTAAAAACAGAAGACCTTTCCTATTTGGCCCCAGGGATCATTACCGAAATCGATGATACTATTGCATGTGCTGATAATTCATTTTTTGTTTCTGCCAATGCCATAGGTAACGACTTACATTATCAATGGTATCAATCCGATTCGCCGCTACCAAATACCGATACTTCAAAATTAGTTTTTGCAAACATCCATCCTGAAAATGGAGGATTTTATCGTTATGAAGTTTTTAACGAAGCAGGCATCCAGCGGAGCGGGGTATTTTCAATTACTGTTAAAACAGCTGCGGTTGTTCTAGCATCACCACCTGATTCTACTATTTTTGAAACCGACACAATTCAATTTCAATTAGCAGTTACCGGCGCTCTCCCCATCTTATACCAATGGCAAAAAAATGGAGAAGATATTCCCGGGGCGAATTATAATGTATACCCGATTTATGGCGTGCAATTAAGTGATTCGGGCTATTACCAATGCATTGTTTGGAATGAATGTAACATTGATACGACAGATGCAGCCTATCTCACAGTGCTGCCGGCATCGGCCATTAATGAAAAAAAGTTTGACTTTCAGCTAAAAGTAAGCCCAAATCCAGTTCTTTCGTTTTGCAGAGTTGAATTTGATCAGCTTATTAAAACGGGGGCTTATTCTATATTTTCATTAAAGGGTGAAAAAGTCAAGCATGGGTCGATTAGCCATACGAGTTTATTTGAAATTGATGTCTCATTGTTAAAGCCAGGAATTTATCTTCTTGCTATTAATAATGGGGATTGTTGGAAATCAACAAAGTTTTTAAAAATAATGGAATAGTGCCAATTTTTAAGAATCTATTTTACTAGTCTTATTCTGATTATTCTTTTATTATTTCCTTTCGAAAGATAGCACGTTTATTATTTCGTAATAATCTGTAATTTTGCTATACAATATATTAAAGGTAGCATGTCGGATATTCAAATCACGGAACGGACAATAAACATCGAAAAAGTTTTTAGGGATAAAGGCCCAAAAACGGCAAAGTTTATTCCGGGATTTTTATTTACATTCCTTCGACGGATTATCCATGAAAAAGAGATCAATAGCTTTCTATATCAAAACAAGGAGAAATATGGATTAGATTTTGTTGATTCTCTTATACTAAATTTTGGAGCAAAAATAAGTGTAGATGGACAGGAGAATATCCCCCCTGACAGACGCAGCATAATAGCCGCAAACCACCCCTTAGGCGGGCTTGATGGCGTTGCTCTTATGCATGTTGTGGGTAAAGTTAATACGGAAATTGTTTTCCCGGTAAATGATATTTTAATGTTTCTCCCCAACCTGCAACCCTTGTTTATCCCCGTAAATAAGCATGGCAGTAACCAGGACAATTTTCAGATCATTCATGAAACATTTGAGTCTGAAAAATTGATGTTGTATTTTCCGGCAGGTTTGGTATCAAGGAAGCAAAATGGAAAAATTGAAGACCTTGAATGGAAAAAAACCTTTATATCAAAAGCCAAAAAATATAAACGTGATATTATCCCTACCTATATTGATGGGCGGAATTCTAACTTTTTTTACAACCTGGCCTCATTGCGTAAGAAACTTTCAATTAAAGCAAATATTGAAATGCTGTTTTTACCCAATGAAATGTTTCATCAGAAAAATAAAAATATCAACATAAAATTTGGGCCAACCATTCCTTATACTACATTTGATAAAAGATACAATTTTGATGAATGGGCATCTAAAGTTAAAAGATATGTTTATGCTATGGGAAAAGGATTGGATGAACCCTTTAATCCGGATAAAAATTACGAATAAAACCATATTGTATGGAAACCATTATATCTCCTGTTGACAGGACCTTATTAGAAAAAGAATTAACAAAAGAACTGTTTGTTCGGGATACGAACAACGGCCATAATCAAATCTACATTTTTACCCATGATCAGGCACCAAACCTTATGCGTGAGTTAGGCCGACTGAGGGAATACACTTTTCGTGAAGCAAGCGGAGGTACTGGCAAATGTTGCGATATAGATGAATATGATACAGCAGAAGTCCCTTTCCGGCAGCTGATCGTATGGAGTCCGGATGATAAAGAGATAGTAGGTGGCTACCGCTTTATTTTTGGTAAAGATGTTTTACCAAATAAAGATGGGCATCCCGACAGCCCAACAGCAAGGCTGTTTAAATTCAGTGAAAAATACATAAAGGAATATTGGCCCGAGACCTTTGAATTGGGCCGATCGTTTGTACAACCCATGTACCAGCCCACAATTAACCTTAGGAAAGGAATGTATTCACTGGATAATTTGTGGGATGGCCTTGGCGCTATTACGATCTTAAACCCAGAGGTGAAATATTTTTTCGGTAAAATAACGATGTATCCCAGTTATGATAGTTTTGCCCGTGACATGATACTGTATTTTATGCTTAAATATTTCCCTGATAAAGAAAACCTTGTCAAGCCGCGTGATCCATTGATTTTACAAACAAGGGAAAAAATATTAAAAAGTATCTTTTCGGGAGTGAACTACGATGAAGATTATAAAATACTTGTACAGAAAGTCAGGAGGTTAAACGAAGGAATACCTCCCCTTGTGAATGCATACATGAACCTGTCAGGATCAATGCGTACTTTTGGAACAGCAATAAATGATCATTTTGGAATGGTAGAGGAAACAGCCATCATGGTAACCATAGCAGATATTTACGACTATAAGAAAGACCGACACATTTCATCATTTAAAAATGGTTCAAAGGTTTGAGCCCTCCAAGGTATGCAAATCCTAAATGCTAAATTCGTAAAAAGTAGCCCAAACCATACTTTATGTCCAGAGGGAAACCTGCCTGAATATGCATTTATCGGAAGGTCTAATGTGGGGAAATCATCCCTGATCAATGCTTTGGTCGATCGGAAAAATTTAGCCAAGACCTCTAATACACCTGGCAAAACACAATTAATAAATCACTTTATCATTAATGACGAATGGCATCTGGTAGACTTACCAGGATATGGTTTTGCTAAAATTTCAAAAAAAACAAGAGCGGCCTGGGAAAAGATGATCTATAACTACCTTACCCACAGGGAGCAGCTTGTGAATACCTTCATATTAATAGATTCGCGACATGCTCCCCTCGAAATTGACCTGGACCTGATAGCATGGTTTGGGAAAAAACAAAGGCCATTTTCTTTAATTTTTACTAAAACAGATAAATTATCAAAATCAAAACTGGCCCATAATCTTAAAGCTTACCGCGAAGAATTAAATAATATGTGGGATGAAATACCGCTATCCATAATAACATCTGCAAAAAGTAAACGGGGAAGAGAGGACCTGTTATCCTTTATTGAAGAAATGAATAATTCCTTTAAAATTACTCCTGAATAGTATTTGAATGTAAAATCATCTTACTATCAATGTAAGCCTTTACCAGTTTTTCAGGTGAATCCTCAGGCACACCCCAAATAACCTCAACTTTTTGAGCTGCCAGATGATCAATCGATTGCTGGCTAATACCACTGGCAAGCACATGGGTAACATTTTGATTACTTAACCAAAGGGAGGTTTCCCGCTCATCAAGCATCGGAACCCTTAGGGTTTCAATTGTGTCAATAACATGGTTTTTAACATTTATTAGACAAAACTCATGGGCACGATTAAAGTGTCCTGCCACGGTTCCATACTTCAGTGGTATAGCAAATATGCAGATCATTTGTTTCCATTTTATATCGCAAAGCTATGAAACCGAATTGCCTTTGCCAAGTTTTTATTAAAAATTGTAATTTTACCCTGTTAATTAAAAGGATCATGCTAAAAGTAGTCATTAATAAATTAGGAGAACAGGACATAAAAAATCGTGGAATTACAAGGTGGCCTATTTGGGAAAAAGAAGTATCCGTTTTCAAATGGAAATATGACGGAGATGAAGAATGCTTAATTCTTGAGGGAGAGGTAGTGGTTGAAACCGAAGAAGGTTCTTATCACATTATTCCAAGGGATTTCGTGACATTTAAAAAAGGGCTTGAATGTACATGGAAAATAAAATCAGCCATTAAGAAGCATTATAATTTTCCATAAATAAAACTGTTATTTATAAAGGTAACGCATAAAACAAAAAAATAAAGCAGCGATTTGTTATGGATGGAGTTGTTGTAAAATCTACCGGAAGTTGGTATAGTGTAATGAATTTACAGGGTGAGCAAATTCAATGCAATCTCAAAGGAAAATTCAGGATGAAGGGAATAAAAACCACTAACCCTGTGGCGGTGGGTGACAAAGTGAGGTATGAATTGAATAAAAATGAAAAAACGGGTTTGATAAATGAAATTTTTCCCCGCTTCAACTATATTATCAGGAAAGCCACAAAACTTTCTAAAGTCGGCCATATCATCGCCGCAAATATCGATCAGGCATGTATTATTGTTACCCTGGCCCATCCAAGAACCTCAACTGGTTTTATCGACCGCATCCTGGTAACTACCGAAGCCTATCATATTCCTTCAAACATTGTGTTCAATAAATTAGACTTATACGAAAGACCACAATTTGAATTGATGGAAAAACTCACATCCATTTATTCTGATGCAGGATATAAGTGCTTGTCTTTGTCAGCAAAAACAGGAGAAAATACTGAGGCCTTCATAGAAATGCTGAAAAACAAACAAACATTGGTAACCGGACATTCTGGGGTAGGTAAATCGGCTTTGATCAATTGCATCCAACCCAGATTAAATTTAAAAACCAAGGATTTATCGGGCTATCACCGTGTGGGCATGCATACCACCACTTTTGCCGAAATGTTTCCTCTTACATTTGGCGGATTTATAATCGATTCACCCGGAATTAAAGAGTTCGGACTGACAGATTTTTCGCGAAAAGAGATTGCCGAACGATTTCCTGAAATGAGGAAATATATGCATCAGTGTAAATTTAATAACTGTTCTCATATTCATGAACCGGAATGTGCTGTTATTGAAGCCCTCAATAAAAATGAAATTCCCATTTCCCGCTATGAAAATTATTTAAGTATTCTAAATGATGATTACTGGGAGAAAACTGAAAATGATTACCGATAAATTCTTTTAGCTTAAACTTTGTTGAATTAAAAATGTATAAGTTTACATGCTTGAAGATTTTAAAATAGAATTATGATAATTAAAAAGTTTATATCACCTACCCCGCAGCCGGTTAAAATCAGTGAAACTGGTTCGGATGCCCTCTATTACATGGATGAAAACAGGTTGGAAAATATTGCGGTTGTAGATAAATCGGTTTTACTCGGATCAATTACCGAAGCAGATGTTTTTGCTCTGGCTGACCCTGACAAACCTTTAGCAGAAAGTAAACTTTCGCTCAAGAAAGATTTTGTTTATGAACACCAACATATCTACGAGGCTATCAATGTGATGGCTTCATCTGGCCTGAACCTTTTGCCGGTTGTTAATGAACAGGAAAACTATGTAGGAAATATTCGTTTTAATGACCTGAAAGATTTAATTGCCGAGTTTTTGTCTGTAAGAAATCCAGGGGCAATTATTGTACTGGAGGTAAACCAAAAGGATTACATCCTATCTCAAATTGCCCAAATTATGGAATCTCAGGACTCCAAAATTTTAAGCCTGTCCATTTTCCCTGATCCAGACTCTACAATGATGGATATCACAATTAAAATCAACACGCTCGAAATACAAGCGATAGTGCAAACATTTAACCGATATAACTATATTATTAAAGCCACGTATACTGAGGACGAAAAAATGTACGATGATTTGCGGAGCAGGTATGATTTGCTTATGAAATACCTTAGTATATAATGATTAAATTTATCACGAATAAATTCTGGTTTAATTTCATCTTTCTTTTATCAGCAGTAGTATCCTACAATTTAAGTTCCGGGCAGGATACTGGCATTTTGGATTATGTTGTCGTTCGTGATATTACTTTTAAAGGAAATAAAATTACCAGAGAACGGATTATTCAACGTGAGTTACTTTTTAAAAAATCAGATACTATTCCAACCCCTGATTTGGAAGAAAAATTGCAACAAAGCCAAAAAAACCTGATGAATACTTCCCTGTTCAATTTTGTAACAGTCGAAGCAACACCCGTGGAAGGAATGCAAAATCAAGTGGATATAAATATTGATTTTCTTGAAAGGTGGTATATTTGGCCGGTACCCCTGCTTGAATTTGCTGACAGGAATTTTAATGAGTGGCTTAAAAAGAAAGATTGGACTCGCTTAAATTACGGGATGTTCTTAACCTGGAACAATTTCAGGGGAAGACGTGAAAAACTCGTAGTTTTTACACGCTTAGGATACGATCAAAAATATCAGCTTGGGTATCAGATTCCGTATGTCAACCGCAAACAGACCATTGGATTGGGATTTGCCGGAGGCTTCTCGCAAAATCACGAAATACCTTATAATTCTTACGACAATAAAGAAGTTTATTATAAAGATGAGAACCAACAGGTAAGGAGGGAAGTTTATGCATACTCAGAGCTATACTATCGCAAAGGAATCCATAATAAACACTGGTTAAAGCTTATTTATAACGATTTGGAAGTGGATGATTCAATAACGATAAAAAATTCTAATTACATGTTCGGGACTGGAAACCGAAATCAATATCTTACTTTTTATTATCAATTCAGGAGCGACTTTAGAGATTACACCCAATATCCCCTTAAAGGATATTATTTCGATGTGGAGTTAGATAAAAAAGGATTGGGAGCTATTAGTTCCTCCAAGGTAAATTCGATGTTTGTAAAAGCCAACTATCGAAAGTATTTTCATTTAAAAGGAAAGTTTTTTTGGGCCTCTGGCTTTACCGCTAAAGTTTCACCTTTTTGGCAACAACCCTACTATTATATTAGAGGACTAGGCTATGGAAGAGAATTTGTAAGAGGATACGAATATTATGTAATTGATGCTCAACATTACGGAGTGCTAAAAAACAATTTAAAATTTGAATTAGTCTCTCAACGAGTACAGGAATTCAAATTTATTCCTTCTGATAAATTCAATAAATTATATTACGCCTTTTATTTAAATGTATTCGCTGATTTTGGATATGGATTCGACAACCGCAACAATGTATACAATCCCTTATCCAATCAATTACTTCCAGGATATGGCATTGGACTCGATTTTGTAACTTATTATGATTTTGTTTTCAGGCTTGAATACTCTTTTAATAAAATGGGTGAATCAGGATTTTTCATACATTTTATGCCTTCCATTTAAACAAATGATTCAAATCAAAATATTTATTACCAATTATTTGTTAATTAAAATTATTGTACTAATTTTGCAGCCCTAAAAATTCAACGTAGAATAATATATAGTATATGTACCTTACAGCTGAAAAGAAAAAGGATTTTTTCAAAGAATATGGGAAGTCAGAATTTGACACAGGCTCAACAGAAGGACAGGTTGCATTGTTTTCATTCAGGATCAAGCACCTTACAGAACATCTGAAAATAAATAGGAAAGACCATAAAACAGAAAGGTCACTTATTTTGTTAGTAGGTAAAAGAAGGAAACTTCTGGATTATTTGAAGAAAAAAGACATTGAAAGATACCGGGCAATCATTAAGAAACTCGGATTAAGAAAATAAAAGAGACAGACAAAAAAAAGGCAATTCTTAATTGCCTTTTTTCGTATTTAACAAAATAACTAATGAGTAAATCTGGAATAACAAAATCATTTAACCTGGCAGATGGCCGGGAAATATCAATTGAAACCGGGAAATTGGCTACGCAAGCCGATGGATCCGTTGTTGTTAAAATGGGTGATACAATGTTGCTGGCCACCGTGGTTTCAGCAAAAGAACCCCGTGAAAATATCGACTTCCTGCCATTATCAGTCGACTATCAGGAGAAATATGCCGCTACCGGACGTTTTCCGGGTGGCTTTTTCAAACGTGAAGCAAGGCCTTCAGAGTACGAAATATTAATTGCCCGCCTGGTTGACAGGGCACTGCGTCCGCTTTTCCCAGGCGATTACCATGCTGAGACACAAGTATTAATTTCACTTATCTCTGCTGATAAAGATATTATGCCTGATGCACTGGCAGCTTTAGCGGCTTCTTCGGCATTAAGCGTTTCTAATATTCCTTTCGGAGGGCCTATATCTGAAGTTCGGGTGGGACGTAAAGATGGGAAATTGGTCATCAATCCTGCCGTTTCAGAATTAAGCGATCTTGACCTCGATATTATGGTTGCTGCTACTATGGATAATATTATGATGGTAGAGGGAGAAATGAAGGAAATATGTGAGGGAGACATGCTTGAGGCATTAAAATTTGCACATGAAGCGATTAAAATTCAATGCCAGGCACAGCTTGATCTGGCTGAAATGGTGGAAGGTGCCAAAGAAAAAAGGGAATATTCTCATGAAGAAAATGATGAGGAATTAAAAGACAAGGTTTGGAAAAAAACCTATGATAAAGTTTACAGTATAGCGAAACAAGGTTCGGCCAAGCACAAAAGACAAGAAGATTTTGAAGCAATTAAAGAAGAGTTTAAAGCAAACTTTTCAGAAGAAGAACTTGAAACGAAAGGTTTACTTATCGATCGCTATTATCATGATGTAGAGAAAGAAGCAATGCGGAGGATGATCTTAGACGAAAGTATAAGACTTGATGGAAGAGCACTTGATGAAATACGACCTATTTGGTCGGAAGTAGATTATCTGCCTGCTGTGCATGGTTCAGCAATTTTCACCAGGGGCGAAACCCAATCATTATCCACGGTTACACTTGGAACAAAATTAGACGAACAGACCATTGATGGGGCTGTAATATTAGGAAAAAGCAATTTTATTCTTCATTATAATTTCCCCCCGTTTTCAACCGGGGAAGCACGTATGATGAGAGGGACCGGCCGTCGCGAAATAGGACATGGAAACCTTGCCTTGAGAGCCTTAAAATTTGTTCTTCCTACGGGAGAAGATAATCCCTATACCGTGCGTATTGTTTCAGATATCCTTGAATCGAATGGTTCATCATCCATGGCTACAGTTTGTGCTGGGACACTAGCTTTAATGGATGCAGGTGTTAAAATTACTAAGCCTGTATCTGGAATCGCAATGGGCTTGATTACCGATGCTAATGGGAGTAAATTTTCTATCCTGTCTGACATACTTGGAGATGAAGACCATTTAGGTGACATGGATTTTAAAGTAACCGGTACCCGCGACGGCATTACCGCCTGCCAAATGGATATAAAAGTGGACGGACTATCGTATGAGATCCTGTCGAAAGCTTTGGAGCAAGCAAAGCATGGGCGACTTCATATTCTAAATGAAATGGAGAAAACAATTAGCCAGCCCCGCGAAGATTATAAGCCTCATGTTCCACGTATTGAAAAAATTACTGTACCGAAAGAATTTATTGGGGCTATTATTGGTCCAGGTGGAAAAGTAATACAGGAAATACAGAAAGAAACGAATAGTACTATTGTTATTGAAGAGGTGGGTAATTTTGGTATTGTGGATATTGTAACTACTGATAAAGAATCTGCAGAAGCAGCCAGAGCAAGGATTAAAGCAATTATTGCTGTGCCTGAAGTAGGTGAGGTGTATCTTGGAACCGTTAAAAACATAACTACTTTTGGCGCATTTGTCGAAATTATTCCTGGCAAGGAAGGCCTTTTGCATATTTCAGAAATTGACTGGAAACATATTAAAGAAGTAGAAAGTGTTCTTAAAACTGGTGATAAGGTGAAAGTTAAGTTACTTGATATTGATAGTAAAACAGGAAAGTTGAAACTTTCAAGAAAAGTTCTACTGCCTAAACCCGAGCAGAATTAATTTCTGAAACATTAAGATTTTACATTCGTAAAATATCCCGAATACAGTTTACCATTGTGTATTCGGGATTTTTATTTATAAAAAATCAACGAAGACATTCTAGGTGATATTTTAATATATGTAAAAGAATGAGGCAGTTAAAAATTATAAAACAGGTTACTAACCGCGATACAGCTTCGCTGGAAAAATATTTACAGGAAATTGGTAAAGTTGACCTGATTACTGCCGAAGAAGAAGTTGCCCTGGCACAAAAGATAAAACAAGGAGACCAATTAGCACTTGAAAAGCTTACAAAAGCTAATCTGAGGTTTGTGGTATCAGTCTCAAAACAATATCAAAATCAAGGGTTGAGCCTCCAGGATTTAATAAATGAAGGTAACCTCGGGTTAATAAAAGCAGCACAAAGGTTTGATGAAACCAGAGGATTTAAGTTTATATCCTATGCCGTATGGTGGATTCGCCAATCCATTATGCAGGCCCTGGCTGAACAATCAAGAATTGTGAGATTACCACTTAACAGGATTGGATCCCTCAACAAAATCAACCGGGCATATGCTCAACTTGAACAGGAGTACGAAAGAGAGCCTAATTCAAAAGAAATAGCTGAAATGCTTGAGGTGGATGAAGATGAAATTAAAACTTCAATCAGAAATAATGGCAGGCATATATCCATGGATGCTCCCCTAATTACTGACGAAGAAAACAGTCTCTATGATGTAATAAGTAGCGAGAATGCACCTAATCCTGACAAAGAGCTTATCTACGATTCGCTTAAAATAGAAATTGAGCGTGCCATCTCTACCTTAACCGTCAGGGAAGCCGATGTACTAAGATTATATTTTGGTCTAAACAGGAGAGTACCCTATTCACTGGATGAAATAGCTGAGAAATATGAGCTCTCAAGGGAAAGAGTCAGGCAAATAAAAGAAAGAGCTATTCGAAGATTAAAACAAACTTCAAGGTCAAATTTATTGAAAGCCTATCTTGGCTAAACTATTATAATAGGCAAGTTATTGCTTAGTTATTTAAAGGAAGAAGAGTTAACTGTTGTTCTTTTATAATTTTCTTTTTTTGTTCCCCCGATTATAATTTGTTAAACTATAATAAACATTATAGTATCCATCAGGTTTTTAATATTATTCCTACTTTTGCCTAAATTTCTTATAAGATGAAACGATTAATCGCCCCTTCCCTTTTATCTGCTAATTTTGGAAAACTCCATGAAGAAATTGAAATGATTAATAAAAGTGAGGCTGATTGGTTTCATATTGATGTTATGGATGGGGTTTTTGTACCAAATATCTCCTTTGGATTCCCGATTATAAAGTTTATAAAAAAGTCAGCAAAAAAACCATTGGATGTTCATTTGATGATTGTTGATCCCCAGCGGTATATAAAAGAGTTTAAAGATGTTGGGGCAAATATACTTAGCGTACATTATGAAGCATGTACACATTTACATCGCACCATTGCTGCTATTAATGAATTAGGAATGCAGGCAGGTGTTGTTATAAACCCTCATACATCAGTAAATTTGTTGGATGATATCTTGTCCGATGTTAATATGGTTTTAATTATGTCAGTTAATCCCGGATATGGAGGACAAAAGTTTATTGAAAATACCTTTACTAAAATAGATCGATTAAAATCCAAAATCATTCAGAAGAATACAAACACCTTAATTGAAATAGATGGAGGGGTTGACTTAATAAATGCATCAAAGCTTTTTGAAGTTGGGGCCGATGTTTTAGTAGCAGGCAACACAGTATTTTCTTCAAAAAATCCTGCAGAAACAATATCACAGCTTAAAAATATTTAAATTAAATTTCCATGAGCAAAGAACTATTATCATTAAAACCCGCAAGACTTTGGTATTATTTCACTGAAATATTAAAAATTCCAAGACCTTCTAAGAAAGAAGAAAAAATAATATCCTATTTACTCGATTTCGGTAAAAAACACAAATTGGAAACGATACAGGATGAAGTTGGGAATATTCTTATCAGGAAACAAGCTACGTCAGGAATGGAAAACAGAAAAGTTGTCACCCTCCAAAGCCACATGGATATGGTTTGTGAAAAAAACAGCGATAAGGTTTTCGATTTCGATAATGATCCTATAGAGGCCTGGATAGATAATGAATGGGTGAAAGCCAAAGGAACAACTCTTGGTGCTGATGATGGAATAGGTATTGCAGCACAGTTAGCTTTACTAGAGTCGGATTCGACCAGTCATGGACCAATTGAGTGTTTATTTACAGTTGATGAAGAAACAGGTTTGACTGGCGCATTTGGGCTTAAACCAGGCTTTTTGAAAGGAGAAATCCTCCTCAACCTCGACTCTGAAGATGATGGGCAATTATTTATTGGATGTGCTGGAGGTAAAGACACTGTGGCCACACTTCAATTCTCATTTGAAAACTCTAAGCAGGAATCTACCTCTTACAGTTTGAGTATTTCGGGTTTGCTCGGTGGCCATTCAGGTGATGATATACAAAGGGGAAGAGGCAATGCGAATAAAATTCTCAATAGAATGTTATGGTATGCCGGAAAGAACCATGGTTTAAGATTAACTGAATTTAATGGAGGTAATCTGAGAAATGCAATTGCCCGCGAAGCTTATGCATTGGTTACTATACCGAGCGAAAATATTGCCCCATTTGAAACTTATATTTCCTCAATTAGCAAATTAATTAAGGCAGAATTTAAAATTACAGAACCAGATTTAGAGATTAATCTAAGTAGAATTGATTCGCTTGAAAAAGTGATTGACAAATCATCCCAGGACAAACTGTTAAATGCTCTTTATTCCTGTCCACATGGCGTTATTGCCTGGTCGGCAGAAATTGAAAACTTCGTGGAAACTTCCACGAACCTCGCATCTGTAAAGTTTTCCGATAGCAAAATTGAAATTACAACAAGCCAGCGGAGTTCCGTTGAATCTGCTAAAGATGACATTGGGAATATGGTAGCCAGTGTTTTTAATCTTATAAACGCAGATGTAATGCATACTGATGGATATCCAGGGTGGAAACCTAACCCGGATTCTGAAATCGTTGCACTAACATCCGCTCTCTATAGGAAACTATTTAATATGGATCCGGAAGTATTAGCAATACATGCCGGCTTGGAATGTGGTTTAATTGGAGATGTATATCCAAATATGGACATGATTTCATACGGTCCGACAATAAAGGGAGCACATTCTCCTGATGAAAGATTAAAAATAGACACTGTAAAGAAGTTTTGGGATCTTACTATTGAGGTATTAAAAAACATTCCAGAAAAAAAATAGCAGACAAATAAAGTCAACTTTAACTTTACTTTTTAAAATAAGTTAAAAAAAGAAAAAACCTTTGAGGAATTTTTACCTAAAAAAAGGATTTCTTTTACTGCTATTGGAGGAAGAATATTCAATAAAATAGTAGTTTATAACGAAGAAGATCCGACCGGAAATATTCAAAACCAATCACTTAAAAAAAATATTAAAAAAAAGAAGATTATTGTTTGTTTATTAAAAATATTAATCTCTATCTTTGCACCCGCTTTAAACGAATAGTTCTTTAAAAAATCTGGAAATAAATGTTGACTTAAAAAACATTTATAGTATCTTTGCAGTCCTTTTTAAGTCAAGAAAAATTTGAAAAATATTTTACTTTTTTCTTGGTGAATAAAAAAAAGATTGTAATTTTGCAGCCCGTTTGAAAAAACGAAAGTAAAAAAGCAAATATAGTTCTTTGAAAAAACTGAAGAAAAGCCTAGTAGCAAATATCCATTCCACGTTTTGGATTTATTCAAAACAGAATGAGAATTAGATCTTGAGACATTTAAAATTTTTATTACAATGAAGAGTTTGATCCTGGCTCAGGATGAACGCTAGCGGCAGGCTTAATACATGCAAGTCGAGGGGTAACAGGGTCTTCGGACCGCTGACGACCGGCGCACGGGTGCGTAACGCGTATGCAACCTACCTCTAACTGGGGAATAGCCCCGAGAAATCGGGATTAATACCCCATAATATTCATCATTCGCATGTTTGATGACTTAAAGTTCCGACGGTTAGAGATGGGCATGCGTGACATTAGTTTGTTGGTGAGGTAACGGCTCACCAAGACTGCGATGTCTAGGGGTTCTGAGAGGATTATCCCCCACACTGGTACTGAGACACGGACCAGACTCCTACGGGAGGCAGCAGTAAGGAATATTGGGCAATGGACGAAAGTCTGACCCAGCCATGCCGCGTGCAGGATGACTGCCCTATGGGTTGTAAACTGCTTTTGTATAGGAAGAAACCTCACTACGTGTAGTGAATTGACGGTACTATACGAATAAGCACCGGCTAACTCCGTGCCAGCAGCCGCGGTAATACGGAGGGTGCAAGCGTTATCCGGATTTATTGGGTTTAAAGGGTGCGCAGGCGGAATGATAAGTCAGAGGTGAAAGACTACAGCTTAACTGTAGAAATGCCATTGATACTGTCGTTCTTGAG
>JAIOZL010000020.1 GCA_021740645.1 Bacteroidales bacterium
GATTCACAGGATAAGAGGACTAGCAGGATTGAAATCAATGGAAATGAATGATAAAATAGTAGTAGTAAAAAATCAAGGTCATCCTGTTAATCATGAAAATCAGGGTTCAGACAGTTGTCTGCACCAGGATTCACAGGATGAGAAGATTAGCAGGATTGATAAAAATAGAAATGAATGATAAAAAGAAAAATAATAAATCAGGGTCATCCTGTTAATCATGAAAATCAGGGTTCAGACAGTTGTCTGCACCACGATTCACAGGATAAGAGGACTAGCAGGATTGAAATCAATGGAAATGAATGATAAAATAGTAATAGAAATAAATCAGGGTCATCCGGTAAATCCGGATAATCAGGGTTCAGACAGTTGTCTGCACCAGGATTCACAGGATAAGAGGACTAGCAGGATTGAAATTAATGGAAATGAATAATAAAATAGTAATAGAAATAAATCAGGGTCATCCGGTAAATCCGGATAATCAAGGTTCAGACAATTTTTATGGTTCAGACAGTTATCAAGGTTCAGACAAATGAAGTATGAAGATTTAACACGAGATATTATTGGTGCTGCGATGGAAGTGCACAATACACTGGGTAACGGATTTCAGGAGGTGATTTACCAGCGGGCACTTGCCATTGAGATGGAAACAAGGGGGCTTGGTTTTAGCAGGGAGCATGAAATGCCGATCTTTTATAAAGGGGAGCAGATTGGAACCCGACGTGTTGATTTTTTTGTGGCGGATTGCATTATGGTTGAACTCAAAGCATTGGTTCAACTGGAGGATGTTCATCTGGCGCAAGCTAAAAATTACCTTGAAGCTTATAACATTGAAATCGGGTTATTGATTAACTTTGGGGCACGGAGCTTCCAGTTCAAAAGAATTTACCTGAACAAAAAATCCGGCTCATCCGAAAATCCAGATAATCAAGGTTCAGACAAATGAGAACACAATCAGAAGCCATACTTGAAAAGAAATTGATCGAGCAGTTATCCCCCGGTTTGGGATACGAGTTTGTTCAGATTACGGATGAAGAAGGTATTCTGAAAAACCTGAAAGCCCAGCTTGAGCGATTTAATAAAACCATCTTTTCCGTCCGGGAATTCAAACAGGTGCTCAATCATCTTTCGAAAGGCAATGTATTTGAAAGAGCCAAAATTCTTCGGGACCGTTTTGTTTTGGTAAGGGATAATCAAGAAAAGTTTTATTTGCAGTTTTTTGATTCGGAAGATTTGAAAAACAACCACTACCAGGTGACCAATCAGGTTACGGTAGTTGGGACTTATAAAAATCGTTATGATGTTACCATACTGGTTAATGGCCTGCCCCTGGCGCAGATCGAATTGAAACGAAGAGGCCTGGAACTCAAGGAAGCATTTAACCAGATCAACCGTTACAAACGACATTCTTTCTGGGCGAACAGTGGCTTGTTTCAGTTTATCCAGATCTTTGTAATCAGCAATGGGGTCAACACAAAATATTACGCCAACAATCCGCTGACCACCCTCACCTTCAAACAAACCTTTTTCTGGGCCAATGAAAAGAACCGCAACATCACCGGGCTTACTGATTTTGCCAGTGCGTTTCTGAATAAGAACCGACTGGGAAAAATGATCGCGCATTACGTAGTCCACAATGAGTCGTTCAAAGTTCTCATGGTGATGCGTCCTTACCAGGTTTATGCCGTAGAGGCCATTGTCGACCGCGTGAAAGCCGGGATGGAGAACGGTTACATCTGGCATACCACAGGTTCGGGTAAAACACTGACCTCCTTCAAGGCAAGCCAGATCGTAATGAACCTGCCGGAGGTGCAAAAGGTAGTATTTGTAGTTGACCGGAAAGATTTGGACTATCACACGGCCAATGAGTTCAACAGTTTCAAAAAAGGGAGTGTCGACATGACCGACAACACCCGGAGCCTGATCAAACAGTTAATCGAAAAAAATAAGCTGATTGTTACCACCATTCAGAAGTTGAACAACGCGATTAACAAATTCAAGTATGAAAAGAAAATCAGTTATCTGAAACTGGCCCGTATGGTTTTCATTTTCGATGAATGCCATCGCAGTCAGTTCGGCGAAACCCACAAACGGATCACAAGCTATTTTAAAAATGCTCAGCTTTTTGGGTTCACCGGCACCCCTATTTTTGCCGATAATGCACTAAGCAATGAGCTGGGCAAACGGACCACCAAAGACCTTTTTACCAAATGCCTCCATAAATACGTGATCACCGATGCCATTCGCGATCAGAATGTGCTGAAGTTTAGTGTGGAATATATCGGGAAATATAAGCAAAAGAGCAACACCTATGTCGATATTGAGGTGGAGGATATTGATAAAAAGGAGGTGATCGAATCGCCGGTTCGCTGCGAAAAAATTGTAGATTATATCATTAAATACCACGACCAGAAAACCCATAACCGGGAATATACTGCTATGTTTGCCGTCAGCAGCATTGAAACCCTGATCCGTTATTATGAATTATTCAAGGCTAAAAAAGAAGCCGGTCTTCATAACCTGAGGATTGCCACAGTATTCTCCTACGGTGCCAATGAAGAAGATCAGGATGCCACTGGCGAATATCCTGATGAATTTGCAAGGGCAGCCGAAGACATGGAGGAATATAAACACAGTCATTCACGGGATAAGCTTGAGGAATTTATTGGAGATTATAATTCGATGTTCGGCACAAGGTTTAACCTCACCGACAATCAATCCTTTGAAAATTACCACAAAGACATTAGCAAACGGATCAAGGACCGTGAAAAGGTGGGCTTTAATGACAAAAACAGGTTGGATATTTTCCTGGTGGTAAACATGTACCTCACCGGATTTGATGCCAAGAAAGTGAATACCATATATGTTGATAAAAGCCTCAGGTATCATGGTTTGGTGCAAACCTATTCACGGTCAAACAGAATTCTGAATGAACAGAAGTCGCAGGGTAATATCCTGTGTTTTCGAAACCTAAAAAAGGCCACGGATGAAGCCATTGCGCTATTTTCGAACAAGGAAGCCCTGGAAGAGATTTTCCTGCCACCTTATGAAGCTATCGTGCGAAAGTTCGCTAAGGCTTTTGGTAATCTTCTGGCTATTGCTCCCACTGTTAAAAGCGTGGATGACCTGAAAAGCGAAGAAGAGGAATTAGAATTTATCAAGGCTTTCCGCGAACTGATGCGATTGCACAATGTATTAAAAGTTCATACCGATTTTACATGGGATGATCTTCCTGTTTCGCAGCAGGCTTTTGAAGATTACAAAAGTAAATACCTTGACCTGCATGATAAAGTCCGCAGTCAGCAACGGAAAGAAAAAGCATCAATCCTGGAAGATGTCGATTTTGAGATCGAGCTGATCCACCGTGATGAGATTAATGTGGCTTACATCCTGAAACTACTTGCAAAACTAAAACTCACCGAAAAGACTAAACAGGCCAATCAGAAAAAAGCTATTCTCGATTTGCTTTCAGGTGAATTACAGTTAAGGAGCAAACGTGAACTCATCGAGAAATTCATTGACGAAAATCTTCCCCGGATCAACGATGCCGACAACATCCCGGATGAATTTGAAAAATACTGGGAAGAACAGCGGGTTGAAGCACTCAATGCCATTTGCGAAGAAGAGGATCTCGACCAGAAACAATTCAGCAACCTCATTGACTCTTATATCTTCAACGGACAGGAACCGATCAAAGATGATGTATTCAAATGTCTGGAGCACCGTCCCAGCGTTTTAAAAGCACGTGAGATCGGTGAGCGGATCATCGAGAAGATGAAGCTGTTTGTGGAGGTGTTTGTGCGGGGGGTGGCGGCGTAGAAATAGAATTATCTAAGGGCAGATAGATAATTATATTTAATCAATTGTTACTTTAGAGGCTGCAAATTATTGCGGCAAAGAGATTTCAGAGGAGAAAAAAAAGATTGAAGTCACAATATGAACAGCGAAATACTCCTATATCAAGACAAAGCAGGCGACATAAAAATTGATGTTCGGTTGGAAGATGAAACCGTATGGCTGACGCAAGACCAAATGGCGACTTTATTTGGCAAAGGCAGAAGCACCATCGCCGAACATATTGGAAATGTATATGACGAGGGCGAACTGGAGCAAAACCGAACTTGTCGGAAATTCCGACAAGTTCGGAAAGAAGGTGACAGAGCAGTAGAGCGGGAAGTTGACCATTATAATCTCGATGTAATCATTTCTGTGGGCTACCGGGTAAAATCGCCTCAGGGCACGCAATTCCGTATTTGGGCTACCCAAAGGTTGAGAGAATACATCATCAAGGGTTTTGTGCTGAATGACGAACGTTTTAAGTCGGGCAGTTCCATGAACTACTTTACCGAGTTACAGGAACGTATCCGGGAAATACGCCTTTCGGAACGCTTTTTTTATCAGAAGATAAAAGACATTTACGCCACCAGCATCGACTATGACCCGAAGGATGAAAAAACGGTACAGTTTTTTAAAGTGGTGCAAAACAAGCTACTCTGGGCCATCAGCCAGCAAACGGCAGCCGATCTGGTGTATCGCAGGTCCAGTGCTTCCCTTCCGTTGATGGGGATGCAATCCTACGATAAAAAAGGAACTGTATCCATTAAAAAATCGGATGTCAGCATTGCCAAAAACTACCTGAACGAAGAAGAGATAAAATTACTTGGGTTGCTGGTGGAACAATACCTTGCCTTTGCCGAGACCATGGCGCAGCAGCGCACTCCCATGTACATGAGGGACTGGATTGAACGATTGGACTCCATTCTGCGATTGAATGGCAGAGAATTGCTCACCCATGCAGGAATGATCAGTCACGAAATGGCTTTAAAGAAATCGGGGAAAGAATTTGAAAAATATCAACGCAATCAAAAAACCCTTGAAAAAGAACAAAGCCTGAAGGAGCTGGAAGAGGATATAAAAAAATTGAAGGAGCCGGAGAAAGGAAGATCACCGAAAAAGGATAAGAAAAGGTGATGGTTTTTGAAACGATGGTTGAGTAGGTTAGTATTTGGAAGAAAATATAAATAATTTTAAGGGGATAAAGCTGAAAAACGATGGGATATTGGATAATAAATACAAATGCATGAAAGTAGAGATAAGCCGGGCGGCAGAGGGGGAGCCTGGGTATGAATAAAATTGGAGTGAAGTATAAAATAGTCGCTTTTCAGATTAAAGTAAAAATGCAAATTAACTAAACTGTTATGACAAAAGGAATATACACGGATTTCTGGATCAAAACCCTTAATATTATTAAGCCCCGTATTGATATTACAGAGGGGAGCTTTTTTGAAATGGATATCCCGGAACTGCCAGAGATTGGAAGCAGGGAAAGTTACGATGGCCGGATTATTACCTGGGTGGGAATAGTAGACAAGGTAACTAATAAAGCCGTATTTAATAATTTAAAAGATGTTATCCAGACCGACAAATCTTTTAAAACTAAATTTCCCGGGCAACTTGAGCTCAGGGTTTTTGGTAATAATAAACTTAACGTAAGTTACAGTTCTATTAATCACGATTTGATTTTAGACCGGTATAAGGGCCTTCAGGCTCAAAATAAAATTGTCGGGGAGTTATATAAATGGAAACTCATTCAGCGTTTCCAGGACTTGTGGGGACAATATGAGTCCGGAAAAATTACTTTTTCAGAATTTGGTGATAAAGTTGATTTGGGTAATTTGGTTTTTCCCACCTGTATTACTGTTTTTAATTTCATGTTTAAAAATGCACCCATAGAATTCGAAAGTTTACTATCCGACCTATTTGATGAACGCACACCATTAAGAGATAGGATAGTTAAATACCAGCAAGAGTTTAGCGATATATATCTTAATTTACCCAATCATGGAAAAAATACCTTCCAGGAAGAAAGGACGATAGCAACACTTCTAAGCTTCCGCTATCCTGATAAATATGCCCTTTATAAAGATACTTTTTATACTAAGTACTGTAAAGGAATTGGTATAAAACCCAAAAAGCCCGGAGAAAAACTTTTTCACTATTATGAAATAATCAAAAATTTTGTAACGGAAAGATTATCGAAGGAAAATGACTTATTAGCATGGAAGGATGGCATTTTGGATGAGAGTTGTTATCCCGATCATAATAATCTGATTTTAGCACAGGATATTTTCTATTGTGCTTTGGATAAAGGAGTTGATATTATAAATGGGAAAAGCACAAATGATAAGGATTTCAAATACTGGCTTTTCCAATGTAATCCTGAGCAGTATGATATTGTTAATGAATGGGAATTCCGTATTCAGGAGACTTGGAAAATTAACGCACATAAAAATGAGATCAAGCCCAACGACAAAGTAATTGTTTGGGTGACCGGGCCTAATGGAGGTTGCTATGGTTTGTGCACGGTTACTTCAGAGCCTTACCATGCTGAGGAACTAATTGTTAATTTAGATATTGGTCACAATTTAACTAAGAACCCAATTCTAAAAAATGAATTGCAAAATTTCCCGGAATTTAATCCACCAGGTTTTTATGGCGGGAACCAGGGGACAATTTTTAGAGCAACAAAGGAGCAATATGATAAAATACTAGAGGTTTCAAACAAAATAATTAATGAAAAGAATATGAAACATAACAATTCATTAAATACAATATTATATGGCCCCCCAGGTACCGGCAAAACATACCATAGTATTAATTATGCCATTAGCATTATTGAAGAAAAACCAATTGATCAAATCGAAAAGGAAGATAGGTACGAATTGATTAGAAGGTATAAACAGTATAATGAAAAAGGCCTGATCGATTTTGTGACTTTCCATCAGAGTTTCAGTTATGAGGATTTTGTAGAGGGGATCAAACCCCTGCTTCATCAGGATCACGACGCTGAAAGTGATGCCTCCAACTCAGAAGATATTGGTTATGAAATTAAAGATGGTGTATTTAAACAGATGTGCTCGAATGCAGCATCGTATATGGAGTATGAAAAAGAAACCAGTTTGGGTAATTACTTCATCGAACAAAAGGAATTTACGGACAAACAATTTTTCAAGATTTCTCTTGGAAATACCTCAATGGAAACCGGAAAAACTGTTTGGAATTACTGCAAGGAAAACAGTTGTATCCTTATTGGCTGGGGAGGACAGGATGTAGATTATACAGGAGTTAAATCCAAAAAGGAAATCGTTGACAGGTTTACGGAGTCTACTGGAAATAAACCTTCAGCTAATGATTTCAACATTACCGGGATTGACCGCCTTCTATTTAAGATGAAAAAAGGTGACATCGTATTTGTGTCGCATGGAAATGACAGGTTGAAAGCCGTTGGTAAGATTACCGGAGAATATGAATTCAAATCGAGCAAAGACATAAACCTTGATGACTATAACGGACAGAGAAAAGTGAATTGGTTTTTCGTGGATGCAAAAATTCCGGTTAGCGAGATTTACCAAAAGAAGTTTTCTCAGCAAAGTATTTATAAACTCCAGTCAGATAAGATTAATTTGGAGTTTTTTACTTCAAAAACAAAACCCGTTCAAAAAATTAAAAACCATGTATTGATCATCGATGAGATCAATCGGGGAAATATTTCTGCCATTTTTGGGGAATTGATAACCTTGTTAGAAGCAGATAAACGGCAGGATGGAGAAAATCCTATGGAGGTTAGCCTGCCTTATTCGAAACAGAAATTCAGTATTCCCTCTAACCTGTATGTGGTTGGGACCATGAACACTGCCGACCGGAGTATTGCCCTTTTGGATACTGCCTTACGACGTCGGTTTGAATTTGAGGAAATGATGCCTGACCCTGCACTATTGGATGTCACGGAAGAAGGGGTAAATCTCCTGCTTCTGCTGGAAAAAATAAACGAACGGATTGAATTCCTTTACGATAGGGACCATACTATTGGCCATTCTTACTTCATGGGGGTAAAATCGCATTTTGCCCTATGCGATGTGTTTAGGAATAAGATCATTCCTCTGCTCCAGGAATATTTTTACAACGATTGGGGGAAAGTGCAGTTGGTGCTGGCCGATAACCCGGAACGGAAAAAAGAAGACATGGATAAGCTGATACTCGAAAAGAAATATTCCGGTGCAGATGAGAAAAATCTTTTCGGGGTCGACCTGGATGAATATGAAGACATTATGAAATATATGGTGAACAAGCACCTTATGAAGAGAAATTATGATAAAATCCCGGTAGGTATTTTTAAATCCATGTACGAAGAAAAAGTGTAAGAGCTGATAAGGTGAGTAAATATCACGTCATACAAGAATTTGGGACTATATATAATGGGAAGGACTATCCCGGGTCGAAGGATACCTTTAACACCGTTTATGTGGATAATAAACCTTTTAATAGTTTACGGAACTTTATAGCTGAAAACCTTGACAGTGACATCGAAATTGATAGCGCTTTTTCGGTTCACCGAAAAAAGGGGAAAGATTACATCCGGGTAAAAAATTACGTTGGGGTAATTGAAACCAGGGACCAAACGGTTGTGGAAATCCTGCCGAAGATCTACCTCGACAATACAGCCGATGAAAAGAAAGCGACCCGGGAGATTTTTTTAAGGATGTTACGGCATTTAAAAAACTCCCCATTTAAGTCTATCGATAACGCATTCCTGAAATCAACACGTTTTCCCCTGTTGGAGATTTTTATCCATACTTTTTTGGAAGAATTGGAAGTGCTAATAAAAAAGGGGATCAGAAAAAACTATATTAATCATAACAAGAACGTAAAATACCTTAGAGGGTCTCTCGATTTTTCCAAACATATCAGCCATAACCTTATTCATAAAGAACGCTTTTTTGTTAATTATGATCGGTTTAGTATTGATATCCCGCATAATAGGTTGATTAAGTCAACCTTGCTGGTTTTATTAAAAGCCACCACATCACCCAGGAACAAGATAAGGATATATGACTTTCTGGCTTTTCTGGAGGAGGTCAATGACTCGAAACAAATTGAGAAGGACCTATTGCACATTCAGAACCTGAACCGTCTGTTTTCATCGTATACCAAAGTGCTTTCGTGGGCCAAAGTATTTTTGCTTGGGGAATCATTTACTAACTTCAAAGGAACAAATGTGAACAAAGCCATATTATTCCCGATGGAGCGAATATTTGAGGACTATATCGGATATGGGTTTAAAAAATTCTGCCATACTGCGGATGTTATCTTACAGGATAAGAAAATAGCCCTTGTTGATGAGCATAGGGGAGGGCAAAAGTTTAAGCTTAAACCGGATATTGTAATTAAAGAAAACATGAACCTGGTATTGGATACTAAATGGAAGATCATTGACCAGGATAAACCCCGGTCGAATTATAATATCAGCCAGGCCGATATGTACCAGCTTTATGCTTATGGGAAAAAGTATAAGGCTTTTATGGAGGAGGAGCCATTCCTGGTATTACTATACCCGATGCACGAAACATTCTACCATCCCCTGAAGGAATTCCAATACGACTCGAAATTAAAGCTAAAAGTAATACCTGTTAATCTTGATTGTACAATTGAAGATACCATAAGGCTTATATTTGAGAAATTATGTTAAGGATTATATTGAAAGTTTGAGAAAATGGTGAAAAGTTTTTAGAATATGGAAATTTCAAATTAAAGAAAATTATTGTTGTTTTCTCTTCTCTTTACGGAAAATATGCTTTTGGATATGATCTGGAAAGCTTAATGGCGGCCTAGCAAAAAGGGGAGCCGAACATTTAAGTGAAGCCCACTATTCCCCTTCCAATAATTTTTCCTATTTTGCACTATGAAAAAATTAACAATTGGCACCTTTTTGTTCATTGCGGTTTCGGTTTACTGCCAAACTGCAACCCTATCTATCCCTGCTGATTTGAACGCTGTTTTAAGCCATCATAGCCATCTTCCCTGTAACGGACATACCATTCATAGAAAGTGCTCCGGCTGATCGCTAACTCTTGTAAGGTACGCTTAACACATAGCTGGGAGCCTTCTACAATCCGAATGATCTCCATCTTTTCTCCGGCACTTCGTTGCATATACTTATAGTTTACTCGGAACCATTCAGACTTTTTTTAAGCATACGGTTTTCAAGGCTCAGTTCTGCCACCAGTTGTTTTAGATCAAAGTTCTCACCTTTGAGCTTGTGAACTTCATTGCTGTTGGCTTCTCGCTTTGTATCCCCGTTTAACCGTTTTTTGCCGGCTTCTAGAAAATCCTTACTCCATTTGTAGTAAACATTGGCATTGATACCTTCTCTGCTGCATAGTTCAGCTATACTATCCTCACCTCGTAGGCCTTCTAAAACTATTCTGATTTTTTCTTCTGAGGAATACTTCTTTCGGGTCTTTCTCCTGATCTCTTTTACTTTGGACTCGACACTTTGTTTTTTTGTTGCCATAATTTGAATGTTTATCGGTTATAAATTTATAAAACTGTCTATAAACTTTTAAACCAATCTGTCCAAATTAGGCTGAAGACTTACACCTGTGAATCATTCATATCCTGAAAATCACATAGATAATCGACTTGATTTTCTGTGTCGTCAACAGCAAATAATTTGTTGCCACTATTATAATCAAGGTTATCCAATGCAAGATAAGAATCGTTGAATGACGTCATTCTTGCCATTTCAAGTATATTTCCATTTAAATCATAAAATGGCTGTAAAATTAGAAAAAACACTGAGAATAAAAATTTTAAATAGACCTAAGCCCTGATAAATCACCTGATTTTATTGTGCACTCTTGCCCTGGAAATTTTCCAGGTAATTCTTCAATTTTAAAACTAAATAGTTATACAATGATTTTGTTTCAAATCTTATTCTTAAATTTACTCCTCTAATAATTAACTTTTATACTACTTTGTAACATCTTGCATTCGATTTAATTGAGTGAAAAAACCAGGTTTAGTACAGGTTATCAACTTTTAGCCATAAATACCAGGAAAATTAAAAAAGATATAACACTGAAAAACTATCAATTATGACTGAAAAACCTTCAATCCCAAGTCACAATGAAAACAAATGTTTGAAACCAGGGAAACATCAGGTTTGGAAATTTGTCCATCAGAAAGACTATAAGGTAACCATTGATTTTTTACAAAACCGCACATGCGATTATGATTGGTTGGGGATTACAGAAGACGGGACGATTACCGTTAAAGGATCTTTTAAAAATGGATATGCGTGGGATGGGTGCACCCCAAAGGTGAATTTATTTCATATAACATGGGGCACCTGTGATGGCAAACTAAAACGCTTCGGCACAGGTGATTATAAGCCTTATACCTATTATGCCTCCATGATCCATGATGTGCTTTACCAATACAAACGGTGTGCTCCGATTACCAGGAAAGAGGCCGATATTATTTTTTACAGATTGTTAAAGCAGGCAGGTTTTATGTGGGCATGGGTTTATTTCGCCGGTGTCAGGCTTCTGGGCTGGTGGTTTAGCGGATGGAAGTATAAATCCAGAAAAGTAATACAGAGAGAATTCCAGAATGATCTTTAAAAATCATTTGTTTTCAGATCATAAAAAAATTAACAAATAAAGCCATAAAACTTTAGGCTTTCATTTCCATCGGATTGAATATACTCTTTCGTCTGCTTTTATACCAGCATCTTCCCGCTGCTGCATAAGACCGGGATTTTGGCATCATTGGTGAGGATGTGTTCTTTATCGCTGTCAGCAAAATAATAATTTTCGCGCGTAGGGATGGTCATCATAGAAATGAGGTCGATCCCATTAGTTTTGGCGTAAGCCATGATCTGTTTAGAATAACCCACAGAAAAGGATTGTTGGTCTTCCGTAACACGTATATAGTTTACTCCGGCTTTTTCAAAACTTTCTTTTGCGAGCTTGATATTCTCCCTGAATTTTATTGTCCATTCATTACCGGGTTTTTGCACGGTGTATAGGTGTATTTCAGCATTAAAATTACTGGCAATTGCAATGGCTGTGTTAAGTTTTACGGGAAGAGCCTCATGTCCGCTTACAGGGAATAATATTTTTGAAAATCCCTTATCCGGGAACCTGTATTCCTTTTGAACCGCTATCACGGGAATCGGGATAGTCCTTAAAAGTTTGAGGATGTCGGCACCCAGTAATTTCTCCCTGAATCCTTTATAGCCATGTGTCCCTATCACCATCATCCCATAAGCCTCTTTATGCGTTGTTTCTGTAATTTCAGTAAACAGATTACCTTTCTTAAGAAGGGTATTTACCTGAAGACTGTTATTTTTTATAGAAGCTGCCAGCGAATCAAGGTCATGTTGAAGTTTTTCAACGGATTTGTCGTTATGGATATGCAGTAAACTAATGTTACGATGATCAAGCCTTGCGAGTTTGGTCGCTACATGGACTGCACTTGCTGAAGCATCACTGAAATCAACGGGGACGAGAATATTACCTTTTGTCATTTTATTGGTTTTAATTATTCGTAATTCTGCAGTCAGCCTGGTTTTTAAAATCCTTTCAAGCTGTTTGCACTTCTTTTTTAATTGAATTCCTTTTTACATTTTCGACGATATACATATCAATTTCTCACTTTTTTGCTCAAATTTTACAATATACATTGAATCTGAGAAATTGCAATGGTAGATAAAAAAACTGCAAGGAAATGGGTAAAATAAATGTTAGTTTTATCCATAGTTATATTTTTAATATAACAAGTGATGTTAATTATTGTTATTTGACATTTCTGCCTAAGGGTGTAAAAGATTTTAAAATATTTAAGAACAATCAGGTAATCTTTTCACAAATATTTGGTAATTACCCAAAACATTATGCATTGTTGATTAACTTTCTTTGTTGGTATGATTCAAATCAAAGGTAATCAAAGAAAATTTTATTAAATTCCTATTTAACAATTAATTAACATAATGGCGATTTTGTTTGTGGCTACTTTCTGTGTTTGATTTCATCCATTAGAATCGTGGCCTTTTTTCGGATTAATTTTTTTACTTTTTCAGTTAATAAATAAATGTTAAAAAATTTGGTGGGTTTGTTTCAGGTTTTATCTTGCACTCATAATAGCTATTGCGTTCTTACCCTTTTCGCATGAAAATTATTTAATTGTATTCAGGGGCATGAATCGAATTAAAGGCTCAATGGTTAGCCAACTCCTGGATATTTTTCTCATAAACTTTTTTATCCGCTGAAACCCGGGTGGTTTATATGTTACTGTGGTGTGGTTTTATACTTCAGGCATGTAGATTCCATCTGAATCAATGGTGCTGCGTTCATTTTTTGATCCGGTAATCGAGAAACCTGTTCATGGGATGGACAACACACCAGTGTTGAAACCTCAGGCCCGTTCCAGAAATTCCGGACAGGACTGAGAAGGTGTAGTATTTATTTAAATCAAGGTAAAATGAAAAAATTAATTTTTCTGGGGGCCGTGCTATTCCTGGCTTCGCTCCCTGCCAATGTGTTGGCTCAAATTCCAGGAGATGTAAAAGTCATTGATACCTTATCAGTAGCAATTTCTGATACCCTGACTTTACACCGTGATGAAATTCTGATCGGCAAAGTTGCAGCTTATGATCCAGAGAAAAAACATGTGGGCTATCAGCTACTTCCATCGATTACATCCGTGGTCTTTAGTATTCACAAAACAAGTGGTATGCTAACAATGAAAACCAAATACCTGTGGTGGCTTTGCGAAGCAGGTAGCCATATATTAATGGTGCAGGTATCGGATGGACTTAACGTAACAACTTCTTCAATTCTTTTGCAATTTGATTGCCGGTAAGTTCAGACAATGTTTTCGGTAGTTTTTTAAGTAGGGGTGTACCTCTCCAGAGGTACAAATTCCCTTATCTTTGTGGCTTCAATGTATACCTATTTTCTAACATTTTTTACAGGTATGCTCGGCATCTGGAAGGGTGTACCTGTAGGTTTGGCTTGTCATCTTAACCCCTTTTTTACCTGGCTTTTAACAGCTGGTGGTGCAGTATTGAGTGTGCTTATTTTATATTTCTTTGGAGAGAGGATAAGAAAATCCATTCAAACCAGAAGAAAAAAACGACTTATGGTTGGAAAGGAAACCCGTGCTAAACATCTTTTCCAGAAGTATGGAATGGCCGGGCTAGGGTTTTTGGGTACTATGCTTATGGGGCCCAATATGACTATTATTATTGGAATGGCCCTTGTGAAATCATCTAATAAACTTTTATACTGGACTCTAGGTGGCATCCTTTTCTGGACTGCTATACTTACTCTATTGGCCTATTACAGTTTAGACCTTTTTATACAATTAAGCGGGAATTGAAATTAAACTTTATATTACGGATAGTATTTATTTGTCTTGTTAATCAATGGCAGTATTCAAAATTATTGTAGTAATTTTGGCAGGCCTGAACAAGTAGCCACAACCCTTGTTTTTACTATAAGTTTAGGTAAAAAAGGATTGATAAGTTTACACGGTCAACTTTGAATGGATTATATACCAATAGAAATTCACCGATGATAAAAATTGTTTTACAGGGTATTTTTAGTCTGCGCTCGGCCGCTTTTCCTTTTTTAGGTGAAAAATACTGGAGTGGGCTGAAATTTAATAACCTCTGAGCAGTTTCTTTAAACAAGCATTTGCCGAATCAAATGAGAACAAACTTTATGAAATCCTGGATGTAAATATGTTTTATGTTGCCCTGAATTTAAACTTGTTTAAAAATACCGGTTTTTACTATAAAAGATATAATTAACAAAATACGACAAATAAAAAATTATGAGAAAGATATGGATAGGCCTTTTGTTGATTGGTTATTTTTCCGTTAACATATATGCGCAGGAAGAACGCCTGGGTTTAGGAATTGTGGTGGGCGAACCCACAGGAATATCGGTTAAATACTGGACCGGCAGCACTATAGCCCTTGATGGTGCCCTGGCCTGGTCGTTTAATCATGACGGGTCGTTGTATTTGCATGGGGATTTCCTGGTGCACGACTTTGAGCTCATTGATATTATGTCAGGAAGAATGCCTGTATATTATGGTTTTGGTGCCAAATTGATCCTAAAGGATGATCCTTTATTCGGGGGCCATGTTCCGATAGGGCTTGCCTACATGCTGGAAGATACACCTCTTGATGTCTTTATCGAGATAAGGCCAGGGATCAATCTGTTTCCCTCTACCCGTTTTGATATCAGTGGGGGAATCGGGGTTCGTTTTTATGTTGATCATCGAAAACTTTAAAAATCTGCGCACACAGGGCCGGGAGATTTACCCTTTTTTTGTACTTTTACCCAGCTATGAAACCAATACTTTCAACGGATGAAAAAAACAGAATTCCTGTTAACTAAAATTATTGCTACCCTCGGGCCGGCCTCTTCAAATCTTGAAACAATAGAAGCTTTGATCAACAGCGGGGCCAGGATCTTCCGGGTTAACTTCTCACATGGCCGGTTACCTGAACACAGGAAACTTATTAAAAATATCAGAAAGGCGGAAAAGAACACCAATCAGTATGTTAGTATTCTGGGTGATTTATCGGGGCCTAAGATCAGAATAGGAGAGGTAATTAAGGAGGGGATTTATGTGTTAAAGGGCCAGGAAGTATTTTTTGTGAAGGAGAGCCTGACGGCAGGAAAAGTAGAACCCAAAAATACCTTTTCATCTACTTCACCCGGGTTTATTGATGAAGTTGAAGTAGGAGAACGTATCCTGATCGATGATGGAAATATCAACCTTGAATGCAATGGCAAAGTCAGTCTGAATGGGCAGGAAGCTTTAAAATGTACAGTGATCAGCGGAGGGTTGATTACGAGTGCCAAAGGAATAAATTTACCCGATACGGAACTGACAGTAGATGCCCTGACTCCAAAAGATTATGAATGCATCAACTTTGCGGTTGAACATAGTTTTGATTTTCTTGCTCTCAGTTTTGTCAGAAAAAGGGAAGATATTGCTGTACTTAAAAAACGGCTGAAAGAACTCAATTGCCGGCCTGACGGAGCAGATGACTACTTCAGGCGCAACGAAAATTTCAGCCTTTCGAAAAACCATGAAAAGTTCATCCCTATAATCACTAAAATAGAAAAACCCCAGGCTATCCGTAACCTGGATTCCATCATAGATGAAACCGATGTGATCATGGTGGCAAGGGGTGACCTTGGTGTAGAAATGGATTTGGCTGAAGTGGCCATCCTTCAAAAGGAAATTTTGCATAAATGCCATGAATACGGGAAGCCGGTTATTGTAGCCACCCAGATGTTGCAAAGTATGATTGAGGCGCCAGTTCCCACAAGGGCTGAGGTTTCAGATGTAGCTAATGCTATTTTTGATGGTGCCGATGCCATCATGTTATCAGGTGAGACGGCAGTAGGAAATTACCCTGAAAAGGCCGTAGCAATGATGCGGAAAATAGCAAAAAAGACCAATGCTTTTATTCAGGATAGGTCAATTACGCCGGGAACTTTGCCAAACATGACGGCTATCTTGTACAAAGATGCTTCTATAGCCCACGGGGTAGATGCAATCGCCAGGGAGCTTAAACCGAAATTTATTGTGGTTTGGACCAATTACGGGGGAACGGCTATTTATCTTTCTCAATTGCGACTTCCTGTGCCTATTCTTGCCTTTAGCCACAAGAAGGAACGCCTTAGGCTATTAACTCTTTTATATGGGGTAAAACCCATGTTTATGGCCAAACCAGGTTCAGGAAGTGCATTTATTAAGAAAATTGAAGAAACATTGATCGCCAGGGAATTAGTTGAAAAAGGAGACCCCCTGATTGTAGTTTCCGGGGATCCAATCTCTCGGCCTGGCCTTGCCAATCGCATAGTTGTTCATAAAGTAGGAGATTAACAGTTGTAGAAAATACCTCCTCTGCTTTAGAATTTTTGCAGCAATTTTTCTGATTTTTCCGTGTCTGTATTTTAAACCGCAGAAGGATAATCCGTGTATCCTTTTTCTCCCGGAGTGTAAAAAGTAGTATAATCGGGTTCGTTGAGTTCAATGTTATTCTTTAACCTGTATACCAGGTCAGGATTAGAAAGATAAGGCCTGCCAAAAGCAAACAATTCTGCTTTGTTTTCTTCAAGAATAGTTGTGGCTTTTTCCTTATTGAGTCCGCCACTGGCGATAATGGTTCCGTTAAAAGCCTTTCTGATTTTATCCTTTACTGATATACTTACTACGGGTGATCCCATGGCTGAATGGTCAACAGTATGGATATAAACCAGCTTCAGTTTCCCAAGCTCTTTGGCCAGGTACAGATAGGTGTCTTCAAGGCCTTCAAACACCTCCATTCCACTGAAAGTACCATAAGGAGAAATCCTGATTCCGGTACGTTCAGCACCGATAGCCCTGGTTACTTTTTCTGCCGTTTCAATGGCAAACCTGCACCTGTTCTCTACAGAGCCCCCATAATTATCTGTTCTGATGTTGGAGGATTTATTGATAAACTGATCGATCAGGTAACCGTTAGCACCGTGCAATTCCACGCCATCGAAACCTGCTGCGATAGCATTTTCAGCAGCCCGGACAAACTCATCCTGTGCCTGTTCAATGTCCTTCAGTGTCATTTCTTTGGGCTGGGGGTAATCCTGTAATCCATGCTGATCTGTATACATTTCTCCTTTTAATGCAATGGCAGAAGGCGCTACTATTTCTGTATTTTTTTCCATGTTGGCCGGATGTGAAACCCTGCCAGTGTGCATCAATTGTATAAATATTTTTCCACCTGTTTGATGCACGGCATCCGTTATTTTTTTCCAGGATTTAGTCTGTGCTTCACTGTAGATGCCAGGAATACGTGCATAGCCCAGCCCGTTTGCCGAAGGTGCCACCCCCTCAGTAATAATTAATCCGGCATTTGACCGCTGTTGATAATAGTTAGCCATGAGGTCGTTAGGTATATTTCCAATGGCTCTGCATCGGGTCATGGGTGCCATAACGATCCGGTTTTTAAGGCTGATATTTCCGAGTGTATAAGGTTCAAATAATTTCATTGCTAAACAGAATTTTTATAATAATTAAATTTATTTTTTTAAAAACACTGATCCTTTAGTATGAGCTTTAGACCCCAATCATAAGATTGCGATATTTTTTACTGACCAGTGATAAGTACACACAAAATCTAGCGGATAAAGGTTTATTTAAATTTACCTGAAGCAAGAATTTAGAAGGATTTGCCCATGGAAATTAAAACCGCTAACAATGGAATGATCACTAGAATTAACAATTGAATCCGAATGAGCATCAAAGTAGAGCCGATCGCGGCTTTATCGATTATGGGCATATTTCCCTGTTTAAGCTGTTTCCGCCATTTCAAAAATTTCCTGGTGGGGAAAATAGAAAGTACACCCATGATTACAAAAAGGGTAAGTTTAATATGAAAAAGGGGATTGCTCATGTAAAAATCATAACCTTTTTCGTACACGAGCCATCTTAACAGGCCGGTGGCCAATACGATGATTGCTGCCATCCCATAAACAAGATCAATTCCGGCAAGCGATTTAATTTGTGATTGATTTAATCCTGGCTTTAAAATCATGTGCTCATAAACCAGTGTGCCCATCAGGGCCATAATTCCAATAAAATGTAAGTAAGCGACTAAAACTTGCATACTGTTTTTCTTTGTTAAGGTATTAAAACAATTTTTTAATCAAAATGTTGATGTAAATTGAAATTAGATTTTGCGGAATTTGAATTTCGTTTATTTAAATCATTTATAAAACAGATATTTTATTCCAATACTTCACTTTGGATTCATTTCACCTTGTCATTTAAAAATAAAGTATGACAAGCATTACTGAGTGTTCAGTACCTAAATTTATATGTTCTGAAAACGCGTTGTCCTGATGAAATATTATTGGGGCCGCTTCATAGGCTATGCACTGGTTTTTTAAACAGCCTTGTACTATGAGTTCAATCGGATAAGACCCGGAAAATTATCATTATGGATTTGTGGTTAGAAGTTTAACCTGCTCTTTTGGTATTAATGGAAAGAATTTATCCTAAGGGATGCAATTTGAAAACCACTTACCAGATTTTGAACTCCATAACAGGGTGAACATTCATATTATTTAATGTGTTGATATAGGCACAAGGGCATTTTGTATAATTTTTGCTGAAGCCTTATACAAGTGATTTTTAATTGATACATTATGGATAAAAAAGGAAAAGTTACCGGCCTGGGGGGTATTTTTATAAAATCATCCGATCCCAAATCACTGAAAAACTGGTACGAAGAACATCTTGGACTTCCATGTGATGAATACGGTCATATGTTTGCTTGGCGTGATAAAGAAGATGTGGCCAAAATAGGCTATACACAGTTCAGTGTTTTTGAAAAAAATACCGACTATCTGAAACCGGCAAAAAAAGAGTTTATGCTCAATTTTAGGGTAGATGACCTGGAGGAAATGATAAAAAGGTTAATATCAGAAGGGATGGAAGTGGTAGGGGATATCCAATCATACGACTATGGTAAATTTGGCTGGGTGATGGACCCTGACGGAAATAAAATTGAATTATGGGAGCCCGTGGACGAAACATTTACTGAACTGGATAAACAAGAGAAGCAATAGTTTTTCTGATTTTTAAGGCGAAATTGATTGAATAAAATTATAGTAATACCATTCTTCTATGAAATTGAATAACATTATCCTTGTCCCGACCGATTTTTCAGATGTATGTAAAAACGCTATTGATTACGCGGTAAAACTTTCAAGTTTGATTAATTTTAAGGTATACATATATCATGTTATCAATAAAGATTCACAAGCTGCCTTTAGTAAAAGTGCGAGTGTGGAAGCGGGTGTAACAGAAGCCTTAAATAAACTGGTAACGGAGTTTAGTGCAGCCCATAATGTTGAAATTGAAGCCGGGTTCGACCATGGAAGTATTTTTGATCTGGTACATCAAAAAGCAGAGGATATTGGTGCCAATATTATATTTTTAGGAACTCATGGGAAAAAAGGGATGCAGATACTTTTCGGCAGCTATGCCCTTAAGGTGATCACGTCAGCAAAAGTCCCGACTGTGGTGGTTCAACATAAAGTTTTCCAGGGTATTGAAAATATTCTTTTCCCTATAAATACGTTTACAGAGGCCAGACAAAAAGTGGGGTATGCGATTAATATCTCCAAACGATTCGGATCTACGATTCATATTTACAAGGAAAGGTCTTCTGAGGCTGCAGAAGCGAGCAGGATTGAAATAATTTCTAAACAAATTATCAAAGAATTTACCAAAGCAGGGATCAAATATACGGTTCAGCATTCAGAAAAAACAGGAGAGTCGGCAAAGAGGTTGGTGGAGCATGCCATAGAAACGAACATGGATCTAATTATGATCGTAACGGAACCTCAAATCGGTACCAACTATTTTAACTTAGGCCCATGGAATGAGAAAATCATGTTTAACGAAGCACAAATACCTGTGATATGTATTAATCCTGTGGAGCTTGGCAGGGTTTATTTTGATATCTAACCTGACGGAAAACGACTCTCATAAAAAACAAACCCCTGCGATTGTGGAAATAAATTCGACAAGCGCAGGGTTTTTTAATTTTAACTTTTGCCCGAAAATATCGATTAAAAGCGAGTTCTACAATTTCAGATGCTGTATGACTTCATCGGTAATGTTGAGCGCAGGATTGGTGTAGACCCAAATTCCGTCATCGGTTTTTTCAAATACATAGTCAAAACTGTTTTCTTTGGCTACTACTTCCGCAGCATTATAGATTTTGTCATAAAATGGCTTTAGCTTTTGTTGCTGGAGTTTAGCCATTTCGCCTTCCCGTCCAAATATTTCATCCTTGTAATTATTGGCTTTTTTTTCTGCCTCCATAATAGCTTCCTGCTTCTGCTGTTTCATTTCAGGAGTAAGGCCAGCTTCTGACTTTACATATTCCTGGTACATGGTTTCAATGGCAGTGAATTTATTATCCAATTCCGATTCCCATTGCTTCACCTGCTGGTCGATATCGTTATTGGCTAATTCAAATTCAGGTATTTTATCGAGAATTTTATCTGTTTCGATGTATGCGACTTGTTGCGCCATTCCTACCTGCATTCCGATCATTAAGAGGATCAATCCGATTGTTTTCATAAAGTGTTTTTTTATTCGTTCGATTTTTGATTTTTCGCGAATTGAATAACATATATCTTGCCAAAAATTATTCCGGTGAAAAGGAATTTCAAATAACAGTTATGTGAATGGATTCCTTTTAAAATCAAGAATAATTTAATTCTTGAGGATTTCGAAAGCGACTACCCGGTTATCAGCAAATGTGGGAATAATGAGGATATTATCTTTTGAAATAAATTCAAAATCAGCTGCATTCATTGCTCGCTCAGCCAGATTTGTTAAAACAATGGCCTCCTTTTCAGGATTAACAATCTGTATTTTACCAACCCAATCTGAGATAATAAAATTACCATAGTTGTCTTTTTTCAACCCATCAACTCCACCCGTATCTTTTACCATATGCCAGAATTTCAGATCGGAGATCCTCACGCTGTAAATCCCGTTTTTACTTCCTATCACCAAATCTTCGCCATCCATTAGCAATCCGTTGGGGTTAATTATTTCTTCATTCTCAAACCATACACTTACCTCCTTATTATTAATTGCATGGATTTTATTGGTTCCCATATCTGAGATATAAACAACACCCTGGTCATCAATGGCAATGTCGTTAAGGAATTTTGCATTCTCTACCTGATATTCTGCCACCATTTCTGCTGATTCAAGATCAATTTGTACGACCCTGTCGATATCCGTCACAAACAATGAACCCCCGAAGATTCCCATCCCTTTCGGGGCATTCAGTCCATCGAACCATTTATGATGGATAATCTCTCCTGATGTGGACAAAAAGGCAATAAAACCATTCCCGTCCTTATCTGTTGGATTTCCATTAATGCAGGAAACAAAAAGCCCATGGTCATCCGCATAATAAAGCACCGACTCGCTGGTGGTTAGTATGTCGGGGGAGGCCCAGAGTTTATTAACAGTAAATTCCTGTGCATTTAATGAAAAACCGAATATTATTAGCAATAGAAAGCTTATAAATTGAATTTTGAGTTTCATATCATTTTAGTTTTAGTGAATTGCAAAGATAACAATTAAAGCAGATTGAAAGTTTAGCCAAAGTGTTAGAAACTTGAAATAACTGCCTCAATTTGATGTAAAATAGTTTATTACTTTTACCGGCTGAAATTTTTAATAAAATTTATGAGTTATATAAATACTATAATCACTGGTACCGGGAGTTACATCCCAACGGAAGTGATAACTAATCCCGATTTTGCGGATAAAACTTTTTACGATGCCAATAATGTTGCTTTTGAGCAATCCCATGAAGAGATTTCGGAAAAATTTCACGCCATTACTGGCATAAGCGAACGACGTTGGGTTACCGACGATCTGCACGCTTCTGATATAGCCAGTATGGCTGCGGAGCGTGCCATCTCTGATGCAGGAATTGATCCTGAAGAACTTGACCAGATTATTGTTGCTCATGATTTCGGGGACGTAAAAAAAGATACCATCCAGATGGATACCCTTCCAAGTATTTCGGCCAGGGTAAAGCACAACTTAAAAATATCAAATCCAAAGTGTGTCGCATACGACCTTATTTTTGGTTGTCCGGGATGGATACAGGGAGTCATCCATGCGGATTCGTTCATGCGTAATGGGATGGCTAAAAAATGCCTGGTGATTGGGGCAGAAACCCTTTCAAGAGTGATTGATATTCACGACCGTGACTCCATGATCTATGCTGATGGGGCCGGGGCCACCATTATCGAATTGGTGGAAGAAGAAACAAAAAGAGGTATCCTCTCTTTTGCTTCGGAGTCATACACTAAAGAAGAGGCTTTCTATCTTTATTTTGGGAAATCAAATATTCATAATTCTGATCCGAAAGTTAGATACCTTAAAATGCATGGCCGCAAAATTTATGAGTTTTCATTGAAGTATGTACCGCGAGCCGTTAAGGAATGTATGGATAAAGCCGAACTTGGGATAGCCAGCATAAAGAAGATATTTATTCACCAGGCCAATGAAAAGATGGACCAGGAAATCGTTAAACGTTTATTCCGATTGTATGGACTAAAAGAAGTGCCTGATAATATTATGCCGATGAGCATACATAAATTGGGCAACAATTCGGTAGCCACAGTTCCTACTCTCCTCGACCTTGTAAGGCATAAGGAGTTTGGCGGGCATAAAGTAGCCCCAGGCGACCATGTGGTGTTTACTTCCGTAGGTGCGGGAATGAATATCAATGCCATTGCCTACAAATTTTAGATTACTATTCTTTCTTAATATTCCTGTTATCTCATGCATCCTGGTTTGGGATTACTCCAAATAGTATTATTTTTACGAAATGAGAATCATCCTTTTTATTTCAATATTCTTTTTGATTTTTCTTTCAATTAAAGCACAGGAGTTTAATGATACTATTATAACTCTTGCCTATGATACGATTATCTGTAATATTACTTTTATTAACGAAAATAATGTGTTTTACGAGTATCGGATTAAAAAGCGGAATAAATCGGATCATATAGCTATCGATCAAACCCATTATTTTACCGGAAAAAGCAAAGATTTGAAGGAAATTTCACGCGTGGAATCAATTGTCAGTGAGACTGTTCTTGAAGTGGATAAGGATTCCTATGTGATTACCAGAGATTCTGATACCCTTTACAACAAAGTTTGTATAGAGAATGGGGATACCATCCATTATGTTATAGATTTTGGGATAGGAAGTCCTTTTGCACCCCCCGAGTATATTGCTTATTACTCCGGAAAAAGTTCTACCTTTTATTATGCAAATCAAATTTTAGAATATAAAGTAGGTGAACAAAAATTTGTGGTTGTTTATATTCCGTCCCAGGCTGACCCATCTGGGAATGTGGATAAGAATCGCTTTTATTTTGCCCAGAATATCTTGCAAGGTAAGGTTAGTTTAGTTCGTTTTTGGGTGGGAAGGTCAGTGGCTGGTGGCGTCACCCCTTTTCAGGGAAATAGTGCTGACCTGGCATTGCTTAAAGAGGGAGCAGTGGCCAAAAAAGTGAATTCTGCAAACTTCAGGAGAGTTGCAATGTATTATTTCAGGGATAATGAAGTTTTGAAAAAAATGATAGAATCCGGAAAGTATAAATTTAAAGACCTGGAAGAAATAACAAGGGTGTACAATATGAGTTTTTGAGAAATATTAAGTGCTCTACCGGACCTTAACATGAAAAAAAATATATCATAATCTGCGGATAAAAACATACTTTTAAAGTGATTAAAGCGAATAAAATTAATGATGCAGATACCAGTCCGGAAAAAATAATTACAAACTTAAAATAAAAACTGGCCATGAATGTCGATAGCTTACTAGATTATAACCCGGTATTGCTGGCCCTGATGGCCACTATCTTTACCTGGTTAGTGACAGCATTGGGCGCTGCAATGGTTTTTTTCTTTAAAACAATCAATAAAAAAATATTAAATTCCATGTTGGGATTTGCTGCCGGCGTGATGATAGCCGCGAGTTTTTGGTCGCTCTTAAAACCTGCCATTGAAATGGCAGAAGAAAGCGGCACCCTTCCCTGGATGCCTGCTTTAACCGGATTTTTAGCTGGCGGTGCATTCTTGTTTTTGGTCGATAAAATCCTGCCTCACCTTCATTTAGGCCTTGAAATCGATAAAGCAGAGGGAATTAAAACTACCTGGCAACGAAGTGTCCTTTTGGTTCTTGCCATCACCCTGCATAACATTCCGGAAGGTCTTGCAGTAGGAGTTGCTTTTGGTGCCCTTGCCAATAATCCTGATGCCGGCATGCTTGCCGGAGCTATTGCCCTTGCTATTGGAATCGGATTGCAGAATTTTCCTGAAGGGGCAGCCGTGTCCATACCCTTACGTCGTGAAGGTTTTTCAAGGTTAAAAGCGTTTAACTATGGACAATTATCCGGTATTGTTGAACCTATAGCCGGCGTACTTGGAGCTTACTTGGTTTTAACCATCACGCCTTTACTTCCCTATGCGCTGTCATTTGCTGCCGGAGCCATGATATTTGTTGTGGTAGAGGAACTCATTCCGGAATCGCAGTCGGGGCATGATACAGATTATTCAACTATTGGTGCTATGCTGGGTTTTGCTACCATGATGTTACTGGATGTTGCTTTAGGATAGTTGTTAACTATTTTCGTTACGCAGAATGGCGTTATCAGTAATATATCGCTGCAGTTTATATACAAACAGAATATTGAAACATGGCCTCAGAAAAAAGCTATCTGGACTTCATCGTTGACCAGATCGAAGATGCCGGTGGGATCACCTATAGAAATATGTTTGGCGAATATGTGGTGTATTCTGATGGGAAGTTATTTGGACTGGTATGCAATAACAAACTATTCATTAAACCCACTGAAGCTGGCAGGGCTTTTATCAAAGATGTGGTGGAAGCCCCTCCATACACCGGTGCCAAAGCTTGCTTTTTAATTGGAGAAAAAATAGAAGACAGACAGTGGATCAGTCAATTGGTGAGGATTACTTTAAAAGAACTGCCTGAACCAAAACCAAAAAAGAAAAAGGTCAGGAAGAAATAGAAGTCGAATCAATAATTTGAAAATGGAACCCGAACGGAAAGTAATTTTATATATATCCATGAGTCTCGATGGGTACATTGCCGGGATAAATGATAGCCTGGAATTTTTATCAATGGTGGATGAGGAGGGGCAGGATTATGGATACCATGATTTTGTTGATACTACAGATTCGGTGATCATTGGCCGGAAAACATTTGACAAAGTTCTCACCATGGGATTTGAATACCCGCATACCGACAAGGATGTCTATATTATCTCCCGTACTTCAAGGCCTGATAAAGGAAGCTTTAAATACTATACTGGCAGTTTAAAAGAATTGATTTTGAAATTGAAAGATCAGAGGGGGAAAGATATTTACTGCGATGGCGGCGCCCAAATAGCCCATCAAATGCTCAAAGAGGATTTAATTGATGAATTGGTTATTTCCGTCATTCCTATTATCCTGGGACAAGGGGTATCCCTTTTTCAAAGTGGCTTGCCTGAATTAAAGCTAAAATTACTTAGATCAAAGCAGTATGAAAAAGGGCTTGTGCAATTGCATTATACAAGGGAAAGAGGTTCTTCATAATTCTGGCAAGAATTGATCTTAAGTTTATTCCTATCTTTATCACACCAAAAGCTGAGAGTTTAAAAATTCAATAAATAATGAGCTTAACTAAAATTATCCTTGGGTATGTGCTTACTGCCATTGTATTTTTTGGCATTGATTTAATTTGGCTGGGTGTTGTTGCTAAAGATCTGTATAAAAAACACCTTGGCTTTATTTTAAGCGACAAAGTAAACTGGACGGCAGCCCTTATCTTTTACTTTTTGTTTATCATTGGCATTTTTATTTTTGCCATTAATCCTGCCATAAAAAAGGATTCCGTGTGGCAGGCTATGCTGCTGGGTGCTCTATTCGGTTTTTTTACTTATTCTACCTATGATTTAACCAACCTGGCTACGCTGAAGGACTGGCCTTTAAAAATCGTATTTATTGATATTGCCTGGGGTTCATTCCTTACAACCGCAGTTAGTATTGCCGGATTTTATATCCTCAAAATGTTAAATTGATATGAGTGAATTCCTCCTCACCTCCGCATTGTTAATTTGGATTTATGCTACTGCCTGGTTTATCCTTTCCCTGATTTTTAAAAGAAATGATATTGCTGACATAGCCTGGGGGCTGGGTTATGTTTTGCTTTGTGTGTTTTATTTTTTTACGCAGGAATTCTCCGATAGGATAATGGTATTATACATCCTTGTAGGTTTATGGGGTACACGGCTGACTCTTCATATTTTTATGCGAAACAGGCTTAAAACGGAAGATTTCAGGTATCATAAATGGCGACATGATTGGGGGAAATATTTTCATATCCGCTCCTACTTGCAGGTATATATTTTACAAGGGTTTTTACTCTGGTTAATCATATCACCCCTGGCAATTGTCAGTTTTCACCCTCAACCTTCATTGAATCTGCTTGATATTGCAGGTATCCTCTTATGGCTAATTGGTTTTTATTTTGAAGCAATAGGTGATTACCAATTAGCGCGATTTAAAAGTAATCCAGAGAACAAGGGAAGGGTAATGAAAAGCGGGCTTTGGAAATATACAAGGCACCCTAATTACTTTGGGGAGGTTATCTTATGGTGGGGCATATTCCTGGTAGCTTATAGTTCCCCTAATGGCCTGTTTGGTTTGCTAAGCCCTATTCTGGTTAGCATACTCATTCTTTTTGTTTCTGGTTTGCCGATGATGGAAAAAAGATACAACGGAATACCAGAATATGAGGCATATAAGCAAAAAACAAGTATATTTATTCCCCGTCCACCGAAACGAAACGAAAGAAGTGATTGACGAGGAAATACCAGATTGCAGGCTGGTTTCCATAAGGACGGATTTAAGGTTGATAATTATTTAATAGATTTATTTCAATACTTTTAACAACAAAAACAAGAATGCTAAAATTACTTACAGGAATTTTCCTTTTAACATCTTTTCATGTATTTTCTCAAAAAGCAAAAATAACAGTAAGTACCCACGAAAAATCGGTTGGATATAATTCAATTACCGGGAAGGCGATTATCGGAACGCAATACGAATTTCCTGACCAGATTAAAGAAAGCTATATTGATACCCTGTCAGCTACCCTTACTGTTCAACTTCGGGGGTTAAGCAAAAATGGAAAGTGGATGAACAATAAAGGCTCTATCGTCCTCTATAACTTAAATGACAAATCTATTCTCTGGACGAAAAAAATCGTGTATCAAACAGCCAGTTTGCAACAATCTAATAATACCATGATTTTTACTTCCATGGGTAAAAGCCATTGCCTGGATTTTTGGACAGGCGAAGATAAATATGAACTTAAAAATAGTATTTATTATATCGATCAAAAAACAAACATAGGAATGGGATATAAATACAGATCTTCTACCGGTGTAACTAATATCCTGGAAGGCATTAATCTTACTAACGGAAATGTGTTGTGGCAGCGTAATATAAACAGGACTTATGGCTGGAATGATTTAAGATTTCTGGATGATACCACCCTTTTATTGGTTGCTGATGGTTTACATACTATTCAATTGAAAGATGGGAAAGGTTGGGACTTTGATTCCAGGACCGGGATAAAGGATTACTCTACTACTTTAGCAACCAATTCAATAGCAGCCGTTGCCGGAATGTTTACAGGCTATTTTTATATAACATATGGTCATAATCTTATCAGGGATTTGGCATCAAATGTAATTGTGGATGACGCTGCTATATATTTTGCCTCAAGTGAACAAATTTCCCGGCTGGAGAAAAAGAATGGATCGGTTGTTTGGTCAAACCCATTCCCCCGTGATTTGGTAAGTATGTCATCTTTGTTTAAGCACAAGGACATGATCATAATGGTGAATTATGGTTATAGTTATATGGAGAACCGTCAGATGGAAATTGGACTTCCGTTTATCGCTGCATTTAATGCTGAATCAGGGCAGCAAATATTTTTATCAACTGTGCTTACGGAGAAGGATCCAATCCTTAGCTTTCAGGCTCAAAATGATACTTTGGCCGTGATCTTTAAAAAAAGAATTGCACTTTATTCATTAAGCAATGGCTTATCCCTTTATGAGAAAGAATTTAAAACCGCTGAAACAGGGGAATTGGAGTTTTTTGTTGGCAATAACGCATATGTAATTGACAGGGATTCATCCTATGTTAGTTTAGCCTTAAGAGACTCCAAAGAGCTTTGTGTTCACACAAATAAAGGATATACCCTGTTACTTGATGAGGGGCTTCATTTCTCCACTTATCTGGCTGATAAATATATTTTTACACATTATTTAACAATGAGCGGGTATAAATTCATATCTAATGGTAAGCGAACAATTGTTTTAAACAAAGACCATAAAAAAATAGCCCTTTTTAATGCTTCAGTTAGTGCAAGGCTTATGGGAAATAAAATTTACAATGAAGATGGCAACAGTATTTGGGAGATTGATTTGACGGAACTTCTTGATTATTGATGAATTTTATAATGGCTGGCAGGTTTTGCTCAACCCATACCCATCTCTATTATCCGGGACAGGTAACAATTTATATTTCTGTCAGTCTTAAATATATTTAATTTTGCCGCAGTAAGGATTATTGGATTGATCGAATTTCAATTCAAATAGAGATTAAAAACTAAAATGAAAAAAAACCGCCTTTTGAAAACTTTTTCTATAACTATCGTTACTTTGCTTTTTTATATTTTAAAAAGTTATTATGAAAACAGAATATGCAAGTTGAAAAATTAAAATTATTGTTCATGAGAATTACTGGTTACCTGATTTTATTTTTACTATCCGTTAGCGTTTACGCCCAGTCGCAAAATGAGGAACATTTGCACGAACATCATGAGCATCCTTCCAATGAAATTGGCATTGCGAATACTCTGGTTCATTTTGTAAATGAAAATCAATTTGCATATGGTTTACATGCCCACTATGTGTACAATTTAAAAGACAATAAATATGGTGTTGGAATAGGATATGAAAGAATATTTGATGAGCACAGGCACAACTCTATTGTTGTAATTGCCAGTTATAGTCCGTTTCATAAATTAAATTTTCATTTGGCTCCTGGAATAACTTTTGAGGACGGCAAAAGCGCTGAGCTGGATTTTGGAGTGCACATCGAAACCTCCTATGAATTTGAGATCAGTCATTTTCATGTCGGGCCTATTCTTGAATTTGCCTACCATCCGGAGGACATACATCTTAGCACGGGAATTCATTTCGGATTTGGATTTTAGCCATTTCAAATTCCTAACAAGTTGAATCAATACAAATTTCAACGGAATCAAACCAAGGACAAAACCCGGATAAAGCACCATAATTGATGGAAATGTTTTAATTTTATCAAATCTAGTTGTAAAATCAGGTAGGAAGTAATTAGCTTATTTTGTTGTGAATGTAAATTGTTAAAGATCAAAAAGTCCTTGTTATGCTTTCCAAATATAAAAATGAAATAATAATTGCAATTTTTATCCTGATTGGCACAACCGCTTTTTACTTCCTCTATGGATTATTATTGCCCTTTATATTTGGGCTGCTCATGGCATTCGTATGCAAACCTGCAATTCGATGGATTCAAAAACTGGTCAGGAATAAGGACCTGGCAACAGGACTCTTTTTGGCTGCTATTGTAGGAACTTCTGTCATATTCTTTGTTTTTATGGCTCAATATATTAGCAGGGATTTCAACCGGCTCAATCATAGTTTTCAGGTCGTGGCCTCCGAAAACCAGGACAAACTGAACTCAACACAAAACAAGGTAAAAGAATATATTGGTAAACTCTATGACTTTGAGGCTTTGGAAGAAAAATTCCAGGTACAGGCTGATTCCATCGCCAAACAATTTCAGGAAGGTGGAGATACAAATATAGATACGGAAGCCATCGGGGAATCCCTGGATAAAATAATTTCATTTTTTCAAAAAGATCATGAGCATCCGAAGGAAGAAAAACCTGGATTTGGTTTCATGTTTATTTTCATATCCTCTATCCTTTACTTTGTCCTTATCCTGTTTAATATGGATTACTTTGTTTTACTAAAAGAAAAATACCTGGTGGGTAAGGTCGAATCAAGGTTTCAGCTGGTGATTGATGATTTTAATCAAAGTTTTGTAAAATACTTTAAACTCAGAACCCAAATCGTACTCCTCCTTTCAGTTTTATATATCCTTGCTTTTATTGTTTTAGACCTTCCGGGGATGATCATTTTCACTATACTTATCATATTGCTATCGTATATACCTTATTTCCAATATATCGTCCTTATTCCTATATCAATAGCCTGTCTTGTTCTTTCGATTGAAAATGATCCCGGTTTCCTTTTTTATTTTGGTATCATTACAGGAGTGTTTGTCGTAGCTAGTATTATTGAGGAATTGGTCCTGAATCCCTGGATCATGGAAAAGAACATTGGAATGAACCCGGTTATTATGGTCCTGGGCTTAAGTGTTTGGAGCTATTTATTAGGCGTTCCGGGGGTGATTATTGGAATACCTCTTACAAGCCTTATTATCATTTACACGAAAAGATATTTTATTGAAGCCTATCAGGCTAAAAATTAAAAAGTACTATAATCGTTGAGGATGCTAGTAATTTTAGGGTATAGCCAGTCACCATTGTGATTTGAACCCTTTTTGGCCCAAATTGTTTATTTTCTCTAGATGTATAACAAAAATTTCAAACCATGATTGTAATTTACATTATTGGCGCAATTGTACTGTTGTTGCTAATTATCGCGTTGTTTGTCTCCAAAGAGATGCTTTATGAAAAGTCAATTGCAGTTGCTGCACCTGCTTCAAAAGTATGGAAACAAGTTAGTTCTCATAAAGCGATGGATCAATGGAGCCCATGGGATGCAAGGGATCCGAATATGCAAAAGACCCTTACCGGAACTGATGGGACTGTAGGTGCTAAACAAGCCTGGGTTAGTAAAGAGAAGAACGTGGGGGAGGGGAGTCAAACATTTCTGACATTAGATGAACCTCGCTTGGTTGAAACCAGGATTGAATTCCTTAAGCCTTTTAAAAGCAGGGCTAATGCCTGGGTGAAGCTTACAGAAGAGAAAAAGGATACTATTGTAACCTGGGGATTTAAAAGCACAATGCCTTATCCAATGAACTTGATGAAACTTTTTATGAATTTTGAAAAGTCGATGGACAAAGATTTTGGCCAGGGATTGAATAAATTGAAGGACATTTGTGAAAAATAAGCCCCTGGTTCAAATACATTCTTAATTTCGTTCTCCAAACTCTTTAACATGGAAAGGTTCAAATCAGCTGATGATTTTATTAAAGGTAATCCTGAATGGGCATTAATTTTGCAGAAATTGAGAGAAATTGTTCTTTCCACTGGGTTGGTTGAAACTATAAAGTGGGGCTTACCTGTTTATACCTATCAAGGAAAAAATATTTTAGGGCTGGGAGCCTTTAAATCATATGCCGGGTTATGGTTTTTCCAGGGAGCACTTTTGGTGGATGAGGAAAACGCATTAATGAATGCACAGGAGGGAATAACAAGGGCACTGAGGCAATGGCGTTTTGCCAATCCAGAGGAAATTAAGCCTGAGCTTATTAAATCATATATATTTGAAGCTATTCAAAACCAGAAGGAAGGCAAGGAGATCAAGCCTGAGAGAAAGTCTTTGAAAATTCCTGAAGAACTTATGGATGCCCTAAAAAGTGACCCAGCCCTAAAATCTTGCTTTGTAGCCTTCTCCAAGTTTAGGCAAAGGGAGTTTGCTGAATATGTGTCGGAGGCAAAAAAACCTGAAACAAGACAAAACCGGTTGGGGAAAATCATTCCTATGATTCGGGCGCAACATGGATTAAATGATAAATATAGGGGGTAAGGTTCAGGATTCGAAGTTCAAAGTTCAAGGTTCAAAGTTCAAAGTTCGGGGATGGGGTTTTGTTTTTTGGATAGCCCTGAGATTAATCAATGGATAACGCTGCAATTAGATTTTTATGTTGCGGAAACTTTCGCATAAGATTTTCCTTTTTTCCCATTTCAAAGTCATCAAAATCAAAACCCGGGGCCACGGTGCATCCTAATAAACTGTATGAATTTTTGAGTTCAGTTCTGGCTGCAAACCATGCACCTTTAGGAATAGTGAATTGAAGTACCTCCTTTTTATCCGGATTTCGGCCCAGTCCGATGGTTGCCATTTTGCCGTCAGGAAGTATAATGAAGATCAATAAGGTAGTGCCTTCATAAAAGTGCCAGGTTTCATCTGATTTCAGCCGGTGAAATGCAGAATATTCACTGCCTCTCAGTAAAAAATAGATGCTTGTTGAAAACGCCCTGAAGCTTGAATACCTGGCCGGAAGCCCCTTTTTTTGAACAAATTCTCCCGAACGGTAAACTTCCTTAAAATGGCCTCCCTCTGGGTGAGGTTGCAAATCAAGCTGTTTGATCCAGTATATAGCAGTCTTTGGCATTAAATGAGCATATTCTGTTTAAGTACCCTTTCCATTTGCTGTTGCAGTTCATGAGCTTTTTCTCCAGCTGTAGCTGCAAAATCATTATTTTGAGAGGCATAAATTATCCCTCGTGAAGAGTTGACAATGAGGCCACATTGTTTGTTTATTCCATATTCGGCAACTTCCTCCAGGCTGCCACCTTGTGCACCCACTCCCGGAACCAGTAAAAAATGATCGGGGATGATTTTCCGGATATCCTTCAGCATTTCGGCCTGTGTTGCACCTACCACATACATCATCTCATCGGATGTAGCCCAGTTCGAAGATTTTTCCAATACTTCTTCAAAAAGCTTTTTATTGCTTTTCGTATCTGTTATAAACTGAAAATCAAGAGCTCCTTTATTGGAAGTTAAAGCCAATAAAATAACCCACTTATGGCTGTAACCAAGAAAGGGCGAAACAGAATCGGAACCCATATAGGGTGCAACGGTTACCGCATCAAAATCAAGGTTTTCAAAAAAAGCCCTTGCGTATAGTGCTGATGTGTTCCCGATATCCCCCCTTTTGGCATCTGCAATCGTAAAGACCTCGTATTTTTTTAAAAGTTGAATAGTTTTTTCAAGGGACTCCCAGCCCTTGCTGCCTAGCGATTCGTAAAAGGCAATATTGGGTTTATAAGCAATGGAAAAGTTATGCGTAGCGTCAATTATTTGTTTGTTAAAAGAAAAAACAGGATCATCTTCATTTAAAAGGTGAGGAGGTATTTTTTTGATGTCGGTATCGAGCCCAATGCATAAGAAGGACCTTTTTTTTTGGATCAGTTTAAAAAGTTGCGCTTTGTTCATTTAGGATCTATTGTTATATGCCGCAGAGAATTTGGTTTCAATATATCGGCTTTATCTAATTATAACTCATTTTTTGATTCCTCTAATTAATCTCCATCTTCAGGCGTTCGGCATTCTCCGCTAATTGCAGCTGGTCAATTATTTCCTGTATATCACCATCAATAATGGACTGGAGGTTATACATCGTCAGGTTGATGCGATGGTCGGTAACCCTACCCTGAGGCCAGTTGTAGGTCCTGATTTTTGCCGAACGGTCACCAGTAGATACCATGGTTTTACGTTTTGATGAAACTTCATCCAGGTATTTCTGGTACTCGATCTCATAAATACGTGATCGGAGCACAGACAAGGCTTTCTCATAATTTTTTATTTGCGACTTCTGATCCTGGCAGGTAGCCACAATCCCTGTGGGGATATGCGTAAGCCTTACTGCAGAGTAGGTAGTGTTCACTGATTGGCCACCTGGCCCTGAGGAGCAATAAAGGTCCTTCCTGATATCGTTCGGCAGGATTTCCACATCAAATTCATCTGCTTCAGGCAAGATAACTACTGAAGCTGCAGAGGTATGCACCCGGCCCTGTGTTTCGGTTTTAGGAACACGCTGTACACGATGTACACCCGACTCGTACTTCATTTGTCCGTATACACCGTCACCTTTTACTTCCAGTATTATTTCCTTGAATCCCCCTACCGTACCTTCGGTTACATCCACCAGTTCTACTTTCCAGCCTTTGGTTTCAAAAAACTTCATATACATGCGGTAAAGGTCACCGGCAAAAATACTTGCTTCGTCGCCACCTGTTCCTGCCCTTATCTCCATTATGCCGTTTTTAGAGTCCTGTGGGTCAGCCGGGATAAGCATTAACCTGATCTCTTCCTCAAGTTCTTCTCTTTTCTGAATGAGTTCATTCAGTTCCAACTTAGCCATTTCCCGAAATTCCTCATCTTTTTCAGTTTTTAGCATTTCTTTCGTTGAATCTGTATTATCCATTACATTCTTGTAGGTCTTATAGGCTTCAACAATGGGCTGTAGCTCTTTATAATCCTTGCTGAGTTTGATGTACCGTTTCATGTCTCCCATTAAATTGGGGTCATTCATCATCTCACCCATTTCCTGAAACCGTTTATAAATGGCCTCTAATTTCTCTAACATATTGTGTTATTTCGTGGCTGCAAAAGTACAATAAAATGTTTGTTTTAATAATGGATTGTGTTGGCTTGAATTTTATATTATGATAGAAATTGCTATTTTTGGCAAACAATCACAAATTAATATTTACCATTTGAAAGTAAACTCAATATTATGAAAATACCCTCCCGTTTATCTTTGACTCTTGTGTATATCTCATTTTGTCTTTTTGCTTTTGGCCAACTGAGTGAAGGTGGACAACCGCTGAGTTTTTCGGTGGAAGATGGAAAAAAGGGTTTCCAGGAGGTGATTTTTCAGGCCCCCGATTGGAGTATTGCAGATTCTGAGGATAAGGTAAATCTGCCCCATGCTTTTTCAAAAATCATTGAGGTAAAACTTTCACCAAATACACATGGTACGTGGCAATATTCTGAAGACGGTATAAGTATTTGGAGATTAAATATAAAGGCTGAAGCAGCCTTGGCCATTGGACTTTACTTTAAGGATTTTAACTTACCGGTTTGTGCTAAACTTTTTGTATATAGCCCGGACAGGAAGCAATTAATTGGCTCATTCACCTCAAAGAATAATCGTATAAGCGGCCTTTTTGCGACTGAACTTATTCTCGGGGATGAATGTATTCTTGAACTGAATGTGCCGGAAGGAATGGAATCAATTTCTTATTTTACTGTCGATGAAATAAGTTACGCCTTCCGGGGAGTTTCTTCAAACATCATGGGAAATAAGTTGGATTTCTGCGAGGTGAATATAAATTGCTCTCCGGAAGGAGATGACTGGCAGGATGAAAAAAAAGGAGTTGTGAGGATTAAAATTAAAATTAATGGTTTTGAGTATTGGTGTACAGGATCTCTGGTAAATAACACTGCTTATGACCTTACACCCTATATTCTTACTGCCGATCATTGTGCTTATAAATGGAATAATTATGCCACGGTTGAAGAGCTTGAAACATGGATATTTTATTTTAATTATGAAGCTCCAGAGTGTTCTGGGTCTTCATCTATTCCGCAGACTTTTTCACTAACCGGGGCTGTGAAAATCGCTAATGGAGGGACACAGGGATATGAGGGGTCAGATTTTTATTTGGTAAAATTAATTGATGATATTCCAGAGGTATCCTCAGTATATTTTAATGGTTGGTCGGTTATCGACGAAAGTTCCTCGAATGGTGTTACCATTCATCATCCTGATGGAGAAGTGAAAAAGATAAGTACTTATGGAACAGAGCTCACTACTGCCAGCTGGAACAATAGCGGCCTCCCTTCACATTGGAAGGTGTATTGGATAGAGACCCTGAATAACTGGGGAGTAACGGAAGGGGGATCATCAGGCTCACCCTTATTTAACCAGGAGGGGAGGGTTATCGGAACCCTAACAGGGGGATTGGCCTCCTGTACTAATCCTGATACGCCTGATTATTATGGTAAAATGTCATATCACTGGGATTCGAATGGGACGCAAGATACCCTTCAGTTGAAACCCTGGCTGGATCCCATGAATACAGGTGTGAATGTTTTGGGTGGGACTTATTTAGGGATGGCAAAAAATCAAAAGTTCCCCAATATCTTTAGTGTTTATCCAAACCCGGTAAATGATCATTTTTACCTGAGGACAGATTTAGCACTGCATTCAGAGGTAACTCTTGAAATTTATAACATTAACAGCCAGAAGGTTTACCATACAAGGCTGCAGGATTTAATCGAAGAATATCAAGTGAATGCTGAAATTGACAATCCGGGAATTTACCTGCTACGAGTAAGTTATAGTGGGAATTCGTTTACAAAAAAGTTAATAAAAAGATAAATTAGAGTTCTTCATTTAAAACAAAGTGAGTATATTAGCCGAATATATTTCCGTTGAGTCCTGAAGCGTTAAAAAAAATAGATAAATAAATGATACGACCAGAAACTGTATTTGTTGTTGAGGATGATATTCTCTATTTAAACCTTATCAACAAGGAACTCGAGAAGATGGGTTATGTGAACATCAAATCCTTTAATACGGGAAAGGAAGCCATGCATAACCTGGATAAAAAACCTGATATTGCCTTGCTTGATTATTTTCTGGAAAAAGATTATACAGGGATGGATATTTTAAAAAAGATGAAGAAAAGATATCCAGACACACAGGCTATATTTTTAACTGCATCCGATGATGTAAATATTGCCGTAGATACAATGCGCAATGGAGCCTATGATTACATCGTAAAAGGCGATACCGCATTCATCAGGATCAGGCACTTGTTAAAGAAAATAAGTGAGGAGAATGAACGCAAGGCAAAGAGCAGATCGATTATACGTTTCCAGATTTATGTGATCATTGCAATTATACTGATCTCTTTGCTGGGGATTCTCTATTTTCACTATTTCATAAACTAGGAAAATATTTTGTAATCAATTTGTTTTTGTAAAAATTAATCCTACTTTTGCACTCCCAAAAAATAAAGGTAAATACAGAATGAAAAAAGATATTCATCCAAAAGATTATAGGTTCGTAGTTTTTAAAGACATGTCGAACGACTATGCATTTTTAACTCGCTCAACAGTTAAAACCAAAGAAACAATAGAATGGGAAGACGGAAAAGAATACCCACTGATTAAACTCGAAATTTCTCATACTTCTCACCCCTTCTTTACCGGTAAGATGAAATTTGTGGATACTGCAGGGCGTGTGGATAAATTTAAAAGTCGTTATCAAAAACACTTTGACAAGCAGAACCAAAAGTAATGACCTATTTGAAAAATATTCTGAAGCCCTTATTCTTATAGTAAGGGCTTTTTTTATATTTTTATGACAATTAAAATATAAATCTGAATATTTACTGTGTTTTTAATTATCTTACACCTATACAAAACTAAACAATGAATTACATTCTTTTCGACGACCATAGCAGAAACAATTTATTACCTCTGACCTATATGAGGCCGATTGCTGAAATACGGGTAGGTATTTTAACAATCAGAGAAAAATGGGAACTTCTGCTGGGAACTAAAACCTCTACACTTACAGAAAATTATCTCAGCGTAAAATATCCAATAGTAAAAGAAGAAAATAATATTCTCATTAACGGTTCGGTTTGTCCTACAAAAGAACTTGTGGCAGAAATAACAAGGTTAAAACAAAATCAAACGCTAGTTAATGGAGAGTTGATTATTGCCCTGAATATTAATTCAGACGACCTGGATGACGCATCAGATATTGACATTAGTGGAATTGACGAGATAGAGGCTAAAGGAGGATATAATACAATTAATGACCCCTGGAATATTTTTCAATTGAATGGCGAAGAATTGGTAAAAGATTTTGCCTTAATAACCAAAGGCAGAAAAAGTCAGGTAATTAGTAAAACCAACCGGATGGTAGCTCCTGAAAATATTTTTATTGAAGAGGGTGCCAGTGTGGAGTTTGCCATCATTAATGCCAGTGAAGGTCCGGTGTACATTGGTAAAAATGCAGTGATCATGGAAAATGCAGTGATCCGTGGGCCATTTGCACTTTGTGAAGGATCGGTAATTAAAATGGCAGCGAAAATTTATGGGCCTACTACCATTGGGCCTTTTTCTAAAGTAGGAGGGGAGATTAATAATTCTGTGATTTTTGGCTACTCCAATAAAGCACACGATGGCTTCCTGGGTAACTCTGTAATTGCGGAATGGTGTAATCTGGGAGCTGATACTAATAATTCCAATCTTAAGAACTCTTATGATGAGGTAAAACTCTGGAGCTATACACAGCAATCTTTTGTTGGAACCGGACTGCAGTTTTGTGGGTTAATTATGGCAGACCATAGCAAATCAGGGATTAATACCATGTTTAATACAGGTACCGTGGTGGGTGTTAATGCTAATGTATTTGGTTCAGGGTATCAACGGAATTTTATTCCATCCTTTTCATGGGGTGGAACTTCTGGTTTTAAAGTTTTTGATATTAAGAAAGCCTTAAAAGTAGCACAGGCGGTATATGCCAGAAGGGCTTGTAATTTTAATGAAAAAGAACAAGATATTCTTATTGAAATTTTTGATCAAACTGCCACCAACAGGCTTTTATAATTGCTGGCATACAATTTGACATTACTCCCGTTATTATTTTAATCAGGCAGAATGAAACTCAAAGGGGTTACAAATAGTACACAAGCTAAAAAACAATGTACGCTTTTCAGACTTCCGCTGCCAAATTGACGGAGAAATATATGAATTTTAAAGACAGAAACATTTATACCATTTCGGAACTATTAGACGGCGATACGGAGTTTATCCCTTTGCTATCCTCTGAAGATGAAGAACTGATTAATGCTGAAAAAATTCCTGAGACCCTGCCTATACTTCCTTTACGCAATACGGTGTTATTTCCCGGGGTAGTTATACCTATTACAGTAGGCCGTGATAAATCCATTAAATTAATTAAAGAAGCATATAAGGAAAAGAAGTTAATTGGAGTAGTCGCACAAAAAGATGCAGAAGTTGAAGAGCCGGGTGTAGATGATTTAAACCGTATTGGTACTGTGGCCAATATTATTAAAATTTTACAGATGCCAGATGGAAACACCACAGTGATTATTCAGGGGAAAAAGCGTTTCCAGTTAATTGACCTTGTTCAGGTGGATCCATACTTTATTGCTAAAGTGGTGCAGTATGAATCACTCGAAAATGTTAAAAAGAACAAAGAATTTAATGCCCTGATTTCTTCCTTGAAGGACCTCTCGATTCAAATCATCAAACAATCACCCAATATCCCATCCGACGCAGCTTTTGCTATTAAAAACATTGAAAGCCCTGTGTTCCTTGTGAATTTTGTATCCTCCAACCTCAATATCGATATAAAGGATAAACAAAAATTGCTTGAAATCTCCGATTTCTCTAAGCGGGCAAATCAGGTTCTATCGTCACTTACCAGGGAGCTGCAGATGCTTGAACTGAAAAATCAGATACAGGATAAAGTTAAAGTTGACCTGGATAAACAGCAACGCGATTTCTTTTTACACCAGCAATTAAAAACCATACAGGAAGAGCTTGGAGATGCTCCGGGGACGCAGGATATCAATGAGCTAAAGTTTAAAGCTTCGGAAAAAAAATGGTCGAAAAATGTAGAAGAGATTTTTGAGAAAGAATTATCCAAACTTCAGCGGATGAACAGCCAGTCTCCTGACTTTTCGGTTCAACTGAATTACCTGGAGTTTTTTGTGGAGCTTCCATGGAATGAATACACTCCTGATAATTTTGATCTGAAAAGAGCGGAAGATGTTCTTAATGAGGACCACTACGGTTTGGAGAAAGTTAAAGAACGAATCATAGAGCATCTTGCAGTAATTAAACTAAAAAATGATCTGAAGGCGCCCATTTTGTGCCTTGTTGGCCCTCCGGGTGTAGGTAAAACATCCCTTGGGAAATCCGTTGCCCGTGCATTGGATCGGAAATATATCCGTATGTCGCTGGGTGGTGTGAGGGACGAGTCTGAATTACGTGGCCACCGTAAAACCTATATTGGTGCCATGCCAGGTAGGATCATGCAAAATTTGAAAAAAGCAAAGACCTCAAACCCGGTATTTGTTTTGGATGAAGTGGACAAAGTTTTGGGAGCCAACATAAGTGGAGACCCCCAGGCAGCCTTGCTTGAAATTCTTGATCCGGAACAAAACAATGCATTTCATGATAATTATTTGGAGGTTGAATATGATCTTTCCAAAGTGATGTTCATTGCAACAGCAAATACACTAAGTACTATTCATCCGGCCCTAGTTGACAGAATGGAAGTAATTGATATCAGTGGTTATTTGCTTGAAGAAAAAATTGAAATCGCAAAAAGGCATTTAATCCCTAAACAATTGAATGAGCATGGGGTTAAAAAGAGCCAGTTAAATTTCAATAAGAAGATCATTGAAAAGATCATCGAAAATTATACGCGAGAAGCTGGTGTACGTAAGTTAGAAAAAAACATCGCTTCGATAATCAGAAAGAAGGTAAAATATATTGTCGACAAAATTGAATATAACATCCGCCTGGAAGAAGAGGATCTGTTGACTGCATTGGGGCCGCCACGGTTCCAAAAAGAAAAAGGACTTTCGAATGAGGTTGCCGGAGTGGTAACCGGCCTCGCATGGACTGCCGTAGGAGGAGAGATATTATTTGTTGAAGTAAGTCTTAGCAAAGGTAAAGGTCAGCTAACCCTTACCGGCAACCTGGGTGATGTTATGAAAGAATCAGCTTCCATCGCCCTCGAATATTTAAAATCGCATGCGCCATTCCTTTCGTTGGATCCTGAGATCTTTAAAAACTGGAATGTCCATATCCATGTTCCGGAAGGAGCTACACCTAAAGATGGCCCATCTGCCGGGATTACTATGTTTACTGCACTGGCATCGGCATTTACCCAACGCAAGGTCCGCTCGAAAATAGCTATGACCGGTGAAATAACCTTAAGGGGAAAAGTACTGCCTGTTGGTGGGGTCAAAGAAAAGATACTTGCTGCGAAAAGGGCCAGGATCACAGATATCATATTATCTGTAGAGAATAAAAAGGATATAGAGGATATCAAGGAAAATTATCGTTCGGGGCTTAAATTTCATTATGTTGATCAAATGATTGAAGTGGTGGATTATGCTTTGTTAAAGGAAAAGGTTAAAAACCCATTACTTGTCAACTAGGGTTCTTTTAATTCCTGATTATTGAATTATTATTTTTCGGAATACTATTTCATTTCCGGATTCTATCCTGATAAGATAAATCCCCTTTTTATAATCCCTTACAGGAAAATCAAATTGAAGCTTGTTTAGCTCACTAAATTCAGCAATAGATTTACCTGCCATATTTGATAAAGATATTTTTCGAATGTTTTGTTGAGATTGAATGGACAAAATATTCTTTACCGGATTAGGATAAATGTTGATAAGCTCGATTTCCAACCTATTAAGGTTGTCTAAAAGCATATAGACAGTATCGGACGATGTGGACTCACCTTCGTCGTAAAGTGCAGTTACGTAATATCCATAAACCCCAGCCAATGGTGCTTCATGCAAATAATTAGTATCATATGTGAAATCAAGAAGGTCGTAAGGATTTTCGTTATAGGATTGGTATATATTATAACCCTGTAAACTTTTCTGGTCAGAAAAATTAAATTTGTTATCAGCGTTGATGACATCTCCGGTGGGATATTTTGAAACAGAGGAAAGAACTATTTCATTAACAAGTCCCTTGTCTGAAATATCTGACAATATCCCTCTGATATTCCAGTTATAATCAAGTCCCCATTCCAGGGACAATGATGACCAGTTAATTCCATCAAATGAAATTAAATCACCTTTGTAGGGTGCAGCCGGGCCATCATCACAAGCTGCAGGATATGAGGGCCCGGAGCAGACATTCCCTATCCACAATTCTTGTGAGGCATCAATTAATATAGGATTATCCAGTTCTATATCATTCCATGATTCCGCTTCAAATTCCAATATGTCTTGTTCTAGAAGTAAAGTTGCAGCAGTCTCCCCCATCCAAACTCTTAAGCTATAAGAGCAGTTGTTTGTTTGGGCAAAAAATCTTATTTTGGTTAAATACATCCCATCTAAATTCTGCAAGTCGGTGGTATCAAATCTTGCGGCGGCATATAATGTTCCGGGGCCAATTCCATTTCCATAATTTCCAACATCCCAGTGTATCAATTCTTCTGCGTAAGGAGAATTCCAGTTTAGGACATTATCTGGATAAAAATATTCAATTGTAAGGCTTTCGGGGGGAAGTAGTTCCATAGGTTCTAGTTGTTCAATTTGGTAATCATCAATAAAGTACTTTCCAGTCCCCTGACCAAGGTTATCCCAGGCATAAAAATTTGACCCGGCCAATTGGTTTATGCCACTGAATCCTCCGCCAAGGCTCCATTTCCATTCGTCAATCAGGATGTTATTGTGAAAATACTGTGCATGATCATTATCAAGGTCAACAATAATAATATTGGAAAACCAACGATTAGGCTCATAATTGAAAAATGTGGTACCAACCATGCCCAAAAAGGCATTGCCATTGTCTTCAAAAAATACTTGCATCCCAAAATTGCTATTTGGTGAGTAAAACTTCTGAAGTGTATTAAAATATCCATAATTGCCTTCGGGTACATACATGTTAAAGCTGATTTTGTACCTTGCTTCAGTATAGTTGTCAATTGGTTTTACAATGTCGTTTGAATCTGTAATTATTACTGAATTTGTTCCACTCCAAGCCAAAGAGTCAATAATGTAAGCATCCTGGTAAGTACAGGGTAAAGTATCCCATGTAGTCCAATCATTAGGGTTTTGGCATATAAGCTGAGCGTTTGCAGAGTATGTTTCAAAATCATCAGAAAAAATGATTGATTTTTGAAGTTTTATGTTGGATTTTTTTGCCGTTATTTTTGTCTTTTGTTGTAGCTCAAATCCCTGAGAGAAAATCGGGTTAACAGCCAGGGCAATAAATGATAGCGCAATTATAATTTTATTCATAGCCGCAATTTTAATAATAGGTTTTGATCCTTAAAGATAAGAAATATAATTTGAAAGTCAGTAGGAATGATACAGGTGTTAAATTGAAACAATATTTTTTTGGGATAGATATTTATTAAAAGTAGTATTAACAGCCTCATAAGCGGGATTCTGTTTAATCTGTCATTTATCTGGCCCTGAAGTCACCTTCAGGATCTAGCGGCCAACCCCCCGGGATCGGGCGGGCAGCCCTTATCACGCCATGGGCGTGATCCCCGGTATACATGGCCTTTCAACCCGTAAGGTTTACCCGATGGATATGTCGCCATACCCACCCGTGAGCTCTTACCTCACATTTTCACCCTCACCCGCCGAAGCTTCAGCGAAGGCGGGCATTACCCTCCTCCCTTCAACCCCAACGTCGGCAGTTATTTTCTGTGGCACTTGCTGTCTCCCGCCGGCGGCGGGATCCTTCCCGTTAGGAAGTACGGTGCCCTGTGTTGTCCCGACTTTCCTTCACGCTGTTGGCGTGACGACAGACCGGGCTGTTAATACTGTTTGCAAAATTAGTTATTTTATAGCTACTTTTGCATAGTGCCCGTTACTATGGCAATTTGTCGATCCTGGTTTTAATAAATCTGTTTATTATGAAGTTTGTGATGCTAAGAAATTTGGTTCTTTTTTTAATGATAATTGTATTAACAAATTGTATGGCGAAAAAAAAAGCTGATCTGATCGTTTATAATGCCGTGGTTTACACGGTAGATGATTCATTTTCTGTCAAAGAGGCCTTTGCTGTGAAAGATGGGAAATTTCTGGCAATTGGTACCACAGAAGCAATTTTGAATGCTTATTCAAGCGAACAAACTATCGACGCCAAAGGCAAACCCATTTATCCCGGGTTTAACGACGCGCACTGCCATTTTTACGGATATGGCACCAACAAAATTCAACGTGCTGATCTTACAGGAACGACCTCTTTTGAGGAAGTGGTGGAGAGGCTGGTCGAACACCATAAAGCTTTCCCATCAAAATGGATTGAAGGGAGAGGTTGGGATCAGAATGATTGGTCAATTAAAGAATTTCCAGATAAAAAATTATTGGATGAGCAGTTTCCCAATAACCCGGTTTTTTTAATACGGATTGATGGCCACGCCGCTGTGGTCAACTCGGAAGCACTCAAACTTGCAGGTATTGATGGAAATACAAGCATTATGGGTGGTGAAATAATTCTGCAAAATGGTGAACCAACCGGAATGCTTATTGATAATGCCATGGAGCTAATTTATAAAGTTATTCCTCCATTAACCAAAGATCAGAATATACAAGCATTTAAAATTGCCCAGGAAGACTGTTTTGCAGTTGGTTTAACCTCGGTGTCTGATGCAGGGCTTGAAAAAGAGATAGTAGAATTGATCATTGAAATGCAAAAGGATGAGACCCTGGCAATGAGGATCAATGCCATGCTCTCCCCTTCCGATGAAAACATCAAACATTTTGTCATGAATGGGCCAATGGTAACGGATCATTTGAGTATCCGCTCTATTAAGTTATATGCTGATGGCGCGCTGGGTTCCCGGGGAGCACGTATGATCGAAGAGTATAGTGATGATCATGGTAATCAGGGTATGTTCATTTTCCCTGATGCTTTTTATATGGAGAAATGTCAAATCGCAAAGGAGAATAATTATCAGGTGAATACACATGCAATCGGAGATGGGGGAGTTCGTTTTGTTTTAGACACCTATGCCCGGTTTTTAGAAAAAAATAATGATCTCCGCTGGCGTATAGAGCACGCCCAGGTTGTCCACCCGGAGGATTTTAAGCGTTTTGCAATGTTAAATGTTATTCCATCAGTTCAACCAACTCATGCCACCTCCGATATGTACTGGGCTGAAGATAGGCTTGGGCCAGAGCGGATAAAAAGCGCATATGCATATAAACAACTCCTTGAACAAAACGGCTGGATACCTCTTGGTACTGACTTTCCAATTGAAAGCATCAATCCCCTTTATACTTTTTATGCTGCTGTTTCCCGTACAGATTTAAATGGATACCCGGATAACGGATTTCAAATTAATGATCAGCTTACTCGTGAAGAAGCCCTCAAAGGGATCACAATCTGGCCTGCAAGGGCTGCTTTTGAAGAAAATAAAAAAGGAAGTATAGAAAAAGGTAAGTTTGCTGACTTTGTGATTTTGGATGGTGATATAATGACTGAGGATTTATTTCAGACAACGAAAACCAAAGTTGCCTCCACCTACCTGTCTGGGAGTGAGGTTTTCCACCTCACATACTAACAATTGTTAATAACCCGTGTTCAAAACATGTGCATATTTGCATTTCGAAAAACTTGACTTGGGCCTGCTCAATAGCTTACTTTTGTTTCACCAGGCAAGGGATAAAAGGTTAGCCTGGATCGTCAGGGATTAAGGAACAAAACATTGGAAACGACATTTTGGAAATTGATCCGGGAATATTGAAGAAAGGCATTAGCTTGTCATTCGAAAATAAACCTGCCTTAAAATCAAGTGGTTCAAACATCAGCGCTCGCAAGAACACTGATTTTGATTCAGGCATGCAGACGGAAATTCTTCGGAATGGAAAGAGGCAGGTCAGCTTGAGAAGGTCAGAGAATTCGTTCACTTTTCTGCTTGCAGATAACAGCAAATTCTAAACCGGAAAATAGTTTCTTCGGAAACATTTGAAGGGGAACATCCTGGTTGCGATACCCGAATGAAATACCGGTAACGGTATTCCAGGAAAGTATCAGGTTTGGAAAGCAAGGTGCCGCAAGGCAAATTGACGGAAAAACAAGCCACAATAACCGTAACCTGGCGCTAACCAACCACCACGGTGATTGTATAGCGAACGGGAACCAAATCGTAAAGATTCGGTTCCCGTTTGGTTTTTTAGTGAGACTATAATTCTATAAGCCGCAGGCGCAATAGAATTATCAAGTCGAACTAATCCCGGCAGCCATGCTCGTTGGGATACAAGGTGATGCAAGGGAGGTTTGCTTATTTCAGATGATTGTAAAACTCCAACCCAAATAATTCAACAAATTCCTCAAATCGTTCTATCTTTTCCTTACCGTATTTGCTTATCTTTTGATTGATTTTTTCAATCGGCTTAGGAACAAGTAAATGGTTTTCTGACTTGCTGTAAAATTTATCTGCATAACAAATCAGCTTTTCCTCAATGGATCTGGGAATCATATTTCTAACTGGTATCGGATAACCAGCCTGTTTGATATCTTTTTTTGATAACCCAACTCCAAGGTGCCGTTCACATACAGGAGCCACTTTTTTCATGCCTTCTTTTTCCAGCATTTCCCGACCAAGGTAAGTATGACAGATGTAGGGTAGTTTGCCTTTACAGCCAATTTCCGGGGCTTTTGTCTTAATAATTCCAATATCATGTAGCATGGCTCCTTTAATAACAAACTTTTTGTTGATCTCCAACCTGGGATTTAAATCAGCTATTAACAATGCCAGCTCTGTAACTTTAACCACATGGGTAAAATAGTAATAACGTGCTTTACTCTTTTTTGGGTAATATTTATCGATTATACGTTTTACTTTATCAGGTATATCAAAATTTGGTTTAATCATCTTATAAAGGTTCAATATGAATATTTATATCTAACCGTTCAATATTATTTCTTAAATCAATTTCTATCCGGTCGCATAAAGCATGGGCTTCCTTAACACTCATCTCCTGCGGGACCTCAAGGTGAAAGTCAACATATTTATGCGAACCCGACTTTCTTGTCCGGAAGCGATGGTAGGTGATTTGAGGCGTTGTATGATTACTAATTATATCTTGTATTTGCTTAAGATCATCTGCAGGAAGGCTGGTGTCAAGTAATGGCAGATAGGCATTTTTAATTAATTTAAAAGCTTCAAACGTAATAAATAATGCCACTATAATCGCGATAATAGGGTCAAGAATATGTATGCCGGTAACCCAGATCAGGAAAATACCTCCAGCCACCCCTAGTGAAGTGTAAACATCTGTTTTTAAATGAAGGGCATCTGCTTCGAGTGCTATAGAATCAGTTTCCTTAGCCACTTTGTATAGCCTCTTTGATACATAAATATTGACTGCGGCTGAAAAAAGCATAACAATCATACCCAGATACAAGTAAGCAATTTCTGCCGGATGTATAAGTTTTAAAACCGCCTCATATATTATCCACGCGGCTGCTACCAATATTAACATTCCCTCAACGACGCCGGAAATATTTTCAAATTTCCCGTGGTCGTATGGGTGTTCTTTATCAGGAGGTTGAGACGAGACTTTCACTGAAAAGTAGGCAATGACAGCAGCAATTAAATCCATCATAGAATGAATGGCTTCAGATAGGATACTTACAGAGCCTCCTACAAAACCCGCAATGAGTTTTATGGTAATAAGAAACACATTAGAGAATATGGATAATCGCGCCGTTTTAATTTTAATGTTCAAGAGAAATATATTTGTCGGCAAAATTAAATTAAACCTATTAATGTATGCTTGTAAAAAGATATTATTTATACATTTGCACCCACAATTTGATTTTCGATTTTAGATTAGTTTGAGTTTTCATACTTCAAAATTCGTAAATATTAAATCATAATTCAAAATTAACAAGGTCCCGTAGCTCAATTGGATAGAGCGTCTGACTACGGATCAGAAGGTTAGGGGTTCGACTCCTCTCGGGATCACAAAAAGCCTGGCATTAGCCGGGCTTTTTTGATATAGAGGAGGAGAAGCCTGTCCCGCGAAAAGCAAAGAAGCGGGAACTCCTCTCGGGATCACAAAAAGCCTGGCATTAGCCGGGCTTTTTTGATTTTATAGGATTATGATTTGTTCCCCTTATTTTAATCCCCTGATACATAAAACAATCCGGGTTTTGAAAGGATTCAAACCCGGATTATTTGCTAAATGTATTTAATTATTAAAATTGAGTTTCTGTAATTAGGGGATAGCAGAACCTTTTCCCAGGTTTGGATGCATTACATCGTTCTTGTCCTGATTTTTCACCTGGCCATCCATATCATAATCTCCATTCAGGTAATTTCGCTGTCCACTTCCTGAACCCCACACAGACTTGTCCAAAAACCATTGAATCTGTCCGTTGCCATCACCATCTCCACTCACCATTCCAAAGCGGACAGGATCATTTCCAATCTGCTTGTATCCTATGCTGCCTCCATAAACCTTAGCCAATTGATCTGAAAAGTCATAGCTGAATACTTCATCCTGGAGTACTGCACCAGCATTGCCCATGACATCCAAATGATTGCGATGCCTCACAATAATGTAAAGGTTGCCGGTTAATTGTGGATTCCCAATCCATGGCAAACTGCTTCCATCAAGATCCACTATGGATCCGTCTTCATGCAAAAAGGCCGCCTTTCGCCAGATGTACGTAGAGTTATTAGCAAATTGCGGGGCAGATGCATGCCTCCATTCGAGCAATACCCAATCCACTATATTGGGCGGGATAGCCACAACCTCTTCGCTTCCTGAATAATTCCAGGGAGCTTGCTGATAGGGCTGTGCAAGAGGGAGGAGCCCAGCATTGGCTAGGTTTTTTTGCATCAGGTTTGTACCCTCATCATAAGGCCCTTCCAGAAAGATTTTTGCATCCAATTGCTTTGGAAAGGTTGAGAAGGCAGAAGGCCCTACCCAATTGCTTTGAGATTCGGCTGAACAAATACCCTGTACATAAAATTCATAATATGAATATGGATTTAAACCCTGAATTTCTAATGGCTTTTCCATTATGTTTGTTAACATGGTCCCCGTTCCCGGAGTAAAGCCAGCTGGTCCATACTCAACATTCCATTCTGATTCCAAATCACCTGGTTCCCAATCGAGGATTGCAGAATTTAGGGTAACATACCTGTTTATTAAACCCATCGGATCGGCGCAATACCTGTCACCCAGGGTGAAATGTCCGAAAACATTGAATGCTGTAACATTCGTAAAATTGGGTGATGTAGTTGCAAAACTATTGACTGTAAACCCATCACCACGAAGCATCCAAACTGAGCCTGAGGGAATGAACCCTGGGATATTCATGGTAAGGGTAAACGTGAAGTTAGTTCCTCCCGTTTGAGAGATTATATAATAGTGATTGGCAACAGAAGAAATGATAGCAGGAATTGTCCCCGGAATTACCCCTTCTACATATTCTACCTCTACCAGGCTGGTTCCGCTTAGCGTCAGGTAATTTAAATCAATGGGGCTATAATGTACCGTTGTACCCATTGGGAAAGTTCTTGAACCAATCGCATTGTACCCACACCGTAACCTTCCGTGAATGTAGGATGTTACTGAACCACCATAAATACTACCGGACGACAGCACTGTAAACACATAAGCATTTGTTCTAATTACACCCTCTGTGAGTGTTAACAGATAGTTTACTGTAACATTGATGTTGAGTTCCAATCCCAGGGAATTATTGACGGTAAAGCGATAGAAACTGCTTTCGTTTATACCTCCGATTGTTTGTAATACACTCCCAGCAAAAGCAATCGTGCTGGTGCTGTATACAAAGGTTCCGCTATTGATCCAGTTTCCATAAATATAATGGATATATGATCCGGCGTCAAAATGGTTTGTAATGGTCAGGTCCCCATAAATTGTTAGAGAGCCTGTAGCTGTAATGGTTCCGGTTCGGGCAAAAACAACATGGTAGAAATTCTGTAACCCAATCAAAAGGTTGGCAGATCCCACAAAATGTATCGTGGATGTACTATAAACAAAGGTTCCATTGTTGATCCAGTTCCCATAAATATAATGCACATAAGAACCGGCATTAAAGTGGTTGTTTATTGTCAAATCACCATAAATCGTCAGTGAACCATTTGCAGTAATAGTCCCAGATCCGGCGAACACAATATGATAGAAATGGCTCGCTCCGATAAGAATACTTCCACTTCCAAGAAAATGAATGGTGGAAGTACCGTAGACAAATGTCCCGGTATTGGTCCAGTTACCATACACATAATGAACCCAGGAACCTGCATTAAAATGATTGTTGATGGTTACATCGCCATAAAAAGTAAGTGTGCCTGTAGCCGTTATGGTGCCCGTTCCCCCAAAAACTACATGATAAAATTCATAAGCTCCCAGGACAATGTTTCCACTTCCCACAAAATGAATGGTGGATGTGCCATAAACAAAAATTCCATTATTGATCCAGTTTCCATACACATAATGTTCGAAGGATGCTGCATCAAAATAATTGGTAATAGTTACATCTCCATATATGGTCAATGAGCCGGTTGCAGCAATTGTTCCGGTAGAGGCAAAAACAATATGATAAAACTCACTTGTGCCAATTAATATATTTCCGGTACCCACAAAATGAATAGTTGAAGTACCGTAAACAAAAGTTCCGTTATTGGTCCAGTTCCCATAAATGTAATGCAGGTAGTCCCCGGCATTAAAGTAATTGTTGATAGTAACATGTCCGTAAATACTTAATGAGCCCTGGGCTGTTATAGTTCCTGACCCTCCAAACACAACATGATAGAAACTTCCTGCTCCAATATATGCATTTCCTGTTCCTACAAAGTGAATGGTTGATGTACCATAAATAAAAGTCCCGGTAACATTCCAGCTTCCGTGAACATAATGATTATAGGTTCCGGCGTCAAAGTAATTATTGATAGTTACATCACCATAAAAAGTAATTGACGTGGTGGCCGTAATCGTGCCTGATCCCCCAAATACGACGTGATAAAATTCATTCGTACTAAGAAGCAGGTTCCCTGAACCCACAAAATGAATGGTGGAAGTTCCATAGACAAATATCCCATTGTTGATCCAGTTGCCATAAATGTAGTGGCTAAAAGAACCCGCATTGAAATAATTATTGATGGTTATATCAGCCCATATGGTTAAGGAACCTGTGGCTGTAACCGTTCCTGAACAAGCAAATATTACATGGTAGAAATTACTACTTCCAACAAGAATATTATTGGTTCCCAGGAAATGAATGGTAGACGTACCGTAAACAAATGTTCCATTCACGGCCCAGTTGCCATAAACAAAATGGGTAAAAGTTCCGGCATTAAAATAATTGTTTATGGTTACATTGCCATAGAATGTGATAGCTCCTGTAGCTGTAACCATGCCCGTACCATCAAATACAACATTATAGAAGTTATTTACCGTAAGGTTAATATTTCCGGTACCCATAAAATGAATTGTTGAGGTACCATGAACAAAGGTTCCATTATTTATCCAATTGCCATAAAGGTAATGGTTATAGGAGCCAGCATCAAAATAAGTAGTGATGGTTATATCCCCATAAATAGTCAGTGAGCCGGTTGCAGTGATTGTACCTGTACCAGCAAAAACAACATGGTAGAAATTGGTGACACCAACAGTTATATTTACAGTTCCCACAAAATAGATGGTAGATGTACCATACACAAAGGTTCCGTTATTAATCCAGTTCCCATAAATGTAATGGACGTAACTTCCGGCATTAAACGTACTGTTTATGGTTACATTTCCATAGAAATTCAATGAGCCCGTGGCGGTAAAAATTCCGGTACCGCCAAAAATCACATGGTAAAAATCGTTTTGGGTAATGGTTATATTTCCGCTACCAATAAATTCAACAGTAGAGGTTCCATAGTCGAAAATTCCGTTATTTACCCAGTTCCCATAAACACTCATGGTATAGGCTCCTGCCGAAAAATTGGTGGTAATGGTAATATCCCCAAAAATAGAGATTGAACCATTGGCAACATAGGTTCCTGTTCCAGTGAATAAGACATTATAAAATCCGCTTGCACCGATTAATATGTTCCCTGTCCCAACGAAATTAACCGTGGAGGTTCCATAAATGAAGGTACCATTATTAATCCAGTTACCATATACAATAAATGTATGTGATCCGGCATCGAAATAGTTATTGATGGTCACATTCCCATAAAAAGTCAGGTTCCCCAGCGCCGTCACAGTTCCTGTACCTGCAAAAATTACATGATAGAAATTACTAGCACCAATATAAATATTCCCGGTACCCATAAACTGAATGGTGGATGTGCCATTAATGAAAGTGCCATTATTGGTCCAGTTTCCATATACATAGTGTGTAAATGTGGAGGCATCGAAATAATTATTGATCGTTATGCTACCGTAAATTGTTAAAGACCCGGTGGCGGTGTAAGTGCCTGATCCGGCAAATATAATGTTGTAAAAATTACTAACACTTATATACAGTGTACCTGTACCCAAAAACTGGATGGTAGAAGTTCCATAAATAAATATTCCGTTATTTATCCAGCTACCATAAACATAATGGGTAAAAGAACCAGCATTAAAATAATTGTGGATGGTAAGGTTACCATAAACAGTTAATGACCCGGCAGCCGTGATGGTATCAGAACCGGCAAATTCAACATGGTAAAAATTACTTGTACTGATGTAGGTATTCACCGTACAATTAAAATATACTGTTGCGGTGCCTGGTATAAATATTCCATCATTGGTCCAGTTGCCACCCAGGGTAATATTATTATTGTTTACATCAAATGTACCATGAACAATATGAAGATTTCCACTGATGCTGATTGCCTGCGATAAAGTCACAACATATCCGGGAGCATTGATGCTAATATTAGCTGGTGTATTTTGAGTGATTGCATTCCCGGTTACCTGGTTAGCAACCCCCTCATAGATATAATGGGCACCAGATGCATATAAACGTGAACCACTAACCCGGATATTCCCGGTAGCGGCAGCTATAGAAATACCAGCCGCAGAACCTACATGAATACTTGCCCCGGATAAAATTCTAAAGTGTCCTGCACCATTCACCATTGCCGTTGAATGCATAATGAGGGTTCCATAAACACTAAGGGTGTCATCCGCAATAATCCCAAGCTCAATATCCTCCTGCACTTCAAGGGTTCCTCCCACTTCTACATGCACATTACCAAACTCAATATTCGTGTTAACATTAACCGTGTGACCATTTTGAACCCTTGCCGATGGGTCGGGACAAACAATATTAGCCGCCGAAGGGTAATCTACAGCATCTGCCCATTGTGTGCCGTCAAATACTTCCCATGTGGCTGGATTGTCCCAATCGCCTGAAGCTTTTGTTCGGTATCTGTCGCGGCCATCAATCGAAACCTCGATGGTGTCCGACACAGCAGCACCCGACCAATCTGCCTGGCAGCTTACCCTTGCGAGCCTTCTGAACCAGGTGGTGGCAGTTAGTGCAGTGGGGTAACTTAAGCCTTCAGAATCACTTCCCGGAATATCAATAAAATCAATATTATCCGCGGAAGATTGCCATTTATATTCAAGAATTCCTGTGTAATTTGTGGCAGGGCCCAAACTGGTAAATGGATCCGGAATTGTGTTAAAGCAAATGCTTTGTCCAGAGGCAATAGTACCTCCATCGGTTGGGTTAGAACAAGGAGCTCCTTCAAGGGTGGTAAAGGTACCAGGGCCTGCCCATGAACTAACCGTGCTTGCATAACAAGCGGACCTGACATAAAAATCATAGGACGTATTTGAGGCAAGGCCATCCAGATAATACTGGATGTTATAAATATTGCTGATCAGTGTGCCATTTCCCAGGGTAAATCCTGAGGGGCCATACTCTATCTCCCAGGCCGTTTCCATATTAGCTGCCGACCAATACAAGATGGCTGAAGTATCCGTGGTATCGCTAACTGACAGAGCTGTTGGGGCAGAGCATGTAAATACAGATACTGGTTTTATAAGGGTATCCGGGCATCCTTCCGCAGATATCAGGATAAGCCGTGCATTATAGGTTCCGGCTGATGCATAGGTATGCGTAAATCCGGTATTTAAGGTGTAATCGGTAATATTGTCTCCGTCCACATCCCAGTAATACTCTGTATTTTCATCCGTGAAGTAAGAAAGGTCTGTAAAAGTTGTCTGTTCTCCTAACCAAACATTATTGGCCGAAAAGTCAGCTATAGGTGAATGGCAAAATTCATCCACCAGGGTAAGGCTCCAAACACCATTTGCATCTTTGGTTCTCAGGAACAACATGTGGTTCCCCATAATTAAAAGTGATTGATCCACCTGAAATGTGAGGTCAGTGACATCCGGGCCGGGATTTGGCACAGGAATGCTTATGCCCAGGCCCAGGCCAGGATCATTGTCAATGTAATACTCTGCATACACAATGTCTGGCAATGCAGGTAATACTGACATCTTGAAGAATTGGTGAATGGTAGATTGACTCCATCTTCCAAGGGCATCTTTCGTGCGGACAAACATTTTGTTCGAACCTTCATCTTTGGAACTAAGATCAGCCACAAATGATACGTCTGCCATGTATGAATTTCCGGGGACAGGAATACTTATGCCCTGTCCAAAACCGGGATCATTGTTAAAAAAATACTCGGCAGCGACAAGATTAGGCATGTAAGAAGTTAGCTGCTTCTTATAAAAATTCCAGTAATTGGTCAAACTCCAAACACCTCCTTCATCTTTTCCCCTGACAAACAATTTATGAAGCCCGTCAGGTAATGCCGTAATGTCAAAAATATAGTTTGTTACGGTTATGTCAGTAGATGGTGTGATCGGAATGGCTGTTCCATTCCCTAAACCAGGATCCGTATCAAAGAAGTATTCTATTTTGGTTAATTGCTGATTTCCCGGATCTATGGCCCGTTTCACAAAGGACCTCCTGGTAGTCTGGCTCCATAATCCTTGCGTATCTTTTGTCCTGACACAAAACTGATGGAATCCATCCGGTAATGAAGTCAGGTCAACACTAAAATCAAGAGTAACATCCGACCCGGTTGGGACTACTGGAATAGGAGTAGCTTGCCCGAGGCCGGGGTCATTGTCAAAATAATACTCTGCTGAAGTAATCAATGGATTGCTAATAATAAATGCCTCTTTAACAAACGACCGTTGGTTTGATAAACTCCATTGGCCCTGCTGATTTTTAGTGCGTACAAATAGATGGTGAAATCCATTCTGTAATCCACTGATATCAATGCTGAAATCAAGATTGGATATATCTGGCCCGGGTGTAAAAGGAACATTGGTTCCATTCCCAAGACCAGGGTCGGTATCGAAGAAGTACTCCACTTTGGTCAGGTCATACAAAGGTTCTGTTATTTCGTTTTTATAAAATGCATGAACGTTTGCAAGGCTCCATACTTCATTCTCATCTTTTGCCCTTACGAACAGTCTGTGAAAACCGTCGCTAAGCCCGGTAAGGCTTACATTGATGTTAAAGTTAGTAAGATCGGGTGCAGGTGGCACAACCGGAACCTGTGTCCCGGCATTGTATCCGGGGTCGGTATCAAAAAAATACTCAACGTCCGTAATATTCTGTGTCCACCCATTTTCAATCACCAGCATCATTAATAACATCGTAACCCAAAGAAATGGGGATAAGGGCAATGGCCTATGATTATTACAATTTTTCATCATAACTTTTTCCTTTCGTTTAATTCACTTTTAAGGTTGCACCTCAAAAGGAAAACGATTAGTTATGTGATTTTGCCTTCAGGTTTACATCGAGTGAATTGCTGGGCAATGATTGTGCATCGAGGCTGTAAATAGCAGGAATTGGAGGTAAGCCGCTGAGGACATAGGAGGTTTCTCCCCCGAAAATTCCAATATCAGTTCCCATTTCACCAGCCCCTATGGCAGGTGATCCTACTTTTAATTGCCATTGTCCGTCGGTACTATTACCTGTAGCACCAACATATAAATCTGTTGTTAATACATTCTCCTGGTTGCCGTTTTGATTACCAAATTGTGTAGAAGTTCCAATATTATAGGTAACAATGCAATTGGTTAAACTTGCAGTGCTATGTGCAATATTATTAACAAGGGTAGAATTATGAATGGTTATCGGATTAGAAAAAATATTGTTGGCAAAAATCCCACCGAAGTTAGCACTAACACTCACCCTTCCGATAAAGCAATTATTTGCCACAAGAATGTTCGAATGGGTATATGTGAAAGATAGGGAAGTCCAGGTAGGATGAGAGTCAAAATAATTGCCCAGAATCAAAATATCGGAACAGTTGCCATTTGCATAAAGTTGATTATTTCCATAGGCAAAATGATTCCGCTCAAAGCTAATATTGTTCGTATTAATGTATACAGTTGTGTTAAAGGTACATCCGGTAAATTTTGATCCTTCGCTACCCGAATTACAGTATACTACTCCACTAATAATACTTGGGGAAATGTTGTGTTGGGTCTCAGGATTTTCCCCTAAAAAATACCCATTACCAATCACAGTAAGTTGTTTTGTCATTGTAAGCGCACCAGCAGGAAAAGTGGAACCTTCGAGATATAACGTATCCCCGTTAAGGACCGCTGCATCATTATGGGCAGCCTGTATGGTTGCAAAATCAGGATCAGAATTTGGCGTAGCATTTACTCTCCAAACAGTAGCAGAAACATTGATATAAGCGAAACTAATCGCTAAAATCATAACGAATGTAAATTTTTTTGTTCTCATAATTTATAGTTATTAAATGTTAGTTTTAAAATTTAATCTTTATGTTGTTAAATGTATTTTCTGGCTAAGTTGTAGCAAATCTCTTTTTAATTAATAGTACTTTCAAAAAACAAGAAGAACGCAGACGAATGACATTACTCATTGAAATCCAATATTAGCGTAACATTCATTTATACAATGTTTTAATTTCTTGAAAACCTCTGGTATATTGCAAATATATAATGGCTTTACAGTTGATCAGATAGGGTAATCAACGTATTTTAATAAGTGAATATCTTGGTGAGATCAATTCGATAATCTTGTCTGGTATTAAAAATTGCAAATAATTAATACGGTCAGGGATGATAATTTCATTACCGTGAGAACATTTTAATGTTTTGCATTTTGGGTTGAGCCATGCTCTAGCTTTGTAGCATTTGAGTATGCTGCTTCAGATGGATCATGACATCAAAAGGTATTGTATAGGAAGAACCTAAAAATCACTTGAGTGATTTTTCAATTTCTCTATTCAAAAAATTCAATAATTTTTTCTGCAACTTTCTTTATTTCCTCATTTTTCAGCTCAAAAAAGAAGGGCAGCCTGACAATACAATCTGAATAATTTATCGCATGTGGTAATTTCCGGCCATCATGTTTTTTATGAAAATAGGGACTTTGATGCAGTGGCAAATAATGAAATACAGCCTGAATGCCATTCTTATGCAAAAAGTTTATGAGGTTGTTTCTTTCCCTGTTGTTCCTGCAAATCAAATAAAACATATGCCCGTTGTTGCTGGCAAAAGAGGGAAGACCGGGGAGTTTAACTTTTCCCTGGCTTTCAAGAGGTTTGAGTAATTCAAAATATAAGTTCCAAATTTTGGTCCTGGTAAATTGAATACTATCCAGGTTTTGAAGTTGGGCAAATAAAACAGCCGCAGTAAGCTCGGAAGGTAAAAAGGAAGAACCCAGATCTAACCATCCATATTTATCTACCTCACCCCGATGAAAAGCAGCCCTGTTAGTTCCTTTTTCCCAGATGATCTCCGCGCGATCAACCAGGTTGTTATCATTGATCACTAGCATCCCACCTTCTCCTGAAATAATATTTTTTGTTTCATGAAATGAGAAAGCTGCAAGGTGGCCAATGGTGCCCAGTTTTTTATCCTTATACCAGCTATCTATGGCATGGGCGGCATCCTCAATTACATACAATTTATGTTTTAGGGCAATGTCCATTATCCAATCCATGTTACAGGCTATGCCGGCGTAGTGGACTACAATAATAGCCTTTGTTTTGGGTGTGATAAGGTCCTCAATTTGTGCCGGGTCAATATTGGGATTTTCAATGGAAGAATCAGCAAAAACAATTTTGGCTCCTCTCAAAAGAAATGCATTGGCAGTTGAAACAAATGTGAATGAAGGAATGATCACTTCATCACCGGGTTGGATGTCGACCAGCAATGCACACATTTCCAGGGCATCAGTACATGAAGTTGTGAGTAAAACCTTGTTCAACCCATAGGTGTTTTCGAAATAATCATGACATTTTTTAGTGAACGCACCGTTGCCGGATATTTTTCCGGATAAGGCCGATTCTGATAAGTATTTAGCTTCCAGACCTGTAAAGTATGGCTTATTGAAGGGTATCGACATGAATATCTGTTTGAATGACAAAGAAAATAATTAATTGCTTATCATTGGCCAGAATTCGTGTATTTAATAGATGAATCTGTATTTTTGCAGGAACAGACAATTGATGTGGATACAAGTCGATTAAAATCACTTCCGTTTTTTTTTATTCTTGGCCGGCCCCGTTCGGGGACTACTCTGTTGAGGACAATGCTGGATGCACATCCACAAGTGGTTATTCCACAGGAATCTCCTCTTATTCTTAACCTTTATAAGAAATACGGACATAAGGAAATATGGGAAGCAAAGGATTTGGTGGAATTTTTCCGGGACCTGCACTCGCAGCAAATATTTGGGATTTGGAATATTGATCCGCAAAAAGTGAGGGAGGATTTGTTAAAATGTGCTGGTAGGAATCAGTATCAATCGATTATTAAAGTGGTGTATTCGAATTTTAACTCGGTCTTCCCAAAAAAAGATACTGTGATTTTCGGGGATAAGAATCCGGTATACTCTTATAACCTAAAAAGGCTTTTCCCTGTTTTCAGTGAAGCCAGATATATTCATATTACACGGGATTACAGGGATCAATTGGTTTCTTTAAAAAAAATTGATGTGGAGATGCCCCATCCAGCCCTGGTGGCTTACCGGTGGAAAATATCTCAAAGAGGTATAAATAAATTTAAAGACCTTTATCCAGAAAAATTTTATACCCTTCGATATGAAGACCTTGTAATAAACCCTGAAATAGCATTAAAGCAATTGTGTAACTTCCTTAATTTAGATTATCACGAGAACATGCTTGAATTTAATAATGGTCAGGTAAGCGAAGGATTTTTACCTGAAGAGATGTTGACAAAATATCAAAGTAGTTTGTTTCAACCTATCTCCGGGGATAAAATTAATTCCTGGAAGGAAAATTTAGCCTTGAAGCAAATTAAAATGGCAGATATGGTTGCAGGTTTTTACGCGGAAAAGGCAGGTTATCAGCGATTAAGTAAAACTTTTAATTTCTTTATTTTTTTGCAGATGCTACCTGTTCTTATGTATGCGAAATTTTGGAATTATAGCCGACGGATAATTTGGATATTGCCTTTTGGTGTGCAACAATATATCCGGAATAAAAGTCTTGGTTTACCGGCTTTATACATTAAAATTTTTGGTAAAATTTGAAACCTTAGGTAACAGGAGGACGAATGGAGAAAGTTATTGGATCAATTAAAGAAATTCCTATTTTTTTTATTATTGGCCGTCCACGGTCTGGTACTACTTTGTTGCAAACGCTGTTTGAAGCCCATCCAAATGTAGCCATTCCTCCTGAAGCTCCTGTTATTGTTGAATGTTATGAGCGTTTCAAGGAGAATGGAGCTTGGGAGTTTGAAAACCTTGGGCAGTGGGTAGATTTTTTAAATTCAATCAGGAAATTTGATGCCTGGAAAATTGATGTCGCTAAATTAGTGAATGCATTTCAAAACCAAAAAAGCACATTGACCTTTCAGGATATCATACGGTTGATTTACCTTCAATATGAATCTCCTTTTGATAAATTTGATGTTCAAATTATTGGGGATAAAAATCCCCGCTATTCAAGGTATCCGGAGTTGCTCATTCAACTGTTCCCGGATGCTAAGTTTATTCATGTAGTTAGAGATTACCGCGATCATATTTTATCGATGCAAAAAGTTGGCCTTTTGGGTTCTGATATAAACCTGATTAGTACGATCTGGAGAAAGTCACAGAAAAAAATGCTCAAATTTCAGAAGGATTATCCAAAGCAAGTGTATTCATGCAAGTATGAAGATTTTGTGGAAAAACCACAGGAGTATTTTAAAAGTATGTGTGAATTCCTGGAGATTCCATTTGATGCCGGAGTTTTTGATTTTCATCAATTAAAACAAGAATATGATCAGAAATTCCCAAAGAAAACGGAAAGTGTTTTTCACTCGAATTTATTTCGTCCGATCAATACATCGGCAGTGGGGAAATGGCAAAAGAAAATGACGGAAAAAGATGTTGCACGGGCTGACTTAATAGTTGGAAAGTATGCTGAACTTTCAGGTTATGAAAGGGATAAAAAGAGCAGTTTCCGCAATTACCTGGGCTTTCTCCCTTACAGGATCAAACTTGGTTTGTACTTTCTGGTCGTATTTAGTATTAAACTTGTACCTATTAAGGTTCGAAAAATGATTAATAAAAGGTTTGTGAAATTTTCAGGGTTTGTAAAAAAGCAAATACATGCAGGAGGATAGATGGAGCTACTGAAAATTGATGTTCGTACGCTTGAAAATTTACCTGTTTTCTTTATTCTTGGCAGGCCCAGAAGTGGCACATCACTTTTGCGAATTATTTTGGATGCCCATCCAAATATTCAGATTCCTATTGAAAGTCCTGTAATATTGGACTCGTATCAAAAGTTTGGAAAGATTGCAAATTGGAATGAAAAAATCATCCTGGAGTTCTACCAAAATTTATTCCGGCTCAGAAGGTTTGATGCATGGCGCGTAAATGCCGAAAAGCTTAAAAATGATTTGCTTGAATGTAATGGCGTTTTACCGTTTCAGTCACTTTGTAAAGTGGTCCATCTTAACTATATATCGGTGTTTGAGAAGGATGAAATAAAAATTATTGGAGATAAAAATCCTCAATATTCCCTACATCCTGAGCTGATTTTAAGTTTATATCCACAGGCAAAAATTATACATATAACAAGGGACTACCGGGATCATTACCTGTCGATGAAGCGGGCAGGATTTCTTCGTGGACAACTGCCTTTTATCATTTATTACTGGAAAAGGACAGAAAAGAAAATCCAAAAGATCAGGAAACAAAATCCTGGCAATGTATTTACATTTCGATATGAAAACCTTGTCGAAAATCCACATGAGGTGTTAAAAAGTCTGTTTTTATTTTTAGATGTTCCTTATACCTCAGCGGTGCTTGATTATCATTTGCAAAAAGATAAAGTGAAGCAAATATATCCTCCAAAGGCTTTTGATACTTTGTTTTCAGGTTTACTCAAACCAATTAATTCCGATTCTATTAACCGCTGGAAAAATGAAATGGATGAAAAGCAGATAAAAACGGCAGACTATATAGTGGGGAAAATTGGAGAAAATGCGGGATATAAAAGGGCCTACAGACAATTAGAGGGTAAAGATGCAATCAGTATATTAAAGAAAACTATTTTTGTGCGTTTGATGATCAATTATCAAAAGTTTAAAAACATAATGCCATCTTTTGTCAGGAAAGGGTTCGAAAAAGTAATTCCCGGACCCTATTATCTGTATGAAAAGTTATTTAAAGATTAGTAAAATTTAAATCTGGCTTGGAGGGAAATGGGAATGAAAGGATTTTTTAAGGACATTATAAAAATATCAGGCAGCAATACCCTGGCTGCAGTTATTAATGTCCTGATCGGTGTGATCATTACCCGATCGCTTGGCCCTGAAGGCAGAGGTATTTATGCTGCGATATTAATTGTTCCCGGACTAGTTATTCGCTTCGCTGAGTTAGGTATTCGCAGGTCAGTCATTTATCATATTGGCAAAGCTAATTTTGAGGATGCCCAAATTGTTTACTCCCTGCTGGTAACAGTAGCCGGAACAATTATTCTGGGAATATTTATCAGCCTTGGCTTTTACTTTTTCCTTGACAACCCTGAGTTTACCATTCCCCTTATTGTGATTGCAGTGGTTCGGATTCCATTACAATTGATCAGAAGGTATGCCGGGGGTTTTTTGATGGGAAAGCAAATGTATAACAGCTCCATTTATTTAAGATGGTCTTTTCTGGGCATTTATCTGTTAAGCACGGTAATTTTCCTTATCATTTTTAAAATGGGTGTAATGGGGGCACTTTTAGCTTTAGTGTCATCCAATTTGCTAATTTCCATTTATATCGTCTTTTTAGTTAAAAGTCAAATTGGTAAGCTTGGCCATTTTAACGCCAAATCCATGTGGGAGATGCTAAAGTTCGGGCTTCTTTATTCGGCTACTACTTTTGTAATGATGCTGCATTTAAAGGTGGATATTCTTATCCTGGGCAAATTATCCACCTTTGAGCAAATTGGGTTTTACTCTCTGGCTACAGCCATTGCCGGCAATTGGCAAATACCTTTTTCGGTAGGAGGGGTCATTATCAGCAGTTCGGCAAATGAGCAGGATGAACAAATTAAAAATAAAAACATTTCCAAGTTTGCACGGATTTCATTTCTTATAGGTTTGTTATCTTATATCGCCCTTTATTTCCTTGCACCCTTTTTAATTGAATTCTTATACGGCAAGGAGTTTATCCCCAGCATTGAGCTGTTGAGATATATTATGCCTGCTATTCTGTTATTGATCATTGCTCGTATTTTGGCCAGCAGGTTAGCAGGAGAGGGGAAACCCTACATTTTTATGTTTATCGCCCTTCCGGCACTTTTTCTTAATATTATCCTGAATTACATTTGGATACCAAAATATGATGCCATGGGAGCAGTGTACGCCACCAATGTGAGTTATGGAATTTTATGCACGGTTGGATTGTTTGTTTATTTAAAGGAGGTGAATTCAACATTAAAAGAATTCATTGTTTACCGTAAATCAGATTTTGATTTTATCCCAATAGCGCTGAAGGAACTAAAAAAAAGGTACAGAAAAGTAGTAAGAAGAATAAAATAAAAACAGAAAATCTCTACTGGTTTGCAAGTGGCTTATACTTTATGCAAAGAAATTTTATAAACTTTATCCCCATTTTTATTTTCTGTAAAATGAATTCCTAAACGCTCATTCACTTCTTCAAGCCTTTGCCCTAAATCTGTAAGATAATCGGATTTCTCAATCACCATTAGCAATTCATCTTCAGACCTGGAAAGTTTTATCATAGCTTTTCTTAATTTTTGTGTTTTCTTTTCAAAGTTTTCGGGGGTAAGATTGTATTTTTGATTGGTCACATTTTCCTGTCCTTCAGAGAGCTCATAACCCAAAGCCTTATTATACTTTATAGCTTTTTCATTATCTCTCATTACATGGATGTATGAGATGTCATCCTTAAAAAGATAAAAGCCTTTTTCGATCAGAATAAATGAAGCCAGAACCGGGGCGGGAGAATTATAATTTGAAGGATCGAATAGAAATATCCCCGATTGAGAGTCAGCCGGTACTTCACCGATTTTGTCCGACATATTTTTCTCATTGATCATCCCGATTTTTTCTCCATTATATTCAATGATATAGTAGAAATTATAAAAGTTATCAATCGATTGAAACCACTTTAATTGCATTTCGGGGGTGATGAATTCCTTGAATTCCATATACTGCCTTACGGAGTTCCTGGCTTGTCTAACCATTTCAATGTCTTCCTGCCGTAATCTTCGCAAAGTAACTCCGTATTTAATTAACTTCATAGGCTGTTTAAATGAAAGAGATTTTAAAAGGCAGACCAAACCACCTCATTTAATTCTCAAAATTATGGATTCCTTTCGTAGGACTAACATTGAATGGTTATTTTTGTTCCTTTTAAATAAAGACCATTACATGAATAAATTTGTAAGAAAGTACGAGATAGGTAAAACCCCATGGGAAACAAACCGGGTGGATAAGAACCTGATTAGAGTAGTAGAAGCTTATCATATTACCCCATGTAAAACTCTTGATGTGGCTTGTGGAACAGGCAATTCCGCGATTTATTTTTCCCAGCAGGGCTTTGATGTGGTAGGAGTTGATATTTCTGAAATAGCTATAAGTAATGCCATTCAAAAGAATAAAGATGCCGGGGCTAATTGTCGTTTTTTTGTTTTGGATTTTTTGAAGGAGGAAATCCCGGAACAGCCTTTCGACTTTGTATTTGATAGGGGTGGATTTCATAGCTTCAGGAAAAATCGACAGCGAATGAGGTTTATAAAGAATACTTTTTCCCAATTGAATGAAGAGGGTTATTGGTTATCGCTCATAGCCAATAAAGATGGGGGAAACCCTGAGAAAGGTCCGCTGAGGCTTTCAGCAATGCAGATTGTAAAGGAAGTAGAACCATGGTTTGAGGTCATTCAAATAGAAACTGGCAATTTCGATTCTGACAATCCTAATCCGGCCAGAATATGGATTTGTTTATTTAAAAAGAGAAAGAGGACCTAAACTATTCGTTCGTTTTGGCTGCCTTACGGTTATGTTTGCGTTTAATTAAGTAGGGTGGCTTTTTATTTTGAATGCTGAATATCCTTCCAAGGTATTTTCCTATAATTCCGAGGAAAAACAATAATATCCCGGTCGAGAACAGAATTGTAACAATAATGGATGTATATCCCAAAGGTACATTATACACCATTTTTCGATACATAAAAACGATACCTATGATAAAGTTGAGGATAGCAAAAAAGAACCCGCCATAAATCATAATTTTTAAGGGTGTGGCTGTGGAATACAAAATAACATTAATGAACAAACGGATCAGTTTCGGCAGATTATAACCTGATTTGGATTTGTCAGATTTTTGATGGATAACTTCTGTAAACATTATATTGCCGGCATACCAGAGCAACAGTTCATCAATGAAGATCATGGTGCTTTTATGACTTTTAATCTGTTCGTTTATTTCCCTTGTAAAAAGCCTGAAAGAGGATCCTTTACCCGGAGCCTTAAATAAATGTTTTGTATACAATTTAAGCAACCTGCTCCCAAAATTCCTTACCCTTGAGTGTTTTTTGTCCTTATAATAACCATATACCAGGTCGGGTTCTTTATCAGATTTTAAAGTGTCGATTAACTTTGTAATCTCCTTTGGGGGTGTTTGCAGGTCATCATCAATGGTTATAATATACTGTCCCTTGGCCACATCCATGCCGCAAAAAGTAGCATTATGCTGGCCATAATTTTTATTCAATCTAATAATGCTTGTATATTCAGGGTAGGCATTATGGATTTCATTCAGTGTATTCCAGCTTTTATCCTTACTGCCATCGTCAACAAAAATTACTTCAAAAGACTGATGGAAGGAAATAAAATAATCATAAAGTTGCTTAAATAATTCCTGTAAAGTGTTTTCACTATTATAAACCGGTATAACAACAGAATATTCGATGTTTTTTATTTCCATAAGCAATTATTGTTTTGCCGGGCCGATGTTGCCTCCAAGTAAAAGATTTGTGCCAGTAACCCAACGGGAAGCATCTGATAAAAAATAAATTATAGCGTATGCCACATCCTCAGGTTGTCCGGCACCCAACATTTGGGCTTTTTCTACTTTATCCATCACGTCCTGGGATACAGTGGCACCAGTGGCCTCCATCATGGCGGTTTTTACATAGCCGGGTGATAAACAATTGGAGCGGATTCCTTTATCGGCAACTTCTACAGATAATACTTTTGAATACCCCTCAAGAGCAGCTTTGGTGCTCACATATAAACTTCCCCCGAAAAATGGATGTTGTGTAGTTACAGAAGAAATAAATACAATTGAACCTTTAGGGTTAATTTTTTTCTTTTTTAAAAGGCTGGCCACAAGGAGGACAGGGGCATTATAATTCAGGTTAAAATACGAATCAATATGAGAAGGTTTTATAAATTTAGCTGGCATATGACCGGTGATCCCTGCACAATGCACTATTCCGTCCATGGGTGGGAGCTTCTCAACCAAAGCCGGGATTTCCACAGCTAATGAAAGATCAGATAAAAAATATTGATGTCCCGAACCTGTGAGCTTATCAAAGGTGCTTTTTGTCCTAGTTTCATCCCTGCCTGTGATAAATACTGTTGCGCCATATTCAGATGCGGAAAGTGCAGCTTGCCTTCCTATGCCCGACGATGCACCGGTAATTAAAACATTTTTTCCGCTTAAATTAAAAGCACTCATTGTGATATTAAATCTTATATTTATATTGGTTTGTATTCAGGCCTTTAATATGATCTTCGTAAGTATAAATTTCAGGGCAGACAATATTTTCAGTATGCGTAAGTACACTTCCCCAGGAAAGGCCTACTCCAAATCCGGAAAATACGAGTTTGAGTTTTTTGCTACGAAGCTCTTCATTAAGCTCTGTGACCATAGTAACCGGAATAGTGGCTGTGCTGGTATTTCCATAGGAGGGGAGGGACATTGGAAATTTTTCTTTTGCACCCTTTACTTTCATTCGAATGGTGTTATTCATTAACTTATTAGCCTGGTGCAATACAAAATAATCAATATGGTCTACATCTTCTTCTAAAAAGGCTAAAAGCTCTTTAATATTTGGGGCTACTTCTCTTAAAGAAAAATTAAATACTTCGATCCCATTGAGCACCACATGCAGGTCATGCCTCATTATTCCTTTTCCAAACTTTTTGTATTCGAAGGATCGTTTATTGCCTTTGTTTCTCACGCCTCCGGCAGGCACAATAATGGCATCAAATCCCGAACCATCAGTTTGAAGGTTGTACCATGTTGGGGGTTCATTTTCCGAAAATTCAATGGCGGTAGCCGAGCCTGCATCACCAAAGAGTGGATATGTACTTTTGTCACGATACGAGCCAATGGAAGATATTTCACCCATTAAAAGTAAACCTTTTTTAATCCCCCCTGAACTCATCATACTGTTGATTACCGACAAACCATAAACAAAAGCCGTACAACCCAAACCAATATCAAAAGCTATGCATTTTTTTGATAACCCTAGTCGATCCTGCAATATTGCCGATGTATGAGGAAGCATATAATCTCTCGACTGGGAAATGAAGATGAGAAGTTCAATCTCGTTTTTATCCCACCTTAGCTCTGAAATTAATTTCTCCGCAGCCACATAGCATAAATCTGAAGAGGTTGTCCCCCTGGTTACGATTCGCTTTTTTTCTACACCTGTAGTTTTAATAAGAAGGTTACGCTCCTTTTCAGAAATCCAGCTATAATCATGGTTGGAGACTTCTTTTTGAGGAACACAGGCCGCCATGCCTGCGATTCTTGTATTTTGCGTAGAAAAAATGGCCATCAGGCTGCTACCTTACTTTTTATGGTTTGGAAAAGGTCAGAAACTTTTTCAGCACTTTGCAATTCTTTGGCGTTTAAAGTTACATCGTATTCTGAATCGATAAGGGTGATCAATATCAAGGCATTGATTGAATTCCACTCAAGTATATCCTTAAATTTTGAATCAGCATTAACTGTTCCTTCTTCCAGGTCCTCAAATTCCTCTTCAATACGTTCAATAAAATCTTCTATGCGCATAGTTAATGTTTTTAATTAGCAAAAATAGACTTTTAAATTTATGTTTTAATTTCAAATTATCATTCTAGCTTACTGAAACCATTAGTATCATTGGTTAAATCCTTTAATATTTATTTTAGCATCTCCTGGTATTTATCCAGAATAAATTTCCGCTTTACTTTCATAAAAGAGGATAATTCCCCACCTTCGGCCGTCCATGTATCACTTACCAAAACTATTTTATTAATGTTTTCAGTAGCAATAATAGCATCATTATATTTTTCAACTTCTTTATTAAACAGATCAATAACCGGTTTTGATTTATTAAGTTCATGCCGTGAAGAAAATTGGATGTTATTTGTATTTGCCCATGGCTCAAGTTGGTCATAGTCAGGGGCAATTATACCAATAAGTTGAGTGTCATTTTCTCCTGAAATAACCGCATGCTTAATATATACTGATTTTTTTAATTTATTTTCAATGATCCCGGGAATGACATATTCTCCCGACGCGGTTTTAAATACCTCTTTCTTTCTCCCGGTTATTTTAATATAACCCTCTTCATCAATGATGCCAATATCGCCGGTGTGAAAGAAACCGTTTGTATCAATTGTCTCAGCTGTCAATTCTTTGTCGTTAAAGTATCCCTGCATAATGTTCGGACCCTTACAGAGAATCTCTTTATCTTCGGCCAGTATTACCTCCATATCTTTATAAGCTTTACCCGTGGTACCGAATTTTACATGATGTGGAGTGTTCACAGATATTAAAGCGCATGACTCGGTCATCCCATAAATTTCAAAAACTGGAACTTTTATAGCCCAGAAGAATTTTAAAAGATGAAGGGATATTGCTGCACCTCCACAAATTATAATTTTAAGGCCCCCGCCAATTTGATTGCGCCACTTCCTGTAGAAATATTTATCAGCAAGGCTGAATAATAACCGGTCCCATAACGACATCGTGGTATTGGGGTCAAAATTTTGGGTTAGCGAAAAAGCGCTGTCAAATAGCCTGGCTTTAAGCCAGCTTCCGGATGGCCTGGATAAATTGATTTGGGTGTAAATTTTTTCGAGGTACAAAGGGACTAAAGCAGTTACATTTGGTTTGGTTTCCCTGAATATTTCAGTAATATCCTGGCCAGGCTCACCATAATAAACCGGCAGACCAAGGAATTGATATACATAATTATTTTTTCGTCCTGCTATATGGCTCAGAGGTATAATGGAAAGTGCTTTATAATCCGGTTGAATGGGTAGCACTTTTGAAAAGATGGCAGGCATCGAAGCCAGGTTAGCATGACTTAACATGACTCCTTTAGGCTTGTTTGAGGTACCTGAAGTGTATAAGATAACAGCAGTATCTTCAGGTTTTATGCTTTCAGTAATTTTTTTTAAGAGGGTGTTGTCTGTGTTTTGTTTGCCTAAATCAATAACATCTGAAAAATGATTTGCTCCTTTAATCTCAGCAAACGTAAATACATTCGCTTTGGAACCCGTTTCCATGATTATTTTTGAAACTTTGGTTAGCACGTACTTGCTGGAGACAAATATGATTTTTGGTTGTGTTTCTTTAAAAATGTGCTCAATCTCAGCATCCGATGCTGTAAGTGGTATAGGCACATGAATAGCACCAGCCATTTGAATCCCAAAATCAACAAAGTTCCATTCCGGGCGGTCGTTGGTTATACTGGCGATGCAATCCCCTTTTATTATTCCACTATCATGCAGGCCTAAACATATATTTTCTACGTGGAATTTGTAATCCTCCCAGGTATATTCTATCCACTTTCCTCTTTTTTTATGGGCAAAACAAGTTTTCGGCCCAATGGTAGCATCCTTTTGGGTAAGAATATCAAATCCTCTCACTAATTCCATTCCAGAGCGTATTATTAGTTATTAGGTAACTTATTTGAACGAGCCTTTGCTGCAAGATTTTTAAAGTATTGTGACTTAGTTAAGTCATTTTTCATCTGATAATAGTTGCTTAACCTGTCGCACAATTTAATATTATCAGGATTTAAATTAATTGCAGCTTCCCAATGCTTAACAGCAATTAGGGTGTCGTGTTGCATCATGGCAAAGTTCCCCGCATTAATATCGGCAAGGTCACTCTTCTCATCTAAAGTTTTAATTTTATCATTAAAATAGAGAGCGGAGTCATATTGAGCCATTTCTGCATATTCCCTGGCTAACCTATAAATGGTTTCGGTGTTCGTGGTATCCGTTTGGTATGCTTTTAACAAGCATCTGCTCGATTTCTGATACTCTTTTGAATTGGTATAAAGCCTGGCCAGGTTGTAGTAATATTTTACTTTTTTGGGTCTTAATTCAATGGCTTTTTCGAGGCAAAAGATGGCTTCCTTTTTCTTCCCCATGAAATTAATATAAACTGTGGCCAGGTTATTCCAGACTACATGGTAATCGGGATATAATTCCAGGGCTCTTTTGTAGTGTTTTACAGCTAGGTTTATTTTTTCCGGTTTTTCCGTATTAGAATAAAGACCCTTTTCCAGGTTCTCTTTAATTTTTTGAGCATAAAGAACGTTGGCTTTCACCGAATTGTCGAGATATTTGATGTCATTTTCATAAAGACTCATGTGGTCTTTCCATACGGTATTTCTATTTATCGTCAGCGCGGAGTATGGGATTAAGAGAATAATAACAGCTATTACAGGTTTATTTAACTTTGAGGAAGCAGCATCCTGCAATAGTGGATTAATCTTTAGCAATTTAAAGATTAAGATGATCACCATAATGGAAAATGCTATAGAGGGTGTAAGTAAAAAACGTTCAGCCACGATTCCCATTGCAGGCCTTACAATATTCATAAACATGGCAATAGAGACCAAATAAAATAGAATGGCAAAGGGAAGGATCGTCTTTGTTTTGATTTTTACGACACTATAAATAAAAATCCCGCCATGAAACAAAATTGAAAGAATGACCCATGGATTTGAAAGTTTTACGATGGGAATCATATTATATCCATAGTAAAACAAAAGAGGAAAGGGGTAAACCAGTTTCTTTAGATAAAATCCTAAGATATAAAACCCTGTAGTTGTCCGGGTCCAGATATCTTCGTATCGGATATTATTTTCGAAAAATCTCCTTGGTCGGAAGCTTGGGGGTAGATAGAGTTGAGGGCCAAATCTGACCACAATCAACACCAATAGTAATAAACTGGTAAGAAATACTAATTTGCCAGGTTTTATAGTAGTGAAAAAGTACAGTGTGAGCGGAATCAGTAGCAGGTAGGGGATATTTGTTTGTTTGGAAAGTCCGGCAAAAAGGAAGGAAAATATTCCCAGACCAATGTAGACCCATTTTTTTGTGTCAATATGTTTGATAAAAAACAACAGTGTGGCAAGTGATCCTGCCAGGCATAATAATTCGTCCCTGTTCTTTAAGCTGGCAACTATTTCGGTATGTACAGGATGAGCTGCAAAAACAAGAATAATCAGAAGAGGTAAATAGGGGTGGTATGGTGTAAAAATTCTTTTAAGAACAAGGAAAAGTAAAATACAACATAACGCATAAAGTAATATGTTAACCAAATGACTCATAAATGGATTGGTCCCCCATAAACTTTGTTCCAAAGCAAATGTTGCTTTTACCACAGGACGATAACCATAAGTAAATTCCCCTTCGGTTTCACTATAGCGGCTTATAAATATTTTTGGAATAGCTCCGATTCCTTCCAGAATCAGGGGGTTGTCAATAGCTACCAAATGGTCATCCATTGAATATTTGTTATTCAGGGTATTGCCATAAAGTACAAAAACATATAAAAAAATTAAGGTGAACGGATTTAGCAGATAATGTTTGAAATTATATATGCTTCCACTTGATTTTCCAATTTCCCTGGCTATCTTTTTCTTACCCATAATCAAAAAGTTTACCCGTGACATTTTACAGGCCAGGCAAAAGTATAAAAATTGGTAATTGATATGAAATTATGCACATACTTAAGTGATTTGAAGCATAATCTTTTTTATTTTAATTATTTAACTTATTTTTACGCCTAACCAAATTGTCCTTTAATGAGGAGAGAGGTACCTTTTGTTAGCATTGTTACTAATTCAGTAAAGCAACAGAATTTTATAAAAGACCTTTTTTATAAAAATGGATCAGATATTAGTTATAAATTCCATCTGAGTTTTATTGTAACCAGGTCGGTTCAAAAGGTTATTTCCTCTGATTTACTTGCTATTTACCTTGGAGCAAACTCTAATGCTTCACATCCCTTCATAAAATCTTTATTTAAAAGTAAAGTAGATAAATTAACTCCGGTTTTACTTCTTGCACATCGGTTCGACGCTGATCTTATCAATACATTGGATAAGGAATTTCCAATGATCGACTTTATTTCCTTAACTGCATCTACGGAGAATTTGATCTTCAAAATCCAGAAAATGTTGAATACAAGCACACTGCTTGCTAAAAGTATTAACATAAGCACATCCAAGGAAAATAATCGAAATATAAAATATCCGGGTTCTTATGCTCTGGGAACTGAAAGTGATATACATAGTTTGCTCACTATCAGAACACGGCAATTAGTTTCTGAGATTTGTGATAATATCCGTTTAAAGGTCAGCAAGAATAGCAGTAATCCAGAATTAAATATGAACGGCCAGTTTATTTCATCTTTGCTCAAAACAATTCCTAATCCCATATATTTTAAAAATCAGGATGGGTGTTATGTGGGTTGCAACAGGGCATTCGAAAACCTGGTTGGTTTAACTAATAATGAAATTATTGGTAAAACTGCAAATGATTTCCTTTTGCCTGCAGTTGCCCGGAAAATTGTAAAACAGGATAAAATAATTTTAAAGGAAAATTCCCAGAGTTACGAAGAATTTAATGCTTCTTTTCAAAATGGTAAAAATATCGATGTGGTATTGTACCGCAATGTTTTTACCCTTGACGAAAAGAAAAATAACAAAGGACTGTTTGGGATAATCATTGATATAAGCCCGCAACGGCAGGCAGAGAAGTTTATTCAAATCCAGCATGATATTGACTTTCACTCCTGGTCGAAAGGCAATCTGAAAAACTCGATGCAATATATCCTGAATAAATTAAAAGATATTGATTGGCTTGATGGGGGAGGAATTTATCTTTTTAACAGGGAAAAGACTGTGCTAAGCCTGATTTGTCATTCTGGTTTATCCAAGCAATTTATTGAGAACACATCAATATTTACAGAAGAAGCCGCTCAGGTGAGTTTTATCCGGAAAAAAGAATCCTATTTCGGAAATTTTGCTGAATTAATGCAATTTATTAAATACGAAGATAATAGTGAAGGAATAGGAGCAATAACGGTACTTCCACTGATTAATGGAGATGAAGTAATTGGATCGATTAACCTTTTTTCAAAAAACTATGATCAAGTGCCTGAAAACGACAGGATAGCTCTCAGATCGATAGCAGCTAAAATCGCTATAATTGTGGCTTATATGAAAGCACGGGATGAAATTGAGCAGGCAAAACAACTACTTGAATCAAAAGTTGAACAAAGAACAAAAGAGCTGGCAGAAGTAAACAAAAACCTTTTACAGGAAATTGCTTATCATAAAAGGACAAAAAACAGCCTGAATTATTCTGAAAATTTATACCGGACAATTTTTGATAATGCCCAGGACGGTATTGCATTATTTGAGGCAGAGTCACTTCGGATAATTGATTGTAATCCTCAAGTATATAGGGATTTGGAATACCCTAAAGAAGAGTTTTTAAAATTGAAATATAAAGATTTTACGGTTTATGATGCCCACCAGAATGAATTTGTATTCCAAAATTTAATTCTTAAAAATAGAAAATTTTCAGGGGAAGTTAAATTTAAAACAAGGTCGAACCGGATTAAATATAAAATTGTAAATGCCAATCTTATTGAAATATATGAGAAAAATTACATTCTGGCAATTATTCATGATGTAACACGATTATACCTGGCAAAATTTGAATTAAAACAAAAAGATGAAAAGATCAAAGCCTTGCAGGAAAATGTTTCTGTAGGTCTTTTCAGAATAAACCCCAAAGGATTATTTATTTATGCCAATTCTTACATAGCCGAAATGTTGGGTGAAGCAAGCAAGGAAATTATAATGGGCAGCAACTTACTGGATTACGTAAGCAATCGGGAAATCATTAAGAAGGTCATAAAGGAGATGAATAAAAATGGGGAAATCAATAATTACGAACTTGAAATTAAACGCCAGGATAATTCCAACATATGGGCCAGTTTAAATGTAAAGGGGATAGAAGATGAATATGGCCGGTTAAATTATTATGATGGATACATAGAGGATATTACCGAGATCAAAATTATCCAAACAAAGCTTCAAAAAGCCAATAAAGAAATCAGGATCATTAATAAAGATCTGAAAAGTAAAATTCAAAAGGCAGTTTTAAAGGAAAAGAAACAACAAGCTGTTATAGTCCAGAAGTCAAAACTTGAATCCCTTGGTGAACTCGCAGCAGGAATTGCCCATGAAATAAATCAGCCTTTAGGGATCATGTCCTTAACTTTTGAGAATCTTCAGGCACGTTTAAATTCAGGCAATTTTGACTCAAAGTATGTGGACAGGAAACTCAATTCCATATTTGCAAACATTAACAGGATTCGGGATATTATTGACCATATCCGAATTTTCTCGAGAGACCAGGGCTCAGTCATGATGCAAAAAGTTAACATCAATGAGGTGATTTTTAATATCCTGAAGCTTATCAATACGCAGTACAAGAATAACAATATTTATATTGAACTTAACCTGGATGATAATATTGGATTCACTGTTGGGAGTAAGCTAAAGCTTGAACAAGTCTTGTTAAACCTGTTATCCAATGCCAAGCATGCGTTGGAGGCACATGAAATGGAGAACGGTTTTGATGGTTTAAAAAAGAAAATTAAAATTACCACGGAATTGAATAAAAACAGGATTTACCTGGGGGTAGAAGATAATGGAACAGGAATGGATTCAGGTACCCTTGAAAAAGTATTCGACCCATTTTTTACCACGAAGCCTGCTATGGTTGGAACCGGACTTGGATTGTCAATTGTATATGGAATTATCAAGGAAATGAATGGAGAAATTTCTGTAGAAAGTCAGGTTAATGAATTTACAAGATTTCAGATTTTATTACCCAGATTTCCGGAAAAAGTATAAATTTGCGATGTAACCAATTAAATAATGAATAATCAGAATGTTTTAGTCCTGGATGATGAAGCCGGATTTAGAGAAGAGTTAAGTGAGTTTTTGAATACCGAAGGGTATTCTGTTGAAACTGCTGGTTTACCTTCTGAGGCTTTATGTATTCTTGAAAAAACAAAAATTGATATCGGATTATTCGATGTTCGTTTACCAGAGACCGATGGAATTTCTTTACTTTCGACCGTAAAGAAAAAATATCCTTACCTCGAGATCATAATCATGACCGGTTTTGGAGATATGCCTACCGTTATCAAAGCTATGCGCTCCGGGGCTGCCGACTTTCTTAATAAACCTTTCAATTTTAAGGAAATCAAAACTACTATTGATCGTATTTCAAAATATCAGCGCGTTAGAAATGCATTTAAACTCAATGATGATTTCGGTCAATGGCTCGAGGCTTCCAATAATGGTATTATTGGCTCGAGCGAGACTATGCTCAAAGTTTTTGATCTGATTAAAAAAGTAGCCAAAGCCAAAGATGCTACCGTTTTAATAACCGGGGAGAGTGGTACAGGAAAAGAGTTAATAGCTCGTTTGATCCATACATTGAGTGATCGAAATATGAACCCATTTGTAGCTGTAAACTGTTCTACCATACCCGACGAACTTTTTGAAAGCGAATTTTTCGGACATATGAAAGGCTCTTTTACAGATGCGAAAACAGATAGGCAGGGAATCTTTGAAGCTTCTGACAAAGGTACCCTGTTTCTGGATGAAATATCTGAAATGAAAGCAGGATTACAAGCAAAATTGCTACGTGTTATTGAAGATAAGACAATATCCCCCCTGGGCTCCAGAACCGAAAAAAAAGTTGATGTGAGGATATTTGCAGCCTCAAACCAAAATCTCCCGGCCCTCGTTGAAAACAACCAGTTCAGAAGTGACCTGTATCATCGTCTGAATTTGTTTAATATTGAAATCCCTCCGCTGCGAGAACGCAAAGATGATATTCACGATCTTGTGCATTACTTTGTGGACATGTATTCAACGAAGCTGGAGAAAAAGATTTCGCGCATTGAGAGCAGGGTGATCAGAAAACTTCAAAAATATCATTTCCCCGGAAATGTTAGAGAACTTAAGAATATTGTTGAAAGGGCCGTTATTTTGTGTGATCAGGAAGTACTGTCGATGGATTATTTTGATAATCTTAGTATTCTTATTGATGAATTCAATTATGCAGATGTCTCGGTTGGCAATTCATTGAGCCTTCCTGACCTGGAACGTGAATGTATTCAGAAGGCCCTCAACAAAGCAAAAAATAATAAAACAAAGGCAGCCAGCCTTTTAAATATCTCTCGTCAGGCCCTCGACCGGAAGTTAAGTAAATACCGCATCGAGATTTAGTTAAGTTTCACAATATTTACATGCCCGTTATGTTACAATTGCCCGTTTCCGGGCTATTATGAATATTGCCTTATAAGTGCCGCTCCTTCAGTAAATTAAATCATTCCTTTCTTAAAGTGTTATGTAAAAACGCCCGTTTTTATGAAAATGCCTGCTTTGCAGGGTGTTGTTTGCCAGAGTTTTAGGGCATGGCACATGCTTTGAATAGCATGCCTCTTTTAACTAGTTAGAGATTTGTTGTTGATTGTAACCAACCATTCATGAATGTATTAATTCAGATCAGGGATAATTCATTTGATCGTGAGATCAATGAGTTTATTGAAGGAGGTGGAAACCGTATCCTTATTAGTCATTCTACCGAAGAATCCATTCATTATTTAAGTGTACACACCGTGCATAAAGCAGTGATCAGCCTGAAAAACCTGAAAGACGCTGCTATCCTCAAATACATCAACGATTATTACCCCGCTATTGAAGTGGTGGTTATCGCCAACAAAACTTTCGACGACGTAATCTCAATTTTTCAAAAATCTACGTATTCAGTTATTCATGAACCCCTACGCTTATCTGAATTAACAAAACAAATAGAAACAAAAAGCAAATTTTCAGAAGCACCAAATAAAATACACAAATAAAAATTAATGAATAAAAATTATCATCATGAAAAAATTTACTTTTTTACTTTTATTGGCCACGATTTTTGGGGCTAATTTATTCGCCCAGGAAACTGTATATACTGTACCTGCCTGGGATGGATCAAAAATTGTTAATCTTTGCGATGGCGGTACATTTACTGTTTACATTGACAATTCAACAAGTGGTCATTTATATAATTTAACCATTGTTGATTCTAAAGGTCTCGTTCAGCAAATAACAGGAAATGGTGGTACCATTAGTTTTAATACACAAACACCATCTTTTGGATCTACATCTTATACCGTGTTTGACGGGACTGACTTCTCCCCGAACATTGTGTTTACAACAAATGTAGTGGCACAGCCCACCGCGCCAACACTGACAAAAATTCCAACGGATGCTATAGTTTGTGATGGAACAGATGTGTCAGCAACAATTGTTGCAGGTTCAGGTGGTGTTACAGGCTGCGCTGATACATACGAGTACAGCACAGATGGTGGTCTTACATGGAATTCATATACTTCTGGCCAGAATATCTCAACAACAGGTTTATCAACAGTTATTATCCAGGCCTTCCGATCAGATGTTTTTGGACAAGGTTGTATGTCATCAGTCAATACGGTTTCATGGAGTGTTTATGGTAAAGTTACTCCTGATATAGTATATAACACAGGAGGAAATGTGCCTTGTTTAAATTCCTCATGGGTTTATACTACCCAATCTGGAATGACAAATTATAACTGGGTCGTTACAAATGGAACAATTGCCAGTGGCTCAGGAACCAGACAAATTACTGTTGATTGGACAACGGCCAGTGGAGCTGGAATAGTTAGTGTAGATTACACTGATGGACATGGTTGTCCATCCAATACCAGGACTGTAAATATTGATATTAAACCCTTACCAATCCCAACAATTACTGGTAATGATCCTGTTTGTGACTGGTCGACCGAAACTTATACAACCGAAAGTGGTCAAAATAATTATGATTGGGAAGTGACCAATGGAACAATCACTGGAGGTGGAGATGGAAATGATTATGTTGATGTCCAATGGCAACCCGGATTTGGTTCAGGACAGGTAACCGTTACCTATGAAAATGCTGATGGTTGCTCTCCAGCAACTCCAACAATTAAGAATATTACAATCAATCCTCAACCTAACGTAAACTTCACCTTGAATGGCAATACTGTTGCAACAGATGGTGAATTTGAATTCTGTTACGATGAGGATCAGATCGATATGTCGATCGTTAATATTACTGGTTCGGTGGGTACTCCTCCATTTGATGTAAGTTTCACTGTAAACGGAAGTGGCGGTGGAAGCTATACAGGTGTTCAATACAATGATGTATTTGATATGATCCAGTATTTGCCAGTAGGTCCTTACACCGGACAAATTGCTGCAGGTACATACGAAATTGCCATAACTTCATTTGTTGATGCCAATGGTTGTCCTTTAACACCTGGTGCTTTGGGATATTACCAGTTTAAAATTATTATTAATCCCCAACCAGATGTATTCTTTACCATTGATGGTGATCCCTTGGTTCCTTTTGAAACCAAAGAATATTGTGAAACAGAAACAGCAATTAACTTATCCATTGTTGATGAACAAGGCGGAAATACTGCTATAGGAACACCTCCATACGATCTTTCATTCACCATAAATAGCGGTTCAACAATTTCTGTTTCAGATATCGCATATGATGCCATTGTAAACTTTGTTGGTTACCTGCCGGGAACTGCAGGAAGCATTACCCCGGGTACCTATGAAGTTCAGGTAACTTCTTTGACAGATGACAATGGTTGTGCGCTGGCACCAGGTGCTTTGAATTATTATAATTTTATTCTTGAGATTAATCCATCACCTGTATTTGGAAGCGTTACCTTACAATATGGGTTCAGTTCTACAGGTCCCTGGACAGCTGTTTCGGGCGATTACAGTAGCGGATTTGATATGTGCATACACCCCGATTGGCAATACTTCTATTTGGATGTTAATACCTTTAGCTCAACACCAGCTATTAATGCTGAGACCCTTAATCCATTTTATGTTGTTTTTGCTGATTTACCTAACCAAACCGAATGGCTTTCTTTCTGGACAGGAAAAGGAGTAGATGTAAATACACCTGGTAGTCCCGCATACGGTATTGTTCATGGTACTGATCCAATTTTTTATCTGTATAAAACTTTAGGTGGAGATTATCAAATTATTGACGGCTATGAATACCAATATGGTGGAGGAGTTTTAAATCCACTAAAAATTGATGGGGACTACCCAAATGGAAATTATCATTACCAGGGTTCAGTTATTTCAGGTGGACCAAATTGTGCATCATCTGACATAGATATCTGGATGGAATTTAATGGTGGTGTGATGAATTTCACGCAGGAATTGATGTATTGTGAAATTCAGCCTGCAATTAACGCTGCCGCCAATGGAGATGATATTCGTGTTGCGCCGGGTACGTATCATCAAACAACCACGTTAGATATTAACAAGCCCTTAACGGTTACTGGTTTTGACAAAGCAACAACTATCATTGAATTAGATGCCAGTGTTGGCGCTTCATGGGGAGTACTTGTAGGCCAAAGCAATACGATTTTCAAAGGCTTTACCGTGAACTCAAATGCAACCAATGCTGGTTATGTTGTTCGGGTAGCTGCCAGTCCAATTGCTTTAACTACAGGTATAACTGTTGAAGATTTGATTATCAACAGTACATATCGTACCGGATTGGATGCACATGGTGTTACCAACAGTACTTTTGATAACATCGAATCATATGATGCAACTTACGGTAATGGTCTTTCCTTTACCGGTTGCTCCAATTTGAATGTAGATAACATTACCACATGCAACAATGCATGGGGTGGAGTAGCAGTTTATTGTTCAAGTTCCTCAAATTTAAATCAAGGCTCCGACAATTTAAACTTTTTTGCAAACCCTGGAGGCAGCAGTTTCTGTGAAGCGGTTCCTTTCTATACCCAGGAAGAATTTGGGTTAACGATTACAAATATTACAGCCAACGGGTTTGATTATATTGTAAAAAGTGTTGGTTCTGGGTATGGATTTTATGATGTAACCAAAGGAGATGCTTACACAAGGGCCCTTGGATTAACAAATCCAGAAAACTCTGCTGTTTATGAAATATCTTCAGGCGAATGGTGGGTAACCCCTGGTTTAACTATTCAGGCTGCTCATGATGCAGCTGATGCGGGAAGTGTAATAAATGTTGAAGCAGGTACATATGTTGAGCAGGTTGTGGTGACAAAAGAAGGCATGTCAATATTAGGAGAAGACAAATTAACGACTACAATCCAATCGCCAGTAACATTGGCTTGGTCTTTTGCAACAGGAGCAAATAATAACTTTCCTGTCATCGGTATTGATGGTGTTGAGGTATTTACTTTGCAAGATATAACCCTGGATGGTGCAAATCAAGGTGATGCAAATTATCGCTTTATAGGTATAGGTTTCTGGAATTCAGGTGGTTCAGTTCAGAATGTTGATGTTTATAATATTATGAATAGTACATTTTCAGGGGCACAGCACGGTGTGGGTATTTATTCATATAATGACACAGGTGGTCCATACAACATTTCGCTTTCTGACATATTAGTTGATGATTTTCAGAAAACAGCTATTGCTCTCTACGGAGATGGAATGATAGTGGATTTGGACGATGTAACAACCATCGGCGAAGGGCCTACCAGTGTTACTGCACAAAATGGGATTATCGTAGGCTATGGAGCTTCAGGGACTATCAATGATTGTAGCATTAGTTTTATCAATTATACAGGAGGCACTTGGACGGCCTCCGGAATGTTACTATTAAATACCAATGGCAATATAATTGCAAACAATGTGGACATTGATAATTGTCAAACTAGTGTGTATGTTCAGGATGCTAATGGTGAATATAATAATAGTGACATTACTAATCCCATAGGCGATGGCCTTTATATTTTCTCAACAGGTGCTGCTAAAAGTCAGGGTGGATTAAAGGAACTCCTTTTACCTTCTGTAATTGATGAATTTACCAATAAGAACTTTGCACCAGATGCTACTAGTGTAACCTTTTCATTAGATGGAAATTCTATAATTGGAACAGGAGCGTCTGATAGTTGGGGTGTTAGTCCTTATGGATATGATGCTATTACAGCCAGTATTACAAATTGTACAATTAACAACTGGGACTGGGGAGTGGTTACCTATGATTTTGGTGGTGCTAGTATAAATTGTACCGCAAATGAAAACGATTTATCAGGAAATACATCCTACGGTTTTTATTCTAATACAATTGAAACACAAAATGCAACCTGCAACTGGTGGGGCAGTGATGAATATGAAGATATTTTTGCTTACGTCAATGGCCCGGTGGTTTTTACCGATTACCTGGTAACAAGCACCCTTGATCCAGGTGATTGTAGCGGTTTCCATGGTGAGGTAAATAACCTAAATGTAGTATATGTGGAGGCTGCACAAAACATCAAAGTTGACTTTGATGTGGAAATCAATGATTTTGAATTGCAACCTGTACCCGGTTTGGATCCCTTAGACCCCAACTACCTGACAGATGTATATAATCTTTATGTTGATTTGCAGACCGCATTAGCAACAGGCACTGTTCAAGATATTCAGGATGCAGCACTTGCTATTGGTGATGATATCATCACTGAATATTATTACCTGGATGGTGCAAATAAGATTTACCTGAAAACATTTGAAGGCAATGACCTGATCAAAAACAAATACTGGTCGCAATATCTTGTAAGAGAGGATGAAGTTGCTGGAACTAAAGTAAGGTATCCCAACTGGCTGTCAGATTCAACCCTGGTTGAAGCAGGATTCAATTACAGAACACACACAAACCCATTAACAGGTACAGTATTAGATGCCTGGTTGACCGATGTATTGGATAATGATTTGTATATCAGTGTTACTACCATTCATAATGGTAAAGTAGAAACAGAAACTGTATCTGTATATATTGGACCTGGTCCGGTAGAGAACCTTGATCTGTCTAAAACATTTCTGTCAATTCAAGATGCCATAGATGATCCATTAACAATAGATGGTCATACAATCGAGGTTCAGGTTGCAGATTTTACGGAACCGGGACAAATTGACATTACCAAATCACTAACTATCCAGGGACTGGGAATGACATCTACAACTG
>JAIOZL010000021.1 GCA_021740645.1 Bacteroidales bacterium
AATTCCATTTCATCTTTCCCATCATTATCCTAAATATTTCCAATCTTTATTTTTTATCCAGGTCATTTGGACCAATAAAACTAACCTCGTATTCTTCAATCAATTTATCACCTGAATAAACCCCGAATTTAAGCTTTGTATTTGATGACTGAAGATCAGATTTTTTAATTACGGTCAGGAAATTTGCCGATCCTACTTCTCCTTTTCCAACATTAAGTTCTTCTCCCATCATAATAATTGTACCTTGAGGTTCTAGAAGTTTAATCCGCACTTCCTGAGTCATCCTGGTTTTGTTTACTACTTCTATCTGGTAAATATTACTATAACTGTCTTCACCATATTCCTGGAACAAAGTTCCTCTTTGTCTTAATATCGTCGTTTCGAAATCTGACCTAAGAGTAAACAAAGTTCCTACAAGTACCAGCAAGGCTGTTAAGAATACTGAATAGGCTATTGCCCTGGTACTAAATATAGTCTTTACCCCTTCTGTAATGCCTTTTTCCGAATCATAGCGGATGAGCCCTTTGGGTTTATTATGCTTAACCATGACCGCATCACAGGCATCCATACAGGCAGTACAATTAATGCATTCAAGCTGGGTCCCGTTTTTTATATCAATGTTCGTTGGACAAACCAATACACAGCTTTTACAGTCGATGCAATCTCCTTTACCAGCAGCTTCACGGTCTTCCAATGGATTATACCTACTTCTTGGCTCTCCTCTTTTATGATCATAGGCCACCACGATTGATTTCTCATCCAGTAAAACCCCCTGTAATCGACCATAAGGACAGGCAATGGTGCATACCTGCTCACGAAAGAAAGCAAAAACAAAATAGAAAGCTCCGGAAAATAAGATCAATGCAATAAATGAAACAGGATGAATAGTTGGTCCGGCGCTTAATATATGTCTTACACTTTCAGAGCTAATGACATAGGATAAAAAAGTATTGGCAGTTACAAATGCGATTAGATAAAAAATAATATGTTTTATAGTTTTTTTCCAGACTTTTTCGAAATTCCATTTCTGCCGGGCAAGCTTCTTTTGTTTATTAAAATCACCTTCAATCAGATATTCAATTTGCCTGAATACAAATTCCATAAATATAGTCTGAGGACAAACCCAGCCACAAAATATCCTGCCAAATACTACTGTAAATAAAATGATAAAAACCACCAGGGAGATGATTGATAAAACAATCAAGTGAAAATCCTGAGGCCAGAATATTATGCCAAAGAGAATAAACTTTCGTTCAATCACGTTCAATAAAAGTAAAGGATCACCTTTAACTTTAATGAGGGGTCCCATGTAAAATAACAAAAGTAAAACAATGGCTACTATAGACCTGTAATTATAAAACCTTCCCCTTGGTTTTTTAGGATAAACCCATACCCTTTTCCCCTCACTGCTAACAGTGGTAAGTTTATCCCTAAAGTAAGCAGTATTGTTGTTGTTCTCTTCACTCATGGTAAACACATTTAAATAATATAGATATAAACGAACAAGCTAAAAAATTTTGGCTACAGGTAATCCATAGCCAAAATTTTATCTTTTTTATTATTCACTAGTAAAGCCATTCCATCTCCTCTCCCTGAGGTGCCTTAGGATTAGCCGGAGTGGTTCCATGAAGGGTTGCAATATAACTCAACACTTCCAAACGTTGTGTAGGTGATAATTGATCCTTGTAGGCTATCATCCCTTTTTCTATAACACCATTAGTAACAACTGAAAACCAATCATTGATGCTATTGCCGTGGATCCAGTAATTATCTGTAAAGTTAGGGCCAACTAACCCGCCCCCATCCATAAGATGACAAACCTGGCATATTTTATCATAGGTTTCTTTACCCCTTTTAATAGATTCCGAGTCAGTCAGTATTTTGATCTCAAACTCGGCATTAGACCGGGCAGGAACCATGCTGGCCGCTTCTGCCATTGCTTTATTAAATTCTCTATCCTGGTATAAATCATCTGAATCCATCACAAAAAGCCGAACCAGGTATATAATGCCAAAAGCAATGCATATGTAGAATAACCATTTCCACCAGGGTGGTAAATCATTATCTAGCTCCTTTATTCCATCATAATCATGATCAGCAATCAATCTGTCATTGGTCAGGGTATCAATTTCATAATTTTCACCCTGTTTATTGTTTGAATTTTCGTTTAGTGTACTCATAACAAAAAATTTATTTAATTAATAATGTCGGAATCATTCTTAGAAAATGGAAGGTTTTTGTACTCCTCAACTTTTTCTTTTTTCCATCTTAATACACCTACCACAATAACAATAAAAAATAGGGCAAAGAATACCGTTAAAACACTGGAGAATTCGTCCAGCCATGATACATTTTCCAATATACTTTTAATAATCTTCGACATGTTGAGATTTATTTAGATGCCATTCCCGGATCTTTTGAAATATCGGTTCCAAGGCGTTGCATATACGCGATCAAGGCGATGATTTCTTTCTGGTCTTCTACCTCTATACCTGCTGCTCTCAATCCACTGGCTATTTGTGCTGCTTGTTCTTTAAGGTCATCCACAGCTTTTTGGTCATAACCCTCAGGATAAGGTACTCCAAGAGTCTGCATTGCCCTTATCTTTTTCGGAATGCTTTCGTAATCCATATCGTTTCGTGCCAACCACGGATAAGGAGGCATAATTGACTGGATATTGGTTTTTTGTGGATTAACCAGGTGCTCGTAATGCCATGAATCGGGTTTATAAATTTTTCCTGTTTTTACCCCTTCTCTTGCAAGATCAGGACCGGTGCGACGCGAGCCCCACTGGAACGGATGATCGTAGACAAATTCACCTGATTTTGAATAATCACCATAACGCTCTACTTCTGAACGGAAAGGGCGGATCATTTGAGAATGGCAATTGTAACAACCTTCACGAATGTATACATCCCTTCCTTCTAATTCAAGTGGAGTATAAGGTTGCACACTTGCAATGGTAGGCACATTTGATTTTACTAAAAACATGGGCAAGAATTCAACAACTCCGCCAATTAATATCGCAATTAACGCCCAAAAAGTAAAGGTGACTGGTTTGCTTTCCAAACGACGGTGCCAGTTTTCTTTGCCATGTGATTTCATATCAAGGGCTGGAGCTTCATCTTCTTCAAAACGGTTAAATGTACCAGCTTTAGCAGTTTTAATAAGGTTAACAACCATTAATATAGCACCACTGAGATATAATATTCCTCCAAAGGCCCTTAGCATGTGCATTGGGCGAATTTGTGTATATGTTTCAAGGAAGTTGGTATATTTCAAATATCCTTCAGGAGTAAATTGTTTCCACATTAAGGCCTGTGTAAATCCGGCAAAATAAAGTGGAATTGCAAAAAACAACATGCCCAGGGTTGCAAGCCAGAAATGTGAATTGGCCATGGATATTGAATATAATTTTGTTTTATATAATCTGGGGAATAACCAGTAAAGCATCCCAAATGCCATCATACCATTCCATCCAAGAGTTCCAATATGCACGTGAGCAATGGTCCAATCTGTAAAGTGACTGATCGCATTTACACTTTTAAGAGAAAGCATTGGCCCTTCAAAAGTACTCATGCCATAAGCAGTTACTCCTACTACAAACATTTTCAGCACGGGATCCTGGCGAACTTTATCCCATGCCCCGCGCAGGGTAAGCAATCCATTTATCATACCTCCCCATGAAGGAGCAATTAAAGCAACGGAGAAAACCACTCCCAGTGCCTGTGCCCAATCTGGTAACGATTGATAAAGCAAATGGTGAGGGCCTGCCCATATGTATAAAAAGATCAACGCCCAGAAATGGATAATGGATAATTTATATGAGTAAACCGGACGATTGGATGCTTTTGGTATAAAATAATACATTAACCCAAGTACTGGAGTGGTAAGAAAAAAGGCCACTGCATTATGCCCATACCACCATTGTACCAGGGCATCCTGAACTCCGGCATATAAGGAATAACTTTTAATAAGCGAAATAGGTAACTCAAAAGAATTTACAATGTGAAGAACGGCTACAGTAACAAATGTTGCAAGATAAAACCAAATTGCTACATAAATGTGTTTCGTTCTTCTGATCAGTAGTGTTCCGATCATATTCCAACCAAAGATCACCCAAACAGCAGCAATTAAAATATCGATTGGCCACTCAAGCTCAGCATACTCTTTCCCGGTAGTGATCCCAAAAATCAGGGTCAATGCGGCTAGTACAATGATCAGCTGCCATCCCCAGAAGTGCAATTTGCCAAGGATTTTGCTGAACATGGGTGTTTTTAATAAACGCGGCATGGAATAATATATACCGGTAAATATTGCATTCCCAACAAAAGCAAAAATTGCCGCATTAGTATGCAATGGGCGTATTCTTCCAAAAGTTAAATAAGGTAGTTTCATACTTACCTCAGGCCATAAAATTGCTAAAGCAGCAATTAACCCAACCAAAAAACCAACAATCGACCAGAGAACTGTTGCAATTGCGAAATCTCTCGCCAGTTTGTTGTCATAAGTAAATTTTTCAAGTGCCATAAAACTAAGATTTGTTATTATTTGATTGTTCTGATTGTTCTTTTTTTAATTCACTTTCAGGGTTTGAAAGATTTATTTCTGCATTTTCACTTTTGTGATTTTCAAATAAAATTCTAACAGAAGGAGTGTAATCATCATCATATTGTCCTGATTTAACTGACCAAATAAAAGCCGCCAGAAACCCACCTGCTACAAGAATACCTACCGCTATTAAAAAGTAAATTACCGTCATGAAAATGTATTTAGGTACTACGATACAAAAATATGTAAATTTATTTTTTTAACAAATATTTAACAACTCATTTATTAACATATCGTGGTCATTTTGATGTAGATTACTACCCCGGTAAAATTGCTTATCTCATCTAAATATGGATAAAACCCAAATCTTCAATTATATACTTTAGGCAGGCAAATTTGTGTTTAATCAGTACTTAAATTATTGAATTCGGTTGAAAACTTAGTTAGGAAATAATCTTTTTGCCAGAAATGAAATGGAAAATGTAGCGAAGGCAACAACAGATATGGAACTTATGGGCATCAGAATGGCGGCAATTACAGGAGTTAGTAAACCCTGTATGGCGAAGAACAATCCACCAATATTATAAATAAATGAAATAACGAAGCTGACCTTTACTACGTTTAAACTACTCCTGGTAAACCGGATATATTTATTTAAGAACCTAAATTTTTCCGATTCAAGTATCGCATCACAGGCCGGGGAAAAGTGATAAATATCATCAGCAATGGTAATACCTACATCACTTTCATTTAATGCACCCGCATCGTTTAAACCATCTCCTACCATTAATACTTTTTTCCCTTTGGCTTTAAGGGCTTTAACATAATTAAGTTTATCTGTCGGTGTTTGTTTAAAAAACATTTGCGCATTTTTTCCGAATATGGGTTCCAGGTTTTCTTTTTCAGCCTCATTATCGCCGGTTAATAAATGCAGGTCGAAACCAGTTGCCAAATCCGTGATGACTTCATTTAAACCTGGCCTGTACTGATTTTCCAACTGAAAATATCCAAGTATACGGTTGTCATAAAAAACATAAACAAGGCTTTTTAAACCTCTTTCACCGGATTCTTTTCCGCTAACAAATTTTTCAGAACCTATATTGATCTTTTTCCCGTCAATAGCAGCAGCTAAACCTAATCCGGGAATTTCTTTAAAAAAATCAAGCCTATAATAGTCCTCACCCAAAAGGTTAGCAAAAAGGCCTACACTTAGCGGGTGGGTAGAGTGCCTGACAACAGATTTAATCTTCACTAACATTTCATGATCCAGCTTTTCACCAACAAATTCAACTTTTAATGCCCTGTTTTGGGTGATGGTTCCGGTTTTATCAAAAACAATGCAATCAACTTTGTCCAATTGTTCGATCACATCTGTTTTCTTCAGGTAAAATCCCCTCCGGCCAAATTGCCTGAGTGTGCTTCCAAAAGTAAAGGGAACAGTAAGTGCAAGTGCACAAGGGCATGCTATGATTAAAATTGACGTAAACACAAACAAAGCTTTTGAGCCATCTGTAAAAATCCAATACCCGCCAGATATAAAAGCAATAGCAAGGATAATGATCGTAAAATACTGGCTTACCTTGTTTATCAATACATTTAACCTGGAATCATAATTGTCAGCTGACTTTTCCTGGTTCCAAAGCTGGGTAAGGTAACTTTGTTCCACCTCCTTTACCACCTCTAATATTATAGAACTACCTACTTGTCGGCCCCCGGCAAATACAGCTTCCCCTTCTTTTTTTGATACGGGAATTGATTCGCCCGTAACAAAACTGTAATCGATATTCCCATCCCCATTATAGATTTTCGAATCTGCAGGGATAAGCTCCTGGTTTCTGACAAGGATCAGATTCCCTTCTTTAAGCTTATCCAAAGGGATCACCTTTTCTTTTTCATTTTCAATAAGCGTTACAGCCACCGGAAAATAGGATTTATAATCCCGTTCGAACGATAAAGCCTGGTAAGTTTTTCCCTGATACCATTTTCCTATAAGCAGGAAAAATATTAAGCCGGATAATGAATCAAGATAGCCAATGCCGGTATTGGTAACAATATCATAAGTACTTTGTCCGAATAATGTTAAAATACCCAGAGCTATTGGCAGGTCGATACTTATTATTTTATGTTTCAGGCTTTTTATTGCGGATAAATAATAATCATTGCTTGAATAAACAACCACTGGAATAGATAAGATCAGACTTAGCCAACCGAAGTATCTCCTGAAGTTTTCTTCAAGCAATTCCCCACCTGGAAGGTATTCGGGGAAATTATACATCATCACATTCATCAACACAAAACCTGTAATGCCAAGCTTTAAAAGCAGGGTCTGGTTACTTTTGCGTGATGAACCCTTTTCGAGCCTATCCAACGTGATCTCGGGGATGTAATGAATCGACGCAAGAAGTTCAACAACCTGGCGCAGGCTAATCTGATCATCCTTAAATGTTATATATACTTCTTTTTTAGGAAAGTTGACCATTGATTGACTTATTCCCGGATTAAGGGTATTCAGGTTTTCGAGCAACCAGATACATGATGCGCAATGAATGGAAGGAATGAATAAACTTAGCTTACTTGATCCTCCATCTGAAAAATCAAGGAGTTTGGATCTGATTTCTTCCAGGTCGAGGTAGGCATATTTATCACCCACCTCAGCTGTCTCAATTTTGATCCCTGGCATTTTTTCAATTTCATAGTATTGCTTAAGCTCATTTTGATTGAGAATTTGATAAACCGTTTTGCAACCATTACAACAAAAAGGTTTTTCTTCCCACATCACAGGATGTTTTCCACAATCGTCCCCACAATGAATGCAAGCAACTCCCATACTTGAAATTTTGGCAAAAGTAGTAAAGATTTACAGTTTATCTGATACCGCAATTGGGTGAATAAGGTGATTGGGTGACTTAAGAGTTGCTAAAATTAAATCTAACTCTATGGCTTATGATCAAAAAAGGAGGATCAAACCCGGCAACCAAAATACCAACTCTACCAGGTATCGAAAAATCCCATTTTGTTTGAGGTTATTTGGAAAGCTGATAATAAGCAATATCAATAAGGACATCAGAAAAAATATTATCCCTGCTATCCGAAGATTAAAATTACTTCCCAGGAGGATGAGATAAATTGATATCCCAAAAGAAAATATAAGAAGTAAAAATATCAATCGTTTTGTCCCTATCTGTCCAAAGTTCATAGCAAGGGTAGAATGACCGTCTTTCTTATCCGTTTCATAATCATAAACCGAGAGGATTAAAATATCCGCAAAAGCGATAATCAAATAGACCACAAAACACAACAAAACTTCCAGGCTTATTGAACCTTGTTTAAACCAAAGTGGGATTCCCCAAATACCAACAGAATAAATTAGGGCAACCGAAGCCTCCTTTTGCACAAAGCCCTCTTTCTTTTCTTTAATAGAATGCAAAACAAGGAAATAGATTATTGCAACAAATCCAAGCACTGCACCAAAAATCAATACATCAGCCGGTAAAAAAATTACTACCAGTAAAATATCAATCAGTAATAATAAAAGAACTATTGTAAATAGGGTTTTAAAATGGGTGTAAAAATAAAGATGGCGAACGGAACTTGTATTGTCTTTTAATCTATATGCATCAACCAGGTGATCGCAAGTATAAACGATCCATACTGATAATGGTAGAATAATCCAATAGATAAAATGGACTTCAAAAGGGAGGAGGACTTTTACTAAAAAAGCAGATAATACAGCTCCGATAACCACATCAATACTAAGTGTATTAAGTATTTTCAAAAAGGTGAAAAAACTGAACTTTTCATTTTTCACTTGAATAAAGGATTTAATTATCTTTGCTAAGATAACAAACTAAAAAGATTACGAAATGTCCAAAGCCTGGTTGTTTATAATATTTTTACTGTTTTTAGGTGTGGTTTCATGCAATCAGAATAAGAAGAAGCAATCCCCATTGGTTGAGCATGCCGATTGGCGATATTTCGGACAGGGTTCACCCGGAAAAATAGCAAAACTATTCAGTCCTGAAATTATATCTACCCCGGCAAATGAAAGGGATTTTACCATTTCACCTTCGGGCAATGAGTTGTTTTATAGTATGGTTTTTCCGGGAAACAGCTTAAGTACAATTATATATCTTTATCATGATGGGGCTTTTTGGTCCCAACCCCTGGTGGCACCTTTTTCAGGAGCCTATCCCGACCTTGAACCCATGTTTTCTCCTGATGGTAAAAAACTATTTTTTGTTTCGAAACGCCCCCTCAACAAAAAAGACACTACAGATGACTGGAACATTTGGTTTGTGGAAAGGATACAAACTGGCTGGTCGGAACCAATTGCTCTGGATACTATCATTAACTCCGAAAACGATGAATACTATCCTTCCGTCACTCTGAACGGTACCCTGTATTTCACCTCTAAGCGAAAGGACAGCCGGGGGGCAGAAGATCTCTACTTCGCCCGGTTTAAGCATGGAACGTATTTCAGTCCTGTTAACCTGGGAGATGCCATAAACAGTGAATATTTCGAATTTAATTCTTTTATTGCCCCGGACGAAAGTTTCCTTATCTTTTCTTCTTTTGGAAGAGAAGATGGTTTTGGTGGAGGCGATCTTTATATATCCCATAAAACAAATGACACAACCTGGACAAAGGCAAAAAATATGGGTAGAGAAATTAATTCTGACAAATTGGACTATTGTCCGTTTGTCACTTCTGATAAACGTTTTTTGTTTTTTACCAGCCAACGCATCGACCCACAGATCAGCGACAAACAAGTAAAAAATCACCAAACCATCATCAAACTTTTACAAGGAATTGAGAACGGTAATGGCAACATCTATTGGGTTAACTTTCAGGAATAATATTTTACGTTCGATTTCAAATCACCATTTCAATTTATTAATTTCGTGCCCAGTTATTCGTATAGTATGAGGTATCTGATATTAGTCATTTTCTTCTTAGTTTTTCACAATGGTTTTTCACAAACATTGAAAAACCTCACTTATGGAGATACCACATACCTGTATACCGACCCTGAATTTGAATTATTAAGCGCGTCGAGTGAGGGCGACACCAGCAAAGTTTTAGCTTTTCTGGAATTGGGTACAGAGGTCAATACTACTACTTACGAGGGCGTAACTCCCCTGATGTATGCTGCTCAAAACGGACACTTACGATTGGTCGAAATACTTATTGACAAAGGGGCAGATATTAACCGAAAACCTTACAGCCAGATTGATGCACTTTTAGGTGCAAGTATTTCAGGATACGTAGAGATTGTCGACACCCTTATTTTAAATGGCGCTGATGTGAATACTTTTAACTTTGATGGAGTAACTCCATTAATGTATGCAGCAGCATATAATTATTACCTGCTTGCAGACGTCCTGCTGTTTTATGGTGCTAAAGTAAATGCCGTGGATAATTACAGAAATTCTGCACTTCATTATTGTTCTTTTTACAATAATGTCGATATATCTGCCCTCCTCCTTGAAAACGATGCTGAAATTGAGATTAAAGACCTGCAGGGGTTTACACCCCTCATTGTGGCAGCCCAAAACGGTCACCTTGAACAGATTGAATACCTGACCAGCATGGGAGCTGACATCAATGCAGTTACCAGGACAAACCTAAATGCGCTTTCAGTTGCGATAATAAACAATAATTATCCGGTAGTGGATTTTCTCATTGCAGCAGGTGCAAGTCTTGATCATTCCGTATCAATAAACATTAACTACGCCGATCTTGCAAAAAGATACGCATCTAAAGAAATACAAGAATTAATTAAATCGTTTGGTGTAACTCCTGCATCACCATTTCGAATTGAATCCATATTTTTCGCCACTGATCTTAACATGGAACCCAATGATTTTTTGATCGGGGGCCGGCTTGCAATATTTGAGGCAAATAGCAAAACCAATTTGGATGTTGGATTAATTACCCGACCTGGTGTACGAAGTGTGTTGATCAGGGAAAGCTCAAATGTTTTATATCAATACTGGGAACAGCGATCAGTTATGCATTTGGGCATAACAAAAAACTTTTTATTTTTTCAATCTGGTATTCATACTAAAGCCGGTGCTTTAGCAGGAATAAAGGGAGCCTATACATATGGAAATTTTAGAGGTTCAGTTAAAAAGCCTAACGACCAATTGTTCCTTATTCCCAAGGCTGGATTTTACTATAAATATTCCCTCTTAAATATGGAATTATGCTATGAATACATGAAATTTAAAAATTCTAAATCTTCCCCCCACCGAATCAATTTATCGGTCGGGATTAAAATTAATCTCCAAAAGGACCGAATTAAACTTAAAAAGGAACCCTATTTATAGATAATGATATCATGATTACACAATTTAAACCCATACTTTGGTTTTGCGCCATTCTCCTTATTCTGATCATTTCGTGCGAACGCAATGAAGGATTGAATGTAGGGCAGTTTGATTGTGCCGATTGTTACCAGGAAAAACCCGATTCCCTATTTTTAAATGCTCGCTTTACTATCAACACTCAAAATCCATGGGTGGCTTTAGTGGTGTATAAGGGAAATGTTGAAGATGGAATAATCGATTATACTGATACGACATATCAGCAGGACTACTGGCTTTTAGTAAAAGTAGATGAATATTATTCCCTTAAAGCAAAATATCTTAAAGGGTCTGATACGATTTATGCAATAGACGGGAGTAATTTAAAATTAAGAAAAACAGAATCAAATTGTGACGAACCCTGTTTTTATACCACAGGAGAATCGCTCGATGTGCGACTAAAAGACTAAAAATTAAATTGATTTACGTCGGTTTCCGGACAATAATATTTTACCTGTCCTTATCACTAAAATACTTCATGAATTGTACCCTTTCGTACACCGATGGATTACCACTCTGATCCTGGCTCATTTTTCCACGAAAATCAGAGATTTTACTGTAATCTTTACTGATCATCCATTTCTTAATATCCTTCAGCATATTCTGGATTTTTTCTGGGCCATTAGCATAAACAGAGCTTACCACCTGAACCGCATTAGCACCTGCCAGGAGTTGTTTAATCACAGCTGTGCCGTCATGAATCCCGGTTGACGCAGCCAGATCGCATTTAGCTCTTTGCGACATAATGGCCATCCATCTCAGGGATAAAGTGAGCTCATCAGGATGGCTCAGCACATTGGTAGAGGTTACCTCAAGCCTTTCAATATCAAAGTCGGGACTGTAAAAACGGTTAAACAGTACCAATCCATCCAAACTTGACTCGGACAATTTCTGGATCATCAGGGCCAAATTTGAAAAATAGTGGCTGATTTTCATTGCCACAGGGATCTTTAGTTTGCTTTTAATCTGCTCAATAATATCAAAATATAATTGTTCAACCTCTGCCGGAGTTTTGTTCATATTAGTAGGTAAGGCAAATAAATTTATTTCCAGAGCATCGGCACCAGCTTCCTGGAATTCACGTGCAAAATTTATCCATTCATGTTTTGACACACAATTCACACTGGCAATAATGGGAATATCAACAGCTTTCTTAGCATCACCTATCAGCTTTACATATTTTGTTATGTTCTCTTCCTTAATCCGGTAATCCAGATAATCAAGGAACTCATCCTTATATCTTTTATCGGCCTCTTCGGCTACAACTTTTTCGTATTCAAGGGTTATCTCTTCTTCAAAAAGAGATTTCAGAACTACTGCAGCGGCTCCATTATCTTCAAGTTTTTTAATTTTTTCTGAAGAATCAGTTAATCCTGAGCTGCCAACAATGATGGGGTTTTTCAATGAAAGGCCAAGGTAATTTGTTTTCAGATCTACCATAATAATAACTATTTTTAAAGGGAGTACCTCACAAATATAAAAATTAAACCAGAAATGGAATTATTTTAGAATTCTTTTTTTAATTCATCAATGATATTTTCAACACTTATTCCTTCAGCTTCTGCCTTGTAATTTCTCACAATCCTGTGCCTTAAAACCGTTTTAGCAATTGCCTGAACATTTTCAATGTCAGGAGAATATTTTCCGTGTATAGTTGCATGACATTTTGCTCCAATAATTAAATATTGAGATGCCCTTGGTCCGGCGCCCCAAGTCAGGAAGTCATCTGCCCATTGATGCGCCCCTTTATTCCCAGGCCTTGTTTTGCCTACCAATTTTACGGCATATTCATACACATTATCAGGCACCGGTATTCTTCTGATCAGGTTTTGGAAGTATAAAATTTCTTCCGCATTTAATATAAGCTTAGGTTCCGATTCAAACTCGGCAGTAGTACTTTTTACTACTTCAATCTCTTCTTCAAAAGAAGGATAGTCGAGCCAAATATTAAACATGAAACGGTCAAGCTGAGCCTCCGGAAGAGGATATGTGCCCTCTTGTTCAATTGGATTCTGAGTAGCGAGAACGAAAAAAGGTTCCTGAAGTGAATATCTTTTACCGGCTACGGTTACGCCTTTTTCCTGCATAGCTTCAAGCAAGGCCGATTGCGTTTTGGGAGGAGTTCGGTTGATCTCGTCCGCTAAAATAATGTTTGCAAAAACAGGGCCTTTAATAAACCTGAACTTTCGGTATTCATCCAGGATTTCGGTTCCAATAATATCGGAAGGCATGAGATCAGGGGTGAATTGGATACGGTTATAGGAAAGGCCTAAAACTTTCGAAATGGTATTAACAAGAAGAGTTTTCGCTAATCCGGGAACACCTACCAGCAATCCATGGCCCTTACTAAAAATTGCTACTAACACATCCTCCACTACCTGATCCTGTCCGATAATTACCCGTGCAATTTCAGTTCTAAGTTGTTTATATTTTTCTACAAAGGCATCAATTGCCTCTACGTCTGTTTTGTACATGTTTTCAATTTAATAATTAGTGAGCCCTTCTTATTTAAGGGTACTATTTAATAGCCAATTTGATGAAAACCGGCAGTCTTTAAAATCATCATGAATGCTTAAATAGGTTTCTTCAACCTTTTCATTCACCCATTTTTCAAGAGCTTTTTGTTTTTTATTTTCAAGTGCCCATTTTTGCACTTTGTCATAATCCTGTTTTAGGTTGGCCTGGTGTGGCTCCGTGCGCTCAGTGAGGTATAAAATACGGTATGCATCCTTGCCATCCTCAGTCTGAAATTGCACAGGAACGGATATATCTCCCTGCTCAAGTTTATCAATTACAAAAAATACTTTAGGGTCAAGTTGATCTGACTCAAAAAGAGTAGTTCCAGTCATGGGATTAATCAAAAGGCCACCGTTATTTTTACTCGGATCGTCTGAAAACTTTACCACTGCCTCTTCGAAAGTATATTTCTTTTCATCAATGAGGTTAGCAATGCTGTCCAGTTCAACCTTGGCTTTTGCCAGGTCGAGGGGTGATACCTTTGGCCGCATTAAAATATGCCTGACATTGACATATTCACCCCGTCGCTCAATCAGCTGAATGATGTGAAATCCGGCTTCCGTTTCGATAATTTCAGAAACCTTATCTTTTTCAATCGTAAATGCTGCTGCTTCAAAGGGGGCATACATCTCACCACGCCCAAATAATCCAAGTTCGCCTCCTTGTTTTGCAGATCCTGGATCCTCTGAATACAATATGGCAAGGGTGGCGAAATTTTCACCATTCATTACCCTGTACCTGATTTCCTGTAACCTGTTTTTTACCCTTTCAACCTCTTCCCTGTTTACCGGTGGAAGTTTAACAATTTGTTTCAATTTAACCTCTGAGTTCAGAAGAGGTAAGCTATCTTTCGGGATATCCTTGTAAAACGACCGGACCTCGCTGGGTGTAATTTTAATATCGGATGTAAGGGATTGCTGTACCGATTCCACTCTCATTTGTTCCCTGATCTGCGGCCTGAACTCCTCTTTAAATTCAACTACTGTTTTCTGATAAAACTCTTCAAACTTTTCCTGGGAACCCATCATGGAAATATAATATCGTAATCTGCGGTCAAGTTCTGATTCCACCTGCCCGTCAGTTACTACCACGCTATCCAGTTCAGCTTGATTCAACAATAATTTTTGGTAGATCATTTGTTCAAGGATTTCGCACCTCGCTGCAGTATCCTTACCTGTTAGTCCATTCTGCAGGCGATATTGCTCATACTGCACTTCAAGATCAGATTGTAACACAACATTTTTACCTATTACGGCAATTATTTGATCGATTACAATCCCCTCCGTTTGCGCATAAACCCCATTAATGCCAGGGTAAAGACTTAATAACGTAATTATTAGTATCCGGGTAAATTGCTTGAATTTTATATCTTTAAAAACCATAAGGTTTATTTTCATCGGATTATTGTTAATACTGTTTCTAATAACAAAATATTGACTGGATTATTTTCCAATTATTAATATGTTTCAAAATCATTATTTTCGAGAGCAGTTTGAAACACTTCTTCCCTCATATCATTAATGATCTTTAATTTCCTCTTATTTAGTATAATTTGCCGGATGTTCTCTTTCTCAAAACTAAGCGGTGAAACTCCATCCTTGATCATAAAATCAGAAATATGAACAAAATAAACGTAAGGGTCTACTGTCAACTCTATCCTCCTGTTATTTTGAAGCCATGCATCACTATTGTAGGTATTGATAGGTACATATCTGAGCACATCATCAAAAAGTATCCATTTTTCATCATCCAGAAAATAGAGATTAGCATATTTCTCCACGTAAGCTTCAAGTGAATCTCTTTCTTCAGGCCGGCTTGAATTAAAAAAACGTCTGATTGTATTTAACCTGGGTTCTGTTCTTTCAAATCTGGCATAATAGGCCTTTACAATGTTACTCTTCAATAAAAAATTGGCCACATTCTCATTGTAGTGCTTTTCAATTTCAGCATCAGTAACAGCGGTATCAAGATTTTGGCTAATCAGTTTCGATTCATACTTATAAATGATCAGTGAATTTCGGTAATCAGCCAATTGCTTATCAAATTTTTTATCTTCATCAAGGAGATTTTTCTCCGCTTTATCCAGATAGAGATTTTCAGAAACCCAATTATTAACAAAGTTTTTTACAATCGAAATACTGTCTTTAAGACTGGTGCCGGCTGGCACTACATCCTTTAGTTCCGATTCGTAAAGATATTTATTATGGACACGGGCCAATACATTTTCTGATCCCTTGTTTCCTCCATTTAAACAAGCGGTTAAGAATAACAGAATGATTGGCCACGCTATATTTTTCAAATTAAAATATTATTTGATAATCGATCCTAAAACCTCCTTATTGATTTCAAAAGGATATTTTTGTCTTAACTCAGCAATCCAGTTCTTTTCCAGCTCTTCCTGGTAACCAGCAGTGATCAGTCCACGGGCTTCATCAAAGCTTTTTGGTTCCGGAGCAACCTTTGAATGCACATATGCAAACATGTATTTGCCTCTTTCTTTCTTATTTTCGGAAATACCTTTTTTCCATTTTATCCCATCAATCAGATTATTTTCACCTTTCTGGAATTTTTTCCTTTCAAATTTGATAACTGTTATGCTGTCGTTGTTCATTTGACTCGTTAGTTTATCATCCTGAATACCTGTTGCAACCAACTCCCTTGCCTTTTCCAGATAAGCTGAATCTAAAAGGGTATAAATGGTGGCATCCAGGCGGTTTTCCCACATAAAATCAGTTTTATGTTTGTCATAAAATACTTTAAGACCTGTAGTGTCTTTACTTGCAAATGACCAGATTTTATCGTTGGTTAATTCAAACAATAAAATTCCATCGCGGTATTCTTTTACAATGGCTTTAAATTCCGGATATTTTCCTTCCAGTTTCGAATCTTCATACGCCTGGCATTCCTGGTCAACATACTCCTTCAAAACCTTATTTACGTATTCATTTATTTTTTCATCTTTTCCAATATTGTTTTTACTGGCTATATATTCAGCAAATTGAATTTGTGTAAATTCTTTATCCCCGAGTTTGAATATTGCTTTGGATAGTTTTGCATTTTCAGGCACCTGCCATTTTTTATCATAAATAGTTGAGTCAATAATAGCATAAATTCCATCAAGGGCTTTAGGGTATTCCTTGTAGCCATATTCTTTTTTAATGTCCCTTATGATTATCTCCTTGCTCTTCTGTGCCCGCTTATCTTTTTCAATCCGCTTTCTCATCTCATCTTTAACTTCATCGAAGGGTTCCAGTCCCGATTTGCTGATCAATTTTACAATATGCCATCCATATGAGGTAAGCACTGGTTTTGAAAAATTTCCTGAATCCTGCATGGTGGCTATTACCTCTATAAACTCAGGGACCATGCGGTTTACATTAAACTTTGGCAATAACCCACCCTTCGATGCAGAACCTTTATCATCAGAATACTCTTTTACCAGGTCATCAAAGTTCTCACCGTTCACAATTTGGTCATATATACCAAAGATTTTGTCTTTAACAGTAGCAGAATCACTTGTTGTTGCGCTATCAGGCATTTGAATATAAAGATGAGCCGCTTCAATGCTTCCCTGTGCAGGAATTTTATCCTGAACATAAATAAGATGGTATCCGAAGTCAGTTCTTATGGGTGCGGAAACCTCGCCCACTTTTGTGTTGTAGGCCCCGTTTTCAAAAGGATAAACCATATCAAAAACTGAAAAATAACCTAAGTCACCGCCATTGCCCGGAATATCTTTTCCACCACGCTGTGATGTCCTTGGCCGTGCAGAGGGATCTTCAGATACTTCCATGGCCACTTTTTTAAATGGTTCACCCTTTAGTATTCTTTCGCGGGCAGCCATTAATTTATTATACGCTTTAAGCGTATCTTCAGGCATGGCATTTGGACCAACTTTAATTAAAATATGGCTCGCTCTGATATCAAACTGTTTCCGGTCATAAGCTTCCTGAAGTAATTCATCAATAATTTCCTCATTGGCAAAATAAGGTTCAGCCAATTGTTTGCGATAACCCGCTAACTCATCCTGAAACGCTTTTACAGTATCATATCCCTGAGCTTCCGCTTCTTTAACCTTGAGTTTAAAGTTGATATACAGATCGAGGTATTCCTCCACTGATTTCTTATCCATAACTTCACCCTGGTTGTTATTTTTCTGGTACACATACATAAAATCATCTACAGAGATTTTTTCACCAGCTATGGTTACTAAGGTCCTTGTATCCTGTGCATTTAAACTTGTTCCAAGCAAAATGATAATTCCGAAAATTAAAATCCTTAAATTGTTCATATCTATTTTAATGCGGGTTAATATTTCTGTTTTTGAGGCGCAAATATAGTCTATTAATTATAATGAAGGGAAAAGCGGGAAAAGGAAAATAGGTGTTTTTAGTTTTTTTAACATATGAATTTCAAAGACCTTTATTTTTAATAAATATCCAACTTTTCAAATCAACTTGAAAATAACAACAGCTTGGCAATATATCAATCTACCTGCTATAATTCGGAGCTTCCCTGGTAATTGTTATATCATGTGGATGGCTTTCAACAACACCGGCTGCAGTTATTTTAATGAAACGAGCTTGTTGTAGTGCGCTAATATTTTTTGATCCGGTATATCCCATACCTGCACGCAATCCTCCAACCATTTGATGTATCACTTCTGATAACCCTCCTTTAAAAGGTACGCGCCCCACAATACCTTCTGGAACGAGTTTTCGAATATCATCTTCCACATCCTGGAAATAACGATCCTTTGATCCTTTTTGCATAGCTTCTATCGACCCCATTCCCCGGTATGTTTTAAATTTTCTCCCTTCAAAAATTATTGTTTCTCCCGGGGATTCATCCACGCCAGCAAATAATGAGCCTGCCATGATGGAATGAGCCCCGGCAGCAATGGCTTTTACAATATCTCCGGTATACCTTATCCCACCATCAGCAATAACTGGTATGCCGGTTCCTTTTAGTGCCTCTGCCACATCATAAATGGCAGTAAGTTGAGGGATTCCTACCCCGGCAATGATACGGGTCGTACATATTGAACCCGGGCCTATTCCTACTTTAACAGCATCTACTCCAATTTTTGCAAGATGTTTAGCCGCTTCTGCAGTTCCGATATTGCCCACAACCAGTTCTAACTTAGGATAAGCAGCTTTAACTTTTTCCGCCATTTTTATCACTCCCTCCGAATGCCCGTGAGCGGTATCAATTACTACTGCATCCACCTGGGCTTTAACCAAGGTAGCTACTCTTTCCATGGTATCAGCGGCAATACCCACAGCGGCAGCAACACGTAAACGACCTCTTTCATCTTTACAGGCATTAGGCCGCTCTTTAATTTTAATAATATCTTTATAGGTGATCAGCCCGATCAACTTATAATTTTCATCAACTACCGGTAATTTTTCAATTTTATGCTCCTGCAGTATATCAGCAGCTTTCTCAAAATCAGTAAACTCAGTAGTAGTTATCAAGGGCTTTTGGGTCATGACCAGTTCAATCGGTTTTTCTGGGACACGTTCAAAACGTAAATCCCGGTTGGTCACGATACCTACCAGGTGCATTTCTTCGTCTACTACAGGTATTCCTCCAATGCTGTATTCATTCATCATATACAAAGCATCACTCACAAGGGCATCTCTTCTAATAGTAACAGGATCAATGATCATCCCGTTTTCCGCACGCTTAACCTTTATTACCTCATTGGCTTGTTCATCAATAGTCATATTCTTATGAATGACTCCAATACCTCCTTCCTGCGCAATAGCAATGGCCATTGTATGCTCGGTAACTGTATCCATAGCTGCAGAAACTATCGGTATCTTGAGAGAAATATTTCTGGTGAATTGCGTAGAGATGTCCACTTGTCTTGGCAGAACCTGGCTAAAAGCAGGTTGCAATAAAACATCATCGTATGTTAAGCCTTCACCGGCAAATTTATCTTTATCATAAAACATAATGAAGCATTTAAAAATTGGCGCAAAGATAGAAAAATTAACAAGATGCATCACCCTCAAATAATCCTGAACCTCAATTAACTCGCGACATTAAAATCCTTCCACTTAACATGATTTTGAATCCTTGAACCAAATGATTATATTTGAAGTCTTAAAATAAAAATGAGATGAAACCAACCCTCCCAAAAAGTTTCAGGACAATTTTTACCACCGCTCTCATTTTCTTATCCGTTTTGTCATATAGTCAATGGGATTGGTACCACCCTGCCCCGCAAGGCCATTCACTATATGATGTTTATTTTGTGGATAACAACCATGGCTGGGCTTGCGGGAGATATGGCACCATTTTATTTACGGATAATGGTGGGCTGGATTGGAACACTCAAAACGCTGGGACTGACAAAACTTTATTATCCATTTTTTTCCTTGACCAGCAAAATGGATGGACGGTGGGAAATAACGGAACAGTTCTTAAAACTACTGATGGAGGCCTCTCCTGGCAAAATAAAACCTTCACGGTTCCCTTCCATTATAACAGTGTACATTTTGCAACTGAACTGGAAGGATGGATTACAACGAATGGATTCATCAGGCATACTACCGATGGAGGTGAAAACTGGTACTCTCAAAATACCGGAAACCTCACATCCTACTTTGATGTTCATTTTTCGGATAATTTAAAAGGTTGTGCAGTTGGCCAGGCTGGTGTTGTCGCTTTAACAAATAATGGGGGTGAATCGTGGCATTTTGGTAATTCAGCTACTACCCAAACAATTAAGGATGTTTTTTTTCTTGATGATCAAAAAGTTTGGGCAGTTGGTCTGGGTGGCACTGTGCAATGCAGTAGCGACGGTGGGGAAAACTGGGAATTAAAAACTTCAGGGACAAATGTCAGCTTAAATTCTGTTCACTTTTTAAATGAGTTTGAGGGATGGATTGTTGGTGGAATATCAGGTTATTATGCCGAATCAATTATTTTACATACCACGGATATGGGTTCAACATGGACTATTTTTACCCCGGCATCAAATACCCTAATGAATAGTATTGGATTTGGAGGTGATCAAAATGGAGTTTGCGTAGGTGAAAATGGAAGTATGAACTATACCTTCGATGGGGGAGTGAATTGGTCAACTCATGAATACTTCACTTTTAATGACCTGGAGAAAGTCCATTTTCTCAACGACCAAATTGGTTGGATTACAGGTCATTTTAGCGGGCTACTCAAAACGATAGATGGAGGAGAAAGCTGGAACAAATTAGAAGCAGATGTGACCTATTTTAGTGATGTGTATTTCATGAATGAAAATCGGGGCTGGGCTGTTGGGCAAAATTCCACCAATGAGCTAATCTTAAAAACAACAGACGGGGGAGAAAACTGGCAGAATATATATTCCAGTTCAAATGGGCCGAACTTTCAATCGGTATATTTCTTAAGCGAGTTTAAAGGATTGGTAGGAGGATACGGTGGCAAATTATATCGTACCATTGATGGTGGTGCTACATGGATAGATAAAAGTTTTAATACCAACCATGTCGTGAAAGAATTTTATTTCATCAATGGATTCGAAGGATTTTGCTTTACCTATTCTTATCCTGACAATGAGATTTATAAAACATATGACGGAGGAGGCAGTTGGGAATCAATTTTTTACGGAGATTTTTTGGGTATCTGGAAAATTCATATGGTCAATTCGATGAAAGGCTGGGCCATTACAGCATTCTCAGAAGAAGTTTATTTTACCATAAATGGGGGGAGCACCTGGCATTTAAATTCAAATAATCCTCCCTTCGACTACGAAAGCCTTTATTTCATTAGTCAAACAGAAGGCTGGATCGTAGGCAGGTATGGAAAGATTGCGGCCACAACCGATGGAGGGCAAACCTGGTCAGATCAAAGCATAAATACAAAACTAAACTTGTTTGATGTAGCCTTCTCCTCCGGTTTAAATGGCTGGATCGTAGGGGAAGAGGGTTCTATATTTCATACTTCAAATGGTGGACTTATTAGTGAGATTGAAGATAAAAAAAACATAAAAAGTGTTTTACAACTCAGCGTTTATCCTAATCCTGTAATTCAAACTTCATCTATTAAATTTGAACTGGAAAAGAAAACTGAAGTTCTCATTGAAATATTCACAGCTAACGGCCAGAAAGTTGAATCAATATTAAATAAAACTTTACAAAAAGGGGAACATATTGTCAACTGGAATTCACTCTATCGAAAACCAGGGATCTACTATTGCCGGATTTCAACGGATCAAAGCCAACAAACAAAAAAAATCATATTACCTGGTTTTTAACTTTTTCATTGTTGAAAAATAAGATCGTGTTTCTTTAACTACTACTCCCGATAACAGCAATAGCGCTATAAGATTGGGAATCGTCATAAAAGTAATCACCATATCCACAAATCCCCATACCAATTCGCTGCTCCAAATACAACCGAAAAACACAAACAAACCATACATATAATTATACGGTTTTATAAACCTTTCGCCCCATAAGTAGTTTACAGCCCGTGAACCATAATACGACCAGGCAATAATGGTACTAAATGCAAACATAAGCAATCCACCAGCTACAATGTGTGGTGCCAGATATCCAAGTCCGATTTTGCTCAAACCGACCTGCATACCAACCACAGTCATTGTATTATCATCCGTGGATGTATGCCATGCACCCGTTAAAATTATCACCAGGGCAGTTAAAGTGCAAATGATAAGGGTATCTACTAATGGCTCTAGTGAGGCCACTAGTCCTTCCCTGGCCGGGTATTCTGTTCGGGCAGCAGCATGGGCAATAGGTGCTGAGCCCTGTCCTGCTTCATTAGAAAATAAACCCCTACGTACCCCCCATAAAATCGTAAGCATAAAAGTGGAACCTACAAATCCGCCGGTGGCAGCAGTTCCCGTAAAAGCACTTTTCACGATGAGAGCCAATGCAGAAGGAATATTATGATACATTACAATCACTACTGTTATTGCAGCTGCAAAATAAAAAATGGCCATGATTGGAACAAGGCGTGATGTAACATCAGCAATCCGTTTTATTCCACCAACTATCACCAGTAAAACCAAACCTGTGATAATACTTGCCGTAATATATTTCGATGGAAAACTCCATCCCAAAATATTTGCTAACACAGGTAAATTGTAAGAAGTGTGAAAAACCTGAGTCATGGAATTAGACTGGGCCATATTGCCTGTACCCATTGAACAGACAATGGTAGCAAGGGCAAAGATCATGGCAAGTATTTTTGCAAATACAGGAGCATTATAGATTTCCGTAATTCCTTTACGCATATAATACATAGGCCCTCCGGACACGGTACCATCCGAATTGAAAGATCGGTATTTATGGGATAAGGTGCATTCTGCATATTTAAGCATCATTCCAAGGGTACCTGTAACCCACATCCAGAAAATCGCACCAGGCCCTCCCAGATAAATCGCAAGAGAAACCCCAACAATATTACCCGTACCAACTGTAGCAGATAGTGCCGTAGTGAGTGCTTTAAAATGATTCACATCCCCTTTATCCCCCTTTTTATCGAATCTTCCGGCAACGATTAAAATAGAATGCCTGAGTGCAGTGATGTTTAAAAATTTCAACCTGATGATAAAATATAAGCCCGTTGGCAAAAGCAGTAATAATACGGCATAGCCTCCAATATAGTTATTGTACCAATCAACAAGCCTGCTTAGTAAATCTAATATCTGCATAGAATTTCCCTTTTAAAAAATTGAATCGGCTAATTTAAATATTTATTTGGAGCTTTGTCAAACAACAAAAGGCTAAGATTACAAAGGGTGCGAAACCCTGTACAATTGTTATTATTGGTGCCGGTATTTTATTACCCTGATCTTTTCGCGGGTAATCAGGCCCTCTTTTACAACTTTATCGAGGAAAGGAATAAATTCATTGATCTTTTCAGTAGTATCCACTATTTCGATTACCACAGGAAGATCTTCTGAAAGCCTGAGTACCTTCGCTGAATGAATCCGACTTTCAGCACCAAAACCCATAATGCCACGTAAAACAGTGGCACCAGCCAGGTTCATTTCTCTGGCCTTAAGTACAATCTCTTCATATAGAGAATGTCCATTCAGGTGGTCGCTTTCTCCGATAAAAATGCGAAGAAGTTCGCCTTCAGCAGGTAGTTTCATAATAACTTATTTTATGAGTGTGAGTATTCCTTTCGCAATAAAATATCCTCCAAAGACAAAGGTTAGTGCCAATAAATTATTCATTACCACATTTAGAATAGCAAATTTAAAATTCCCGTCACGAAGAAGGTTTAACGTTTCAAGGGCAAAAGTACTGAATGTTGTATACCCTCCCAAAAATCCTACAAACACAAAGATTCTGATATTGGGTGATAGGTCTTTAAGTTCAAATATTCCCCATAATAGACCAATTACGAAAGCCCCGGTAACATTTACCAGAAGTGTTCCCCAGGGAAAAATCCCACTTGCAACTTTGTGTGTAATACCCGAAATATAGTATCTGGAAAAGGACCCTAATGCCCCCCCTGCCAGTAAATAAATAACCTTCATCATTCGCCTTTTTTTAAAATTTTCATTTTTCTTTCCAAAACAATTAACGCTAAATTTTGTAGTTATTTAAACTTTGAATCCAACAAGCAAAAAGTTTTTTATTTTCGCACCAAATTTTTTAGCCAAACTATGGCAAAAAAACAAAAGCAATATAATTTTACAAATATCGTTACTTTTGCACAAATTTTTGATTGACTAATCTACATAAAATTTCATGAAGAGACTATTGGTAATTTTTTCCTGTGTGAGCTTTCTTTTAAATTTTTCTTATGCACAAAATACAGAAGAGTGGAATGGGCAACAAGCTACACAAAATACAATTACAACCGCGGTACCCTTTTTAAATATCGGGCCTGATGCAAGGTCAGGTGGAATGGGAGAGTTAGGAGCAGGAACATCACCAGATGCTATGTCGCAACACTGGAATCCGGCTAAATTTGCTTTCATCGAAAAAGAGATGGGTTTTGCCGTATCCTATAGCCCATGGTTAAGAAAACTGGTTAACGATATTAATCTGGCCTATCTTTCGGGTTATAAAAGAATTGATGAATATAGTACGGTAAGTGGTTCACTTAAATTCTTTTCCTTAGGAGATATTACCTTTACCAGGGATGATGGATCGGTAATTGGAATTTTCAGGCCCAGCGAGTTTTCACTTGATGGGGCTTATGCAAGAAAATTCTCTGAAAAAATATCAGGAGCTGTGGCTGCACGGTTTATCTATTCTAACTTAACCCAGGGCCAGGAAGTTTCCGGGCAAAGTAGTAAACCCGGAACATCAATTGCTGCAGATGTATCTTTTTATTATACAACACCTTTGGAGGTAAATTGGCTCGAAGGTTCCGAGTTTAGTTTTGGAGCTGCGATCACAAATATCGGACAAAAAATTTCCTACTCCAACGATGAGTTTGATAAGGACTTTATTCCTACAAACTTAAGGATAGGGCCGTCCTGGTTAATGGAAATTGACGATTATAATTCAGTAAGATTTTCATTGGACCTTAACAAACTATTAGTTCCTACACCGCCTGTAAGATCTGATTCGCTGGTAGACGACAACAACCAGTATATTATTCTTGCAGGAAAAGATGATAATGTTTCAGTAGCTCAGGGTATGATCCAATCCTTTTATGATTCTCCCAGTGGGTTCAGCGAAGAAATGAAAGAGATCATTTGGGTAGTTGGGGCTGAATATTGGTATGATAAGCAATTTGCTATCAGAGCAGGGTATTTTCACGAAAGTGAAATGAAAGGTAACCGAAAGTTTTTTACTTTAGGAGCAGGGCTCAGATACAATGTTTTTGGATTGGATTTCTCCTACCTTATACCAACAGCACAACAAAACCCATTAGCGAACACACTAAGGTTTACATTAACCTTTAATTTTGATGGATTTGAAGCTCAGCAATAACGAACAACAATAATATAATAGGCCATTGCAATTAGCAATGGCTTTTTTTTACAATAACGCGAACATTTCTTTCATTCATCCGTATTTAATACCATCAAGGTAATAAAGTAAACTATGGATTTAAAGGTAGGCTTTGGTTTCGATGTGCACAAACTCGAATCCGGAAGAAAATTATGGATTGGAGGAGTAAATATCCCCTCTGAAAAAGGAGCGTTAGGACATTCTGATGCTGATGTACTCATCCACGCGATATGTGATGCCATGCTTGGTGCCATAAACTTACGCGACATCGGATACCACTTCCCGGATACAGATCCCCAATACAAAGGAATAGCAAGTATAATCCTGCTTGAAGAAGTTTGCAGAATGATCTCCGACCAGGGATATTATGTAAATAATATTGATTCGACGGTAAGTCTTGAAAAGCCTAAACTTTCCGCCTTCATACCAGAAATGAAAAAACAACTTGCAACGGTTTCCTGCATCAAGGAAGAAAACGTTTCAATAAAAGCCACAACCACTGAAAAGTTAGGATTTACCGGGCGTGAAGAAGGTATAGCTGCCCATGCTGTGGTTTTGCTAAAAAAGCTCTAATCTAAGCCTAAATCTGGTATTCACTTGGTAATATCTGCTTTATTACATTACTTCACTCTAAAATCAAACATTTTTTTATCTTCAATATAGCCGGTGAGCTGGTCATTAATATTTACCGGGCCCACTCCTTCAGGTGTTCCTGTAAAAATCAGGTCTCCCATTTTTAAGGTTATAAATTGCGACACATAAGAAATAACCTGATCGAAACTAAAAATCATATCTCTTGAATATCCTTGCTGAACAGTCTTTCCGTTTAATTCCAGATGAAAGGAAATATCTTCTTTCTTGTGTAGATCGTTGAGTGGAATAAACTTACTTATGGGTGCTGAATTATCAAATGCTTTCGCAATCTCCCACGGAAGTCCCTTTTCTTTATGTTTTTGTTGCAGGTCACGTGCTGTAAAATCCACCCCCAACCCTATTTCATCATAATATGTATTGGCAAACTTTTCTTGAATATGCCTTCCATTCTTTTTTATTTTTAATACCAATTCAGTCTCATAATGGATATCTTTTGAAAACCCTGGATAAAAGAAAGGCCTGTTTCGGACCACAATAGAAGTGTCTGGTTTCATAAAGAAAACGGGTCTTTCAGGCAAAGGATTATTTAATTCTTTAGCATGTTCCACATAATTTCTTCCTATGCAAATGATCTTCATATTTTAAATTTAAGAATTGTTAAAAACATTTGAACTGCAATAATAATAAAATTCTGGTAGGCAGGTTTTAACATTAAAATAAATATTAAAATGTTAATAATCCATGGAAAACTATGTTAAAAAAAAATATGAATTTAATCTTGAAAAGATAGGCTTAATCTAGTTACTTTTGAAACATGCAGTCACAAGAGAACAATCCATCAAAAAGAGCTGATTTTCAGGATAAACTACAAAAAAGGCCCTCAAAAAATTTACTACAACAATCATTTTCAGAACATGGAAGGGTGCCTCCGCAGGCAGTAGATCTTGAAGAAGCCGTATTGGGTGCACTAATGCTTGAGCAAAATGCACTCACTGCAGTTATTGATATCCTTAAACCCGAACTTTTTTATAAAGAAGCACACCAGGTAATTTTTAAGGCCATTCACAGTTTGTTTGCAAAATCAGAGCCCGTAGATATACTAACAGTTACCAACGAACTGAAATCTACTGGTAATCTTGAACTTGTTGGAGGAGCTTACTTTATATCTCAACTCACTAACAGGGTAGCCTCAACAGCCAACATTGAATACCATGCCCGTATCATATCTCAAAAATACATCCAAAGAGAGTTGATAAAAATATCTTCAGAAATCATTAAGGATGCCTTTGAAGACACAACTGACGTATTTGAATTGCTCGACAAAGCAGAACAAAATCTATTTTCGGTAAGTGAGAATAACTTTCGCCGCGACTATGACAGCATGCAGGCGCTAGTTAGGGAAGCTATTAAAGACATTGAATCTGCACGTGACCATGAAGGAAATTTACGAGGTATCCCCTCTGGGTTTACTGATCTTGACCGGATTACTGCAGGATGGCAAAAGTCGGACCTGGTCATTTTAGCTGCAAGGCCGGGTATGGGGAAAACAGCATTTGTATTGTCTATGGCTAGAAATATTGCTGTCGATTTTAATGTTCCACTTGCTATATTCTCTCTTGAGATGTCATCCATACAGCTTGTAACAAGGTTGATATCCAGTGAAACACAACTTTCAGCGGATAAACTAAAAAAAGGGAATCTGGAAAACTATGAGTGGGAACAACTTAATGCTAAAATTGGCAAACTGGTAGATGCTCCTTTGTATATAGATGACACACCTGCCCTTTCCATTTTTGAATTAAGGGCAAAATGCCGCCGTTTAAAAGCCCAGCATAATATCCAGATGATCATCATCGACTACATTCAGTTGATGTCGGTTGGTGGAGATAATAAAGGGAACCGCGAACAGGAGATCAGTACGATATCACGTTCTTTAAAAGCCCTTGCAAAAGAGCTGAGCGTTCCGGTCATTACCCTTTCACAGCTTAACAGGTCGGTTGAAACCAGGGGCGGATCAAAAAGGCCCATTCTCTCTGACCTTAGGGAATCTGGTGCCATTGAGCAGGATGCTGACATGGTAATGTTTATTTACCGCCCTGAATATTATAAAATTGATCAGGATGAGGAAGGAAATCCTACTAAAGGAATGGCTGAACTGATCATTGCTAAACACAGGAATGGCGCCCTGGCAGATGTTAAAATGCAATTCATTGATCGGTTTGCCAAATTCATTGACTATGAAGGGGGCAGTTTTGACCTTCCTGGTGATTTACCTTCTGAATATGATTATCCCGGCGAAAACTCCTATACGGTTCAATCAAGGATGAATGACATGGCAGATGATGACCAGCCATTTTAATTCTTGTACTTTTATGCCAACAATATCATTTACTTATTTGTTACAATACAACAAATATATTAGCGTTTCTGATTCATTATGGCAATAAGAAAATTTCTTTTAATAATTTCGATAAGTCTTTTTTCGCTTACTTCACAAGCAGCGTATCTATTTATACCCATGGATGATACTCAGCAGGATCATCTCAAAGCATATGGCATAGCCTACTGGATCGTTGAACAAGAAGTTGAAGTTGATTGGCTCCTCAACTATAAGGGAGGAAGTTTTATGACAAAATACCACGATATTATTGAGCAGGAATGCAAAATCAGAGGTGTTTCCTATAACATCATTGCAGATGCACAATCCACTGCAATCCTTTTGGAAATATCTGATCCGCAGGTTAACATGGATGTAGTGAAATTGGTTAAAGCACCAAAAATTGCTGTCTATTCCCCGAAAAACAAGCAACCCTGGGATGATGCCGTAACGCTGGTTCTTACCTATGCTGAAATCCCGTATGATGTAGTTTATGATGAAGAAGTATTGGATATGAAGTTACCGTTGTATGACTGGCTGCATTTACACCATGAAGATTTTACAGGACAGTATGGTAAATTTTGGGCGCGTTACCAGAATTCTGCATGGTACCAGGAAGATGTCAGGGTAAATGAAGAAATCGCTCACAAATTAGGATTTAGTAAGGTGTCGCAATGTAAACTGGCCGTGGCCAAAAAAATAAGGGATTTTACTGCAGGAGGTGGTTATTTGTTTTCGATGTGTTCGGCACCAGATAGCTATGATGTGGCATTAGCAGCTGAGGGTGTGGATATTTGTGATTATATGTTTGATGGTGATCCTCCTGACCCTAATGCTCAGCAGAAATTAGATTATTCTAAATGTTTTGCGTTTACTGATTTTACAATCAGTACCAACCCATTTGAATACGAAATCTCCTCTATTGATATTTTACCAGCCCAGCGCAAAGCTAACAAGAATAACGATTTTTTTACACTTTTTGAATTCTCCGCAAAGTGGGATCCCGTCCCTACTATGTTGTGCCAGAATCATACAGAGATCATATCAGGCTTTATGGGACAAACCACCGCCTTTAGAAAGCAATTTGTAAAACCTACCGTATTGGTAATGGGCGAAAACAAATCACTTGGCGAAGTGCGTTATATCCATGGCGAGTATGCAAAAGGGATGTGGACCTTTTTAGCTGGTCATGATCCTGAGGATTATCAACATTTTGTTGGGGACCCACCCACTGATTTAAACCTGCATCCTAATTCAGCCGGATACCGCTTAATTTTAAACAATGTCTTGTTTCCTGCAGCAAAGAAAAAGAAGCAAAAGACATAAACCTGCCGGTTTAAATCTTTTAATACAACTACTATTTTAAAATCATCTCTATTTTTTTCAATCTATATTCAATTATTATTACTACCTTTAATATCGTAAATAAATTTAACTTCTTATTTCGCAAGCATTTAAAAGTATAACTGGAATAAGTAGCGAGGTTTATTTTAACAATAAAAAACCAGGTTTCCAGTTATTTATTAACATCATACTTGAAAAAAGGATAAAAATTAACATTGAAATATAGGGTTAACCGGCCTTTATGTGTATTAGTTACTGAACGTTTCATCATGCTGCTGTCGTAATGCTAAAAATTTACAAATGCAGTATCAAACATTAAGATCATGAAGAAATCAAGGTATTTAATTATTGGCATTCTCCTCTGCTCTATTCAACCCACCTATAGCTCTGAACCAGATGAATGGGCCGGACCACAGGAACGCGTCTTTTTTAGTAACTGGTCAATAAACATAAATATAGGAGCCACTTCTTATTTTGGCGACTTAAGTCAGTACGATCTAAACCCAATAAAAAAGTTAGGTTATGAAAGTAAACTTGCCTATGGGTTTAATATTACTAAACGAATTAAATATTTCGAAGTGGCCGGGCAGGTTATTTATGGTGGGCTCAAAAGCAAATATCGCCCTGAACAGTCCTTTGAGACCCGAATAGTCGAATATAGTTTACAAGCTGGTTTGGATATTACCAAAGTACTTTTCCCACACAATACGGGTAAATACGGTCTAGATGTTTATGTAGGTAGCGGCCAGTTTATGTTCAAAACAACTGCCTATAATGTTTTTGATGGGTTGCAAATACCCGTTGAAACAGGTACAGGAGTTCCTGAGTTTGTTTATTTTTTTGGTTGTCGTTTGAATGTTAAGGTGTCTGAAAAAATAAAGATTACGTCCGATCTTTCAATCCGGCAGGCCCAAAACGACAACATCGACAGGTATATCGCGAATGGAGATTTTGACTATTATTCTTTTCTAAATATCGGGGTGAGCTATTCCTTTGGTCAAATTTTTAAACCCATAAAGGACGAATCAAAACAAAAGGTCAATAAAAGAGTTCCTGTTTGGCGGGCTGAGAATAAGTGATGATGCCTTCCTAAAAATGAATACAGTTGCTTTGTATTTTCCCAATCAAAAAAGAGCTGCCAATTCAACCTGGCAACCCTTTTTTACGTAAATCTGCCTTTAGCCTATCCTCAGGAAAATTTATTGATTATTGAGCTCTTTGATCAAATTCAAAGCACTCCCCGACTTAAACCATTCAATCTGGTTTTCATTGTAGGTATGGTTCACTGGAAATTCATCTTTTGATCCATCAGCATGATTTAGAACCACCGTTAATTGTTTTCCGGGAGCAAAATCAGTTAAACCAATAATATCAATCTTATCATCTTCCTTAACCTTATCATAATCTGCTTTATCGGCAAAGGTGATTCCCAGCATTCCCTGCTTTTTAAGGTTGGTTTCATGAATACGGGCAAAAGAGCGAACCAAAACAACCTTTACTCCAAGGTGACGTGGTTCCATGGCTGCATGCTCCCTTGAAGAGCCTTCTCCATAATTCTCGTCACCAACTACAATAGAAGCCTGACCAGCAGCTTTATAAGCGCGGGCAGTATCAGGAACAGCAGCGTATTCTCCTGTTATTTGATTTTTAATTTTATTGGTAGCCTCGTTAAAATAATTCACAGCACCTATCAGCATATTATTGGAAATATTATCCAGGTGTCCTCTAAATCTCAACCAGGGGCCGGCCATGGAAATATGATCAGTAGTGCATTTTCCTTTTGCTTTGATCAACAAGTTCAGTCCTTTGAAATCCTTCCCATCCCAGGGATCAAATGGCGACAGGAGTTGCAGCCTATCGGATTTGGGATTTACTGATATCTGAATACCGCTGCCATCTTTGGCTGGTTCCTGGTAACCGTTATCTTCCACCGCAAAACCCTTTATTGGCAGATCGAGTCCTTTAGGTTCGTCAAGTCTGACTTTCTCACCTTTTCTATTTGTGAGATAATCTGTCATTGGGTTAAAAGCAAGATCACCTGCAATAGCAAAAGCAGTGACCATTTCTGGTGATGCTACAAAACCATGGGTATTGGGATTTCCGTCATTGCGCTTGGCAAAGTTCCGGTTAAAAGAAGTCATAATGGAATTCTTCTCTCCTTTATCCGCATTATGCCTTGCCCACTGGCCGATACAAGGTCCACAGGCATTGGCTAAAACCACACCGCCTATCTTTTCAAACACCTCAAGAAACCCATCCCTTTCAACGGTATAACGTACCATTTCAGAACCTGGGGTAACCGTATATTCTGATTTTACTTCAAGGTTTTTATCCAGGGCCTGCTGGGCCAATGATGCAGCTCTGCTAATATCTTCGTATGAACTGTTGGTGCATGAACCGATAAGTCCTACTTCGAGTTTTGGTGGCCAACCATTTTCTTTAACGGCCTTAGCAAATTCAGATACCGGGGTCGCCAGGTCAGGCGTAAAAGGTCCGTTGATGTGGGGTTCAAGTTCTGACAGGTTGATCTCAATAACCTGATCAAAATATTTTTCAGGTTGGGCATAAACTTCTGCATCACCAGATAAATATTCCTTAACGGCATCCGCTGCACTAGCTACATCGGACCTATCCGTTCCACGAAGATATTCAGCCATTTTATTGCCATAGCCAAAAATGGAAGTGGTTGCTCCTATTTCAGCACCCATATTACAAATGGTCCCTTTACCTGTACAACTAATACTATCAGCACCATCACCAAAGTATTCCACAATAGCACCGGTTCCCCCTTTAACCGTGAGTATACCAGCAACTTTAAGGATTACATCTTTGGCTGCTGTCCAGCCACTTAGCCTTCCTGTAAGTTTAACACCGATAAGTTTTGGAAATTTTAGTTCCCATGGCATTCCAGCCATCACATCTACGGCATCAGCGCCACCAACCCCAATGGCCACCATTCCAAGTCCTCCTGCATTCACCGTATGTGAGTCTGTCCCAATCATCATTCCACCAGGAAAGGCATAGTTCTCAAGCACTACCTGGTGAATGATACCTGCTCCGGGTTTCCAGAAACCGATACCATATTTATTAGAAACAGAGGCAAGAAAATCGTAAACCTCTTTGTTAGTAATATTTGCCGTGGCAAGATCTTCAGCTGCTCCAATTTTAGCCTGAATAAGATGGTCTGCATGGACTGTAGACGGAACTGCGACTTTTTCTTTTCCAGCTTGCATAAACTGTAAAAGAGCCATCTGGGCAGTAGCATCCTGCATTGCTACACGGTCGGGTCGAAAATCAACATATGACTTACCTCTTTCATAGGCTTTTTGCGCCAGCCCTTCATCAAGGTGGGCATATAATATTTTTTCTGTGAGAGTTAATGGTTTGTTAACTACCTTACGAGCAGCCTCAATCCTTTTGGCCATCTGGGAATAGATCCCTTTAATCATGTCAATATCGAAAGTCATACGCTATGTTTTTTTAATATATTTTGGAATATCCGAAGTGTATATTCCGGAATTATTTTTGGGGTGCAAAGATAGTGTAAATATAGAACTTTTAAGATATAATCACGCATCAACTAGTTATAAAACCCCAAACTTATTAAATAGCAGGACTAACTTACTATTTTCAATTAAACATTTTCAATGGCAAGCACATTCTTAATTATCAATTAAATAATATTTAATACCTAAAAAGTTTTCTAAAAGTAAGTTGGCAAGTCTTTTAAAACTAATTTGTTAATTTTTTGTTAAATAGGTGCTATTCTATAAAATTAGTCGTTTACGTATAATACATTTGTGATATTCATAGTGGTAAAAATATGAAAACCAGTAAAATAATACATCTTTTTGTTGCCAGTATATTGTTATTTTCTACCATCGGAGTGGTGGTAAATAAGCATTATTCGGGGGGTGAATTATTTTCGACCGCTTTGTTTGTAAAAGCCCAATCGTGTTGCGCTTCCTCTTGCTGTCATCATGAGCGTGCAGGTGGTTGCAGAGAAGAAAGTGATTATTACCGGCTGGAAGCAGATTACATTACCCCCGAGTCGGAAACTAAGCTTAATCTTCATGGTGAGAATTTTACTTTCACAAGCTATGAATTATATTCGAATGTGAATTCGAGTTCAATTGTGGTTTCATGTAATACAATGTTGATTTTATTTAAACCACCTCCCAAAATTCCGAACCTCCCTGTATTATATCATTCCCTGTTAATCTGATTTTAAGGTAAATAATTTTAATCAGCCGATATTTTTATGGGCTGAAATACTACTATTCTGAATAAAGTATTCATTTTACCTTAATTCTAAATTAACTTATGCTTAATAAAATCATCCGTTTTTTTCTTGAAAATAAACTGGTCACTTTTTTAGTCCTCACTATTTTCATAGGCTGGGGGATCGTTAATTCCCCGTTTAGTTGGGATACGGGCATTTTACCCAGTGACCCGGTACCTGTGGATGCCATCCCCGATATTGGCGAAAACCAGCAAATCGTTTATACCGAATGGCCTGGCCGGTCACCCCAGGATATCGAAGACCAGATTTCCTATCCACTAACCACATCTTTATTAGGAATTCCGGGTGTAAAAACCATTCGAAGTAATTCCATTTTTGGTGTATCGAGTATTTACCTGATTTTTGAGGAAGATGTGGAATTTTATTGGAGCCGGAGCAGGATTTTAGAAAAATTAAGCTCCCTTCCCGCTGGTACTTTGCCTGATGATGTTTCGCCTGCTTTGGGGCCAGATGCTACTGCCCTGGGCCAGGTTTACTGGTACACCCTGGAAGGAAGAGATAAGGAAGGGAATCCATCCGGAGGCTGGGATCCGCATGAACTTCGTACAATCCAGGATTTTTATGTCCGCTACTCTTTAACTTCTGCGAAAGGTGTTGCTGAAGTAGCTTCGATTGGAGGTTTTGTAAAAGAATATCAAATTGATATTGACCCCAATGCCATGAAAGCGCACGGGGTAAATGTGATGCAAATTATGGCTGCAGTCAAGAACAGCAACCTTGATATTGGTGCCCGGACCATTGAATTTAACCGCGTCGAATACCTTGTCAGGGCCATAGGGTATATTAAAAATCTGGAAGACCTGGAAAAAAGTGTGGTCGCGGTACGTGAAAATGTACCCATTCGATTGAAAGATGTAGCAAAGATCAACTTCGGCCCTGCTACACGCCGGGGCGGCCTCGATAAAGGCGGGGCGGAAGCAGTCGGGGGTGTAGTTGTTGCAAGGTATGGTTCAAATCCCCTGGAAGCCATTGAGAATGTCAAAGCAAAAATCGCAGAAATTGCCCCAGGATTGCCGTCGAAAACACTGGATGATGGAACAATTTCTAAAGTGACCATTGTCCCTTTTTACGACCGGACTGGATTAATAAAAGAGACCCTCGGTACCTTAGAAGAGGCCATATCACTTGAATTGCTAATTAGTATTCTGGTGGTAATTGTTTTGGTTTTAAACCTTAGGGCGTCTTTTCTAATATCCAGTTTATTGCCCATAGGTGTGCTCATTACTTTTATTACTATGCGTCAGTTTGGTGTTGATGCAAATATCGTAGCCCTTTCAGGTATTGCCATTGCCATTGGAGTAATGGTGGATGTGGGCATCGTTTTTACGGAAAACATAATCCGGCATATCGAACTTCCTGAAAATATTGGGGCCCGTGGTAAAAAACTTCTCAACGTGGTGTATGAGGGCACCACCGAAGTAGCAACTGCTGTCATTACAGCATTGGCCACCACCATCGTAAGTTTTTTACCTGTATTTGCCATGGAAGCAGCCGAAGGAAAACTATTTAAACCGCTGGCCTTTACTAAAACATTCACCATGTTGGCAGCTCTGGTGATTGGTTTAATCATTATTCCCATGTTGGCCCATTTGGTTTTTTCAATCCGTTTTGATAAAAACAGGTTTAAGAAAGTTTGGGATTTATTGTTGATCGGTTCAGGATTGATTATTTCAATTTTTACAGGATATTACATTGCTTTGGCATTGACTGCCTATGGATTAAATAGTTTTTTTGCAGAGCGCTGGCCGGAAACGAAAAAATCCTGGGTAAACTTTATAAATATTGCCATTACTGTCGTTGTTGTGGTATTCTTCCTGACAAAAGCATGGGTTCCACTTGGAGCCCAAAATTCGCTCTTTGCCAATTTCTTATTTGTTATTTTATTGGTTGGGGTGATATTGGGAGCCATGTCACTCATTGTTGTATTTTACCCAAAAATATTAAAATGGTGCCTCAATAATAAATGGACATTTCTGACAATCCCAATTCTCATTGTAGCCTTTGGAGTTTCCAGTTGGTTAGGTTTTAATAAAATATTCGGGTTTATGCCTGATTTTATAAAAACATCACGTGTGTATCAAAGCTTGAATAACACCCTCCCGGGTATAGGAAAAGAGTTTATGCCTTCGCTGGATGAAGGTTCTTTCCTGTTAATGCCAACCACCATGCCTCATTCGAGTATTGAGGAAAACCTTGAAGTTATTCGCATACTGGATAAAAGAATGAATTCCATTCCTGAAGTGGAAAGTGTGGTAGGCAAATGGGGCCGTGTAAATTCGGCCCTTGACCCGGCGCCGACCTCCATGTTTGAGAATTTGATTAATTATAAATCAGAATATATCCTGAGTGAATCAGGGCATAGAATGCGTTTTAAAGTAGATAAAAACGATGCTTTTATTTTACAGGATGGAAGCATTTATAATCCTAAGGAAGATGTATTCCGGTTGATTGGGAAAGAAAACCTGACAGAAGACAAAAACGGGGAATATTTCAGGCAGTGGCGCGATGAAATAAAATCCCCCAATGACATTTGGGATGAAATCATCAGTCAGGCTACCATTCCCGGATTGACCTCAGCGCCAAAACTACAACCCATTCAAACCCGGTTGGTGATGTTGCAAACAGGCATGAGAGCCCCAATGGGAATAAAAGTTTTTGGGCCAACTTTGGAATCTATTGAACAGACGGGATTTGAACTTGAAAAACTCCTGAAAGAGGTGGATGGGGTTCAGGGAATGTCAGTATTTGCTGACCGTGTGGTAGGCAAACCATACCTGGAATTAGAAATTGACCGGGATGCGATTGCACGATTCGGATTGACAATAAATCAACTGCAATCAAACATAAGCAGCGCCATCGGCGGAATGAAGCTAACAACAACGGTTGAAGGCAGGGAACGCTTTCCGGTACGTTTACGTTATGCCCGTGAATACCGCGACAACCCGGATGACCTCAAGAAAATACTGATCCCTACCCCGTCAGGTACACAAATTCCTTTGGGTGAATTGGTAAACATTAAGTATACGCGTGGACCGCAAATGATTAAAAGTGAAAACACATTTCTTGTGGGTTATGTCATTTTTGATAAAAAAGAAGGATATGCCGAAGTGGATGTAGTGGAAAATGCTCAGGCCTATTTAAATGATAAATTGGATAATGGGGAATTTAGTTTACCTGCCGGAGTGAGTTACGTATTTACAGGAAACTATGAAAATCAGATCAGGGCTACAAAACGATTATTAATCGTGGTGCCTGTATCCTTAATCATTATTTTTCTAATCCTTTATTTCCAGTTCAGGTCGGTTACATCTACTTCATTGATTTTTACAGGAATTCTTGTGGCCTTGTCAGGAGGTTTTATTATGCTTTGGCTTTATGGTCAGCCCTGGTTTTTAGATGGCTCTCTAGCTGGATTAAACCTCAGGGATTTGTTCCAGGTGCGAACCATCAATCTTAGTGTGGCGGTCTGGGTTGGGTTCATTGCCCTCTTTGGCGTGGCCACCGACGATGGGGTGTTAATTAGCACGTATATCAAACAATTGCAGGATAAGCACCATCCGAAAACGATCAAAGAGGTGCGTGCCATTGTTCTGGAAGCAGGCTCAAAAAGGGTACGCCCGGCCATCATGACAACGGCCACGACCATCATTGCCTTACTACCTGTTCTTACATCCACAGGTAAAGGCTCCGACATCATGGTCCCTATGGCTATTCCTTTGTTTGGCGGGATGACCATCGAAGTACTGACAATGTTTGTTGTGCCGGTGCTTTATAGCATGTTTCAGGAAGCGAAAGTGAAAAGAGAATTAAAACATCAAAAAGTGTAAATCCATGAAGACAAAGAAAATTATAATCGGGATTATTTTGCTGATGATTTCTTCATTGGTTTCGGCCCAGGCTGACCTGGATAGGTATTTACAAACAGCTGCTGAAAACAATCCTGGGTTAAAAGTAAAGTTTTATGAATACATGGCAGCCCTGGAAGTCGCTCCACAAACAAAGGGGTTACCTGACCCGCAGGTGGCATTTGGTTATTATATCATGCCTGTTGAAACCCGCGTAGGGCCTATGCGATTCAAAATTTCTGCTTCGCAAATGTTCCCCTGGTTTGGTACCCTGAAATCGAAAGAAAATGTGGCAGTCCAGGCTGCAAAGGCAAAGTACGAGGCATTTGAAGAGGCCAAATCGAAATTGTTTTATGAAATAAAAGCTGCTTATTATAATATCTATTTCAATAAAAAAGCGATAGGTATTACTGGAGAAAATATTGAAATTCTCAGTAGCTTTCGCAAACTGGCCAACATAAAATTTGAATCGGGCCTTGTGTCCGCAGTTGACGAGTACCGCATAGAAATTGAAATTGGTGAAATGGAAAATCAATTGGCTTTATTGAAAGATAAACAAGCGGCACTGGAAATCATGTTTAATAATTTGCTGAATGTTGAAGAAAACGAGGCTATTTCAATTCCTGATCTTCTTTGGAACGAAAACTTCCCGTTGTCAAAACAGGCGGCCATTGATTCGATGAACCTGCTTAACCACCAGCTTTTAAATCTTGAATTGCAACAAGAATCATTACGTTTCCGTCAGGAAGTGGCTTTGGATATGGGGAAACCAAATTTTATGCTTGGCCTTGATTATACGATAGTTGGAAAAGGTGAAAACAACATGGCCGGAACCGATGCATTCGTTTTCCCTATGATTGGCATTACGATTCCCCTTTACCGGAATAAGTATAAAGCGATGGTTCAAGAGGTGGTTTATCTGGCTGCAGCCAAAGAGAGTGAATCTGAGGATAAATCAAATATGCTCATAACCATTTTCGAAAATGGCTGGAAAGATTACCTCGATGCCAACAGAAGAATTGGTCTATATAAAAACCAACTTATGTTGGCCCAAAAATCAGTAAACCTTTTGGAAACAGATTATGCTACAGGCAATAAAAATTTCGAGGAGATTCTTCGTATGGAACGTAATGTTTTGAAATTTAACCTGGAATTGGAAAAAGCCATGGCCGATAAACAGGCTGCCATTTCATTCATCAATTATTTAATGGGTAAATAAAGAAATCAAATGAAAAATACAATTCAAAATATAAAAGAAAACATCAAACTGGTTATCGGAGTGCTGATTTTCGGTTTGTTATTGGGATGGATTTTCTTCCATTCTTCGGGCGATGCCCCAAAAACAAATACTGAGATTAGCGGGCATGAAGGACATGACCATGAATCATCAGAACCTACCGTTTGGACGTGCTCGATGCATCCACAAATAAAACAGGATAAACCCGGCTTATGCCCGATTTGCGCCATGGATCTTATCCCATTAACAACGATGAGTTCGGGTGGTGACGATGTTGACCCTAACGAAATTGTGATGAGTGAATCTGCTGCTAATCTGGCCTCCATCCAAACCATGATTGTTACTATGGGAGTTCCCGAAAAGACAGTATATCTGCAAGGGAAAGTTCAGGCAGACGAACGGAACATCTCAGAACTTACATCAAGGTTTGGTGGCCGTATCGAAAAACTATTTGTCAATTTTACGGGGCAAAAGGTAGAAAAGGGAGAGAAACTTGCGACCATTTATTCGCCTGGCCTGGTTACCGCACAGCGCGAATTGCTAGAGGCTGTATCGTTTAAAGAATCCCGCCCTTCGTTGTATACGGCAGCAAAAGGCAAATTAAAACTTTGGGATTTGAACGATGAACAAATTGCAGCCATTGAGGAAAAAGGTGAGCCACAGCTTTATTTTGATGTGTTGTCACCCATTTCAGGAACAGTCTCAAAACGGCATGTTACAATTGGTGATTATGTAAAGGAAGGAACAGGCTTATTTGAAATTATAGACTTATCAAAAGTTTGGATTATGTTCGACGCCTACGAAAGTGACCTGCCCTGGATAAAAAAAGGCGACCCGGTGAATATTTCAATCCAGGCTTTGCCCGGTAAAAACTTTGACGCGAGAATAACCTTTATTGACCCTTTTATTGAGGCGATTACAAGGGTGGCCAAAGTTAGGGTTGAGATCGTCAATAAAAATCATTTGCTGAAACCCGAAATGTTTGCCAATGGAATTATAGAATCCGGAATTGGAGAAAACACCGACCAGGTTCTCATTCCAAAATCGTCCATATTGTGGACAGGAAAACGGGCAGTGGTTTATGTAAAAGTCCCCGACCGTGAATCGCCTTCATTTTTATACCGTGAAATTGTACTTGGCCCTGAGGCAGGTGCATTTTATGTGGTCAACGAAGGATTGGAAGAAGGTGAAGAAATTGCTGTTAACGGTGTATTTAAAATTGATGCCGCTTCACAATTGCAGGGATTGCCAAGCATGATGAATCCCGGAGGTGGCAAAGTTTCTATCGGGCATAATCATGGCGATGCTCCCATGAATGATAAAAAAATGGAAAATATGGATAATCCAGATTCACCAACTGTGGATATGTCAGCTGAAACGCCTTTGGAATTTAAAATGCAACTCAATGATGTGGTAGAAAAGTACCTTTTATTAAAAGATGCTTTTGTAGCAACGGATGCTTCTGAAGCAGAGAAGGCAGCACGCACCACACTGGATGCCCTGAATAAGGTTGACATGTCGCTTCTTTCGCCCGGAGGCTACAACCAATGGATAAAATTGCAAAAACCAATAAAAGATAATCTGTCTGGTATTATTCAAATGCAGGGAGTAGAAATGAAACGTTCACATTTTAGCATTGTTTCTGATAATCTGATTAAGGCCATAGAAATTTTCGGGACACCTGAAAAAGAAAGTCCCGAACTGTATATTCAGTTTTGCCCCATGGCATTTGATGATAAAGGTGCATACTGGATAAGTAATAAACAAGAGATCAGGAACCCATATTTTGGCGATGTTATGTTAAAATGTGGTGAAGTAAAAAAAGAACTAAAACAATAATTTTTAATCATTTAATTTTAAATTATGAGAACAACAATTTTAATTTTAGCATTCGCCAGCTTTTTAATTTCAGGAGTCAAGGTGAACACTGTTGAAGCAGAAGACAATAATTTCACCTTATCACCAGGTGAAAAGAAAACTGAAACCGTGAAAGTTTACGGCAATTGCGGTATGTGCCAGGCAAGGATTGAAAAAGCAGCAAAAAGTGTTGATGGGGTTAAAAAAGCACAATGGGACAAAGAAAAAAAAGAGCTTACACTTACGTTCGATCCCGAACTTACAAGTGTTGAAGCAATTGAGAAAGAAATTGCTGCTGTTGGTCATGATACAGAAAATGTAAAGGCAAAGGATGAGGTTTATAACAATCTCCATTCATGTTGCCAGTATGATAGACCTGAAGTGAAGTAGTGAAGAATCGGGATGATCTAAACTATCTATGTTTAGATCATCCCAATTTATTTTATCGAAAATAAAATAAATAGTAGCGGTATTGCAAGGGAACAGGGAGCATTTATTCCTGATAAATCCGGAATAATTGTCCGGAAAACCAAATTTTGATTAAATTAGTCCCTTCAATTTAATCCGTTACACTATGACTAAAGAATCAAATTCCAGAAGATCATTTCTAAAGCAGGTTACCGCAGGAACTGCCGGCTTGGGACTGCTTAACAATTTCTCAAATTTATCTGCTTCTCCTAATCAAAATCCCCCAGTTGTAAAAAGCAAAGTAATTTTAGTGAGGCATAAGTCTGTTATTGACGATGATGGCAGGACAAATCCACAAATAATCCAGGAAATGCTGGATGCCGGGATGAAAGCCCTTACAAACAAAAAAACCACCACTGATGCCTGGTCGGTATTTTTCAACAAAGAAGATAAAGTAGGATTAAAAATTAATTCCCTGGGATTAACCGACCTACAAGGGACTGGATATGTTGAACATTTTAAAGGAATGAGTAATGCTATTGTAAGCGGATTGAAGAGTCTAGAGATGGATGAAAAAAACATCCTTATATGGGACAGAAGTGATGAAGAACTCGAGAATGCCGGCTATACCATCCAAAAAGATGTAAACCAACTTCGTATTATTGGAACACGGGTAGCCCGCCGTGGTGACCCGGAAGGATTTAATCCTGAATCATTTCCTGTCGGGGATAACACTACCCGAGTACATTCCTTTATCACCGATGCCTGCACATCATATATCAATATCCCGGTAATGAAAACACATCGTATTGCCGGTATTACAGGCAGTTTGAAAAATCATTATGGCTCCATTGATAATCCCCGCGAGTTTCATCAATACAATGCTACCAAACCAGGCATCCCGGAGATCAATGCTATTCCTGTAATCCGGGAAAAGCAAAAACTCATCATCGCTGATGCTTTGTTGGGTGTGATTGATGGTGGGCCGGGTTGGAGCCTGGATAAAATTTTCACATTTGGAGGTATTCTTCTGGGTACTGATCCGGTAGCAATTGACTCAATAATGCTGGATATATTGAATAAAAAACGCATTGAAGAAGAATATGATCCTATTGATACGGCAATTCATCTTGAACTTTCAGAAGCCGAAGGACTTGGAAATCATAAAATGGAAAATATTGATCTTATTGAAATTAATCTTGGCTAGCTCCAATCCTACAAAACAATAAGTGAAAAATATACTTGTATTTATTCGCATTCATAACTTTGTGATCGTATAAGGAAGACTCTAGCACAGAATAATTACAACTTAAATTGCCTTGAATTATTTACAAATTTTAAAACGAAGTTAACTAGTGAAACAACACCTCGTCCATTTACTCAACGACCGTGTAAAATTATACGGATCAAGAGATGTTTATCTTTATAAAAATAAGAGTTCGGAAAATTATGAAACAGTTTCATGGGATGCCTTACTTTCTTTGGTTCAGAAAGTCTCTAAATCTTTGATTGCTAAAGGTTATGGACCTGAATCCAACATAGGAATATTTAGTAATAACAGCCCGGAATGGGCAGTGACTGACTACGGCATTTTAGGTATTCGGGGAGTGGTTGTGCCCTTTTTTAGCACAGCCACAAGGGAGCAATTAAAATATATTGTGGACGAAACAAAAATGAAGCTGATTTTTGTGGGCAATGAGGAACAATTGGAAAAAGCTACCTGGCTTTTTAATAAAACAAACACACTCGAGAGAATTGTTTATTTTGATCAAAGTGTCGAATCAGAAGATGAAAGATGTATCAGTTGGCAACAGTTTCTATCAGAGGGAGAGAGTGATGAGTTAAGTGATTACTATGATAAATTGCTGATGGATGCTGGCCCCGATGACCTGGCTACCATTCTTTACACTTCCGGGACGACCGGTGAGCCAAAAGGAGTTATGCTTACCCACGATAACTTCATGTTTTGTTTCCAGATACATGAAAAAAGACTCGATATTTGTGAAAAGGATACCTCGATGTGTTTCCTTCCCCTGAGCCATGTTTTTGAGCGCACATGGTCCTATTATATGATGTATGTGGGGGCTAAAAATATTTTTCTTGAAAATCCCAGGACAGTTATTGATGAATTACCAAAGATTAATCCTACAGTGATGTGCACTGTACCGCGCTTTTTCGAAAAGACCCACGAAGGCATTCAAAAAGAATATAACAACTGGCCGTCAACCAAACAGAAGATATTTAGCTGGTCTATCAAAACAGGGCATACCTGTTCAGAATATAAAAGCAGGAATGAATCCATGCCTTTACTTCTTTCTTTAAAAAGTAAAATAGCAGATAAATTGGTATTATCTAAACTTCGTCTGATTTTTGGCAAAAATATGCGGGCTATGCCCTGCTCAGGAGCAGCGATACGTCCGGAGTTGTTGCGTTTTTTTCATGCGACAGGTATGTTTGTGAATTATGGCTATGGCGCGACTGAGACTACTGCCACGGTATCCTGTTTTAGAACCGATGAATATAATTTCGATACATGTGGGTCTATCATGCCAGGAGTACAGGTAGAAATTAGCCCAAAAAATGAAATTCTTGTGAAAGGCCGGACCGTTTTTAAAGGTTATTACAACAAACCGGAAGAAACGGCCAATTCGTTGCAGGATGGTTGGTACTATACCGGTGATGAAGGAAGGGTAATCAATGATTCGATGCTGATCATGTCCGACCGCTTACGCGATCTTTTCAAAACTTCTGTCGGAAAATTTGTCTCTCCCCAAAAAGTAGAATTATTACTTGGCCAAAGTCGTTATATCGAACAGATAATTATTTTCGGGGACAACAAAAAGTACATTACAGCGCTTATCGTTCCTTCCTTTGAAAACCTTACCTATCAAACCGTCAGGATGGGGATTGCCACTACCAAACCTGAAATATTAATAAAGGAACCTCAGGTCATCGATTTCTATAATCAAACCATAGAAAAATTGCAAAAAGAACTTGCCCCATACGAAAAAGTAGTAAAATTTACTTTGCTTAAGGAACCCTTTAGTGTGGAGGGAAATACCATGACCAGCACACTAAAAATACGGAGGAAAATGATTTCAGAACAATATAAAAACGAGATTGCGAAAATGTATGAATAGTACCATTATGTTGTCAAAAAAACCAATCCACCCCTATACCCTGCTACCAACTATAAACTCAGAACTTCATACTTCGAACCTCGAACTCCAAAGCCCTACTTCCTCTCATGTTTCCATCGCCGATGCGACCACAACCAGTTTTCAGGCTTATTTACAATTGTCTTTTCAAGCTTTTTTGCATAACGTTGGGTAATTTCACCTTCTTCCAGTTCTGCAGGATTTTCAGCAATCACAGCAAGCTCCAATTCATAATACCCTCTTTTTTTCCTTTGAATATCAACAAATATAACGGGTAGGTTATATTCTCTGGCATAATATTCAGGGCCATGTAAAAATGCAGTATCCCTACTTAAAAATTTAACCCAGATAGCTTTTTTCACATTTGACGGGCTTTGGTCCGAAGCCATGATAAAACATGAATTTTTCGGGACATGTTCTTTAAATACCCTTGCGGTTTTATAAATGGATACCAGTTCACTGCCATACTTCGCGCGACTTCGCCTTACAAAACGATCGACCCATTTGTTATTTAATGGTTTATAAAACACAACCGAGTTTTGTGGCATTTGCAATCCACTCGACATGCTCCCCCACTCCCAGTTTCCATAATGGCTAGGTACGGCAATAATACTTTGCCCTTTTTCAAAATAGGGAACAACCAGCTCAGGATTAAGCACTTTATGTCTTTTGTTGATTTGGTTCCGGGACATGGTGAAGGCCTTAAAACCTTCGAGCAAAACGTCCGCAAGATTTTTATAAAACAACCAAGTAAGCTGTTCAACTTCTCCTTCTGTTCTGTAGTGAAAAGATTCCTTTAGGTTTTTTTCAACTATTTTGCGGCGATACCTTAAAATAAAAAAGAGAATAAACCGGATAATATCTGAAAGCAGGTAAAGCAGGAAAAACGGAATAATTCCTACTAAAAAAATAAAAAAAATGGCAATACCTGCAAGAATTAAATTCATCAATTACTTTTTGGCAAAAATACAAAACTGATGGAAATCTGATTTGAGCATCAACAACTTATTAAATGGCCCGATCTATTTTGCAAATACCTTAATTGCGGGCAATACCTTATTATCGAAATCAAATACAGTAACATTTTCCCAAACCGAGCCATCCGCAGCTTCAGGCCCTTTAAAGGCAACCCATTCCGGAGCCCAGTAGCAAAATCCTATTCCTTTTTCCCCTAGTGCTTTTATCATTTCATCCAGTTTTTCCAGGAATAATTTTTGTCCATCAGGACTGGCAGGATAACCTACCGCTAAATGTTCACCTGAGCCAAAAAAGTTATTGGTATAATCATTCCACTCAAGTGTCCAGGGATAACCAGTTTCAACAATCATAATCTCTTTGGTATACTTTTGGGCAATTTCATTCAAATCTGCTTGCATTACAGATAAATCAGTTCCATGCCATAAAGTATAAAAGGATAATCCGATGACATCGAAATCAACTCCTTGCTGAATGATGTTATCGAAAAACCAGGTGGTGCCATTCAATCCGGCAAAATGAAGCATAATACGGGTTTCGTTTTTCTCATCCAGTTCCCGTATGGCTTTCGCAGCCGATTTCACAAGCATTGTATAATTGGGCCAGTTGGTTTCAAAATCACCGCCCACCTTACCCAAATCCCACAAAAAACCTGAATTGGTTTCGTTCCCGATCTGAACAATAGAAGGAAATACACTTTCATTTTTAAACCTTTGCATCACATTATGAGTGTATTCATAAACACTATCGTTCAGCTGACTTAGGCTAAGTCCTTCCCAGGCAGCGGGGATAAATTGTTTGCCTGGATCGGCCCAGGTATCTGAATAATGAAAATCGAGCAAGATTTCCATGTTATTCGCCTTCACTTTTTTAGCATAAGCCACTACACTTTCCAATCCATTATATTGTGTGGCCGGTGTATGCCAGATCCGCAACCGGACCAGGTTAACTCCTAACTGAGAAAAATAAGGCAAAAGCTCAATTTCGCTCCCGTTTTCATCAAAATACTGTGTTCCCCAATCCTCAATTTCTGGTTGAAAAGAAAGATCCATTCCCCTAAAGTAGGATGGCTCAGAGGGCTGTGGTAGAGGCGGATAATTGGTTGGCTCTTTATTTTCTTTACATCCAAACAACAAAACAACAAATAAAGCGGGTAAGATTTTCCTAAGAATATATTTGGTCATAATTTTAAAAATATTATTTAATGGGTTCCCATTCGGCGAAATGATCAGAAACCACGTTGGTTTTAGGGTCGGTAATCCAGGCTTCATTGGAATTATAAGTCCAGCCCATTGTTTCGGACCCACCTCCACTTTCAGTTGTAATAAGGAAGCGGTGGTCGAGGTGTCCGATGTAGTTCGCCTGGTCGCGGGGCCAGTCTCTATCACCACCAGAAGGATCAATAGGAACCCAACCTACTTTCGGCAGATAGACCTCAACCCAACGATGAAATACATCATCATGGCTGGCAAAATCGCCCCGCACAACCACCGAACCTACATACCTTGCAGGCAACCCTGCCGCCCGGCACATCGAGATATAAACAAAGGTATATTCAGAACAGGAACCATTTCCACGCTTAAGTACAGTGGGTGCTGTATTCCAACCTCCAGCCATTTCATAATACATATTGTCGATCAGGTAATTAAATATCCTGCGAAATATCCAGTAAGGATTCTGTTCCTCTCCAACCGCAACTTTGAGTGCATTTTTAATAATGGGGTCATCAAACTGGTATTTCTCATTGTTTTCGAGGTATTTATTTGAAATCTCGACAGGGATGTCGGAGAATGTCCCTACATCTTCCGGATAAATATAATACCTGACCTCATGAACTTTTGCTACAGTAGAAATTTGTCCCATTACCTTTTCGCCCGGTTTAATATTTTCAAAATGATAATGTGCTGTTTCCTGTCCCCATTTATCGCTAAAAAAGTCCGTTTGCTCAGGTTTATAAACCGGCGGAGTAATTATGCTCTGGTTAGGACGGTCTTTTGGAATGGCAAGGTAGATTTCTGCCGAATGTATATTACCGGGACCGAAATTCATAATCTCATGGGTATGCGTGATTCGTGCCTTATGTGAATTATAGGCTCTGAACTTTACACCATCTCTGACTTTTAACTGGAAAAGTTTATCCTCCTGAAAATCAACGGCCCAGAGGTTCTCACCATCAAATGCCAATCCGCGTGTAAAAGCTCCCGGGGCATCAGTTATGATGATCACACTTCCGGTTTTAGGGTCGACCATATAAATTTCATCTTTGATACGATCGGAAATCCATAAGTATTTCCCGTCGAATGTAATTCCCCGTGGGTCGTTAGCGGGTGACGAAAACGAACGAATGGTGGTCCCATCATCCGGGCTGAATTGTATCACTTCATCCGAATCACTATCCACACACCAGAGGTAGGTGCCGTCCCAGGTAAGGCCGCGGGGTGTGGTGCAGGGGGCCTGGATAGTTTTAAGCAGGGTTCCATCCTTAGGGTTGACACGATATATTTTGCCAGCATAATTTTCTGATAAAGGAATTCCTCCTTTTACATCTGCATTCCACAGCGCTTCGCCATCCCAGGCCAGCCCTTCAGGCCAGTAAGCAGGGGCCTGGATGGTCAGGATTACTTTACCTGTGGCTGGATCAACACAATATAATAAATCCGTCTGATAATCAGCCAACCATAAATTTTGTCCGTCAAAGGTAAGCCCGGTTGGAAAATCTCCCGGAATATCGTAAGATTTAAGAACTTCTCCTGTATAGCAATATGCCATAAAAGGAATTAAGAACATTAAAGAAAGAAATACATTTTTCATTGGATAAAATTTAATTTTAAATAATCATTACGTCCTTTATTTCTGGCTCGAATTTATTTTAATCCTACATTTCTATTTCAAAAGTGAAATTTTGATATACCTCCGGATATTTCATGGTTTCTATTTAGTCTTCCCCCATCCAAAAATAAATTCAACAGAAATTAAACTCCAAATATACCTACTTTTGTCCTTCCAGTTTAAAAATTTATCATGTTAAACAAGATTAGAGAAAGTGCCGAGTTCCTCCGAAATAAAAAGATGGATAAACCTGAAATAGGTATTATTTTAGGGACAGGGCTTGGTAAAATGGTTCATGAAATAGCCTTACATCAACAGCTTGATTATGGCGATATTCCCCATTTTCCTGTATCAACCGTGGAGTTCCACAAAGGGCGCCTCATCTATGGCCAACTTGAAGGCAAGATGGTCCTTGCCATGCAAGGACGATTTCACTACTATGAAGGTTATAGCATGCAGGAGATCACCTTTCCGGTAAGGGTGATGAAAGAACTTGGTGTAAAATACCTCCTTATTTCCAATGCTGCAGGGGCTATGAACCTGGCCTATAAGAAGGGCTCGCTGATGCTTATTGACGACCACATCAATCTATTAAGCGATGGCCCTCTGCGGGGTTCCAACGATGACACGCTTGGACCACGATTTCCAGACATGAGCCAGCCCTATTCAAAAAAAATTAACGATTTAATGGAACAGGTAGCTGTGCAGCATGGTATCCTTTTACACAAAGGGGTATATGTAGCCGTTGCAGGGCCCAACCTCGAAACCCGGGCCGAATACCGTTTCTTAAGAGGGATAGGTGCAGATGTAGTAGGCATGTCTACGGTTCCGGAAGCCATTGTAGCCAACCACTCCGGGCTGCCTTGTGCAGCAGTTTCGGTTTTAACTGATGAATGTGATCCCGAAAATTTAAAGCCGGTTGATATTAAAGATATTATCGAAACGGCTTCTGTCGCTGAAAATGATTTAATTAAGTTATTTAAAGGGGTGATCAGGGAATTATAAAATCTGTTTTTGATCGTTCGTATCATTTCAGCGATCAATGTTAATTTAAGTTAAGCCTGCAATATAAACCGGTCTATTCGCTTTTGAACAGGATGAAAACTATTATGTTTGCAAATAAATAAGTAGATTTAAATACTTTGAGTCACATTTATAAAAAAATCTTTACCCTATCCCTTCCGGCTATTTTCTTCCCGGTAATGCTTCTTTTGTGCGCCCTCCACGCCTATTCGCAGGACCCCAAATATAAGTTCGGGGATTATATTCAGTTTGGAAGGGTTGAGCTCGAAAAGGAAAACTACACTGAAGCCATCCGATACCTCAACAATGCCGTTAAACAAAGGCCTGCATCTTATGAAGGTTATTTTTTAAGAGGGATTGCCAAATACCATCTCGACGATCTGACCGGCGCCGAACTCGATTTTAACGAATCGGTAAAATACGATCCTTATAATTCAGAGATTTATCATTACAGGGCCATAATTGAAGCCAGGCAATATAACTTTGGAAAGGCGCTGACCGACTATACCCATGCCATCAAGCTCAATCCAAAAAACCCCTTGTTTTACCTCAACCGTTCCAGGGTAAGGTTATATATGCAGGATTATGACAGCAGCATTGCTGATCTAAACCGTGTGGTTAAATTAAAATATCGGGAGGCTGAAGTATTTGTCCTGCGAGGAATGGCCTGGGCAGGAAAAGAAGAATATACCAATGCTCTTAACGAATTTAACCGGGCCATTAAAAAAGACCCCACCCATACCAACAGCTATATCCAGAGAGGATCAATACAGATGGAGCTAAACCGCCCTGACTCAGCACTCCCCGATTTCAATACAGCCCTGAGCTTTAACTCCGACGACTCCTATGCACTTTTTCACCGTGCACTGGCTTATATGGAACTGAAAGATACATTGAATGCCTTTAATGACCTGGATAAGGTAATCGAACTTTCGCCCGAAAACTCCTACGCCTACTATAACAGGGCTATACTTAAACTGGGCAGGGAAAAACCTGAGGCGGCTCTGGCCGATCTCGACAAGGTAGTGGCACTCAACCCCGACAATATCGTGGTGTACCTTTATCGCGGGCGGATAAAAATGAGCATGGGGAAATATGAAAAAGCCATTGCAGACTTTTGCAAGGCGATTGATATATACCCCGATTTTGCCGATGCCTATTATGAGAGGTCACAGGCTAAAAAACAGATGCAGGACATTAGAGGTGCTAAAGAGGATTACTCTATGGCCTATTTAATCAATGATTTCAATTTTAAAAAAGCAGATAGCATAAAACTGGCTGAGGAAATGTACGTAAAAAGACTGATGGCCTTCAGTGGTGAGTTCTCTGATACCCGCACACTTTCAAATAAAGTTCAGGATAAAAAAATAGCGATTGAACTCAGACCGGTATTTTTTATCGTACTGAACAGCCGAAGCATTGAAGGAGTATACTTGTATGATACCTACACCAGGGAGGGCTATTCCGCAAAAGTGGTAAGCCTGACAAACGACGAAGCCAAAATAAATAAGATAGCCACACAAGCAGAACTCCTTGCAAAAAAATCAGCAGAAGTCGACGATAAGGAGCTATTACGTAAAGCAGACCTTTATGCCAACATAGAAGATTATACTACTGCCTTGTATTATTATAACCTCAGCATACAAAGTAACCCCAAGCTGTTACAGGCATGGTTTGGCAGGGCAAATACCCGTTTTTTGTTAAGTGAGCTGCTCAACGAACAGTATGAAAACTCCGGCTGGCTTGACCCCGATGCTGACATTAACACACCAAACGACATAATAACACAGCAGTCTGGTATAATTTTACCTGAAGAGGTAATCGAAGATTACAATGCAGCTATTGAACTTGATCCGGGTTTCCCCTATGCCTGGTTTAACCGTGGGAATGCCCGGGCAATTATGGGTGATTATTGGGGTGCAGTGCGTGATTACACCCGCGCCATTGATCTTGAGCCAAAGCTTGCCGAAGCGCATTTTAACAAAGGGCTTCTGCTAATCTACCTCAACCTGAAAGGAGTGGGTTGTAATGATATCAGCCAGGCCGGAGAACTTGGCATGGACGATGCCTACCCCATAATAAAAAGGTATTGCACAAAGTAGGCTTTAACATACTGTGTGCTCTCCCTTTGTTTTTTCAATTATCTTATGGCAGAATATTAATGCAGAAATAACTGATAGTAAATAATGATTTAAAACCAAAATTATATTGCTAAATTTGATGGGATCAATAGAAATTTACTTTCGCATCTAAAAAATACCATCATGCAGACTTATAAAAATTGCCAGAGTTGTGGAATGCCTTTAAATAAAGATTCCAATAAAGGAGGCACAGAAACAGATGGGACAAAAACCGAAAAATTTTGCAGCCACTGTTATGATAAAGGAAAGTTTACCCGGCCCGAAATTACCGCTGATGAAATGAAGGCCTTAGTAAAAGGGCAGCTAAAGAAAATGGGATTCCCCGGATTTATTGCAGGCTTTTTTACTAAAAATATACCTAAACTGGAAAGGTGGAAAAATAATTAAGAGAATGTATTTTCCCCTTTAACTGCATCCTTTTTACCTTTTTGTATGGGTTTAGCCTGAACACTTTAATAATTATACCCATTCCATTTTAATAGCTATCATATTAGGTCAAACTAAATCATTTTGAATTTGTTATTCAATAGAATCTAATCAGATAATTAATTCCTTTAAAATGAAAAACAAAAAACTGGAAATTAATGCTACCCTTCAAATTCAAAAACCCATAGATGAAGTTTTTGAAGCCATTGTTGACCCCGCTAAAATGTCAAATTATTTTATATCAAAAAGTACCGGACGAATGGAAGAGGGAAAAATACTTACCTGGGAATTTCCGGAATTTGAAAGATCATTTCCGGTGCGAATAAGTAAAATTGAATTGAACAATTTCATTGCTTATTACTGGGAAGGGCCAGATGGAAATGATCTTCTTGTGGAAATAAAATTGGAAATCAGGGAGGATCATTCAACCCTGGTTAACATCAGGGAAAAAAGCATGCCTGTTAACGATACGGGCATAGAATGGTTAAAAAGCAACTCCAGGGGCTGGGCTAACTTTCTGGCCTGTTTGAAAGCTTATCTTGAATATGGCATTAATTTAAGAAAAGGGGGATTTGATTATTTAATAAAAACTCTGGAAAAATGAAAATAAAAGACTCAACACTAACTGTTTATGTAAAAGACATGGACAAATCGATTACTTTTTATACATCCATTGGTTTTACCCTTGGACAAAGATGGGACAACCACTATGCAGAAATAATGGCTCCCGGATTAAAAATCGGATTGCACCCCACAAAGGATAGAAATCTGACAGGTGGTTCAGGTAATGTTTTTATAGGATTTACTACCGAAGATTTTGATGGTACTCGAAATACCCTGAAGGGCCTATCAATAAAAGTCTCTGAAAGAGCTGAAGAGGGAGGGCATTTTTTACATTTTACCGACCCGGATGGAACCTCATTGTATGTGATTAAGCCGAAGTGGTAAAAGTCTAATACTGTTATATGTATAAATAGATTTAAAAAAAATAATTATAATAGCATCTTAAAAATCAGAAAAACGAATTCATGAGAGCTGGTTTAGTTTTTTCTATCCTACTTTTACCTTGCTTTCAATGGGCAGCATTATCTCAATCGGATACAACGCGGGTAATCAACCATGGGTTCTATATTGAAGCTCTGGGCACTGGTGGATATGGCTCGATTAATTATGAAGGTATCTGGCCCGTAGTTAAGAATCTGAAAATTGCAGGTAGAGCAGGAATGGGCATTTATCATTTAACAGACTTTTCCCTGAGTTTTAATCCTGACGTTAATATACCTCTCTCAATAAATGGTCTTTACGGTAACACTAACAATCTTGAACTGGGATTTGGACAAACCCTGTCGAATACTGTGAAAGCTGGTTTTAGCAACGGAAAACCAACAAGAGAATTTAATATCCATGCCAATTTTACCATTGGTTACCGTTACCAAAAAGAAAAGGGTGGGTTGATTTTCCGTATTTGTTATTCACCAATTATTGAATTTTATAAATATTACAGGCATTGGGGAGGCATTTCCATTGGTTATGGTTTTTAATTACTAAATATGAAAAATAGAATTTCTTTACTTACTTTTCTGATTATTTTATTTTCATGTGAGAAAGCAGAAATTGATATTAACAACCTTAACAACAATACCATATCAATTTTTGGCCACGGTGGAATGGGCATTGGGGAAAGTTATCCTGTAAATAGTTTTGAATCGATAATGAAGTGTTTGAATACGGGAGCAGACGGTTCAGAGATCGATGTGCAAATGACCAGAGACAGTGTATTGGTAGCTTATCATGCTGATTTTCTGGAGGACGCCACAAACCTTAAAGGATCAATTATTGATAAAAGCTGGAGCGAAATAAGCCAGGGACAATATAGTGACCCCATATACACGGGTTATAAACTAATCTCACTCGATGAGCTGTTCTCAAATATCCCCCATCTTAACAACTATACTTTTACCTTGGATTGTCATATGAACAATGCAAATAATGACTTAGCAAAGTATTATCGATCGTTCGCAAGTGCAATTGATAAAATTTCGGATAAATATAATTTAAAGGGAAATCTGTTTATTGAGTCTCACCAGGCAGATTTTCTTTCAATAATGCAAAACAATAAAAGAGATTACAGGATATTTATTATTAAATCACCTTTTGAATTGGGTTTTGAAATAGCCACAAAAATGAATTTGTATGGTATCACTATCCCCTCTGAAAATATAACCGCAGAACAAGTTCAACAGGCACATATGCATAATTTATTTGTAACAGTTTGGAATACCCGATCCAAAAAAGAGAATAGAGAAGCTATCGAAAAAAACCCCGATCATATTCAGACGGATAAAGTTGAATATTTAATTAAAATACTCGCTAATTAAAACCGATTTTGGCTCAAAGACCTAAAAACCAAAAACCTGAACAATAATCAGTTAGCAGGAACAAACCAAATCAATGAAAATAAAGGTGAAAAGCACCAGATTTATTTCTATCCTGATATAGTAATTTCCTATCGGTAAATGCAAAGATAGGCAGCCGCCCCGGCAGACTTCACTTTAAAGCTTTTATTTTTCCCGACAAAAAAATGATCCCCTTTGCTGAAGGTTTTCCAGTTTTCGGCATCAGTTAATAATACTTCCATTGTCCCGCTGGTTACCGTCATGAATTCATCCGTTGATGTCCCAAATTCATATTCCCCTGCTTCCATTACGCCAACTGTGGCCACACCATCCTCATTTTCAAAACCAATGGACTTAACTTTTCCATCGAAATATTCATTGTTTTTTAACATAGTCGGTTTTATTAATTTGGTGCAAATATAATTAAGAATTCGAAAGCCAAAAAGGCAATTTTATTTAATGCATGCAATCAGTTACCCTGCCTTTTAGGTCAGCCCGGCAGCTAATATTCCTTTATTAAAACAAAGCCCTTATTCCCGGATAGCAAGCCAGTATATTTTAACACCCAGCACTAAAGGGCTGGGTAACTCATTGTTCTTTTATAGCTTTAAGCTATAATACTGGTATACAATCTTCTAATCCACAGCAAAATCCCATAACTTCAACCTTTTGCATTTTTAACAGTAAGGTTGTATCTTTAGCTACGACTAAGCACCAGAATTCACATTTAAAGAAATGAAGCAGGTTATCATCATAGGAAATGGTATTTCAGGAATCACAGCAGCACGACACATTCGCAAATTGAGTGATATGCCAATTACTGTTATCTCATCAGAATCTGATCACTTTTTTTCGCGAACGGCCCTAATGTATATCTATATGGGGCATATGAAATATGAGCACACCAAACCCTATGAAGACTGGTTTTGGGAAAAGAATAAAATTAAGCTTGTAAATGCCCCTGTAGAAGCAGTTAATACTAAGGATAAGATCCTTTCAATTAAGGAAGGTAATACCCTGAAGTACGATATACTGATTATTGCCAGTGGTTCGAAACCCAATAAATTTGGCTGGCCCGGTCAGGATATAAAAGGGGTATCCGGCATGTATTCGATGCAGGACCTCCAGCAGATTGAAAAATATACTGCTGGAATTAAAAGGGGAGTTATTGTCGGAGGAGGATTGATCGGTATTGAATTGGCCGAAATGCTTCACTCACGCAATATTGCAGTGAGCTTCCTGGTCAGAGAAAAAAGCTTTTGGGATATGGTGTTGCCTGTTGACGAATCTGAAATGGTAAATCGGGAGATTCGTTCCAATAAAATTGACTTGCAACTAGACACAGAACTTAAAGAAATCCTTGCCGATGAAAATGGCAGGGTAAAAGCTATCGTAACTGCTTCAGGAGAAAAAATCGAATGCCAGTTTGTGGGCCTTACCGTGGGTGTGAGTCCAAACATAAATTTCATTAATGGTAGCGGAATAGAAACGGATCGGGGTATCCTTGTTAATGAATACCTCGAGACGAACATTACAGACGTGTATGCTATTGGTGATTGTGCACAACACCGCCAACCCCCGGGTGAGCGCAGACCTGTTGAACAGGTTTGGTATACCGGAAGAATGATGGGTGAAACACTTGCCCAAAGCATTTGCGGATATAGAACAAAATACCAACCTGGTATATGGTTTAATTCAGCTAAGTTTTTCGACATAGAATACCAGACCTATGGATGGGTATGGAACAAACTCAGGCAAGATGAAGCCAGCCTCTATTGGGAAAATGGGAAGGGAAATAAATGCCTTAGGCTGGTTTATCATAAACAAAATAAAGCCTTGTTGGGGATTAATGTTTTCGGAATGCGCATCCGGCATGAGCTTGCTGAGAAATGGATAAAGGAAAAGAAGAATGTAAAAGAAGTAGTGGGTGATTTAAAAGCTGCCCGCTTTGATCCTGAATTTTATCCAATCCACGAAAAAGAAATTGAAAAGAAATTTAACTCCGAATTAGTTTTTTAGTATGAAAATGATCAAACAAATAGGTTCCGCTTTTATAATAATTGCCCTGGCTGTTTTCATTTCAACTTTGTTTTTAAATACCTATCGCCTTACATCTGTAACAATCAGGCAATCGGGAATGAGTGCTGAGCAACAAGCTATTATATTAGAAAACACTGTTCAGCTTCGTGAAAAATCTTTATCCAAGTTTAAATTTATTAAGGAATTGAAGCTTCTGCTAAATTCCACCAATAATGAAATAATCGCAAAATATAGCATTGATGACGGGGAAATTGAAAAAATGGTAGCACAATTTGGGGGTGCCTATAAACTTTCTTACACAGCTGATAATGCAGTAACTATTTTCCAGGGGGATGATGTATCTGGCTTATTTAAGAAAAAAGGGGTAAAAGATTACACATTCTGGATGGAAGGTAAAACATATTCGACATCTGAGGAATTGAAGAATGAACTTTCCAATACTTTACTAGGATACAATAACAATATCGTTTACCTAAAGGGAATGGATGATTATAGTATAGGGAACTATACCCTGAATTTGACCCTGGCCTCGGGGAATGGCCTTTTATCAAATAATCTTGTTCTCTTCTTTTTCTTAACTTTTATTTTGGCTGTTATAGGTGCTTTGATGTTCATCATCCCCTCTTTTTTTAGTGGCAATCCGGGAATTAAAAACAATTATATTTTCAAAAATCCTTTAAACAGCCGTGGTTGGTCAGGAATACTATTGGGTACTTTTCTCATCTTGTTTTACGTCTTCTTATACTTTTACCCGGTTTATATTGTGGAGTGGATTGATCTTTCGGGATTAGCAAGCAAAACGATATTTGGCAGGGCAACCAGCCAATGGTTTTTATATGGGTTTTTATATACCCTGTCTGTAATGGTGATGGGAATCCGGTTTTTAACCAAATACAGGCATAATAAATACCAGCAATACCGGACATACTCAGTAATCTTTTTTCAAACCATTTTTGCTTTTATATTGCCACAAATTTTATTCGCCTTAAACCTTCCAGAAGTTGACCTGAAGAACATCTGGCCTCTGGATTACAGCTTTTTTTATGATTGGAGAATCCAGAGTTACCAGCAAGCAGGAGGGCTTGGGTTGGGCATGATGATATGGGGTATCGGGTTAATTGTTGTAGGCGTGCCTTTAGTAACCTATTTTTTTGGTAAAAGATGGTATTGCTCATGGGTTTGCGGTTGCGGTGGCCTCGCCGAAACAGCAGGTGATCCATTCAGGCATTTATCCAGCAAAAAACTTTCCTCCTGGAAAATTGAACGTATTCTTATCCATTCTGTTTTAGTTTTTGCAGTTGTGATGACAGTGTGGGTTTTATACACAACCCTATCAGGAAAAAGCTCGTTGATTGGTATAAGTTCCTATGAAGTGAGGAAAGTTTACGGGTTTATGATCAGTTCCGTGTTTGCTGGGGTAGTAGGCACAGGATTTTATCCGCTTATGGGCAACCGTGTATGGTGCCGCTTTGGATGTCCCTTAGCCGCCTACCTGGGAATGGTTCAAAAGTTTAAATCGAGGTTCAGGATCACAACCAACGGCGGACAGTGTATATCTTGTGGAAATTGTTCCACCCATTGTGAGATGGGTATAGATGTTAGATGGTACGCCCAGAGGGGTCAAAATATTATTCGCTCATCGTGCGTAGGATGTGGTGTTTGTGCAGCAGTTTGTCCAAGAGGTGTTTTGAAATTAGAAAATAAATCTGAAAAAGGAAGGTATAATGAGCCTCTATTATTAGGAAATGATGGAATTATTAACATAAGGAAGGAACGTTTAACGAAAAAAACAGGATCATAAAATATAAATGAAAACCAGGATACATATATGGATAGTATTGCTAGCCGTGATGGGTTACAGCCAGTTATTGGCTAATGGAGAACCAACAGAACACATTAAAGAATATCATCTTAATGGCAATTTAAAAAGTGAAGGATGGGTTGTTGATAATTCTAAAAATGGGTACTGGAAATATTTTTATGAAAATGGCATGATCATTACCGAAGGTCATTACCAGGATGGCGAACTGGATGGATATTGGCGGGAGTATTGGCCGGATGGATCCCATAAAACACTTGCCTATTTTAATAAAGGGAGTAAGGAAGAATTCTGGAAGTACTATTACCAAAATGGTAAGCTTGAAAAAGAAGGGCGATATAGTAAGGATAAAAAAACAGGTTGGTGGTTAAATTATTTTGATAGCGGCTTACTTGCATCGATTGGGCAATATGATAATGGGAAAAGAACCGATTACTGGAAATATTACCAAATGGATGGCCAACTGATGGAAGAAGGTTATTGTATTAATGATAAGCGAACCGGTTGGTGGAGAGAATATGAAAATGGAACCCTGATCCAGGAAGGCAATTACCATAATAATGTGAAGGATGGATTTTGGATACACTATGAAGGTGGAAAGAAATACAGCGAAGGGGAATATACCAATGGCAGCAGAATTGGCACATGGAAATATTATGATAAAAATGGATACATTTGTGAAATACTGGAATATTAGGTTGAATGAATATAGTTGATTTAGTTATTCCTGCTTATAATGAAGAGGGTTCAATAGCAAAAGTTGTCAGTGGAATTTCAAAAGAGGTTGTCAGAGAAATTGTAGTTATAAACAATAATTCATCAGATAATACTGCTGAAATTGCAAAAAGAGCAGGTGCAACTGTTTTGCAGGAGGTTCGCAGAGGTTATGGATGGGCATGTTTGAAAGGAATAGCCCATGTAGCAAATAAAGAAACACCTCCCGACATCCTCGTTTTTATGGATGGGGATTATGCAGACTACCCGGAAGAGCTTCCAAATATCCTTCAACCTATATTAAAAGATGATATGGACTTAGTTATCGGATCAAGAGCATTGGGGGTAAGGGAAAAAGGATCAATGACTATCCCGCAGGTTTTTGGGAACTGGCTTTCGACAAGCTTAATGAATTTGATTTATCGGTCAAAATTCACTGATTTAGGGCCTTTCAGGGCAATAAAACTGGACATGCTACTGGCTCTTGACATGCAGGATAAAACTTATGGCTGGACCATAGAAATGCAAATTAAGGCGGTGAAACAAAAAATGAAATGCACCGAGGTGGCCGTAAATTATAGAAAACGAATCGGATTTTCGAAAGTCTCCGGTACGGTAAAAGGAACCCTGATGGCTGGGGTTAAAATAATATATTTAATATTCAAATATTTTTAAAATGGATTTGATCATTCTAGCAATTTATGGTAGTGCATTACTGTTGATTTTTGTCTACAGTGCGATGCAACTGATGCTTGTGATCAATTACAGACAAAGAAATAAAACATCTGAAATTCCTGAATTATTTAAGCCGGAAGGAAAATTTCCCTTTGTCACAATACAATTGCCGGTATTCAATGAATTGTATGTTGTGGAGCGACTTATTGAGGTAGTTTCAAAATTTAATTATCCGGTTGATCGCTTTGAGATCCAGGTATTGGACGACTCTACGGACGAAAGCCTTGAAATAGCACGCGGTAAGGTAGAAGAAATTAAACGCAAGGGAATTCAGATCGAATTGATTGAAAGGCCAGAAAGAATAGGGTTTAAAGCAGGAGCCCTTGATTACGGTTTAAAAAGGGCAAAAGGTGATTTCATCGCTATTTTTGATGCCGACTTTATACCTGATCCCGATTTTCTACTAAAAACTATTCCTTACTTTGGGGATGAAAATATTGGTGTAGTGCAAACCCGCTGGGGACATATTAATAAAAACTATTCCCTGCTTACACGATTGCAGGCTTTTGGATTAGATGCCCATTTTACCGTAGAACAAGGAGGAAGAAATGTAGCTGGGCATTTCATAAATTTTAATGGCACGGCTGGTGTATGGCGAAAGAAATGCATTGAAGATGCAGGAGGTTGGGAACATGATACCCTCACCGAAGACCTGGACTTGAGCTACCGGGCACAACTTAATGGCTGGAAATTTAAATTTCTTGAAGATGTAGTTACCCCTGCCGAACTCCCTGTGGTGATGAGTGCGTTAAAAAACCAGCAATTCAGATGGACGAAAGGTGGCGCTGAAAATTTTGTAAAGATGATCCCTCGAATACTTAGAAATAAAAAGGTATCAATTAAAACTAAGATTCATGGAATATTCCATTTGTTTAACAGTGCCATATTTTTATGTGTATTTGCCACCGCATTTTTTAGTGTCCCAATTTTATTTGTAAAACATAATAACCCACAATACGATCTGCTTTTTAATATCAGTAGCCTTTTTCTAATTTGCACCGCCATGCTGATGCTTTTTTACTGGACCTCTTTCCAGGAAAAAAGTAAAAATTTTTTAAAATCCATCAGCATATTTTTCTCCCGTTTTGTGATGTTTTTATCTACATCCATGGGATTGTCACTGCATAATTCAGTGGCAGTACTTGAGGGTTATTCAGGAAAAAAGAGTTCTTTTATCCGCACACCAAAGTTTAATATCGTTTCAAAATCAGATAAATGGAAAGGCAATGTTTACATCAGCAGAAATCTCAATCTGGTAACAGTTACTGAAGGTTTGCTTGCCCTCTATTTTTTATTTGCCATTATAAGTTCGGTATTTCTGCAGGAATATGGGCTCCTCCCCTTCCATATTATGTTGTTCTGGGGTTTTGGATTTGTGTTTTGGTTAACTGTCCGGCAGGTGAGGTAATAAAATATTTTATCTTTGGATGGGAATAATTTCATTTATTTGTTATGCGTCAGATTATCTCATACCTCGTCTTGTTAATCTCCATTCTATGGATTGGTTATGGGTTGGAACGCGACCAGTTTTATTCCTTAATACTATTTTATACAGCCGGATTCGCGGCATTTATGTTCATATATTATCAGTTCCACAATAAAGTCGATATAAAAGCAGCCTTACAACTTTCCTATTTACTTCGAATCGTACTTTTATTTGCAATACCCAATTTATCCAACGATTTCTATCGTTTTATCTGGGATGGCCGGATGAGTGTACTTGGTTTTAATCCTTTTACTGTTTTACCCAATGAATTTATTGGTACAGATAATTTGGCCCTTGTAGGGAATGATGCCCAGGAATTATTTGAGGGACAAGGGGTTTTATCTCCCGGGAATTATACCTGTTATCCTCCCGTCAATCAACTTTTTTTTATTATTCCTGCTTTTCTTTTCCCTCAAAATATTTACCTCAGTGTAATCCTGATGAGGGTCATGATCATTGGGGCGGAAATTGGGACTATTCAATATGGCAGAAAAATTCTGAAAAAGCTCCAGCTTCGTGAGTCAAATATCCTTTTATATGCTTTAAATCCTTTAGTGGTCATCGAACTGACTGGCAACCTGCATTTCGAGGCAGTGACTATTTTCTTCCTGTTAGTGGCCATATACTTTCTTTTATCTGACCGATGGTTAAAGAGTTCATTATTTATGATGCTTTCGGTTTCTGTTAAACTTATCCCGCTTATTTTCCTCCCTGTATTATTAAAGCATCTCGGACAAAGGAAGACATTATTTTATTCTCTAATTGTAATTTTAGGTAGTACATTATTATTCCTGCCGTTTTTTAACAGGGAGTTAATTGAAAACTTCCTAACGAGCATAGATTTATATTTCCGGAAATTTGAATTTAATGCCAGTATCTATTACTTGGTTCGTTGGATAGGCTACTATACCCATGGATGGAATATCATTCAAAAAGCAGGGCCATTGCTTGCAATAGCTGTGTTTGTTTGGGTGATAATATTATCAGTTGTACCAAAAAATCAATTTCCAAAACAACTTATCAACTCTATGATGTTTGCCATCGCAACTTATTATTTCCTTTCTACTACAGTTCATCCATGGTATATTGCTGTACCCTTAATTCTATCTGTTTTTACCCCTTATCGGTTTGTGGTGATCTGGAGTTTTTTAGTGATCCTTAGTTATAATGCTTACCAGGGTGAAATTTACAGAGAAAACCTTTGGCTGAATATTACAGAGTACGGGATGGTATTTGGCTTTATGATTGCTGAGCTCCTTTCATCCCGTAAAATAATTAAAACCTGAAGGTGTAACTTTTTAATGGATAACAACTATTTTCTGAACCCACAAAAGTCTTTGTTGCCGGTCGGATATCCTTACCAGATAAAGATTGTTATTAAGTGACGAAAGGTCAACTTCATTGGTGAAAGAGGTCAACATTACATGACCAGTAAAGTCACTAAAAGTGGCAATAAGGTCTTTTTCACGGGACTTGATATAGAGCTTGTCTTTTGCTGGATTGGGATAACAATGCCCTTGAATTAAAACCTCAACATTTACAGCGCCCGTCCCCACTGTTACCTCAAGTATAGATTCCTGAGAACATTCAGTATTAGTATTGGTGGCCACCACAGTAACCAAACCCATAGCATTGGAGCCCCACTGAACCTCCACCGCATTATTCAGGCTATTAATTATGGTGCCATTTAACACCTGAAAATTATAATCAATGCCGGGGTAAACCGGTACCGAATATGTTTCAATGGCATATTCCTCAACCTCAACTGCTCCGGAAATTTCAACTAAAGGAGGGGCTGGATTTTCAATTATTGTATAAACATTAATGCTGTCGTTTCCAAGGATGTTTGTTAAGGTATCGGTATAAATACCTGCTGTGGAGATCCACTGGTTAGCCAGGAAAAGGCTATCACCTTCACATATTTCAAAATAAAAATGAAAATATAAATCAGGTTCATTGTCAAAAAAATATATTTTTTCATCAGTCGAACACAGAATATCAAGCTTTCCATCCTTATCCAGATCAGAGGATATGACCGACAAAACATCGCTGGAAAAAATCTTTTGTTTCTCAGAAAATTCTCCAAAACCGTTATTTTCAAACCAAAATATACCCGTATCTGAAGTACCTAAAATATCCGTATCCAAATCATTGTCAAAATCAGCAGTCAATCTGCTTTTTGTTGTTTCATCCAGCAGATGTGAATTTTGAAAGCTACCATTCCCGCTGTTTTCCCACCAAATAGCAGACAGGGGGTAATGCTTAGTTACTAATATATCTATATCACTGTCCCCATCCAGATCAGTAGCAGAAGTCAATTGGAAATATTCTTCGCTAATGGTATCCATTGTTGTATTATACATCCCACCACCTGAATTTTCCCACCACGATAGGTTTAACCATGAACAAACAATATCTTTATCATTATCGCCATCAATATCGGCGGTCAATACATTATCGATGTATTTTAATCCTAAGCCAATTTCCTGGGAAAGTGAATAGTTACCAGCCCCGTTATTCTTATACAAATTTAAGGAACCATAATCTATTGCAACATCACCCTGTATTTTAATCAAGTCGAGGTCATCATCATCATCCACATCGTCCATATAAAACGAAATATACAGAAAATCCCAATAACCCGGTTCAGGTGGGATAATTTCTATAACCTGGCCAAAACTTCCAAAGCCATCATTTTTAAGTAACTTTACTCCCCCAAAGCCAAGGAATTCTGCCCATGAAAAAACAATATCCATATCCTGATCGTTGTCGACATCAGCTATAAATATTTTGGATAAATCTGCTGAATTTAATACTGTGTGCCAGGGCCAGAAATTTTGTTCATCATCATTTTCCACCCAAAATATTTTATTCGAATTTTGCAAACCAACAATATCTAAATCGTTATCATTATCCACATCCACAGCAATGATTTGATCAGCAGTGGCCTCTACTATAACCTGAGGTGGGCCAAAGGTGGTTTGGGCAAAACAATTTGTTGCTATACTTATTAAGACAGAAACTGCAAGTAAATTTTTCATTGTTCCCTTTTGCTAAAATTATTTAATTCTTTGATAAAACCCATAGCCATTTTTAGAGCCAAGCTTTTTAAACCGTTTGTGATTATCCCAGTATTCCTCCACATCCTTTTTACAAAATACATAAACATCAGCATCCACATCACCCTTCATCATATGCTCTTTGTCGAGTGGAATTTTATCCCCTGGTTGTGGTTTACAATAAAAATACTGCACATAACTCTTAAATCCGCTTGTAACAACATATGCTTTTTGACCTTCTAAAAGCTTACAATATTCAACATAAGAATTTTGGGTGTAAGCTTCAATCCGGGCAATATAAAATATCAATCCTAAAAATACAAAAAGGGCCACACTGGTAAAAAGTGATGAAAAGGCCATCAAAATTTTATCCCGTTTTTTGAGTATGAAAAACAATAGTATGCCAACGGTTAAAATGATTCCTGGAATGATCTCCCAGCCCGTCCAGTTGACTTGGGCATCAAGCGTAGCAAGAGCATGCACATTGCCAGCAAAAAGGGGTTTTATTAAATTAATATTATTTCCAATGTAAGGCATTACAAAAACAACAGAAGCGATAATGAAGCCAATAGAAATTAATCCGAATTTCATCCATTTGTTAAATAGTATCTTTTTGTCGATGATCTGCTTAATCGTCATGGCAGCAAGGAAAGTTAGCGGGAAATAAGCCAAAGAGGAATAATGAACAATTTTGGATTGTACAATAGAAAACAAAATGATCACTACCCAAAATAAAATGATCATCCATTTCCTGAAATCATTCTGATATGGCTTGTCGGCTTTCATCTTATAAAAAGCACGAATGGCAAAAATAGATACCGGGAAACATCCGAATAACATCACAACCAGGTGATACCCCGGAAAACCACCGTGTCCGGCATCTTCTGTGCTGAACAAGCGGATTTGATAGACAATAAATTCCACGATAAACTCAGGTCCATTGGTAAAGTATTCCAGGCCAAACCACACGAGCATAAGGATTGCAGCAAAGATGGAGAAAAGTACAAAACTTCCTATGGGAATAAAAAGCCTGAATTTTACTGAAATCCAGTAAACTAATATCATTAGCAGCACGATCAACCAGGCTACAGGTCCTTTGGTTAATATAGCAAGCCCTATTAACAATCCTCCGGTTAAGAGGTATTTCCAACCCGGGTTTTGAGCAATTTCAAGCACTTCTTTTTTCCATTTGAATTTGATCAATAAATAAATTCCTAAAAAAATGAAAAGATTAAAAACAGGGTCAATTATGCCGGATTTGAAATAAAAGTGTGGCAGAATACTTCCAAAATAAGCCAGTACCCATATTATTCCAAAACGTTTGTCAAACAATTTTGAGCCTATCCTGTACAGAATAATTAAGGTCAGGATTCCGGTAATAGCATTAGGAAAGCGTGCGGCAAATTCATTGATCCCAAATAGTTTCATCGAAATTACCTGCAACCAGAAAAATAGAGGTGGTTTTTCAAAAAATGGCAGATAGTTTATCTGCACCTGTAAATAATTTCCAGTAGCGATCATTTCACGTGCTATCTCAGCAAAATTGGCTTCGTCCCAATCAAATAAATGCACTCCCCCTAAAAAAGGTATAAAAAAAAGTACCCCTGCAGCAACAATAAAAAAATAGGATAATGCTTGCTTCATTATGATATAAGCTCTACAAATTAATAAAACCGAACCAAAGATACAAATGCATTCCGAATGTGTTTAGAAAATTAATTCTATTCATTCAGATATCCTGGAGGCAAAAAAGGATCAGTCGAAAACCTCAAGAATTTCAATCTGACGATAATGCCCGTAAGGATTTTCACAAGTGAAATATTCATTCAGCTTGCGATATCTTAAACTGATAATGAGGCCATCCTGGAGGTAAATTTCATCCAGTTCTTTAGGCTTATAATCTTCCTGAAAGATGCGGATGATAAAACCACATATCGTATCGCCGGTATATTGTACTTCTCCTATTCCCAAAACCGGGCACTCCCCGTCGTAGTGGGTAACCCCGTCGCAATCAGCAGAACAAGGATTAGGGTAGGTTTTTCCATTATCTCCACAAACAGGGGAAAAATAATCAGGGCATACACAATCCTGGCTTGAATAGCAAGAGCACAACAGGAGGGTTAAAACAAGGATATATATTGAAAATTTGATCATAGTTACAAAACTTAAACAAAAACGGAGCCCAACTTTCGTGGCGGTGAATTTAATGGGATTACCTTCAAATACATCTGACTTAAATCAAATGTCATAAATCCATTATTGGTTTTACCATTGGCAATGCATGGCCCAACTATCCACTGAAGTTTCTTTTGAATTTCATAAGTCCCGAATACAAATTCCTTTTCCAGTCCAGTTTCTGCTTTAAAAAACCCTTCGATATGCTTATGACCTGAAAATCCGATCAGTGCTTTATTTGACTTCATATAATCAAGATGAGGTTTAACCGGGCCAAAAGCCTCGAAATATTGCTGATGCGAACCAGAAAGATCGGGATAGAGATAGTGGGATAAAAATATGTTGAAATCATTATTTTGAATAACCTGATATTCTTTTAAACTCTTTAAATATGTTCTGGATTTCAGAGATAATAGTGGGTTTAACTCATTCTCTTCGTTCAGCCACACCTCCTCACCAGCCCACTTTTTGCGCTCTTCATATTCCAGTTCAAACCAATTCGCAGGGTAGTTGAAACCTGCATTAAATTTCGGGATTCGTTTAACAGGATACAGGTCATGATTACCAGCCACTGCGTACTTGCAATTTGTTTGAACGATTTTAATACATTCATTGGCATTCCGGGTATCATAATAAGCAAAGGCCGGAATACTAAACCCGATAATATCCCCGGTACAAATAATTTCATTGCATCCCTCCTTTTCAAGTTGGTGGATGGCTGATTTTAAGCTAACCAGGTCTTCATGAATATCGCTTATAATACCAAACTTCATTTATACACATTTCAGGATATAACTACATCTTCTCCCCTGATTTTGGGTTTGCCTAAATAACTTAAAAGTAATTGAGCCACAGTTAAGGTATCGCGCTGACAATATTCTGCAATCCTTTCCAGGTCATTATCCTCATAATAAACCTGGGCTACCTGGCTACCGTCGATATCATCCTTTGGTGTGGGTATACCAAATACCACCGATAATAACTCAAGTGAAGTATAATTTTTATAATCGCCGAATTTCCATAATTCCATGGTATCAAGATGGGCTACTTCCCATGGTTTTTTGCCGGCTATATTAATGATAGCAGGCAAAGGCAAACCATTAATAAGCAACCTTCGGGCAATATACGGGAAGTCGAATTCTTTACCATTGTGCGCACAAAGAATATTGTCACGGTGGTTAAAATAGGTTTCTAAAAGTTGGGCAAACTCTTTTAATAAAATTAGTTCATCATCGCCGTAGAAGGATTTTATCCTGAATTCCCGGTTGTGCAGATATCCCACAGAAATACAAACTATTTTACCAAACTCCGCATAAATTCCGGCTCTCGGGAATAAGGTTTCGGGTGTATCATCCTCTTCTCTTTTTATAAACTTTGATTTATGGTCCCAAAGCTTTTTAAAGTTGTCGGGAAGCAATTTATATTCCTTTACCATGGGTACAGTTTCAATGTCGAGAAACAGTATTTTTTCAAGGTTAATATTGTAGAGCATTATAGTAAGATTTATTGCAATAAAGATACAATCATTTTAAAAAGTACAGAAATTCAAATCCGATCCTGAAAATTTAACTGTACTTTTATACAACAAAGAGGGCGATTAACGCATTCTTCTAATGATGAAAAAATACATCTATATATTGTGTCTAAGTTTTATAGGAATATTTTATGGTTGTAAAAAAACAACCGAAGCCCCTCTCCCCCCTGTAATTACTATAAATTTTCCCCAAGCAGAGCAACAATTTGAATTACCTGCCAACATTTTGGTTGAAGCCGGTATTTCAGCAACAGAATTTATAACGTCTGTAACGGTATCCCTAACTACCAAAGATTTTGTTGTGGCCGGACCAGCATTCTATTTTTATCCTGAAGCAAAGAATTATTCCCTCTCAACAATTTATACCTTAGATGACAATGACCTTGAAACGGATGATTATTATATATTGGTAAGGGCTGAACTGGAAAACAATTTTAAAAACCAATATCAAAAAATTCACCTTTCAAACAATGTTATGATCAGCAGTAGCTTGGTCATTCTCACCCAGGCACCAGGCAATACGATTAACGTATATCTGCAAGAAGAATGGGGAAATGAAATGTATTTATTTGATATTTCGGGGGACTACAGTGCATCGGAAGTAAGTGAGGAACAAAATCTGTTATTTGTATCAGGATTGGTTTCCATTAATTTAAATGCTTATGATTTATCAAACAAATCATTGGCCTGGAAACTTGATCCTATCCCCTATTTACCAATGCATAATTTTAACTCAATGTACTTTGATCAGTATTTGTACAGTTCCTTTAATTCGCAGTACATTTTGGGATTTAATGCTAACGGGGCCATAATTTTTGACACACCAATTAATGACTCAGATGCCCCGGGAAGAGTTTACCGACAAGGGGATATAATACTTTGTGATATTCAAAAGAAAGACATATCAACAACTCATATCAATACTTATTATGCTTTAACAGGTGCATTAAAACAACAACTGCTGACAAGTTTTGAAGTCGTGGATTTTTTTGAATTGGCAAACGGAAATACCCTCATCATAGCCAATGGTACAGAATCAGGATTTATTTATGAGTATAATCAAAGCCAAAATTCAATTCAACCTTTAAAAACCCTAGATGAGCTGGTTTCCTGTGCCGAAAAAATAAGCGGTACTGAATTTATTCTTGCCACTCCAAATTTAATTTATCTTTATCAACAATTTCAGAATAATCTTCTCCAAATTAATGATAGTAAAGGAGTAAGCAGGATAAGATTTAATTCAGAACTCAATACAGTTAATACCATATCAGGTAAAGAATTAAATATTTATCTTTTTCCAGCAATGGTAAATCAGAAAACGATTACGTTTTCTGATACCATTCTGAATATTCATTCGCTTAATACCCAGCTAAGAAAATAACCAGGACACCCGTGTGTTATGCTTTGAATTTCTGTTTTACGCCATCCCACTTAATATAAATGGCGGCTTGATGGGTAGAAATAAACTCGAGGTATTTCTGCGCCATTTCCGGATTAGTTTTTAGATATGTTTCATACACCCTACGTTTTCCTGCATGACTATAGATTAGATCTAAACCAACTTTTTCCTTTTTTGTCATGATATTACATTATTTAAGATTAACTTACCTTGATTTGCGCTTTCTGTTTTTCAATGTTTGTGCCAAACATATCAAACACTTGATTTTACGCGATTTACAAATTATACATAAATTTTATAATACCTGACTACCGGAATATTCAGTTATATCCGTAAAGTAAACCTACATTTTTAATAGAGTTAGTGGCTAATAGAAAATAAATACATTATAAATATGGTAGTTAAATCGTACAAATATTTACCATCTAAAGGTATTATTATCAATGAAATAGTGTAGTTTTATCCATCATTAAATAATCGCTTTACGAAATCGGAGAAAGGTCTATGGGAATAGAATTAATAAAAACGGAGGATGGCTCTTTTACCTTATATAATAATGAATTGGGTGAAGTTTACCATTCACGTTTTGGGGCTGTCAGTGAATCATTGCATATCTATATTAGTGCCGGGTTGAATAATTTACAAGGGATTCTAAAAGAGATTCATCTTTTAGAAATAGGTTTTGGTACAGGCCTGAATGCCTACCTCACCTCCCTGCAGGCAGCAAAGAATAAAGTGAAAATCCTTTATCATACCCTGGAACCCTATCCGCTTTCAGAGGAGATCATTTCAAAATTGAATTACCCACAGGTATATGGAAACGAACCGGAAACTTTTAATAAGATCCATCAGGCGATATGGGGAAATCCTGCATTTATTAATCCCCATTTCAATCTATTAAAAATAAAAGAAACACTTGAACTGGCCAGTTTGCCTTCAAACTTTTACCATTTGGTATATTTTGATGCATTTGCTCCCGATTTACAAAGTGTATTGTGGGAAAAACCAATGTTTGTGAAATTAAATCAGTCGATGAAAACGGGGGGAATCTTAGTGACTTATTCAACCAAAGGTATAGTTAAACGGAATTTAGCCGGAGCGGGGTTTAGAATTGAAAAAATCCCGGGGCCGAAAGGGAAACGTGAAATAATTAGAGCAACGAAAGAATAACCTACCTTAAAATTTCAAAAGAATTAAAATTTTCCAGCTCGCCCTCTTCCTGCCTAAATCTCATCACTTTCGCCCAAACAGGTCCCTTACGGCACCATTCTGCAAACTTCTCCAGATTTTCTTCTTCCCCTTCCGCTTTAATATATACACTGCCATCAGTCATGTTTCTAACGTTTCCTGAAATATTAAACTTATAGGCAGCTTCCATGCAAGAAAAGCGAAAACCTACGCCATGTACCTTGCCTTTGACAGTCAAACATAACTGTTTTTTCATAAACACTAAAACTGAAATTTAACAACCTGATTAATACAAAATAAACACAAATTATTTAGACTACAAAATTGTAATCAGAAATACCATAAAAACTAAGTGCTGATAAGATCAAATATTTAAGTGCTGCTGTCAAAATATTAATTAAGCAGTAATAATTAATCAAATAATTATTACTGCTTAAAGTGACTTACAATATAAACCTGAGATTAAACATATGATCACTCTTATATTACTGTTCTTTTATTTTCTAATAAAAACCTTTTCTGTAATATAATCATTTCCGCTTTGAACCTTAACCAGGAAATACCCTGTAATTGCAGGCACCGGGATAATATTCATCCCTTCATTTAAATTTGCCTGATTATGAATAATGTGACCGGTTATACTAAATATATCAATATTACCTTCCACGACTTTTGGTGAATAAATGTGCACCTCATCTTTCCAGGCATAGATTGTCAGATTGCTTAGCACATTCTCATTCACATCCAAAGGATTGCTGAAATGCAGCCTGAATCTATGATCTGGGTCATCTGGTGAACCAAAAAAGTAATATTCAGGACTTTCGAGTAAATTGGTCCAGGTATTGGCCAAAATATCTTCCAGCAGGATAACCTCATATTCATCAAAATTTGCTATTTCTGAAACGATCACGGAGAAATTACCTTCTTTACCTGCCTTAAATCCTACTTCTATAATATCTTGCTTTTCTATTAACGGTATTATGTTTACACACAAATCAGTACCCAAAACCTTACTATAAATTTGGGAGGCATCTTCAATTCCTGCTAATTGATAAGCATCATAATACTTATCGAAGCCCGGACTTGCTTCAGGATTTGTCATAATGATCATTTCATCAGAATATCCATTACCTGTTGTCTGTAATCTAAGTATTTGATCGCTACCACTTATCTTATATGTGCTTTGTGCATTATGCACCCTTGCAGAGTTAGGGATAGCAGCAACCGGATTTAAGTTGGCTTTTACAAAGAAGCCTTGTAAAGCCGGAATATACCGGGTACCACCGTTTGTTCCTAGTCCGGAATTAGGATTATAGGAGGCATATTGCGCCCCTGTCCAAAAATAGATAGTATAATCAAGGTTCGTCCATGTAAAACCAGGATATACATTACCGGGAGCACCTACATCAATGGCAGAAGGATATGGATTCCCAATAAGATTCCAGCCCTCATCCGGACCAATTCCTCCACCATTCACATCAGTTGCGGTTAAAGAGGGTACTATATTTCCTTTGTTAAATGAACTACCTGAAAAAGATACTGTCGGATTTCCTAAAGTTGACCAAATTTCATATCCTTCACCCACATTTAAAGGATAATCAACCGGAGTGATATAATTCCATGTGTATGTTGCTTCATCCCATTCCTTCAGGTAAATGTTCAGAAAAACACTTGAAAGGGCATTGCTAACAGGTGAAGAGATAAAATGCCAGCGATTGTCAGTATAATAACTTTCCATAATTGAGGCACCTGAAATATTAGTTGTTCCATCATCAATAAATGAAGCATTCCCGTTTACATCGCTGTGGAGAATGGCATCCCCGCCGATATTAAGGGAGGTTCCAGAAGGATTTGTATAATATGTTCCCGGTTCCATGATAAAGTTATTATTAACCGTTACATCAACATTATTTTCAACAGATGCAAAATCTTTACTGATAATCAGATTATTGAAAGTAACTGTTCCGGGTCCTGCGTCAAATTCATATTTGATAACTCCATTAAAGACTCTGGGTTGAAAAGTACTTCCGGTAAATACAGGATTTAACTTACCACATCCTTCAAGGAATTCTATATTTGCATCAGAAGAGAATACATTCCCAACTGCACTTCCGTTAGAGTAATTGTTACCATTCTCAGCATGAACATAAAAGCCATAAACCTGACCTGCAGGAATTGTCACACTTAATGAAACAGGCACAGGAGTTGGCGACCCATTCCCTGAGGATGTAGCACTGGCAGTCCCTACAAATGTCCAGGCAGATGCATTCGTTTCAGACCCAACATAGGTTCCGCTTTTATAATAAACATGTACATCTCCTGTTCCAGCATCAAGATTGGCTTCAAACCCTGTAATAGTAACAGTATTGATGGCATGAATATCAAACATATTACCATTGGATCCGTTCGTACCGGTAAAAGTAGTAATCAAATCAGCAGCATCAGTTCCAATAGCTGTGATGTTGGTATTTGAATTACCAGTGAAATTCACATTGCCAGTTCCGGGATCAAATATCCCATCAGCCTGCCAGTTACCAGTAAGTGAAATTATAGCAGAACCTGTGCATATGAGTTGCTTACCTGCGGATATTAATATACCACCATTTACCGTAAATTCGGAAGCTCCCTGCATGGTCATATTATTACAATCCAGACCGACCACAAAATCTCCGATGAATGCCGGCCAGTTTGGCGAATACGAAGGGATGCTTACATCATCAGAAGCAGAGGGTACTGTTAAATTTTCCCAGTTGAGGGCATCAGTCCAGTCAGACGACACATTTCCTGTCCAATTTCCCGGTGTTCCTACAAGCAAATAATCTGTTTTTATTTCAGTTCCATTTCCATAAATATTTGTTGCTACCAGTGTAGCGGAATAGTATCCAGCTGCATTAAACTGAACCTGGGGATTTTGCGAGGCGGCATTTGAACCACCTACAAAAGTAACCGTTGCAGGATTAAAAGACCATGACCATGAAGTAGGTGTACCTGTTGACAAATCTGTGAAATTAACTGTTTGGTTAATTGCTGGTTTAGTCTCATCAGCTATAAAATCTGCAACTGGTGGTGAAGAGTTACTCTGAATAATTACTGTATAATCTTCAGCCTCTCCATAGGTAGCATTTGTACAAGGCCCGGGGTCAGCCGCATAGAGCTCGGCAATCCTCATCCTGGTTGAGCCTAGAATTGCTCCTGGAGGAATGGCTATACTTGTTGTTAAGGTATGAGTTCCTGCTGTCCCTGGTGTATTTCCAAGGTCAATACTTTCACCGGCATCATCAAAATCACAATCACGGTTCCAGTCGAACCATGCCCAACAATGCTGAATCCACCCTCCGTTTACAGTAATATTTACTGAAATTGTATATGAACTACCTGTAGTCACATTAGTCGATATTGCTGTAAAATCAGAATAGGTAGTTGAAGCACTATTATTATTGATGGAATTAAAACTTACATTACTAATGTAGTCATCAGATGTATTTGAATAATAGGTGGTACAAAAGTTACAATCTGTAACATCAATGTAAGCGGTTTTCGTTTCTGTATCTGAATATGATGCATTTGACACGGTTAAGGATACATTATATGTCCCAATAGTATTATAGGCGATGGTGTGAGGGCCCGGGCCTGTGGCAGAGCCAGGTGTTCCTCCAGCGAATGTCCAGCTCCATGATGAGGGGCTACAAGATGAATTATCTGTAAAAGTTACTGAATTTCCAACAACAACCGACGTCGGGCTCCCTGAAAAATCAGCAATAATATTTTGAACCGTAATATATCCTGTTTTAGTCTCCGTATCCGTCGATATTCCATCCCCCACTGTTAATGCAACATTATAAACTCCTGGTGTGGCATAGTTTATCGTATGAGGCCCTGCCCCTGTTGCCGTGGATGGAGATCCTCCGGGAAACGACCAGCTCCAGGATGTAGGCGAACCAGATGATTGATCTGTAAATATTATCGATGACCCTGAACATACACTTGTTATATCTGCAGTAAAAGCAGCATTAAGCCCGATTACAAAAGGCGACACATAAGTCATTGGTCTTCCGCCATCACGGTTATCAGCCCAACATGGATAAACCATCCCATTACGTGATGTTATTGCAAGATAATCTCCAAAATAACCACTAGCCAAACCGGAAATAGGACCTGGTGTAAAGGCTACATCGCTTACCCTGAAATCGGTCCAGGTAGCCCCAGCATCAATAGAATAGGATACCCATGCTTCACATGATGCTGAAGCAGTGTTGCGGTTATCATAAAAAATCACAGCTAAAGTCCCTGTTTCCGGGTCACAGGTAATCCATGGCAAATAAGCTGTGCCAGTTCCCTGGTTAACTTTAACAGGAGTTGACCAGGTTGATCCTCCATTGCTTGAGCTAATCATATAAACCCCTGCAGTTCCTGAGTTAACACCTGGTGTTCCTACATTGGTCCAAACAATATAAATATTTCCATCATTCGGGCCACCGCTAATATCTACTGCCATCGAAGGAAATGAATTCACACGCATATTCTGTGGAACACCTGTATTCCGAATTCCTTTTATATTACTTAGAATTCTTGTTGCTGTCTGAAAGGAAGCTCCGCCATTGACTGATTTGGTGAAGCCTAGGGCATTTTCGTCTGATGGCCATGAATCATATACTGTCCAAACTACATAAACTTCACCATTTGGTCCGCATTGTACATTTACGCCCTGGTTGTGGCTCCCTGCATTGATTGCCGAACTCAATACAATTGATGATGACCATGATAATCCTCCATCCGTACTCCTTGAATATTCAATTTCAGTATCGTTGGTTCCTCCCTGTAAATTGGTCCATACATCATACAGATTGCCTTCGTAAGGACTTAATGGTCCAATATCAATTCCCAGGTGATTTTTATCAAGCAAATATCCGCCACCAGCCACATTTACATTGGTAAAACTTGCTCCTCCATTTGTTGAATATGCCACACCCATACCATAAGAGGCGTCAATATAACCCACATACATCCTGCTCCCATCAAGGCTAATTGCCGTTGCCGGGTCACCCGAATTGGTTCCTCCTGCGCCCTGGGCACTTCCACCCCATGTTGTACCTCCATTTGACCCCAAAAAGTAATTGGCACCATATAATGTTCCTACACTTGATCCATTCCAGCTTGTTGAATTATTAGAATTTAGTACAAACTGGTTATCCGTTGGGTCGACAAAAATTGAATTTTCAGTTTCTGTTATGTTTGTTGCACTTGATACTGCAACATCCGGTGAGTCCTGAACCATAACTCCTTTTCCGTTAATCTGGCTACCTTTGAAATCGGCAGGCTTTACAGGGATTGTAGGATTATAAGGAACAAGGCCCAATTCGGCCATATGTTTCCAATACCCGATATTATCAATTCTTGTATCAACTTTTAAATTTTGTGTATTTGTTTTCTTCAGTGTGCTCAAATCATCCTGTGAAAACACAGTTTGGCTATATATACCAATGACGAGCATTGCAAGTACAATGTAGAATTGTTTCATGATGGAATAAACTTGTATAAGTTCAACCTGAATGAAATGCAAATATAAAAAATCTATTTAAAACAATATCTACTTTTTGAACATTAGCAGGAATGGGTTCAGATAGAAAGAATAATTATTAGCAGATATTAATTAGTCCGGGGTCTCCAGGATTTAGAATTATTATGAAGGAAGCCTTTTTAGTATAAATTTATTTACGTTTTCATAAACACTTTCCGGCAAACAGCTTCGCCAAACCGTAATATTTAAGGACCCGCCAATGGCGATGTAATAATCGATGTTTGCATGTTCTATTTCAGCCAGTACATGCTCCCTGAAATTCACGAAAGCAATCCATCCATCTTCAATATCCTCAAACCATTCCTGGTAATAATCAGTTTCTCCAGCATGAAAATTCAGCACGTTTTCACCGATCAAAATGAACTTGTTAATGCCATTTTCAATTAGTATGTCAGCAATGTCCCGTTTCAAATACATAATGTCATTATGAAGACAATCATTCCATTCACCCAACAATTCAATAATGCAATAGCCTTCGTTATAATTGGCATATAAAATCTTCAAATAAAGGGTTGAGGACCCCATCTGGTCCCATTGTGGATGAATATAATGATCGTATATGGCATTTGAAAATTCAAACTCACTATACTCCTGGCCATAAAATGGCGAAAGTCTGTCTTCTGAAGAGATATACAAGTGGCGCCAGCTATAGTGAGGTTCAAGGTCGTGCATACTTAATTTAACTTTGCAATTATAACAGAATAGTTTCTAAAAAATTTTACTCAAAATGAAATTAATAACTTATTGGATCTAATAAACCATAAATCATCTGATTCCCACGGCTTACTTCAAGCCTGAAATCTTGTAAATAAAAGGTGTCTGCATTTTTATTCCACAAATAAACTTTTAAAGTAGCAAGTTTAGGGTTGAATTTCATATCCGGCAGTTTAATGGCTTTATGAATAGTCATTTGGTGATCCGGAAGTTCAGCAAAGTGATTAAACTCAGCCGCCCGCCAATCTAGCTGTTGCTGCCCGAAATACATTTCAGTTACCAAAGAAGCCGAGGGTAAATTTACCCCGGGGTTTTGAATATTAAGAACGATGAATATATAATTATTCCTGTGGTTAATAAGTGTGTCTAAATTAACTTCCAATAGATTAAAAAAGGTTTCTTCCGGACTGATTTTAATCCCGTTCCATTGGGTGAGGGCAGAATCAGCCCCTTCAGAAATCAATATTTCATTGCCGGGTGATTCAAATTTATTTTCGTAATGATAAACTATTTCCTCAGGATTCACTGATCTATATCTCAGGGCTTTTTTTGAAAACACATACATATCTCCCAGATACCATGTCTTCTTTGCAATTATAAATGGGAAAACATCCTTGATCATAGAGTAATATTCAAGGTCATGCAAACCTGAATAGGCTAATGTTAAATATTCCGTATCAAGGTTTCGCACAAACTTTTGAAATTTATCAAATTCCATTATTGAATCAAGTGATAAATAGTTCCTCTCATCAAGCTGAAGCTGTCGGATATAATAATCTTTGATCTTCTCAGGTAAGTAAACAAGGGTGGTCACCTTTTTCGTGCCAAATTCCCTATCTGTTTTATCAGCTTCCACAAGAGTTTCGCGATAACCCGAATTATACTGGATAAAATAATGCTGCCGGCCAACTATTAATGAATAGATGGAAGTAATTCCAAAAACTACAAGAATGATGATCTTAACAGGAAGTTTAAGATCCCGTATCCATGAAAAGACAAGGATTATTAAAAATGGAAAGACAAATAAAATAACGGAATATTGCAGAACAGCATTGACATAAATTGAATATAAATAAGCCACTCCATATGTTATACCCAACCAGCTCAACATCATTATTCTGAATTTATTTTGCCCCGCAACTATTCCTGAACGAAAAAAAACAGCAAGTAAAAACATTGCTCCGGCTACTGAATAAAGTAAAAGATCGTAGTGAAGAACATACTGTAAATACTTAAGGAAAAATGTTGAATCAGGTTTACTTAACCAACTTTCAACACCCCCTTTCCCCAATTGAATGAAAAATATTTTCAGGTGAGGTAAATAAAGAGCAAACATCGAAATACCGGCAATCAAATACCATTTCAATTGATTCTTTTTTATAAAAAATATCCCGCTTAACCACACCAACCCAAGGAAAAACAAGCTGAAGTGGTGATTGTATGCGTTTAATGCCCCGAACAATATATACCATAATACATATTTCTTTTGGTCTTGTGGACGGATAAAAAATGCTTTCGACCAAAAAAAGACCATACAAAGTCCGAGAAATAAACCACTTGAGTACGGCCTTGCATATTGTGAATAGGTTATGGGGTATTGAAGAAAAGCGAGGAACATGGCAGCAATTAACCCTACCGTTGGATTAAACCATTCCCTGCCTATCCGATAAACAAGATATATACTTGCTACCCCCATCAGCATAAAAGGAAGCTTCACCACCATCTCTGATTCTCCGAATACTTTTATCCAAAAATACATGAACACCTGAACACCTGCCGGGTGCGTATCGGATGTTACCACACCCAGATGAATCAAATCATTAAAGTTGTCGAACCTTGTGCGGAACAAAGCACTGAATTCATCAAATGTATATGGGAGGCCGGAGTAATTGTAAAATCTTAAAACAATACCAACCAGGACGATAAACCCTAACAGTAACTTGTCATAAATGGTGTCCTTTTTCAAAATTCAGTATGTGTTGGGAAAACAATAGAATACATTTCAGAACACTTTAGGATACTTGGAGGGATTGTATTCATGCATTATGTTATAAACCGCATCAAATACATCCTCTGCATTTGGGTTTGAAAAATAATCTCCATCAGAACTATAGGCCGCACGATGGTCCTTTGACGTAACAGTCCTGGGCTCAAAATCAAGATAATAATATCCTTTTTGCTCTTCAAGAACTTTTTGCATCATATAGCTGGTAGCTCCTCCTGGCACATCTTCATCAAAAAATAAAATTTTACTAGTCTTTTTCAGTGACTTCACAATCGTATGATTTACATCAAAGGGAAGTAAAGTTTGCACATCAATCAGTTCACAGGAAATAGAAAACTCTTTGAGTTGCTGCACAGCATCTTCAGCAATTCGAACACATGAGCCATAAGTTACAATGGTAATATCAAATCCCTCATGCAGTACCTCAGGTTGCCCCACAGGAGTTTTAAACTCTCCAATGTTATCAGGTAACTTCTCCTTTAACCGATAGGCATTTAGAGGTTCAATGATCAATACCGGTTCGTCAGATTCCAAAAATAAATTATAGAATCCGGCAGCCTGGGTCATATTTCGTGGCACACAAACATATATTCCCCGAATTGAATTGATGACCATACTTAGGGGTGAGCCTGCATGCCATATTCCCTCGAGGCGATGCCCGCGGGTGCTCACAATCAAGGGTGCTTTTTGTCCACCTTTAGTGCGATATTGCAGGGTAGCCAGATCATCACTCATTACCTGCAAAGCATACATCAGGTAATCAAAATACTGGACTTCAGCAATGGGTCTTAGTCCCCGCATGGCCAGGCCAATTCCCTGGCCAACAATAGAAGCCTCTCTTATTCCGGTATCCGTAATCCGCATTTCCCCATATTTTTCCTGCAATCCTTCAAAAGTTTGATTTACCCCCCCAATTTTCCCGACATCTTCACCAAAAGCAAGAAGTTCAGGGTATTTACCAAATAAATGATTAAAGTTTTCCCGAAGGATTACTCTACCGGGTACCCAGGGTGAATTTTTTGTGATGATTGGTTTTACCGGATTTATTTTACCAGCAGCTTTTGGTGACTGACTATAAAGAAAAGAGCTATATCTTTCACGTCCATCCTCCATTTCCTTTTCCAGCCAGGTTGTCACATTTTTTTTAAGCGAATTCATTGGGTTACTGCATTCATTGCAGATCAAGCGGAGTATTTTACGTGCTGAAGAAACAATATCTTTCCGAATAGGTTCGGCCACCATTTTTAACTCCTTTTTAATGGCATCAATCTTTTGCGTCTTGGCACAATTACAGGTGGTGATATCCACCAGCTTGATAAAATCTTTTTGCTTTTGTTTTAAGGGGTTATGATAATTCTGCCAGGCATTTTTCTTAGCCTCTTTAGCTCTTTCAATAGCTTTAATTTCAATTTCATCCAGCACTTTTGCAGAGGCAATTTTTTGATTGATTATCCATTCCCTCATTTTAGAAATACCATCGTAATCTTTCTCCCATTTTAAACGCTCTTTTGTTTTATACCTCTCATGGGATCCTGATGTAGAATGACCCTGCGGTTGTGTTAATTCAATAATATGAAATAAAACCGGTTGGTGTTCCTTCCTGCACTTGTCAATTCCCTCCTTATAAACCTTACAAAGGTTTTCATAGTCCCATCCTTTAGCCACATATATATAAAAACCTTCGCCCTTTTCATTTATTTCAAATCCCTTAAGTGCTTCAGAAATACTTTGTTTAATTGTTTGAAAAGACTTCGGAACGGATATCCCGAAACCATCATCCCATATAGAAATAGCCAGGGGTACTCCAAGCACACCTGCTGCATTTAAAGATTCGAAAAAATAACCCTCTGAAGTGGAAGAATCCCCAATTGTACCAAAAGCAACTTCATTTCCGTTTACAGAAAAATTATTTTCTTGATTAAATTCAGCATAGGTTTTCTGATTGCTTCGGTAATATTTCGAAGCCAGGGCCAGGCCAAGTAAGCGGGGCATGTGTCCGGCTGTTGGAGAAATATCCGCGGAAGAGTTTTTCATCCCCGACAATTTAAGCCAATCTCCATTCCGGTCAATCGTTTTGGAGGAAAAATGGTTGTTCATCAGCCTTCCGGCAGATTGAGGGTTAAAAACTTCGTCAGTATCTCCATACAGTTGTGAAAAAAATTCTTCCAGGGTCATAAGGCCGGCTGCAAACATGAACGTTTGATCCCGGTAATAACCGGCTCTCCAATCTCCATTTCTAAATGCTTTGGCCATTGCCAGTTGGGGAATTTCCTTTCCATCGCCAAAAATGCCAAATTTAGCTTTACCCGTCAATACTTCCCGTCTTCCAAGCAAACTTACCTGCCGGCTTTCATTCGCAATTCTATAGTCATTGAGAACTTCTTCGATATATGCTTTTGAAAATGAATTTATTTTCCCCATAAAAATTCAATTTTTTGCAAATTTAAGGAATTTGAAATTACCTGAAATTGTTAATACAAGCAATGAAACAGAAATAGTAAAATATTTGATCCAAAGTAAATTTCCTAAAACCACAGTTTAATTTTTGACTTATGTCACAAGGTAAAAATTTTTTATTCGAATTTATCTGTTTACATTTGCCAGCATCACATACTCATAGCTTACATGCCAATAAAATAATTCAATCGATATAAATTAACGTTATGAATACAAAAGACAAAGGGTTCAATTCAAAGCTAGTTCATGCAGGTGGATTTAAAGATAAACTAGGTAGTGCTATAACCCCGATTTATCAAACCTCCACGTTTTCATTTGAAAATGCTGAACATGGTGCAAAATGTTTTTCCGGAGAAAGCGATGGTTTTATCTATACCCGGATCGGCAATCCCACAATCATTGATCTTGAAAAAACGGTAGCTGAGTTAGAAAATGGTTTTGGTGGAATTGCCACAAGCTCAGGCATGGCAGCAGTAAATATAGTATACCTGGGAGTATTGGCATCAGGAGATCATATGATTGGCCATGAGGCGATGTATGGACCATCCAGGGCAATTATGGAAAGCCTTTATCCGAAATTTAAAGTGGAGTCTGATTTTGTTGACGCCACAATATTTGAGGAAGTTAAAAAAGCCATTCGTCCTAACACAAAACTAATTTTAGAGGTCATCATTTAGCTGCTTATTAATTGCTGATGCGTAATATTGTCGGCAGCAACCATTCTTCTGATCAAATTATTAAAGATAGTTTCTTTGTTTTGTGAGCGGTTAATCCGATAACAAAATTCATTAAAA
>JAIOZL010000022.1 GCA_021740645.1 Bacteroidales bacterium
CTTTCCATTTGACATTTATACTTCATGTGGGGATATTGCAAATACCTACATTGAAATTGTAGAAAAAGTTAAAGAACACGTTTCAATTCCTGTTTCGGTAAAGATGGGAACCTACTTTACAAATTTATTGCAGATAGCCCATAGGATGGACCAGATAAATGTGGATGGATTGGTAATGTTTAACAGGTATTATCGTCCTGATATTAATATTGACACAGAAACAGTTGTACGGGATAATATTTTAAGCAGTCCCCTGGAAGTTACTAAATCACTCAGATGGGTAGCATTATTGTCTCCTCAACTGAAATGTGATATTGCAGCTGGTACTGGAATACACGACTATTCGGGAGTTGTTAAACAGTTACTTGCAGGTGCTTCTGCAACTCAAATTTGCTCCACTTTATTTAACAATGGGATCAGCTATATAGATACAATTTTGTTTGATTTGGGCAAGTGGATGCAAAAACATAATTATAAGTCAGTATCAGAATTTAAAGGGAAAGTGGCAAACATAGAAGGTGTTTCACAAAAGTTTGAGCGTATGCAATTTCTGAAGAAAGAGATTTAAAAAGATTTGTATAGAAGTACAATCCCGGAAGCCTTCCGGGATTTTTTTATTTTAGGGCATGCTCAACGAGGCCAGTTTCCCCTATTTTATATCCTTTAGAGTTTACCCCATTTATTAGTATACTTTTTCCCTGACAAGCTGTTAAGCCCTGCCATTTGCAATTAATTTTCTGGCAATGTAAAATCCCGTTTATTTGAATTCCCCAACATTCATCTGGTGAAAGTTTCTGGGTATCTACTTTTTTCATTTTTATCTGCTATTAGAATTCTCAAATCTATAAATAATTATCCAATTATGAATAAAAAAAACACGTTAATATAGCAGCACTTTAAAATGAATTTGTACTTTAGCTTTTTGGCTAAACTCCGTTAAAATGAGGATTCTTTATAATAAAAAATTTCTTTTTCACAATATTGAAAGTCCTGCTGAAGGTGCCTACAGGTTAGAGAAATTTAAAGATCAATTGGAGGAAGAAGATGTGGATGGTGAGGAATTTATTTCATTAGTCCACCCTGAAAATTATATAAAATCTATACAAAAGGCGTGTTTGAACAGAGAAATGATGGCAGAAGTCCTATTAACACCTGAAAGTTGGGAAGCCTCCAAATCAGCAGTAGGACTTAGTGTTATGGCCGCCTTACAGGGTGACTTCGCTTTAATCCGCCCACCCGGGCATCATGCCGGAATTAGCAAAGCCCATGGTTTATGTTTTTTCAATAATATTGCTATTGCCTCCCAATATCTTGTAAATCAAGGAAAAAGAGTTCTTATTATTGATATTGACGGACATCATGGAGATGGCACACAGGCAATTTTTTACGATTCGAATAAAGTATTTTATACCTCTATACACCAGGCTTTTGCCTTTCCATTTACCGGAAATCCGGGAGAAACCGGAACAGGAAAAGGAAATGGCTTCACTTTAAATATTCCATTAATGCCCGGTTGTGGCGATAAACACTTTCTAAAAGCCCTCGATAAAATAATACTTAAAGGCCATCAATTCAAGCCAGATGTGGTAGCTATTTCTGCTGGATTTGACGGATATGAAAAAGATCGTCTGCTAGGATTAAAAATTACGCAAAAAGCCTATTATGAATGTGGGTTCAAATTGAGGCGTGCTTTTAAAAACACTTTTGCTGTCCTTGAGGGAGGCTATCATAGTGATTTAAAGGAGTGTATCGAATCATTTATAAACGGTGTAAATGTAGGATCACGGCCAATAAAAGACACGTATGACCATGAAATGTCACTGGGCTAATTTGATTCTCTCCCTAAATTTTATTATTTTTGCCATATTATGAACGATGAACTCAAGTATAAAATCCTAAAGACACATTTACTAATGAAAAGCTTGTTCCCTTATCTTTTCATTGATCCCTAAAATCAGCTTCATTCCTATAATTTTTTCCTGCAATTTTTAATATAATAACGTTACATTGTAATGCATATCGTTGATATAATAATCTTTATTATATATTTTTCATTAATGCTAGGTGTTGGTTTTTACTATTACAGAAAAAACAAAACCGAGGAGGATTATTATGTTGGAGGCAGAAGTATGACCAAGTGGCATATCGGCTTATCCGTTGTTGCTACCGACGTTGGAGGTGGATTTTCAATAGGTTTAGGAGGCTTAGGATTTGTAATGGGGCTATCTGGTTCTTGGTTATTGTTTACAGGGCTATTAGGTGCCTGGATAGCTGGAGTAATTCTCATTCCAAAAGTCTGGAAACTAGCACAAGAAAAAAAATTCTTAACCTTTCCTCAAGTTCTTGGCCATTATTATAGTGCCCCTGTTGCTTTGATAGCAGGTATAATTTCAGCCATTGGATATACAGGTTTTACCAGTTCTCAGATTCTGGCAGGTGCAAAACTTGCAGACGCTGCCATCCCTGAAATAAATATACAAACTGCAGTTATTACAATGGGTATTATTATAGTTATTTATACAGCTCTTGGGGGGCTAAAGGCAGTTATTTATACAGATACTATTCAATGGACTATTCTAATTTCGGGTTTGATATTTATTGGGATTCCAGTATCTTATAAACTTGTAGGTGGTTGGGTAGTAATCTCTTCAACATTATCCCCACAATATTTTTCATTACAAAATATTTCATGGCATCAATTGATCAATTGGATAGCTACCATTGTTCCTATCTGGTTTGTAGGAATGACTTTGTACCAAAGAATCTATGCATCAAAAAATAAAAGAGAAGCACAAAAAGCCTGGTTCATTGCAGGCTTATTTGAATGGCCGGTTATGGCTTTTATGGGCGTTACTCTGGGACTTCTAGCGCGGGTTGCTTTTGAGAATGGTTTAATAGATCAATGGGCAGGTTTAACTATCAATTACATTGATCCCGAAAAAGGAATCCCCGTACTCCTTGTGCAGGCACTACCAGTTGGATTGCTGGGAATCATGCTTTCTGCCTATTTTTCAGCAATTATGTCCACTGCAGATAGCTGTTTGATGGCAGCGTCAGGCAATGTATTGACAGATATTTTCGACAAGTTAAATTTTAAAAAAAGAAAGCAGAGTAAAAGTATATTATATTCCCAAATAATCACTCTGATACTGGGGGCTTTGGCCTTAATTCTCGCTTTAAAAATGAGCAATGTATTAGAACTAATGCTGTATTCATATGCTTTTATGGTTTCCGGGCTGTTTGTCCCCGTACTAGGTGCACTTTTTCTAAAAAAGCCTCATCCTGCAGCAGCCATTGCTGCAATGATATCAGGAGGCACAACAACGATAATTTTAATAATTACTAAGCCGAAATTACCTTATGATCTTGATCCAAATGTCTTTGGAATTTTATTGTCATTCATGCTTTTTTTTACTATTAATTCAATAATTAACACTAATAAATAAAATGAAAATACACACTTATTATTCAATTGATACAGTTTCAACACTGGAAAAAAAGGAAATAATTGATTTCCTGTTTAATCACCTGGATGAATTTGGAGACAAATGGGAAGACATTGAGCGAGCCGTGAATTATGCTGTAAACCCAAATCCTGCATTTGGGGGTTTTGTATTATACATTAGGGAGAATGATCAAATTATAGGATCAGTGGTTATGAATAAAACACGCATGCAAGGATATGTACCAGAAAACATACTTGTATATATTGCTGTTCATAAAAGTTATAGAGGGAAAGGAATAGGCGCAAAACTAATGCAAAAGGCCATTAACCTGGCAAAGGGGAGCATTGCTTTACATGTTGAGAGCAATAATCCTGCACGTTTTTTATATGAAAAAGTAGGGTTTAAAAATCCTTACCTGGAAATGCGTTACTATAAGAATTAATAACTACTTCAATTTTAAAAGTTATTGCACAAATAAATTCCAATGAATATCGATTTAGATAAACATATAAGTCTTCGGAGACTATTGCATAAACATCCTGAACTATCTGATTTTGAAGATAAAACTGCTCAAATAATCTTTGAAAACATAACGCCATATAGCCCTGATAAAATAATTAATAATATTGGAGGAAAGGGTTTTGCCGTAATCTTTAAAGGAAAAGTTAATGGGCCCAAAATTATGTTTCGATGCGAACTTGATGCTTTACCTATTGAGGAGATTAACAATTTCGAATATCGTTCAATTAAAACCGGAATATCTCATAAGTGTGGCCATGATGGTCATATGGCTGTTCTTGTCGGACTTGCTGAACAACTTCATTGTCAGCCTCCTGTTTCAGGACAGGTAACCTTATTATTTCAACCATCCGAAGAAACCGGTCAAGGAGCAATAAGAGTTATCAACGATCCAAATTTTAATCAAATAAAGCCAGATCATGTGTTTGCATTCCATAATATACCTGGATTTGAAAAACATAAAATAATTCTAAGAAAAGGAATTTTTTCCGCAGCATCAGTTGGGCTAATCATTCGGTTTATTGGGAAAACTTCCCATGCTGCTGAACCCGAAAATGGAATAAATCCTGCTTTTGCCCTGGCAGCTATTATAAAAAAAATTGAAAGATATTCTCAAGTCCGGGGTAGGTTAAAAATTGTAACACCAGTATTTATAAAACTGGGTGAACGCGCATTTGGGACAAGTCCGGGATTCTCCGAAATAATGCTTACCTTACGAACAAGTTATAAGTCTGATCTCAATGCACTTAAAAAAAGCATACTTGGAGTCGTTCACCAGGTCGCCCTTAAGCACAAATTAAAGGTAGAATCTGAATGGGTTGAAGAATTCCCAAATACGGTAAATGATTCTGGAAGTTACGAAATAGTAAACGAAGCTGCTAAAAAAGCAGGATTAGATGTTGAAAACCCAGCTCAGCCCTTTAGATGGTCAGAAGATTTTGGCCACTTCCAAACCCTATCAAAAGGTGCTTTTTTTGGAATAGGTGCAGGGAAAGACACACCAGCCTTACACAATCCGGATTACGACTTTCCCGATGATCTGATTGAAACAGGAATCAAAATCTTAACTAATATTTACCAGGATATTTTAAAATAATGCAAAGTGCAACCATAATAGAACTTAGTCAGTCGGCCATTGAATATAACTTGAAATTTATTCAAGTGCAGATGGGAGATAAAATAATCATATCTTCTGTTGTAAAAGGAAATGCATATGGTCATGGTATTGAGGAAATTGTACCAATTATTGAGGAATGTGGGGGAAATCATTTTTCAGTTTTTAGTGCAGATGAAGCTTACCGGGTATTCCATGCAACACGAGGCAAGAATACTATTTTAATTTTAGGCTTCATTCCTGATAATGGATTTGAATGGGTGATCAAAAATGATATTGAATTTTATATTTCGAATCTATATAGAGCCCGGAAAGTCTTGGAAGAGGCAAAAAAAACAGGCAAAAAGGCAATAGTACACCTCGACATTGAAACGGGGATGAACAGAACAGGTTTAAATGATAAGGACCTAATGGAAGTTGTAAGCCTAATTCAAAATAATACCGATCAATTTTATGTTAGAGGAGTATGTACTCACTTTGCCGGAGCAGAAAGCATCTCTAATTTTGTAAGGCTTAAAAATCAAGATCAACGCTTTAGGGAAATTGTAAGTTTATTGAAGGGGAAAGGTATTGTTCCTGATATCCTTCATGCTGCTTGTTCTGCCTCAGCAATGGTATATCCTGAAACCAGGTATGATATGGTTAGAATTGGAATTATGCAATATGGGTTTTGGCCAAGTAAGGAAACATTTATTCACTATATACATAATAAAACCGACAAATCTGATCCCTTAAGAAGAGCTTTACGCTGGAAAAGTAAAGTAATGGAAGTAAAAAGTGTCTGTCAGGGAGAGTTCATAGGTTACGGAAACTATTACCAGGCCTATAATAATATTAAAATAGCCATTATCCCGGTTGGGTATTATAATGGATACAGTCGGTCGCTCAGTAACCAGGGTAAAGTTCTCATTAATAACCAGCGCGTTAGCATAATTGGTATGGTGAACATGAATATGATTATAGCAAATATTAGTAAATTACCAAATGTAAAGCCAGGAGATGAAGTTGTAATGATAGGTAAACAAGGAAAATATCAACTATCAGTGGCCTCATTCAGTGAATTAAGTAATCAGGTTAACTATGAACTTTTAACCCGCTTACCACAAGATATCAATAGAATTAAAACAAAATAAAATGGCTTTTATTGAATTAGATAAGACAAAGCTTCAGCACAACTTTAAGTATTTAAATAATCTTTTCACCCAAAATAATATTCAATGGGGAGTTGTAAGTAAATTATTATGTGGCAACAGGGAGTACCTTAAGCTACTGCTAAGTTTAGGCATAAATGAAGTTCATGATTCAAGGATCAGCAACCTAAAAGCCATAAAAAAAATAGAACCAAATGTACAGACAATTTACATTAAACCACCTCCAAAACGCAGTATTAGCAGTCTGGTAAAATATGCTGATGTGAGTTTGAATACTGAATATGATACGATTAAACTAATATCGATTGAAGCTGGCAGACAGAAAAAAATCCACAAGATCATTATTATGATTGAGATGGGTGATTTACGCGAAGGAGTGATGGGCGATCAGTTGATTGATTTTTATTCCAGTATCTTTAAACTACCTAATATTGTTGTAATAGGCCTTGGAACAAATTTAAATTGTCTAAATGGCGTTATGCCTAACCAGGATAAGATGGTACAACTTAGCCTATACAAACAATTAATAGAAGCTAAGTTTAACAAAAAAATACCATGGATATCCGGAGGTTCATCAGTTACAATTCCAATGATTTATAAAAAACTAATACCTAAAGGTATTAACCATTTTCGGATTGGGGAAACACTATTTTTCGGAAACAACCTAATTGATGGCAAACCCATTAAAGGAATGAAAACCGATGTATTTACGCTTTATGCAGAAGTAATAGAGTTAACAGAGAAACCCAGGATTCCTATAGGAGAAATTGGCACCAATGTAGTGGGAGAATCACCAGAGTTTAATGACAAAGAATATGGTAAAACCTCATTTCGTGCTATTCTGGATATTGGACTACTCGACATAGATATAAAAAATATTATCCCGATTAAACGAAATTATAAGTTTATGGGAGCCAGTTCAGATATGATCATACTTGATATTGGGAAAAATTCAGGTAAAATGAAAAATGGTGACCTTGTGCCATTTAGAGTGAATTATATGGGTGCATTGAGCGTATTGAATTCAGATTATATTGATAAAAAAATAGTTTAATAATGTCTTTCAACGAATTTTACTTTACAAGTTTGATTTATACCTAAGAAAAATATTTATCCGGAAAATAATCAACCAATAAAAGAGTTAATCATTAAAACAAAGTTTAAAATTGATTTATGTTAAAAAAAACAATAAAATATTTTCAACATCCCATAAAGAAGGAAATTTTAGAAGTGCTAAAAAATGAAAAGGGTGCATTTTACGGAGACATTGTAATGGAACTTAATTACCCTAAATATCGGGTTCTTAAACATTTAATGAAATTGAAAAATAGTGGAGAAGTATTTAAAGATGATGATGGGGGTAAATTTTATTTGAATACCATCAAATAATAAATTGTAAAAATTAATTAATTGGTATAGCTTATTGTAATAAAAAAATAAATCTGATTGTATATGATAGTCTATAATCCCAATAAAATAGCGATCCCACTTAACAATACGATGGCTCCAGCCAAAGCATGAGTATATCTTTCAAGTTTACCCAATTTTACAAAATTAAACCCAAAAGTGGCCGTTAAAACAATTGCTAACATGGTGGCAATGGTAACTATTGAAAATATTACGGCAATAAAAATCATTCCAATGGTACTTGTTTCGGCTGCCGGATACATTAATATTGGAATCAGGGGTTCACATGGGCCTAAAACAAAAATGGTAAATAATATCCAGGGGGTAATATTGGTTTTATGTACATGATCATGCTCACTGGCATGGGTATGCTCATGAACATGCAGTGTACCATCCCCATGAATATGCCTATGCTTATGGGGTTTATTGAGGATGGCCCTGCGTAATCCCCAAATAAAATAAACAAGCCCGAAAATTACAAATGCCCATGCTGCAAGGTCTCCCCTCATCCCTTCAAATGCTTCAAGCTTAAATAAAGCAATGCCAAATATATACCCAATCACCCCAAGGAATACGGAGCTGCCAACGTGCCCTATTCCACATGCAATGGTGATCCAGGTGGTTTTGAATATCGACCATTTTCGGGCCTTTGACATAAAAATAAAAGGTAAATAATGATCCGGTCCCAGCAAGGTGTGAAAAAACCCTATACTTGCTGCTGTTGCTGATAAAACTAGAATTTCGTCTGACATGTATGTAGATTATATGTGTTTACTTTATTATCTTTCCGCATATTAGAATTTTAAACTAATTCCAAGCTGCAAATTCCTGGGATTTCCTGGAGTAAAGTGAATCTCAGAAACTGCTTCATTTTCCCAGGGTAACCTGCTTTCTGTATCAAATTGGGCTTCGTTCCATTTCGCATTAAAAATATTTTCAAGGGTGACTGAAAATGTTAGTGATTTCCAATTATATGAAGCACCTGCATTAAGCAAGGAATAACCTCTGGCAATAACAGAATTTGTTTCATTCGCTGGCCGATCGTCAACATATATATACCTTAGTGAGGCGTTGAAACCGTTATAATTGATTAGACTTATCCCGCCAGAAGAAGTAAATCCGGGGGCAAGTGGAATATTATTCTCTCCTACGGGTAAGTTAAGAATTTTACCTTCTGACAAACAAATATCAACATCTAACCATAACCAAGAATTATATTTAAGCCTTCCTTCCATGTCAATACCAATTCTTTGTGTAGGATCACTTAGTTCGGAATAACCTCCATCACCCACAAATACAAACTCCCTTTCAAGATGAAGATACCATGCAGCCATCCCAATATCCAGTCGATTTAAAAATCTAAACCTTGCCCCTGCTTCAACACCAATAGCTTTAGGCAGGTTAATTGCATTTTTAATTCCAGGATCAAAGTTTAAAGATGCTAACCTTTCATCAATCTCCTGATCACTTGCTCCTTCGCCAGCCCAGATATGCTCAAGTTCACTGGCCTTCTTTGCAAAAATTATATTTCTTGCATCGTTTGAATGAAATCCTATACCTGAATTAAAAAAAAGCTCGATCGTCCTGTTTGGACTATATACAGCACTGAATTTCGGGCTAATTAAATGCTGCTGGTTGAAGCCGGAAGCATGTGGCAGGCCTGTTCCAATGGTATCCAACGAAGAGGCAAGGTGGTCATTTACATCAAATGTGAAATAATCCATCCTTAAACCTCCCATAAGTCTCAATTTGGAGCTAAATACGAATTCTTCCTGGATATATATAAACAAATTCCTTTCAGCAACACTAACATCAGAAAATTCAGTCTTACGAATTCTTTTGGGGCTATGCCATAATGAAACATTAATATTATCTGCACGGTAACCTCCCCCCATGGTTGTTTTATAAATTATATCGGCAGGTTTTCGTATTATACTATAATTTGTATTCAGACCATGTATCTGTCTTGCTTCCAATTGTTCGATCATATCCCCATTTACCGGATCATTCAGGAAAAAAGTAAAGTTGGAGAATAATTTAAAATAACAATCGGAATAATAAGCCTGTATAGCAAGTTTATTGTTGTATTCATCCCTTCTGTCGAAAAGTAAGTTAAAGTTTGTCCTGCCGGTAATCCCCCCCTCCATGTCATCTATGGCCCCAAACCTCGAAATATAGCCCTGATCAATAGCCCTTTGGGGAATCTGTCCAGATGCATCCCAGGAAGAAGTAAAAGAACCCATCGAAAAGGTAAGTTTACTATTGTGGCCAAGTACTGTATAATATTTACCATACAAATTCATTCTACCCATTTTACCAGGTCGCTCAAAAGGCCCATCAGTTCTGTAATATTGACTTGCTATATAGGCATTTTGTTCGGCGCTTCCATTATCTAACTGGTATAACATTGTTGCTTTTAGGGAATTAAATCCACCAGCTTCTAATTTAATCAGGTTATCTTCAAGAATTTCTTTGGTTTTAAACGAGACAGACCCTGCAGTAGCAAAATTTCCAAATTCAGCAAAATAGGGCCCTTTATACACATCAATTTCATCTACTAATTCCGGAATTAAAAAATGAAGATCTGCATATCCATGGCCATGGGCATGAGTAACCATATTGACAGGAATCCCATCTACCGAAATATTAACATCAGTTCCGTGGTCAGCATCAAAACCTCTCAGAAAAATCTGTTCAGCCTTACCACCTCCGGCATGTTGGGCTGTAATTAGTCCCGGAACAAGTTTCAGAAGATCTTGAGATGATTTGTTAGGCCTGATTTCAAGATCAATTTTACGAATGTATTTATATGATGCAGCAGAATAGGCCCTTTCAGCCTGAACAGCATATGGATCGAGTTCGATGCTGGCTAATTCCATCTGAACATTAACTATGGTTGATTTATCCTCAAAAACATCCACATTGAGTTGTTGTGATTTGTAACCAATATAGGAAATAACAAGTGTATAATTTCCCACATGCAGGTTCTTCAATTCAAACCTTCCGTCAAGATCAGTTGTGGTTCCTAACATTGTTTTGTCGATAAAAATGTTTGCTCCGATAATAGCTTCGCTTGATTCAATGTCAGTTACCTCCCCACTGATCGTTCCTATATTGTGCGCAAAAGCAAAAGTGCTTGTAATAAAACTAAAAAATGCCAGTAAAATCAACCTCATGGTGTTACTAATATTTAATACGTGTTACTATGTGTATAAAAAAATTTACTTTTTCGCCGTCATTACCAACTCTCCGTGCTTAATGCCTTTTATAGCAATTAGCTTATTGGCCAGGCTTATAAGTTCATTGGCATTGCCTTTTACCGCTATCGTCTCCAAACAATTATGATGATCCAGATGAACATGTTGCACAGAAAGTATGAGGTGATGATAATTATGTTGAACGTCTGTCGACTTATTTTGCAATTCCTTTTTATGATGGTCGTAAACAAGTACAATCGCACCCGCTACTTCTTTATTATCATCCCATTCATCCTCCACAGAATATTTTTTAATCAGGTATCTAATTGCCTGTGAGCGATTAGGAAAACTTTGCTTTAGTACCAACCTGTCAAGCTCTTCAAGGCTTTCATTTTCGATGGATACCCCAAAACGTTTTACCTGCATTGTGTTACTTTTTATTATTTCGTGTCACAAAAGTATTTAAAAGACTTATTCCAAAATCCAAAAAATGGTTATCGAGGGCAATTTATTTTCGTTTTAAATAAAAAAAAGTCCCGGGAAACCCCGGGACTTTATAAGTCTTAAAAAAGCAATAATTCTCTTAGGCTAATTTTACTTCCACAGCATTAAGGCCTTTTTTACCTTCTTTAAGTTCAAAGGTTACTTCATCATTTTCTTGCACTTTATCTATCAGACCGGAGATATGTACAAAGTATTCCTTTTTAGTTTCGTTGTCGATGATGAACCCATAACCTTTGGATTCATTAAAAAATTTAACTGTTCCGTTTTTCATTGTAATAATAAATTAATATTGGATGCAAAATTGACCTTAATGTACAGTTGGGATACTGGTGATTTCAATCAATTGGACATCTTAAATTGAATAATTAACATCGCAAAAGTAATTAATTTTAATTAAATCAAAATATATTTTAAATCAAGCCTTTCAAACAAGATTCTATTTTTTCAAAAGTCTGATGAATATTATTGTCCAGGCCAACTGAAAACCGCACTAAACCTTCCGACATTCCCATTTCTTTTTGCAATTGCTCAGGAACCTCTGAAGAAGTACTTTTTCCAGAACAGCTAAATAAGGTTTTAAAATAACCCAGGCTTACTGCAAGGTACCCCACTCCCGCATCTTCCATTTTTTCCATAAGTAAATTGGCTCTCTTATTAGTTTCCATGTCAATGGCAAGAATTCCTCCAAAACCAAAACCAGGATTCATCATTTGCTTCATCAGCCCATTGCCCTGGTGATGATTGAGTCCGGGATAAATTACCCGTAATCCTGTTTCCGTAAATTTCTCAGCCAGATATAGGGCATTTTGTGAGTGTTGTTTCATTCTCAAGTGCAATGTATGCAGATTTTTAAGGATTTGTGAAGAACGGAGGGGATCCAAGACGGGCCCCAGCAGCATCGACGTTCCCTTATTTACATCAATCAAGGAATCTATAAAATCCACCGATCCGCAAATCGCGCCAGCTACAAGGTCATTTTTACCGTTTACAAATTTCGTAAGGCTATATATAGTAACGTCAGCGCCTAATCTTGTAGGAGTAATGATCATGGGGGTAAAGGTGTTATCAACCACTAATTTAATATGATGCTTATGGGCTATTTCAGCTAACTTTGGGATATCTGAAACCACCAGCATAGGGTTGGTCATCGACTCCGTATAAATGATCTTTGTATTCGGTCGGATGGCATTTTCAACTGCCTCCAAATTAGAAATATCCACAAATGTGGATTGGATATTAAATTTGGGAAGATAATTGGCCAATAGTGCATAAGTACCTCCGTAAGTGGTCATACTGGAAATGATATGATCACCTGCATTGCATATTTGCATTATTGTATTGCTAATTGCTGCCATCCCGGAGGAAGTAACCCAGGCGGCCGGAGTTGACTCCATTGCTGCTAAAGCATCTGCCAGGTACTTATTGCTGGGATTCCAGTGCCGTGAATATAAAAAGCATCCTTTTTCTTCACCACTAAAGGTTTCGAGCATAGTATTGGCCTGCATGAAGGTAAATGTAGCCGAATCCGTTATACTTGGATTAACATCACCGAATTCGCCAAATTGTAATAAATTCTGAATATTTACTGCCGGATCAAATTTCATAATAATATTGTTAATTTTTGATGCAAAACTATAAATGATAATGAATATGTAAGTATAATAAGTTGTAATTTTCGAATATTGTAAATAGATTTGTATAATATTTGAAATTATGTAAATAAAAAATAATAAATTATGGCAACCCACTTTCATCTTGATAGTTTAGATAAACGCATACTAACTATCCTTATGGCAAATGCCCGGATGCCATTTTTAGAGGTCGCACGTCAATGTGGTGTATCAGGCGCTGCAATTCACCAACGGGTTCAAAAAATGGTTGACGAAAAAGCAATCAGCGGGTCACAGTTTACCATGAATCCTTCAGGGATCGGATTTTTAACTTGTGCATTTGTGGGCATACAGGTGAACCTAACGAAAGATACTACACATGAAGAGGTTTTTCAGAAAATTAAAGAAATACCTGAAATAGTTGAATGTCATCATATCACAGGCAAATACTCCCTTTTATTAAAAATATATACAAGAAATAATGAACACCTCAAGCAAATCCTTGTGGAAAAAATTCAATCAATCCGCGAGATAATAAGTACAGAAACATTAATTTCGCTTGAAGAAGGATTTACCCGACAATTGCCGGTTGAAAAATTATAGTTTAATTAATTCCCCTAAGGAAGATGAAAAAATACTTAACGTCAGGATTGATTTCACTGATTTTGCTTCTCATTCCTTTTTATGTTAATGCCCAGGAAAAGGAATATTATCAAGCGCTTAAAACCTACATTCAGAAAGGGAACGAACTTTTTGATATGCCAGGAATGGCTATAGGAATTTATAAAGATGGAAAAATTGTTTTTGCTGAAGGATTTGGGAGAAGAAACGCGCTGGAAAAAGAAAAGGTTGACCCCGAAACCGTATTTGCCATAGCTTCATGCTCCAAAGCATTTACAGCAGTTTGTATGGCTATACTTGTAGAAGAAGGAAAGTTAAGCTGGACAGATAAAGTAATTGATCACTTTCCTGAGTTTAAACTTCATGACCCATATATAACACGTGAAATTGAAGTTCAGGATTTACTTTCTCACCGGTCAGGTCTTCAGACATTTGATGGAGATTTACTATGGTACGGTTCAGGTTATTCTAGGCAAGAAATTATTCATCGGATTCAATTTCGTGAAAACCCATATAGTTTTAGAAGCCAATTTGGTTACCAGAATGTGATGTTTATAGCAGCAGGTGAATTGATTAAAAAAGTAAGTGGCAAAAGCTGGGATGATTTTCTCATGGAAAAAATTCTACTTCCCATTGACATGAAATCCACCTCGACAACGAATAAGAATTATACCTCAGCGATGAACGTGGCTATACCCCATAATGATGGGCAACCAATGGATTTTATCAACTATGACAATGCCGGTCCTGCTGCATCAATGAATTCCTCGGTAAATGATTTGCTTAAATGGGTTGAATTGCTATTGAATCATGGAACCTATAAGGATAAAGAGATATTTTCGGCTGATCAGTATTATAAACTAACCTCATTGCTTACCCCATTAAATGGTGGAAAGGGAGAAAGTATAGGTGAAAGGCATTTCTTTGGCTATGGCCTCGGATGGTTCCTGGAAGATTACCAGGGAAGAAAAGTAATACAGCACGGTGGAGGTCTGCCTGGTTTTCATTGTAAAGTTGTCCTGGTTCCGGAAGAAAACCTTGGCTTCGTTGTTTTGGCAAATCAAATTTCAGGACTGGTTGAAGCCACCTATAAAAAAATCCTCGATTTTTATTTATGTAAAGAAGAAAAAGACTGGGCTCAATTGTATTATGATAATGCTCAAAAAATGAATTTGAAGACTGAAGAAGAAAAACTAAAAGCTGAAGCTTCAAGAATTAAAGAAACTTTACCATCCCTCCCATTGGAGAGCTATGCTGGAAAATACACTGACAAAATGTATGGTGACGCAATGATTACGCTGGAGAACGGGAAACTTGCCGTTGAACTTACGCCATCGAAGCAACTTTTTAATGCAACCCTCAATCACTGGCATTTTGATACTTTTCAGTTTAAATTTAAAGACCCCTTTCTTCCGGAAGGCTATGTAACTTTTTGGTTAGACAATAAAGGGCAGCCAGAATATTTTACCATAGACCTCGAAAATCCAGACTTTCATTTTTACAAATTAAAATTCGAACGGGTTGAAAAATAGATTTGGAATTAAATCTTTTCCAAATAAAATAATTTTGAAAAAATGGCACAAGAGTTGATTTAAAATTTATCTTTATAAAAAATTAAACAATGAAAACACAAATCACTTTAAGCCTTTTTATTCTTTTAATTTTTATTGGAAATTCCCTGTTAGGGCAGGATGTTATTTATAAGAGAAACTCAGAAACCATTGTATGTAAGGTAAAGGAAATAGGTGTTGACCAGATTAAATACACCCTACCAACCTATGGAAACGACTTGCTTTTTAGTATTGATAAAGAAAATGTAAAAAAGATTGTATTTAGTGATGGCAAAGAAATGAACTTTGAAAAAGAGTTAACTAACCCTGAAAATTATGCAGACAATTATCGAAATGCCATTAAGGTTGACTTTATTTCACCACTTACCGGTAATACAACATTTTCATTTGAACGAAGTATTAAACCAGGCCATAGCTGGGAAGCTTCCTTAGGATTTATTGGTTTGGGTACCAACGAACGGGATAGGGATGCCGCCGGGTTTTTCACTAAAATTGGATATAAATTTATTAAAAGCCCTGATTTTTATCTCAGAGGTATGAGGTATGCACATATTCTAAAAGGTGGCTATGTAAAACCAGAACTGATCATAGGATATTATTCGGCTAATTTTGATAGATATGACTATTCAAATTATAATTACACATACTACAACGAGCGGAGAGATGTTTTAACTGGCGGAATATTAATTAACCTGGGGAAACAATGGATTTATTCAAATTCCTTCCTCGTTGACATTTATGGTGGTGTAGGTTATGGTTTTGATTCAGATAATGAAGGTGAGAGTTACCATTATGGACATATTGTAGCGGGTGAAGATGTACCTTTGAGCCTTTCGGCAGGTTTTAAAATTGGATTTTTATTAAAGTAAAGAATATTATTTGACAGATAGGGGAGGTAAATTTATCTCCCTTTTTTTATGTCCTTAAATAGGAGGCTCCATTGACATCAATAACACACCCAGTCATATAATTTGTCCCCTCAGAGGCAAGGAAAAGAACAACTCTGGCTATTTCATCAGGTTGAGCAACCCGCTTCAAAGGGCTTTGATTTTTAAGTTCTTCGGACCTGCTTCCTTGCACCGCAAAAGCTGCCATATCCGTATCCACAAAACCAGGGGCAATAGTATAAACAAAGATGTTGTGTTTCGCAAAAGCCCGGGCAAATGACTGGCCAAAAGAATTCATTCCGGCCTTGCTAGCGCCATATGCAGGTGCATCAGGTTCACCCCTGAATGCTCCTCTCGATGAAATATTAATAATTTTACATCCTCCAAGTTCTTTCATTTTTTTGGCCACAAGAAAAGACAAATTTGCTGCCGAATAAAGGTTAGTTTTAATGGTTTTATCCCATGTTTGTTGCCATTTTTCGTAGGATAGATTAATAATATCAAATTCTTCATATACTCCGGCATTATTTACAAGGATATCTATCCGTCCAAATTTCTCAAAGCAATTTTCTATCAGAGTTTCAACTTCCTTCGGATCTGATATATCAGCCTTGAATATTGAATGGTCATTTCCTGGCAATTTCTGTAAAACATCTGCTGCTTTTTTCTCAGCATTCACATAATGAATAGCCACTTTCGCATTGGCATGGGCAAACATTAGGGCAGTTTCCTTACCGATCCCCCTTGAAGAACCTGTTACTAACACAACTTTACCTTCAAAATTAAATTTAATTGAATCGTTCATATTACCTTCAAATTATCTGAACGCCCTGGTTTGACGTAAATGTTTGGATGGTGGTTTTATAACTTGGATTAGAAGAAAATGCCGTGTCCATATAATCGGCTATTTCTTTTTGTCTTTCCTCAGGACAAAAGGCAATTACGGATGAACCTCCCCCACTGATCGTACATCCATAGGCTCCCATTTCAATCACTTTATCTTTTATCCCCCAGTACCCTGGTATAGCTGCCCCTCGGACAGGTTCATGGATATAATCCACACTCAGTGCTTTTCCAAATTCAACAAGATCAGCAGTATGGATTGCATGAATAATCCTGGAACATCTTGCCATTTGAGCTTTCAACTTCTCCTGCCCTATTTCATAAGTTATAAAACCTCTTGTAGTTCGCTGGCTTTTAGTAATGGCAGATATAACTACAGGAATGCGGGGTAGTTCAAGTTTCAAAACATCTATAGGGTTATAGTCTTTAACAAGGACGAACCCCCCCAATAGTGCGGCTGCAACATTATCAGCGTGAGGAGAACCCCCAGAAGCAACTTCTCCTCTTCGTGCAAAATCAATCATTTCATTATTCGACATTTTCAGGTCAAACAAATAGTTTAGCCCAAAAACAGTAGCGGCTGCACTGGCTCCGGTCGTTCCCATCCCTCCACCTGAACTGATCTTTTTTCCTATAGTTATGAGTAATCCGGTATCAATTTTTTTTGCATTCAAAAGCTCTGAAGCTGCCAGACCTGCTGTATTATCTTTTGGGTCAGTGGGTATATTCTGAATATTGTTGATAACCTCAATTTTGATTCCTTTTGAATCTGTTAGGGATAATTGAATTTCATCGTAAGGATATTCAAGTGCAAGGGCAAAAATATCATAGCCCGGCCCGACATTAGCACTGGTAGCCGGCCCCTTTACCGTTACCGACCTCATACCAAACCTCTCTCTTTCATTATTGAATAAAGCAATGAGGATTTAGATTCGGACAACGGAGCAAGTGGTGGCCGCAGCGTTCCGTTGATCAAGCCCATATATTCCAGGGCCTTTTTAGCAGCCATCGGATTTGATTCGAAACGTAAGGCTTCAAATAAGCTGTAATATTGAATATGATATTGATTGGCTTCTTCATTTTTACCCTTTAAGGCAAGGTTAATCATGTTTCCCATAACCTCAGGGACAACATTCCCGGCCACAGAAAAGGATCCCGCTCCTCCAAAGGCAACCGTTGGAAAAGCCGTTGTATCTTTTCCAGTAAATACCAGGAAATCATCATCACGGGTCAGGTAGATTAATTTGGCAAGATGATCCAACTCTTTTTTACCATCCTTTGTAGCTATAATATTTGGATGCTTAGCCAGTTCTGCAGTCATTTCCGGAGTCAACTCTACCCCTGTTCTCGATTTTGAACTGTGCAGTATTAATGGTATTGGAGAAGAGTCTGCAAGTTGGATATAATATCTTTTAAGATCATCCGGCCTGGGAAGGATTAAATATGGGGTAAAGGCTACGACGTAATCCGCTCCAAGATCTGCATATAGTTTTGCCCTGTCGATAGATTCTTCTGTACCCATTAAACAAATATCCGGCAGAACAGCTTTTTTCCCTGCAGATTCTTCCACTATGATTTGAACAACCCGCTTAACTTCATTAGTTGTCATTAAGGAATTTTCTCCTGTTACCCCCAAAGGAGCTATTCCTGCAATATCTGATTCAAGTTGTTTTCTTACAAGATTTCTTAAAGCATCTTCATCAAGTGAATAATCTTCTTTAAATGGGGTTATTAGTAATGTATATGCGCCTTTTTTCATTATTTTGCGTTTTAACGTCCTTTAATTTTTTCTGAATATTAAAATGTTTTTAACAGAACTATTTGATAGAAAGAATTATTGCAAAGGTCGGTATTTGAAATTTCAGAGGCAAATATTATATTATTTTGTAAAATAATTGTAAAACCAGAATGATAGATTTAAAATTTTTACATTTTTGCAAGATGACTCCTTTAACAGACTTGTATTCATTTTTAAAACACGAACTATTTTTTTATTAATTTAGCCTTTTAGAGTGGAACTATCAAAAAATTTCATTTTGATTCCAAAGTGCTCACTTATATTCAATCTGTTATGAAAGAAATGCATCAAACCAAAAACAAACAATAGAATAAAGGAGTTAAGAAGAAGTTACTTATGAAGACAAAAAATAAGGAATCCCTGAAAAAAAAACCACTAGTTATAAATGAGCTTATCGGGCTTATTGAATCAGGAAAACCAATTCCTGCAGACCAAATCGGCACTATTAAGAAAATTCTAACTAGCTATGATGAATACATTGATACCGATGGTGAAAAATCTCTAAATGAAATATTTAAGGTTACGAGTGATGCAATTTGGGAATGGGATGCTAAAAGTAATAATGTGAAATTTTCTGATCAGTTAAGAAATCAATTAGGCTATGGCCCAAATGAGAAAATCAACAACTTCGATTTCCTGCAAAAGCTTTTTCATCCTGAGGATAAGACCAGGGTTTTAAAAAATTTGGTGGATTACTTTAAGAATCCTGTAGGGATTTTGACTTTTGAACTCAGGCTTAAACATAAAGACGGGTCTTACAGGTGGGTAAGAAATAAGGCCCTTGCTAATGTAGGTGAAAATAACAGGGTAATACGAATGATCGGATCGCAAACTGATATCACCATTCAAAAAGAATACGAAGAGGACTTAATCAGAAGTGAACTAAAATACAGATTACTAGTTGAGCATCAAACTGATCTAATTGTAAAAGTTGATGTGGAAGGCAGGTTTCTTTTTGTTAGCCCTTCCTATTGCGATATTTTTGGGAAAAGTGAAATTGAACTTTTGGGCAATAAGTTTATGCCATTGGTTCATGAAGATGATCGTGAACCCACAGAAACAGCAATGAAAAATCTTTATAAAGAGCCCTATAATTGCTTCATTGAACAGCGGGCTTTTACCAAAAACGGATGGGAATGGATAGCCTGGCAAGACACAGCCATCCTCAACGATAAAAAAGAGGTGATTGAGATTATTGGTGTGGGGCGCATTATTACTGAAAGAAAAAAAGCTGAAGAGGAACTGAAAGAAAGTCAGAAAAAACTTAAAAATATTATTGAAAATAGTTCGAACATATTTTATTCGCATAATACCAATCATGTTATTACGTATTTAAGTCCTCAGGTGAACGACATCCTAGGATATTCGCCAGAGGAAGCCATGATCGAATGGATGAATTTAACCACAAAGAATGCCATTAACGAAATTGGCTTTCAATTAACTAAAGAAGCAATTAAAACCGGTAAAGTACAAAGGACATATGAACTGGAACTACTGCATAAATCAGGTAGAAAAGTATGGGTAGAAGTGAGAGAAGCACCTGTTGTAATAAATGGGGAAACTGTGGAAATAGTAGGAGCATTAAGCGATATCACGGAGAGGAAAAAAGCAGAAATAGCACTTAGGGACAGTGAAAGTAAGAACCGGGCATTGTCAGAAGCTACATTTGAAGCGCTATTTTTTACTGAAAAAGGAATTTGTATTGAATGCAATGCAGCTTCATCCCGTTTATTTGACTATACCTACGACGAATTGGTAGGAATGGATGGAACTAATTTGATCGCTCCTGAATTTAAAGAGCAGGTAGAAAATAATATGTTGGGTGGCTATGAAGAACCTTATGAAGCTTTGGCCATGAAAAAAGACGGAACAAAATTTTGGGCAGAATTTCATGGACAAATGTACATTTATCGTGGAAAAATTGTTAGGGTCACATCCATCAAAGATATTTCCGAAAGAAAAACGAATGAAGAGGAACTTAAAAAGTACCGTGAACAGCTTGAAGAAGTGGTGAAAGAAAGAACAATTGAGTTAGAAGAAAAAAATAAACAGCTCGAAAGAATGAATAATTTATTTGTTGGCCGTGAATTTAGAATTAAAGAATTAAAAGATAAGGTGAAGGAACTTGAAAAAAAATCATCAAGTTAGTTTTATGAAGGAGTCATTTTCCCAATTAAGTAAAGAAGAGTTAATTGCTAAATTAATTAAAGTTAACGATAAGGTTTCGCTTTTGCACAGAGTCCATGAAGAAGGGCAGGTATTTAAGGCTTATATTGATGCAAAATCACTTTCTTATTTGTATGTCAATAAAAGTTTTAGTAAAATATTTGGCAAATTACCTGAAGAAATTATTGGAAAAAAACTTAAATCAGTTCTTGGCTCCAAATGGTTTAATTACATTAAAGAACATATTTCTAAAGCCAGTCAGGGCATCGAAACTGAATATGAAAATTTTTTCAATCTGGATAAAAAAGAAAAACGAATTAAGGTCAAATATGCTCCTGATTATGCTTGGGATGGTAAAGTTATAGGAATAATAATTACGGCTTTTGATATTACTGAATTATATCAGAAACAAAAGTTGATATCGGAGAAAGAAGCACAACATCGTTCATTTATCGATAATCTTCCAGTTGCCGTTTTTAGGTCGACCGTTGCAGGAAAATTACTTTCATGTAATAAGGCAATGGCTAAAATGTATGGTTATAGCACAGCAGATGAATTGCTTGAACGACCTGCTATTGATTTTTATACGAATCCTGCTGATCGGGATTTAATGATAAAAGCGCTCCAAAAAAAAGGATCCGGCAAAAATATAATCACCAAAGAAAAAAAGAAAGATGGGTCAATCGTCTGGATAAACACTGATTACTCTGCAATAAAAAACCACAAAGGAGAAATCCTTTATATTGATGGTGTTGCCGAGGATATTACGGAAAAGAAAAAAACCGAAGAGGCCTTTATTGAAAGTGAACAAACCTTGCGATTAGCAGTTCAGACTGCAGGCCTGGGTCTCTGGGACCAGAACTTTAGATCGGGTGAAACCCACCGGTCAAAATCCTGGTATCAAATGCTCGGATACAAAGAAAGTAGTGAAAAATCTAACCTAAATTTTTGGGAAAGTATTATTCACCCTGATGATGCCGCAATCGTGGAAAAAGAATCAAGTAAACATGAACTGGGAAAATCTGATATTTTTGCTATCGAACATCGCCTAAAATGCAAAAATGGTGAATATAAGTGGATAAGGAACTGGGGGAAGATTATATCCCGTGATGAAAATGGTAAGCCCTTGAGAGCCATTGGTGTTCACCTGGATATTGATACACAAAAAAAGGCACAATTAAAAATTATTGAATCGGAACAAAAATTCAGAAGCATCTTTAATAATATTAATGATCCGGTTATCATTCATACACTAAAGGGAGAAATCCTTGAATGCAATAATGAATCCCTGAAAAAATATGAGTATGAGCCTTCGGAGTTTAAAGGAATAAATATTCTTGACCTCGAGGTCAATGGCCGTGAAATAGCCAAAAACCAATTTATTAATATAATAGATCGTAAAACTCAGTTTGCGGAGGGCGAACATAAAACAAAATCTGGTAAGATAATTTCTGTGGAAATTCAAGCTAAAATCATTAGCCATCTCGGACAGGACGCTGTTATGACTGTGATCAGAGACATTACTGAGCGGAAAGAACTTATAAAGAGGTTCAGGTTATCGCATTCATCAGTTGAAACGGCAAATGCATGCATTTTTTGGGTAACTCCCGAAGGGCAGTTTTTTTATGTAAATGAAACCGCAACAAAATATCTTGGATACACCAAAGATGATCTGGAAGGTAATAATATCAAGAAAATACTTCCGAACTATAATGAAGCAGATAGAAATAATCATTGGAATAACCTAAAAACAAATAATAGTCTAAATTACGAAACAGCATTCAAAACTAAGAATGGTAAAATATTCCCCGTGCGGGTTACTGATAATTATATAAATTTTGAAGGTGTTGAATACGAATTTGCATTTGCCATTGATATAACCCAGGAAAGAGCTGCCAAACGAACCCTAATTGAAAGTGAAGGGAGATACAGAAACCTTGTCGAAAATTTTCCCGATGGTGTAATTATTCTTTCGGGTTCAAAAATATTGTATGTTAATAATGCATTGTCTGTCTTGTTTGGAAAAGAATCACCCAATGAAATAATTGGTGATGATATTTATAAATATATTTTTTCTGACTCTTTAAATGGTAAAACAACCCTTCAGCCAAATACCAATAATACAACTACAAATTACACCATTGAATCCAAATACCTGACCACAGAAGGTAGCTTAAAACCTTGCGAAATCCTGGTCAGCAATGTTCTTTATAAAGGCATCCCATCAATACAACTTATTTTACGGGATTTATATGAAAGAAAAAAATTAGAAAATCAGGAAAAAAAATATGCCAAAAAATTAGAAAAGGAGGTGGAAAAGAGGACATTGGAGCTTGCTGCACAGGCTAAAAAATTAGTTGATTCTCAGGCTGCGCTTACTTTTTTACTTGAGGATGTGAATGAATCCCGGGCTGAACTGATGAAAGTAAATAGTAATCTTGAAAGTGCTAACCAGGAACTTGAGTCGTTTTCATATACTGTTTCGCACGACTTGCGAGCCCCATTAAGACATATTGATGGGTTCACCCAACTACTCGAAAATAAAATCAGCCCTAAACCCCCTGAAATAAGTAAATACTTCGACAAGATATACAGTGCATCTATGCACATGCACAGTCTAATCAATGATTTACTTACTTTTTCCAGGTTGGGCCGTAGATATCTTAAAAAATCTGTTGTTGATCTCAACTTATTAATAAATGAATTGCTGGTAAAATATGAACCTGATTTCAAAAACAGAGATATCGTCTGGAATATCGATAAACTTCACCCTATAGTAGGTGATTTTGAAATGTTGAAAATTGCTTTTGACAATCTTTTTTCAAATGCCCTGAAATTTACTTCTAAAAATAAAAACACGATCATTGGGATTTCAAGCAAGGAGATTGGTGAGGATCAAATAGAAATTGTAATTCAGGATAATGGTGTTGGATTTGAAATGGAATATATTGATAAAATATTTGGTGTATTCGAAAGGCTTCATGATGCCAATGAGTTTCCGGGTACCGGAATAGGCCTTGCAAACGTGAAAAAAATCGTGGATAGCCATATGGGAACTATTCAGGCATTTGGTGCTCCGGGAAAGGGAGCTACTTTTACTTTAAAATTCCCCGTAATTGAACCAGACATTATTCCTGAATTAAAGTTTTGATACTATTTTTTATCAACAAATTTTTTAAAAACTAATAAATTGTATATTTTTATGCACAAAATATTGAGGTATGAGCGATTTACCAAGAATTCTTCTGGTCGAAGACAATGAAAACGACATTGAACTAACACTTACTGCACTTGAAGAAAACAATCTTGCAAACCGTGTAGATGTGGTAAGAAATGGAGTTGAAGCAATGGAGTATCTCCTTTGTGAAGGAAGCTATAAAAATAGGGAAAAGATAAATCCATTGTTATTTTACTGGATATTAAAATGCCCAAAATGGATGGACAACAGGTACTAAAAAATATAAAAAGTAACGATGATCTCAATAACATTCCTGTTGTAATGCTTACCTCCTCTAATCTTGATAAAGATATCATTGAAAGTTATAGCTCAGGGGTAAACGCCTATGTAGTAAAGCCTATTGATTTTGCTGAATTTCAAAATGCCGTTAAAAATCTGGGTATTTTTTGGGCGCTTATAAACAGAACGGCTAAGTAAGGTACTATCTGATTCTTAATGCATATTCATTTTTTCAATGCCTCTTTTTGTAACCATATATTTTAGCCTACTTTGCTTTGGCTTTTCTGATTATTCCTCTGGCCAGGAAAAAATTGACTTTCCCCAAATATTAAATAATCTGCCGGGTTTATGGGCTTCTGATGGATCGGTCAGCTTTGAAAAATGGGATATCGCCAGTTGGGGATATACAGGAGTAGGCTTTTATGTGAATAGCAACGATACTATAGTTACTGAAACATTAAAAATATTCCGGGAGTCAGAAGATATTTATTATGAAGCCACCGTTATGGACCAAAATGATGGCAAAGGGGTAAAGTTTAAGCTGCTTAAAATGGGTGATAATTTTGCCCTTTTTCAAAACAAGAAGCATGACTATCCACAACAAATAAAGTATACTTTTAATGGAAAAAATTCATTGATAGTCGAGATAATTGGTGAGATTGAAGGGGGCCTAAAATCAATTCAGTTTAAATTTTCAAAACAATAAATTAAACTATAATTTCAATAAAAAATCCATCGTATCCACATTATCGGAATAATCCCATAGTGGGGGGTTCTGTGCAGATCCAAAATCACATATTGTTTTGTAAACTTTCTCTTTACTTACAATAACCTGGATTAACTCCTTATCATTAATAAATTTATTCTTAAGAGCATCAACTGAGGTATAAGATTCATAATAAATTACAGATGGTGGTGACGCATAAGCTTCATTTTCAATTATCATTACAAATCCGTTATCAAAATGTTTCACATTATTTATCAGGAAAATCGACCGGTAATAATCATAATTATTCATATATTTATGGTGATTCCTTATCTCGCTGAAATGGGCAAAAGAATCAAGTAAATTGCTGAAATTAAAGCCCTCCGGTACAAATATTTTCGAAATACTTCTGCAACCCAACCCAAAGTATGTAAAAATATCTCTGCCAAGACCTTCTAATTCTGTATCAGTCTCCTCACCGGTCAATACAGCCACTCCATTCCTGTTTTTTCGGATGATATGCGGGTACTTGCCAAAGTAATATTCAAAATACCTGGAGGTATTATTACTGCCCGTTGCAATCACCGCATCAAATCCTTTTAACATTCCATCAATGAAAGTTATTCTCTCCCCTATACCTGGTTCAAAATTTATAAGTACTTTGGCGAGCTCTGGTAATAAAATGTTGTCATCTGATGATAGTTTTCCCAAATATTTATTTCCTGAAAGAAGCACGCACAGGAAGTCATGAAATCCAACAAGAGGAATATTGCCGGCAGAAATCACCCCGATTTGCTTCGGTTTCCTATCCGTCATTGTCTTGTCAAAGTAGGGTTTAATCCATTTTGAAAGATTTTCTTCTTTCAGATTATTCCCAATAACAGCCATGGCAAAGTTGATATTTTCAATAGTGAACCATGGGTTAGTATGAATTGCCTTTTCTATTGCAGGATAAAAATCTGAGTGGCCCTGTCCTGTATTTGGCAATTCTTTACGAATATAAAGGCCTGTTTTCACTAATGCATCAATAATTTTAATGGTATCCATCGCCTGTTAATATTCCGCCATTCGGCCTGTAAGTATTTCTATTTATAAAGTTCATTGGCGAAGGTAATGAATATTGGAAAAAAGTATTGAAAAATCACGTGCAAATTGATCCAAGTAATATTTAATCCGATTGATTTAAATCTGATATTGACAATTTTTTATACCGCCCTACTTTAGAAGGTTTCCAAATTATAATCCCACCCAAAATAATCCTCTAATTGTTATTAATTTCACAAGAAAATTATACTTTTGCCCTTTATATATCTTACAGAGAATTTTAACGATAAAATCAAACAGACATGAAAAAACATAATTTTTATGCCGGCCCTTCAATTTTACCGCAATACACCATAGAAAATACTGCTAAAGCAGTTTTGGATTTTGCCGGGACTGGTTTAAGTGTAATGGAAGTTTCACATCGCAGTAAAGAATTCGTAGCGGTAGTTGACGAAGCCATAGCCTTATTTAAAGAATTACTAAGTATTCCGGAAGGATACTCTGTTCTCTTTTTAGGTGGGGGGGCAAGCCTGCAGTTTGCAATGGTTCCCTACAACTTTTTAAATAAAAAAGCCGCCTACCTAAATACCGGAGTTTGGGCTAAGAAAGCAATAAAGGAGGCGAAATTTTTTGGAGAAACAGTGGTTGTAGCGAGCAGTGAGGACGCTGTTTTTAACTACGTTCCAAAAAACTATACGATACCTACAGATGCTGATTATTTTCATATTACTACCAACAATACTATTTATGGTACTGAAATCAGGAAAGATATTGATTCACCGGTACCTCTTATTGCCGATATGTCTTCCGACATTTTCAGCCGTCCCATTGACATTTCAAAATATGCGATGATTTATGGCGGAGCTCAAAAAAACCTGGCTCCTTCCGGGGTTACTTTTGTCATAGTTAAAAATGAGGCTTTAGGAAAAGTTGACAGGTCTATTCCTACAATGCTTAACTATCAAACACATATCGATAGCGAGTCCATGTTCAACACTCCGCCTTGTTTGCCGATATATGCTGCTTTGCAAACGCTAAAATGGTTAAAAGATAATGGCGGGATTAAGGTGATGGAAAAGAAAAATATTGAAAAAGCCAATTTGCTTTATAACGAAATTGATCGTAACAAATTCTTTAAAGGCACTGCTGCTATCGAAGACAGATCTCTAATGAATATCTGCTTTGTTATGAGCGACGAATATAAGGAGCTCGAGACCGCGTTTTATAATTTTGCATCAGCCAAAGGAATGATTGGAATTAAAGGCCATAGATCTGTTGGTGGATTCAGGGCATCAACTTATAATGCATTACCTAAGGAGAGTGTGGAAGCATTGGTAGCAACTATGAAGGAATTTGAAAAAAATAACTAAATATTCAGCTCATTAAAATTTAATTACAATGATAAAAGTACTTGTAGCAACGGAGAAACCTTTTGCACCAGAGGCAGTTAATGGTATTAAAAATATATTTGACAAGGCTGGTTACCAAACCATTTTACTTGAGAAATATACTAACCAGGCTGATTTCATAAAGGCTGTTGAAAATGTTAATGGCCTGATAATAAGAAGTGATAAAGCCACTAAAGAAGTTATTGAAGCTGGTAAAAATCTGAAAATCATTGTGAGAGCTGGCGCTGGCTACGATAACATTGATCTTGAGGCAGCAACAGCTAATAATGTGGTGGCCATGAACACACCGGGCCAAAACTCTAATGCTGTGGCAGAATTAGCTATTGGAATGATGATTTATAAAGCCCGGAATATGTTCAATGGAAGTGCAGGAAAAGAGCTCAAAGGTAAAAAAATAGGGATACATGCTTTTGGCCATGTGGGGCAGCTGGTAGGAAACATTGCAAAAGGATTTGGAATGGAAGTATTTGCTTTTGATCCATTTATAGCTGATGAAAAAATTAAGGACCTGGGGGCAACTCCGGTTAGCGATGTGAAGGAACTTTATAGAAATTGCGAGTATATTTCTCTGCATATCCCGGCAAATGAGGCGACAAAAAAGTCGATAAATTATGACTTGTTATCTCAAATGCCCCAAGGCGCAACCTTGGTAAATACTGCAAGAAAAGAAGTCATTGACGAGGAAGGCCTTAAAAAAGTTTTTGAAGAAAGGAAGGACTTTGTTTATCTGTCTGATATCGCACCGGATTGTAAAGATGAGCTTGAAAATAACTTTGAAGGCAGGTTCTTTTTTACCCCCAAAAAAATGGGCGCACAAACTGCAGAAGCAAATATAAATGCGGGTCTTGCTGCTGCAAATCAAATCGTTGATTTTATCGAAAAAGGCATAGCAACTTTCAAAGTAAACTAGATTGCCTGTTATCATAGCATCTGTAATTGTTTTCCGAAAGCGTTAGGGTGTTTGACTTGTATATTAAATAAGTGGTTATTAATTTTTAAGCTATTAACATGGACAACGAAACAACTCAAAATGGAACTTTTTTTAGATTTGAAGACCTGCGTGTGTACCACAAAACATTAGATTATATCGATTGGGTATATAATGCAGCTAACCAACTCCCGACAAACTGCTCAAGCGTTTTGTCCAAAAAATTTATCCATTCAGCTCAGGCCATCTCATTCTATATTGCAGAGGGTTCCTCGCGAAACAAAAGTCAGTTTATTTATTATCTTAAAATGGCAAAAAGCTCTGTTCGTGAATGTGTTGTATTGACCAGTATTGCAGAAAAACAAAATTTATTCAACCAAATCCAGGTGGATGAATCGCGGAATGAGTTAATGGAAATGACTAAAATGCTTGGGGCATTAATTGGTTCATTGCAAAAATCCAATGGTAAAAATGGCAACAGGAGTAAACCGAATTACAGGGATAAAAATCAGGAAAATTATAAATATGAGGATTCTGATGACCTTCTTCCTTTTGATACGGTTGATAGCAATCACTATTAATTAATTTTACAAAACTATGGCAGTAATTAAGGCATTCAGGGGGATAAGGCCCCCTGCAGATTTAGTTAAACAGGTCGCATCAAGGCCATACGATGTTTTAAATTCAGAAGAAGCCCGGTTAGAAGCAAAAGGGAATGAACATTCATTACTTCATATCATAAAACCTGAAATAGACCTTGATCCGGCAATGGATGTGCATGACCAGGCAGTATATGACAAAGCAAAAGAAAATTTTGGCCTTTTTATTGAAAAATCCTGGCTAATCCAGGATGACGAAGAATACCTCTATATCTATGGACAAACCATGTGGAATAAAACCCAATATGGCCTTGTGGGGTGTGCTTCAGTGGATGATTACCTTAACAATGTGATAAAAAAGCATGAATTAACCAGGCCTGATAAAGAAGAAGACAGGATGAAGCATGTACGTATTAATAATGCGAACATTGAGCCTGTATTTTTCTCCTACCCTGCTCATGCTGAACTGGATGGCTTAATTAAGAACTTTGTTAAAACCAACATCCCTGAATACGACTTCGTAGCAGATGATGGAATAGGTCATCATTTTTGGGTGATTAAAGATACAGCTCTAATCGATAAAATAATTCAACTCTTTGAAGGAATACCTTCAACCTATGTGGCCGATGGTCATCATAGAACAGCTGCAGCTGCACTTGTAGGTAAAGAGAAAAAGGATATGAATCCCAACCATACGGGAAAAGAGGAATATAATTTCTTTTTAGCTGTGCATTTTCCCGATGATCAGTTAACCATTATCGATTACAACCGGGTGGTTAAAGATCTGAATGGATTGGATAAGGATACACTTATTGACAGGTTGAAATCTGGCTTTGAAGTGGAATTAAAAGGCAAGGATATCTATAAGCCCGAATCATTGCATAATTTCAGCATGTACCTTGATGGTAGCTGGTATTCCTTAACTGCGAAACAAGGCACTTATGATGATAACGATCCCATTGGTGTGCTTGATGTGACCATACTTTCTAACGAAGTTTTAGAGCCTATTTTGGGCATAGAAGATTTAAGGCGTTCCACCCGTATTGACTTCGTGGGAGGAATCCGTGGACTCGAAGAACTTAAAAAGAGAGTGGATAGCAAAGAAATGAAGGTAGCTTTTGCTTTGTATCCAGTATCAATGAAACAATTAATTGACATAGCAGATAGTGGAAATATCATGCCACCAAAAACCACATGGTTTGAACCTAAACTCAGAAGTGGCCTGGTTATTCATGCTTTGGATTAGAAATGATTTTATTATAAAATCCGGGGCCATATTCTTTGAAATATGGCCTTTTTTGTTTCACTATTTTAATTAATAAGCGGCCTCAATTCCTTAAGCTTAGAATTGATGAAACTTCTGGCCTGAGCTTTTTCAAGGTAAAATTTATTACTTAACTCATAGAATTTAAAGGCGTTTTCAATATCTCCCATTCCTTCGTACCATGTTGCACGCATCAAATGCAATTCCCCGTAATAATTGCTAAAATTTCGAACCAGCAGGTCATCACTTTTCGATATGCCTCCAAACATATTAAAATTAAGTTCATTGTAATTAACCGATGTAATCTCGCCAGACCTGCTTAATTTATATGCACCTAACACGGAATCCAAATAATATGAACGAAGTATCTCCTTTTGCGGAATATAGGTAAAATACACATCCTTCCCTGCCTGAAATGCCTCATCAATAAATGAGTTGATCATTCCAATGTACCTGGCTTCAATATTAGCTCCATTATAAGGTTTTCCATCTTCAAATGGGGCCACAGCTTTAAGAAAAGCATTCACAGCAGGTTTTGATCTTGAGGTAAGTTCGTTATAGTGATTTATTAACATATCAATATACCAACTTCGCTTAAGCAATGGTTGATCGAGGATAGTCACATCCGTTCTTCTCCCTTCAATATTTTGTGCATACATGGTAGGAAAATAATAATAATCGATCTGAGTGAAAATTAATGCATCCTGAGATACTACTTTAAAAAGATTATCAAGATAGCGCTGAGGATAATGAAAATCACTCATATCCACTCTTTTATAATTCTTCTTCAGGCTGATAAATGAGAATAATAAAACGACGGCTAAAATGCTATATTTATAAGCCTCCTTTTTAACAATTTGTAATAGGTAAAATGTTCCAATTCCCATTATTATAGATAAAAAAAGATAAGAAGGTAAATAGAATACTGTAACAAGCAAACGGTTCAGTTCATTCACAAATGTATCCCCTCTTATTTCAAAATCAGTAAGGTAGGTTGTAACAGGAATATAGAATACGATAAACAGTATGCTGAAAATAAGTCCCTTTTTATTGAATTTATAAAGAGCAATTAAACCAGGTATTAAAAGAAAGAGAACTGCAGGAAACCATTGATCTATCAGTGTTTTTCCAAAGAAAAATCCTAAGCCGCTAAAAAACTTATCAGAAGATTGATCCAGCGAAGTATATTGATGCCGGCTTATCGTTCTTAAAAAATTTGTCAGGTTCTCAGGATTGCCCCAGTCAATAACAGGATCAGTTATAGATGATAATGGAAGATATAGAAGTGGAAGTAGGCCGGCAATTCCAAATAGCAATGCAAAACGTAGAGTTTTTAATGAAATTAAAAACCGAAAGTCCATAATTAACAGGATAATGAGCACTATAGGAACAAATAATACAGATGTAGAATGATTTGTAAGCGAAAGGCCTGTAAGCAGGCTTATTAAATAAAAATATTTTCGTTTTCCTGAATCATCTTTTTGTCGGGCTAGTAAGCAAAACAACACAATAAAACCAGCTACAAAAAATACGTGAAGACCATATACCTCAGTGATAACAGATTGTTCCCAATTCTCGAAAGAAAATGAAAATAAAAGAGCACTCGTAATTCCAGCCAAATAACGGAAAAAGCGAAATTTATTTCCATTTGTTGATTTCGAATCCAACTTTACCACCCAGGTATTCTCAATGAATAAAACAGTAGCTATATAAACCAGAGCACCTGCCAATGCTGAAAAGAAAGCTGACATCAGGTTTAAACGATAAGCTATATTACCAATGGGAAGAAATGTAAACAGCTTACCCAACATGGTAAAAAGAGGATAGCCAGGTTCATGCGGAACACCCAGATGTTTGGCAGCAGTTATTAATTCTCCACTATCCTCCAATGTAATATCAGGGGCTAAAGTCAAAATGTAAATGGCAAAGCTTATAAGAAATGTAAAACTTAAGGATAAATAAAAAAACCAGTTGAGGTTATCCGGGTAAATAATCTTTTCAGATATGTCTTTTTTAGTATTTTTTTTATGCCTAAATGATGCCATTTTTTTATCTCGATTTTTAACAAAAATAGAAATTTATTATTTGATAATTGATTGGCAATTTTCTACGCAATACAGCGTAAAAAAATACTCAATAACTAATAAATAAATAAAACAAATTCCTTCTATTTCACAAAATATTCAAATTTTACATTTGTAAACTTATTTGATCTTCAACTTTTCATATTCCTCTATTAATGGGGATTTAGGTGAAATTTGACAATTTACATTTGTAACTATGAAAATATAATCCAAACAACAAACAGCTAATTTATAAAATAATCATAATATGCCTCTATATTTCAATTATTTTAACTTCATTTCCTGTCTTTTACATAATCTAACTGAAGTTATAATTAAAGAGTATTAATGATATACCTGATATTTATATCTTTCTTATAAACAAGAAAGCAATCTCTTCATAAAACATTATTTCAGAGTTATTTAATATATTATATTGCTAAATATTTCAAAACAATTAAATAATTTACAATTGTAACAGCAGCTTGCATAATGAGAAGTAATCTTTTAAGTTTACATTTGTATACATATTGTTTATTATTGTACTTTTATACCTCATCTTAAATCTTATTAATTTAAATCAAAATGGTGAACAGGATAAAACAAATACTGGAAAAAAAACAACTTTCACCTTCTCAGTTTGCAGATGAAATTGATGTGAAGCGATCAAACATTTCGCACATTTTATCAGGCCGTAACAAACCAAGTATCGACCTTATTTTAAAAATCCTTACCTCCTACCCTGATATTAATTCTGATTGGTTACTTTTTGGTAAAAAAAATGTACCCGAAAATATGGGGCAATTATCAATTGAGGACAAACCTTCTGATAACTCTCAAGTGAATTTGAATCTTCAATCCACAAAAATTGCTTCACAAAATGTTAGGGCGAATAAAAAAAATATTGAAACTAAAATTTCCTCTGGATCGGAAATTGAAAAAATCTTGGTTTTTTTTGAAGATAATACCTACCGGGAATTTGTACCTAAAAAATAAAAAAGCAGTTTAACCCCATTAAAGTGATAAACTGCTTTAAATAAACTTCAAGTATGTATTGCTTAGTACCTTTCTGTTTTAGCAAAAAAGAAATCCGCTTCGATATTTGCATTTTCAATGCTGTCAGATCCATGAACGGCATTCATTCCCAGGTCGGTGCCATATAGTGCACGGATAGTTCCGGGTTTAGCTTCTGCAGGATTGGTAGCTCCAATGTGATCACGGTAAGCCTGCACAGCGTTCTCCTTTTCAAGTATAGCAGCAACAATAGGCCCGGAAGACATAAACGCTGTTAAATCTCTAAAAAATGGCCTTTCTTTATGCACTTCATAGAACTTTTGAGCCTGTTCAAGTGAAAGTTTAGTATATTTCATGGCGACAATCCTAAATCCTCCTTCAGCAATTTTTGCTAAAATTGGCCCGATATATCCCTTTTTTACCGCCATGGGCTTAATCATGGTAAGTGTAATATTATCTGTCATTTTATTTTACAATTTAGTTTATCGGGCAAAATTAAAGATATTTTATAATTTTGTATTCACATATTTACTAATCTTTTCTTCTCTTGATAAAACTTGACTTTTCTCTGATTCGGGAAAAAATTACTCCCGGGAAATCAATCTTACTTACATCACACAATAACCCTGATGGAGATGCAGTTGGCTCTGTGCTAGCCCTATATCACTTTTTTTACCAGGCCGGCTATGAAGTATACGCACTTGTTCCTAATCCCTACCCTGAATTTTTGCATTGGATGCCGGGTCATGAAAATATTCTGATCTATGAAGATAAACAAGCTTATGCAAATCAATTGTTTATAAGCAGCGAGATCATATTTTCTCTGGATTATAATACACCTGAACGCATGGGAGAGGCCGGAAAATACCTTAGAAAATCAAAAGCTTTAAAAATATTAATCGACCATCATATCGATCCTGAAGTGGATTTTTATGATCATTGCTTTTCAAATGTAAATATCAGTTCTACAAGTGAATTGGCATATTTATTTATGGATTCGATTAATCCTGAGCTGATCAGTAAAGATGTGGCAGAATGTATCTTTGCGGGCATACTAACAGATACAGGCTCCTTCAGTTACAATTGCAATTTTCAACAAACATTCAACATTTCGGGTGCGTTAATAGCTAAAGGAATAGATGCGGCCAGGATCAATCGCCTGATTTATGCCACACATACAGAGAGCAGGCTGCGTTTATTGGGTTATTCGTTAAGTAAAAAACTTAAAGTCTATAAGGAGTTCAACACCGCCATCATTTGCCTCACAAGGGCAGAGTTAGAAAAATTCAATCATCAGATTGGCGATACTGAAGGACTTGTTAACTATGCCCTAAGCATTAAAGGTATCCGGTTTGCTGCTTTGTTTACTGAACGAGAGGAAAAAATAAGAATATCCTTCCGGTCGGTCGGGAATTTTTCTGTGAATGATTTTGCCAGGGCTCATTTCGAAGGTGGTGGGCATAAAAATGCAGCCGGGGGCGATTCCTATATTTCTATGGAACAAACAATAAAAAAGTTTGAACTTCTGTTATCAGAAAACAAACATGTGCTAACAGACTAACTATGCCTTGGCTTTACTATAGTATAAACATCGTTCTATTCGGGGGCCTATTATTCTTGATATCCTGTCAAGGCCCTCCCGAATTAAATGATAAAAGAGAAGTGGAAAATCCTAAAAACACATTGATTGAGGTTAACAAAAACCTGGTCAAATCTGAAGATCAGCGCATTGAGGACTTTATTTCCCGTTACCATTGGCAGATGAAAAAAACAGGGACAGGGTTAAGATACATGATTTACAAACAAGGGGATGGTGAAGAAGCAGAAATAGGACGTATTGTGCGGTTTGAATATACAGTAAGTCTGCTATCAGGAGAGGACTGTTATACTTCAGATGATTTGGGACCCAAAGAGTTTTTAATAGGCAAGGGAGGAGTTGAAAGTGGATTGGAAGAAGCAATTTTATTGCTAAAAAAAGGCGACCGAGCAAAATTTATTTTACCTTCGCACCTTGCTTTCGGATTGCCCGGCGATGGCAATAAAATACCAAGCAAGGCAGCCATTGTATACGATGTGAATTTACTTGAAGTCTTATAAAAAAAATGAAAAAAATGAAAATTGGAAAACTTTTATCAGGATCATTATTAATAATAGCAGTGATAATCCTGAGTTCTTGCGGGCAACAAACCGGAACTAAAAAAGATGTTGCAATGAATACCGAATTAGATAGTGTAAGTTATGCCATAGGAATCGACATAGCAACAAACTTACAAAAAAGTGGTTTTGATAATATCAATGTGGATGCTCTGGCCAAAGGCTTCTCAGATATTTTCGACGAAGTTGAAGGCGCAATGGATCCTAAAGATGCGAATACCTACGTTATGACTTATTTTAACAAAGAACGTGAACGTAAAGCAAGTGAGAACCTAAGACAAGCCAACGAATTTCTTGAGGAAAACAAAACAAAAGAAGGTGTGATAACAACTGAAAGCGGCTTGCAATACAAAATCATTACTGAAGGTTCAGGACCAATACCTGGTGAAACCGACCAGGTTAAAGTGTATTACAAAGGCACATTAATTGACGGACGCGAATTTGATGCAACCACCCCTGATACTCCCGCTCAGTTCAGAGTGAATGGAGTAATTAAAGGCTGGGTGGAAGCGTTGCAAATAATGCCTGTAGGATCAAAGTGGGAACTTTATGTGCATCCTGATCTGGCTTATGGTGCAAATCCACGCCAGGGAGGTATAATTGAAGCCAACCATGCCTTAATTTTTGAAATTGAACTACTTGAAATTGTAAAATAAAAACCCACTGTCCATGAACTTACATGAATACCAGGGAAAAGCCTTGCTTAAAAAGTTTGGTGTGGCCGTGCCGGAAGGTGTTATCGCATTTTCACCTGATGAAGCATTCGAAGCTGCTAAAAAAATCAATAAGTTAACAGGTTCTGAAATTTGGGCAGTGAAAGCTCAGATTCATGCTGGAGGACGAGGTAAAGGTGGTGGAATTAAAATTGCAAAATCAATTGACGAAGTGATGACCTTTTCAGATGCAATACTGCATATGAACCTGGTTACGCCCCAAACAAGCAGTGAAGGAAAACCTGTAAGGAAAGTTCTCATTGAGCAAAACATCTATTATGATGGCCCCGCAGAAACACTGGAGTATTATATGTCGATTTTGCTGAACAGGGCCAGCGGCAGAAATATGATCATGTATTCTCCCCGAGGAGGTATGGATATAGAAAAAGTCGCCGAAGAAACTCCTGAAGAAATCTTTACCGAGGAAATAGATCCTAAAGTGGGCCTACTGGGATTTCAGGCCAGGAGAATAGCCTTTAACTTTGGCCTTAGTGGGAAAGCTTTTACAGAAATGGTAAAATTCGTCACTTCTTTGTATAAGGCGTATATAGGAGTGGATGCTACCCTTTTTGAAATTAATCCGGTGATTAAAGCTGCCGATGACAAAGTCTTTGCAGCTGATGCTAAAGTTGTAATTGATAACAATGCGCTTTTCAGGCATCCTGACATCCTTGAACTTAGAGATTTTACAGAAGAAGATCCAATTGAAGTGGAAGCAAGCCGATATAACCTGAGTTACGTTAAACTAACTGGGAATGTGGGTTGTATGGTGAATGGTGCAGGATTAGCAATGGCCACTATGGACATTATCAAACAATCAGGTGGGGCCCCTGCTAATTTTCTTGATGTAGGGGGTGCTGCTGATTCTAAACGGGTAGAAGAGGCTTTCAGAATTATTTTAAAAGATCCTAATGTTAGTGCTATCCTTGTTAACATTTTTGGTGGCATCGTCCGATGTGATAGTGTAGCTCAGGGTGTAGTGGATGCCTATAAAAGAATAGGAGAAATAAAAATTCCTATCATCGTCCGCTTACAAGGAACCAATGCGAAAGAAGGAAAACAGATAATTGATGAATCCGGATTAGAAGTGCATTCCGCTATTGCCCTTGCAGAAGCCGCTGAAAAAGTTAAAGAGGTACTCTCTTAATAAAAATAATAAAATTGATAAAAAGCTGTTCAGGAATAATCCCGGACAGCTTTTTTACTTTGAATAGTTAAAAGTTTAATAGTAAAATCAATTTCTCATGCAAAGCTAGGGGACAATTACATTCAGCGATAAAGGATTTACCTTCACAATTATTTCTTTTGCCATTTTCACAGCCTCCCCATCCACATTTACCCATCTCCTTTTTTTGCTTTTTATTTTTAAACAGGCTGTTTTCCTGGCTGTAATATATTTCGAATTTTCAATTTTTCGCCAGTAAAGCAAACTGGCCAGGTAGGGAAGCTCAAATATCTGCGGTTTATTGGCAATGACAATATCCAGTAAACCATCATCAATTTTAGCATCTGGTGCAATGGAGGTATTAAATCCAAACTGATCGGAATTAGCAAAGCTTATAAATAGTGCCCTTGTATCAATCACCTCATCATTCAATTCGAGGGTATACCTTTTAGGCTTATAACCAGGATATTCTTCTGCAACAATTTTTAAATATGAAACAAAACCGCGCAATTTACTCTGTTTGAACTTTTTTGCCACCAATCCGTCAAATCCAATCCCCGCAATACTTAAAAACAGATGGCCATTGATTTTCCCTGTATCAATTTTAATGGATTTTCCGGTATGGATCACATCAAGGGCATTTTTATGGTTTGTAGGAATATTAAGGTGATGAGCAAGTCCATTCCCTGAACCCGCTGGCAGAATACCAAGCACGACATCCGATCCAACCATACCCCGTGCAACCTCATTTACCGATCCATCTCCTCCCACCGCAACAATGATACTGGCATCCTCTTTTACCCATTTTTTAGATAATTCAGTAGCATGGCCGGGGCCCTGAGTAAATTCAAAATAAGGTTCAAATAAAGAAATATCCAGCCTGGATTTGATAAATTCAACGATGTTTTCTTTTTTAAATACTCCTGAAGCTGGATTTATTATGAATATTATTTTTTTCACCATGCTATCTAGTCTGAAACCAATTTATTATTTATCAATCGGTGGTAAAATTGCTGAATAACCGCTTTTGTCATTATTTCATATTCTTGCACAAGTATTGGTTCCTTTTCCAGTAAATTGTTTTTCAGAATGCTGTCCATTTTATAATTGTACAAAGCCAGACTCTTTTCCCCATCAAATTGATACACATAGTCTTCTTTAATGGTTTGAAAAATACCGGCATGGTATGAGATCGCATACCTTTTACGATTGGTATCATAAATACTATTACCAAAAGATATCGTTTTCCCCTGATATCCGATATAATCAAGTATACTTGGGAATATATCAGTTTGTTGTACTACCCTGTTACCAATGCCAATATGATCCATATCCTTTTTATAAAATGCTATAGGAATAGAATATTTTCCGACGGCCCTCCGGTAAAATGGATGATACCCTCTGAATGTATGGTCTGCTGTGATAATAAATAAAGTATTATCAAACCAGGTTTGCTTTGATGCGTTTGCAAAAAACCGCTTCAATGCATAATCAGTATATCCAATGCTTTCGCTTATCTCTGATGGACCTTTGGCGAATTTATCTTTGTATTGCTCAGGAATGGTAAAGGGATGATGAGATGACAGGGTATAAAGTGTAGCAAAAAAAGGCTTTTTGATTTGATTTAGTTTCTGAACCGCATATTGGAGGAATGGCTCATCGAAAATTCCCCAATTGCCGTCGAAATCATTATCATTTCCATATTCTTCTCTGCCAAAATAATCATCAAAACCTGCAATTTTACAATAGGAGTCAAAACCCATGGTTCCATTTGTACCCCCGTGAAAAAAAGCAGAATAATATCCCAATCCTTTTAAAACTTCAGGAATCGAATTTATCTTATTGGTGGCATACGGAGAGATAAGAAAGGGCCGATCCATCATAGAAGGTATCCCGGATATTGTAGCCGGGATTCCATCCATAGAGGTTACACCATTGGCAAAGCCCCGAAACACCAAACTCTTTTTAAATAATGAATCCAGAAAAGGAGTAAATCCTATATAATTACCATTCTCAAGAGAAGAATTCAAGTAGCCAACATGTTCGGTGGTTAAGCTTTCCACAATGATTAACACAATATTTGACCGATTAATTGCATCATTCTCACGACTATAAATGAGGACAGGAGAATATACACTCTCTAAATCTTCCAGACTTTTAAAATAGTTCTTTTCCTCAATTTCCGCCCTGTCCAAGCTTTTTAAAATGGTGAAAGGCGTATTCAGGATTATTGGAAAGAACTTGGGTTGGGTATAATCACCTGCATTTATAAAATCAATGGGTTTTCGTTGAAATCCTCCCCTTATGGAAAGGACTATTAAAACCAAACCGACTATCAATTTTACAGCATCATTTCTATAGCTTGAAAGCAGGTAAGGTCTTTTGCTAACTGCAAGGGCATTAACTTTATTAACGGCAAAGATTAATAACAATATGGATAGAATCCAGGTACCAAAGGACACCCAATAATCGGCAATAAAATCAGGCAAAAGCGCATTTATTTCTGTTTTATTTTCCCGAATAAAATCAAATATTCCGAATGTCATCCTTTTCTGAGTAAACCGGATGTAGATCACGTCCACATAGTTTACCATCATCGCCAAGGAATTCAATCCAATAAACAAAAAATCATTTATCCGTCGATAAATCCTTTTATGCTTGACAGGTAAGGGTAAAAAGCTAAGTACAATAAACGGGGCATTCACAATCATGAATGAAAATAAATCGAACTTGAAACCAGCAAATGTCAAATAAAAAAAATGGCCTGCACCAAGGTCTTCAAACATCGGCCTGTTGAAAAAGTAAATGGAGATCCTGGAAAATACAAACAAAATAAAGACTGCCAGTATCTTAAGCAGAACTGCTATACTAGGATTGATTTTTATCTTACTCGAGCAAGTCATCCAATAACAAGGATATATTTAATAGATTATTTTATTTGGCAAAGCTAACCATTTCAGCTTTTTAACCGAAAACTTGTTTAAAATCAATAAAAATTAAACCCACACCTTGCAAGCACCTCATAAATTACTGATTTAAAGCCGTTTATTTATACATTGGAAAATGATAAATATTTAGGAATTTTCTTGCCTCGATAAGCATTTGTGCTAAATTTGACTTCTTTTTAAATCAAATCAATCATAAGGAATGAGCAATATAAATAAAGTAGTATCAGCCGGGAACAAAGGTGATGATATCCGTTCGGATTGTTACGTTTCACTGGAACTAAAAGACAGGGGTGGCCTTAACATCGACATCCAGAGTAAGGTCATGGTTATGTATGGCAATTCAATACGAAAGTTAGCTGAAGACATTTTAATGTTTTATGGATTAGAACATGCCCACCTGGCCATTATCGATAGTGGTGCGCTACCATTTGTAATTTCTGCACGTATAGAAGCAGTTGTTAAACAATTGGTAAAAACAACAAAGGAGTACCTGTTGGAAATTTTACCTGAGAATCAAACTGAAACTACAAAAGATGTCTTCAGGTTCTCAAGGCTTTACCTGCCTGGAAATTCACCCAAACTCATGCTCAATGCAGGAATTCATGGCCCTAATGGCCTGATCCTTGACCTGGAGGATGCAGTAGCTCCCGATAAAAAATTTGAAGCCCGTTTTGTCGTCAGAAACGCGTTACGCCAACTTAATTTCTATGGTGCAGAAAGAATGGTTAGGATTAATCAGGTTCCCGAAGGTTTAAATGACCTCGATTACCTCGTGCCCCATCATGTGAACCTGATTCTTGTGCCTAAATGCGAAAGCAAGGAACAAATTTTACTGGTAAACAAAAGGATAGACGAAATAAAGAAAGAAAAGAATATCGCCTGCAATATTTGGTTGATGCCCATAATTGAAAGTGCATTGGGTGTAATCAAAGCCTATGAAATATCAAGTGCTGCTGATAATATTGTTTCCCTGGCTATTGGTCTGGAAGATTATACCGCAGACCTTGGAACACGCCGTAGCAATGAAGGAAATGAATCCTTCTTTGCAAGAAGTATGGTTGTAAATGCAGCAAAAGCAGCTAGAATACAACCCATCGATTCCGTTTTTAGTGATGTTTCTGATATGGAAGCCCTAAAACAAAATGTACAGGTTTCAAAAAGTTTAGGATTTGAAGGAATGGGCTGCATTCATCCACGCCAGATTAAAGTTATTCATGAGAATTTTGCTCCTGATAAAGCGGAAATTGAAAAGGCCACCAAAATTGTAAATGCTTTTATCCTGGCTAAAGAAAAAGGATTAGGTGTTGTATCCCTCGGCTCAAAAATGATTGATGCCCCGGTGGTCAAACGAGCTCAGAAAATTGTAGACCTGGCCATATCATTGGGTTTATTGGATAATAACTGGAGAGAAAATTTAGCTAATAATTCTTAGAACAGGTTTTGTCTTAATCCGGCATAACCTGATTCATCAATAAATACAGATGCAGAATGAAAAAATACGATAAAGTAGTCAAAAACGCTGCAGGGCGCCTGGTCCCAACTATTATAAACGGCGAAGAACATATCCCCTATCAGGGTGTTGGAAAATACAAACCAACCGGCAGAAAGCATGCGCCGTCTATTTCGTCCTGTGCCGATTATCCGGCAGATGGAAATAAAACCCTTTCCAGTTTAAAAGAGGCCCTGATTAAGGCTGGCCTTAAAGATGGAATGACGATTTCCTCCCATCATCATTTCAGAAATGGAGACCTTATTGCAAAACAGGTTTTTGACATTGCTCATGAAATGGGAGTAAAAGACCTGAGATGGTACCCATCTGCTTCATTTCCGTGCCAGGCTGATTTGATTAAATATCTCGAAGATGGTACCATTAACCGTATAGAAGGAAGTATGAATGGCCCTCTCGGAAAATTTACGTCTGAAGGAAAAATGAAAGGCATGAGTATTTTAAGGTCACATGGGGGCCGCTACCAGGCCATTCAGGATGGAGAAGTACAGATTGATATTGCTATCATTGCTGCACCTACGGCTGATGCCTTTGGAAATGCCACCGGGGACAGGGGCCCCGCAGCTTGTGGTCTGCTTGGGTTTGCTTTGGGTGATTCGCAATATGCAGATAAAGTAATAGTAGTTACTGATAACCTCGTTCCATTCCCTTGTATACCATGGCAAATCCATGGGAATTATGTGGATTATGTGGTAGTCGTTGACAAAGTTGGCTTGCCGGAGCGAATTGTTTCCGGCACTACACAAATTACCAAAAGTCCCGACCGTTTGCTTATTGCTGAAATGACTGCGCAGTTCTGTGACGAAGCAGAAATCATAAAAGATGGATTTTCTTACCAGGCAGGTGCCGGAGGAACTGCGTTATCCATTGGTAATTACTTTAGGGATATTTTAAAAGACCGGGGATGGAAAGCTCGATTTATTCGTGCAGGGAGCAATAAATATCCTGTGCAAATGCTGGAGGAAGGCCTGGTGGATTATATTCTCGACGGGCAAACATTTGACCTGGAAGGGGTTCGTTCAATGCGGGAAAATGCCGGCCACGTAAATACCAGCCCGTTCACCAGTTACAACTATCATGGAAAAGGCAATTTTGCCTCGATGGTGGATGTTGTTATTCTTGGAGCTACAGAGGTAGATGTGGATTTCAACGCCAATGTAGTTACTCATTCTGATGGATATTTACTCCATGGTATAGGAGGTTGGCAAAATTGTTTATTCGCCAAAACAACCATTATTCCCATCCCTCTTTTCCGCGACCGAATGCCTGTTATTTTGGATGAAGTAACCACACTATGCGGGCCCGGAGAATTGATTGACGTAATTGTTACGGAAAGAGGAATTGCAATTAATCCCTTGAGGAAAGACCTTTTAGAAAAAATGAAAAATTCCTCATTACCAATTAAAACAATACACGAGCTTAAAGGGGAAGCGGAACGTATTTGTGGAAAACCCGAAAAACCAGCCTTAAGTGATGAATTTGTTTCAGTAATCAAATGGGTAGATGGGACTGTGATCGATGCCGTTAGAAAGGTATAAAAACACGAAACCCTGGTAGCGCAAATACCAGGGTTTCAACTCCTATTCACATTATCTAATTCCAATTGATAATTCCACCTGAACCGGAGATATTTGCGTTAATTTGCGGATTACCTTTATAGTAAACATTTCCACTTCCGCTTATTCCTACCTCCAGGTAATCTTGAACGAATACCTCACTGTTGCCTGACCCACTTATGGTAATATATGTCTTCTGTGTTTCAAGGTTTAATGCACGCACATTTCCTGAACCACTTATATCAATATATTGCTCATAGGCTTCCCCGGTTAAATAAATTTGTCCTGAACCTGAAATTTCACTTTCCACACGTTGCGCATTTACCGATAGTATGATACTCCCTGAGCCACTGATTTTAGCATATACATCGCCCATGGCAGTAAAATGATCTTTGGTTTCGATTTTCCCGGAACCACTTACGGTTGCAAAATCAAAATTTGGAGTAGTAATTTGAATGACCACTCCTGCATGATTGGTTACCGGCCTGTAATAACCAATGCGCCATAATCCTTCAGAAGTCACATACTTCTCAATATTATCGATAATGTTTTGTTGTCCTTCGATGATCACTGACTGGGTATCTCCCTTAACAATGATAACTGAAGCATCAATACTTAAGGACACCCCTGAAATTGGAGGAATATCAAATGCCTGTTCAACGATCGGGCCCTGCCCTTTAATTCGTCTTCCATCCTTTGTACATGATGTAATCAATATCACTGAAAGGATTGCCAGTAAAATGAGAAATAAAATTCGTGTTGTTTTCATGTTTAATTTAGTTTTCATATGCCATTATTGACAACAAAAAATTTTAGCAGTTGCAATTTTTAAACATGTTTAAAACTTTTTTTTCGAAGAAATATAAAATACGATATAGTTTTAGTTATCCAGGAAAGATCCTCAATAATAAACCAGGAAAAATTCAATTAGAATAAATGCAGTTATAAAACCCGGCAAACTGTGGCTATTTATCCAAAATAAAATAGGCCCTGATGCAAAGATCAAACTTAAGATACGCCAGGTTGGAATTTTCTCCGACTTCATACCACAAATTTGGCCATTTCTCAAAATCCGGATTAATCCAGGCCCTGTTCTGTGTAATATCCGGATCGGCATAATCTTTTTGGTATTGCTCTATGGGCATCGGAAATCCCTGATCAGGCGTTTGGTAGCGCACAACTACGAAAAAATCTTCTCCTTTTTGAAAAGAAACAGGTTTATCAAGATTAATTGTATAGTATCCGGGATAGATACAACGAATGGCATCACTTTTACCCTCCAGCCCGGAAAGCACTTTTTCAACAGGTTCAAATTTTTTGTAAACTTCAGCATATATGCGGGTTCCGGGATGCTTTACGAAAACCCCAACCCGATTTACACTACCTTTGTCTGAAGCTGTAAAATTAACCATTCCCCAACAAATCGAATCATTAAAGCCATAAGTTAAAATGGGCCCCAATGTATCATAATATAAGATTTGTAAGCGGGGGTTGAACGTTTCCCATTCAGGCCATATGGCATTGTGTTCTAAAATATTTTTATCCTGATAGGGAATATACACCCTGCCATTATCACCAAATAATTCACCCAGTGTATTTTGAGCAATCCACACTCCCCTGCCCGATTTGGTGGTTAAGGTATCATTCCATCCTATCAGGGCAAGCGCATGATTAATTCCTGATTTTTCGGTATAATGAATTTGGGTAACAGTATCTACGTTCGATTTCCTGAAATACAGCATAGTATATACCGGACTGCAATCGTGGATCACACGCTTAATTAAGTATGGATCCCCGGGCAGATACCTTGCTCCTGTATTTAAATAGCTTAATTCAGGATTGATTATTTCTGTGGTGTCATTGAACTCATTCTTCCTTACCGGGCCCGATCCTCTTGTATAATAAGCGGTAGCCATCATATAATTACCATTGACATTCCGTTCCCTAACAAATCCGTGAAACAATTGAAGGTTTTTATCTGACACATGTTCAGCGTTAAACCCCATTCTCAACCAATAGGACTCAACCACGGTATTGCTGGCACTGGCCCAACATCCACCAGTAGGTTGCGTTTTCACAGGGCAGAGTTGATCCGGAAATTCCAGGCAGAATGCTAATGGTATTTCTTTGGTGGTATCCGTTTCCTGGCAATTATATTCCTGGGCTGTTAGCATACAGAAATGAAAAACAATTCCTACGAATGTGATATATCTTTTTAAATTTACCATTTTCAGGTTTCAAAAATAGGTGTAAAAAATGAAGATTCTAACCACAATAAATAGCCATTGGCTATCAGCGTCTTACGCACTTTTCCAAAATTATTAACAAGTCAATTATCTGGGCCTTATTTACCTAATTTTGTCGGTGAAAGAGGAGTTTAGATTTTATTCCTAATAAAAATCCGGTACTTGACTGGGGTTTAGCATCTTGGAGTGAAAACAGATTTTTCTCTACAAATTGATCAAATATAGCGCTAAGATTATGCCTGAATTTACGCATCTTCACGTACATACACAATACTCCATACTTGATGGAGCTTCCAACATTAGCCTGCTGCTTCAAAAGGCAAAGAAATCAGGAATGAATGCTTTGGCTATTACCGACCATGGAAATATGTATGGCGTGCTTAAATTTTTTAATGAAGCGAAAAAACAGGGCGTTAAACCCATCATTGGCTGTGAGGTATATATAGCTTTAGAAAGCAGGAATAAAAGGGAAAAAACAAGAGGTAAGCATTATCACCACCTGATTTTACTGGCCAAGAACAAAACGGGCTACCATAACCTGGCAAGACTGACTTCCCTGGGCTATCTCGAAGGGTTTTATTATCGTCCGAGGATCGATAAAGAAATACTTGAAAAGTACAGTGAAGGAATTATTGTTTCCACTGCCTGTTTGGGCGGAGAAATTCCTCAGGCCATAATGAACCATGGAGAAGAAAAGGCACAGGAAGCCATCGACTGGTTTAAACGGGTATTTAAGGATGACTTTTACCTGGAAATGCAAAACCATGGAATTGCTGAACAAAAAACAGTGAATAAAACTTTACTTAAACTTGCCGCTCAAAATAACATTAAGGTAATAGCTACCAACGATGTCCACTATATCAACAAAGAAGATTACGATGCCCATGATATCCTTATCAGGCTGAATACGGGAGCGGATATTAACGATAAAAAAGATGACCTGCATTATTCCGGACAGGAATACTTGAAATCGCCGGAAGAGATGGCCGGGCTTTTTCCTGAAGCTCCTGAAGCTATCTCGAACACGCAGGAAATTTTGGCAAAAATTGAAGACTATAGCATTCACAGCAAAATCATTTTGCCTACCTTCCCTTTGCCTGACAATTTTAAAGATGAAAACGAATATCTGCGCCACCTGACTTACGAAGGAGCAAAAAAGTTTTATCCTGACTTAAGGGATGAAGTGAAAGAGCGTCTTGATTTTGAGCTTTCAGTAATTAAGAAAATGGGATTCCCGGGCTATTTCCTGATCGTGCAGGATTTCATCAATAAAGCCAGGGAAATGGATGTAACGGTAGGGCCTGGCAGGGGTTCTGCTGCAGGTTCGGCAGTCGCTTTTTGTACAGGAATTACCAGCATTGATCCTATCCGGTACAACCTGCTCTTCGAACGATTTTTAAATCCTGAGCGGATTTCTATGCCTGATATTGATGTGGATTTTGATGATGAAGGCCGCGAGAGGGTATTGGAATATGTGGTTAAAAAATATGGGAAGGAAAAAGTTGCCCAAATTGTGACCTTTGGAACAATGGCTGCGAAATTAGCCATCCGCGATGTAGCCAGGGTATTAAAGCTTCCTTTGCCCGATGCTGACCGCCTGGCTAAAATGGTTCCAGAACGCCCGGGTATTACCTTAAAACAAGCATTTAAAGAAGTTCCTGAGCTTAATGATATTCGCCAAAACGGAAATGAACTGGAAAAGAAAACACTGCTTTTTGCCGAAACACTCGAAGGATCGGCAAGGCATACAGGAACACATGCCTGTGGGGTGATCATCGGCCCGGATGACTTAATAAATCACGTTCCTTTGGCCACCGCCAAAGACTCTGAACTGGCTGTCACCCAGTATGAAGGAAAATTGGTAGAGTCGGTGGGGATGCTGAAAATGGACTTTCTGGGTTTAAAAACCCTGTCTATTTTAAATGATGCCATAAAAAATATTCATCGGAGGCATGGTATTAAAATCAATATTGAAACCATACCCCTTGATGATGAAAAAACTTACCAACTTTATCAAAGAGGTGATACCATTGGGACTTTTCAATTTGAATCAGAAGGGATGAGGAACTACCTAAAAGAACTCAAACCCACAAATATAGAGGACCTGATTGCGATGAATGCCCTTTATCGCCCGGGGCCTATGGAATTCATCCCAACGTTTATTAAAAGAAAGCACGGAAAAGAAAAAGTTGAGTACCCCCACCCCCTTCTGGAAGATATCCTCAAGCCCACTTTAGGCATTATGGTGTACCAGGAACAGATCATGCAAACTGCTCAGATACTTGGAGAATTTCCGCTCGGAAAAGCTGATATCCTGCGGCGAGCTATGGGGAAAAAGAACATGGAGATCATGGAAGCCATGAAAGCTGAATTTGTAGAGGGGGCCGCAAAAAAAGATATCGACCAAAAAAAGGCGGAAGAGGTTTTTGGCACCATGCAGGAATTTGCAAATTACGGGTTTAACCGTTCTCATTCGGCCGCTTATTCCGTAATTGCCTACCAAACAGCATACGTTAAAGCGCACTACCCTGCCGAATACATGGCGGCTGTTCTTACGCATAACCTTAACGACATAAAAAAGATCACCTTTTTTGTGGATGAATGCCTGCGCCAGAACATTCCCGTTTTGGGGCCGGATGTGAATGAAAGCTATCTTAACTTTATGGTCAATGATAAAGGAGAGATCAGGTTTGGGCTGGCAGCCATAAAAAATGTAGGGGAATCAGCGGCTGAAAGTATTATTTCCGAAAGAGAAGAAAACGGACATTATAACAGTATATTCGATTTTGCAAAGAGAGTAAACCTTAAATCGGTAAATAAAAGAAGTATGGAATCACTGGCTATGGCCGGGGCCTTTGATGGCTTTGAAAACACCCATCGTGCCCAGTTCTTTTACCGTGAAAATACTGACGATACAATTTTCCTTGAAAAAGTAGTGAAGTTTGCCAACGATTTCCAGGTTCAGCAAAATTCTTCCCAGGCAAGCCTGTTTGGAGAGACCAATGAAGTTCAGGTACAGGATCCCCCTATGCCCGATTGCCCCCCCTGGATCAAGCTCGAACAACTTAAAAATGAAAAAGAAGTCACAGGCTTTTACATGTCCGGACATCCCCTGGAGGATTTTAAACTCGAAATGGATAACTTTTGCAATGTTTCTATCACTGAAATTAAAAACAACAAGGAAAAGTACAGGAACAAAAATGTAACTTTTGCAGGGATACTTACCGCCGTCAACCACCGTACCTCTAAAACCGGAAATGCCTTTGCGACTTTTACGATGGAAGATTTTACCGATTCGGATAATTATATCCTCTTTTCTGAAGATTATTTAAAGATGAAACATTTCCTGGTAGAAGGTTCCTCATTATTGGTTAAAGCAAGTATCGTGGAACGAAAGTTTAAAAACGGGCAACTGGATATTCGCATCAACAATATTATACTGCTTTCTGAAGCCCTGGAAAGAAATACCAGTGAGATCCTAATAAAACTCCCGCTGAGCTCCATTACGGATGAATTGGTGGGATCGCTGGAAGAACTTACTTCACAGGCAAAGGGTAATTGCAAGCTTAAATTTCAGGTAAGCGACTCCATCGAAAAAACCGATGTAACCCTGCCAGCGCCTAGCATCACAGTAAATGCTGTGGATTTTCTAAAAGGAATATTACAGTTTGAGGACGTTGAATACAAACTGAGCTAAAATAAATTCAGGAAGCAGGGCTTCAAATTATTCCAGTGGCATTACCGGTAAGTCACAGAACTTACTAAAGCGGTATGATATTCCAAAGGTAATGCTCGTTCCAGAAGCCACCTGGTTGCCATTTACATACTGATATAAGGGCAGTTCGGTTAATCCATAAAAAGTAACTTGCTGAAAGGTGTAACTTAATTGAGGTATGAAAAACATTTTTTTCGAGCCTGTAGATTCCGGATCTATGTTGTAATAAACCACCTGGTTAATGTTTTTCGCTGATTTCATTTTACCGATAAATTCCCCTTTTATTTGGGTTGTAACGCCAAGCTTTCTGAAAAATGTTTTGCTGGCAAACAATCCGACACTGGAGTAATTTCCAAATTTTTGCCCCAACGAATTATATCCTTTATGAATATATAAGGCATTCGCGAAAAAATTGAGTTTCTTTTGGGGATAAGCCCTTAATCCGAAGAGGTACAAAAGCACGTCCTGTGAACCATTGGAAGGCTGAACCGTAGGCGCTGCAATGGTATAATACTTCTCCCCGGTTTCGGGATTTTCAAAAACCACAGTAGAATCCGAATTGGAACCTAAAGGAATTTTATATCCTAATCCGATGGTTACCTCAGTCTTTTTAGTATCCGACGATTTAAAGTACACATCATATCTTGGAAAAATCAACAGATCGCCAAAGCCGGAAGTAGCAATATCATCACTATTCCGTTCTTCCAGTTCTACCAGTCTCTTATCGAAGAAGTAGCCAAAAGAAAGCTCCAACGTTAGCTTTTCCGTAATGCCATATCCTGCCCTGAAATAGAGGTACTTACTGCTAAGCTCATCAAATAAAGGAACCGTGTCCCTATCCTCCACTAAAAACTTATTGCTGCTTGAATACCTGTAGTTCGCAGCAAATTCAACTTGTTTTTCTCTCAGCACACCCTGTGAAAATCCGCCTGCAATAGGGCTTCCGCTGCCCCCTGAACAACAACCCTGGGAATAAGCACTCAGGCCTATAATAATTCCTAATGCTGTTAGTAATATGTGACGCATAGATAAAATATTAAATGATGAAAGTAAGAAATAGAAAGGCCAGGAAATTATCGAACAACTGAAAACTTTACCATCTGGGTAGTTGAGTTTGATCTGATCCTTAAAAAATATACCCCATTACTTAACGACCTGATATCTGCACTTAATTCAACATGTCCGTTGGGTTGATAAGGTGCAGCCACGTCCAATACAGTTTGCCCGGTAAAATCCAGTACCTCAGCTGTAAGGGATGAGGCTTGAGCCAATTCAAAAGAAAAGGATAAAATATTATGTGCGGGATTGGGATACAAATTAATATGCAAATCATTTTCATGCTGATCGTTCATCCCGGTGTTGATGGTATTACATTCCAGTAATGCTGTATTTATGGCATCTTCTATCCCGTTTGCAGTATAATTTTTATTGTAGTACACTTTATGTTCGGAACAACCTACCACTACAATCTTGGGCATGCCGGGAGTACCGTAATCATTCATACTGATCTCCGCATTTGAAAAATAAGCATCTGCCTCACCCATACTATTGGCATTTCCCCAGGCCGCTATAGTAGGACAAGAAGTGTTAGCATAGTCATCAACCAAATAATATAAAACCTGTCCGGGATGTGTGCCGGAAAAACTTTTGGCTGCCGTGTAGGCTTGCAACGACGGGCCAATACAGGCTCCGCATGGCATTACCCAGGCAATAACAATCACCTTGCCTTCGTCCAGTTCTGAAAAAAGGTTGTGCAATTGTCCATTACAATCATTCACTGTGAAATCAGTGGCCGTAGTTTGCGCCAGTGTAGAAAAAGCATAGAAGAGGCCAATAGTAAAAAGTAGTGCTTGTTTCATAGTATTTATTGTTAGTTAGTGTGTATTATTTATTTAAAGGTTCCGGACGATCATATTTACAGCATTTATGAAGAGCATTGTAAATTTCGTCTTTAGCCCTGTATTCTTCCGTATCATAACCCACATCTGCTATGGCCTTCTTAATTGTTTCCAGGTTAGTTTTAGTAGAATCATATTTTACCGTGATCATTTTTCCGGATATACTCCACTTGGCACTATTCACGCCATCCACTGATTCTCCTGCTTTTTCAATGGTCTTTTTGCACATTTCGCAATTCCCGTACACTTTAAATTTTTCCTTCACTTCTGTGCCGGCATCCTGGGCAAACACCGAAAAGCTAATAAAAGCAAACAGTATGCTTATAAAAACTCTTGTACTTCTGATCATAATAATATTGTTTAAAAAATAAAAGACTAAAACTTATGATAAAAAGTTGCACTAAATCAGCCTGTGCTGAATAATTATGCAATAATACATATTTTATTGAAATCCGCAATTAACGGAAATAACAATTAATTTAACTAGGACGCCCAGCCTTCGAAAAGGAGGTTAATATTAAGACGAAGATATTTTGGTAAAAGAGTAAAAATACCTTATCTGTTACTTAAGGAGAAAAATATTAATCTATATTGAGGGGATTAAGTCGGACATTTTGCTGACAAAATGTTTTACCTTAGGTTTACTCACCATGAGCACATGCCCTTGCTTAAGGAAAACTTTGTGTTGATTTTGATTGCTGTATTCCGTAACATACATCAGGTTAATCACTTCAGTGGGGTTGATCCGGAAAAAACTGCCGTTAAGTTCATGGCAAAGTTCGTTTAGTGATATTGTTACATAAAAGGTGGTTTTATCTACCAGAAACAACTGGCTCAAATCGCCGGCAGCCTTGCCATACAATACCTGTTGCGTATGGACCAGTTTGATCCCACTCCCGGTCCTATATGCAATCCTCCTGTTTTTGTATTTTAAAGATTGTTGAATCGGATATCTATTAAGTACATAACAAATATACGTTTGTTTTAAATAACAATGTTGTGAATTGCTTTTGAATTGTATCCCCGCCTGACCGGACGGGCGTTTGAAATATTGAAGCATCTTTTATATAGAATATTATCTGCTAAAGGCCCAATCTTTTGCTCCAAACACCTCCAATAAAGGGAGTTATCTTATAAAATTCTTAGGTATCCGTATCATCTCACCATACTTTAAAGGCTGTCTACTGGTTTATAAATCAGAGGCTAATTCAGGAATCCCCTCTTGGTTAATAATTAAGTGCATTAAATTCCGTTAAAATAAATCAGGCTTTAAAAAAAACCTTTAATTTTGGCACTTCAACTTTTGTAAAACTTTTAAAAGATCAAAAATGGCTTTAGAAATAACCGACTCGAACTTTGACGAGCTTGTTCTCCAGGAAAAAGAAAAACCTGTTGTTGTTGACTTTTGGGCAGAATGGTGCGGCCCCTGCCGCATGGTAGGCCCTATTGTACAGGAAATCGGCCAGGACTACGATGGTAAAGTGGTTGTAGGCAAACTGGACGTAGACAGCAATCCCGGCGTTTCTGTTAAATTTGGAATCCGTAACATCCCTACCATCCTTTTCTTTAAAAATGGAGAGGTAGTCGACAAACAAGTGGGTGCCGTTCCCAAACAGATCCTGGTTAATAAGCTGGAAGCACTTTTGTAATCGGGGAGATGCGAGAAAAGTGTTGATTAGTGATGGATGATGGTGAATAGTAAAAGCTATGTCCCAATAACTAGCCTGCACCTTGCAACATGCAACCGTCAACATGCAACCTGCAACCTGCAACCTGCAACCTGCAACATGCAACATGCAACCTGCAACCTGCACCTCGGAATCTGCACCTCACACCTTGAACGATAAACACAACCCCAAACTAAACTCTTCCTCTTGGCATATACGCTTGACTTAAACCGGCTACAAAAATCTGAATCCCTTGAGTTTATCGCCAGACAGGTGGTAGAGGGTTTTATCGTAGGTTTACATAAGTCACCCTTCCACGGTTTTTCGGTAGAGTTTGCCGAACACCGCCTTTATAATGCCGGAGAATCCATTAAACATATCGACTGGAAATTATACGGACGTACAGATAAACTTTTTGTGAAACGTTATGAAGAAGAAACGAATCTCCGTTGCCAGATCGTTATGGATATTTCTTCGTCGATGTACTTCCCTGTAAAAGATAAACTCAGCCTCGACAATCCCAACAAGATCACATTTTCGGTGTACGCTGCCGCAGCGCTTATCCATCTGCTGAAAAAACAAAGGGATGCTTTTGGTTTAAGCCTCTTTAGCGATGCTGTGGAGGAACATACACCGGTTAAATCAAGCAGTGTGCATCAAAAGTTCCTGTACAGCAAACTTGAAAACCTCCTGACACCACTCCCGGTTGACAAAAGAAAGAAAACTGCCGCTACTGGTGCCCTGCACGAAATTGCGGAAAAGATTCACAAACGATCCCTCGTAATTATCTTTAGCGATATGCTCGACAATCAGGCCTCGGAGGAGTTGCTGTTTTCTTCGCTCCAACATTTAAAACATAATAAGCATGAGGTGATCCTCTTTCATGTGAATGATAAAAACAAGGAGATTGATTTTGACTTTGAGAACCGGCCCTATAAATTTATTGATATGGAAGGCGGACAGGAAGTGAAGATCACCCCCTCGGAAGTCAGGGAAATGTACGTACAAAATGCAAGAAGATTCAAGGAAAACCTGAAGCTAAAATGCGGGCAGTATAAAATTGACTTTATTGAAGCTGACATTAATAAGGGCTTCGACCAGATTTTACTCCCCTATCTACTCAAAAGGGAGAAACTCTATTAAGGAGTAACCGGGATCTTGTTTCTAGCAATTCCTCAACCCACACCCCACACCCTTATCCCCGCACCCCGCAACTTGCAACTTGCAACTTGCAACTTGATTCTCTCATTTACATTACCTACTTTTGGGCTTCAATTACAAACTATGTTACCTGAGTTATTCACTTTTATCGAAATCAAATTCCTGGATATCCTGGATATTTTCCTGGTGGCGATATTATTGTACTTCCTTTACAATTTGCTGAAAGGAACCGTGGCAATCAATATCTTTTTTGGCATCGTTGCTTTTTACCTCCTTTGGAAATTTGTAACAGCCCTTGAGATGAAACTCCTTAGCGAAATATTCGGTGCTTTTATAAGCGTGGGATTTATTGCGCTGATCGTAGTATTTCAGCCTGAGATAAGGAAGTTCCTGCTATTGCTCGGCCGGCCCGGATTTATCAACCGTAAAAAGGGGCGTTTTCTTTTCTGGAACTTCAGTTTTCAGCACGAAGAAGAATTTGATATTGATCCGGTGATCATGGCGTCGAAAAACCTTGCAGAAAAAAAAACAGGGGCACTTATTATTATTGCCAACAAAAGTGAATTGGAACAATATGTAGATACCGGACAGAAAATATATGCTGAAATTTCTGAAGCACTGATCGAGAATATCTTTTTTAAAAACAGCCCTCTGCACGATGGTGCCCTGATCATACATCAGAACAAAATCGTTGCTGCCCGCTGCATCCTTCCAGTCTCAGCCAATAAAAAAATACCCGCCAGCCTTGGATTAAGACACAGGGCTGCTGCTGGAGTTACAGAACAGAGCGATGCACAAGCCATTATTATTTCAGAAGAAACAGGAAGGATTTCTTATGCTATACACGGTGAATTAAAAACAAGCATAAAACCCAACCAGCTTAAAACTTACCTCCTAGAGGGAATGGGATAAATTGCCATTGGATAACGACCAACATGGATCTCAATTTATAAAGCCAACATGCCTGTAAAGGCAATCATCCGGGACCCACAAGCAAAAGCACTAGTGGACACTTGCGGTATTTTAGCTATATAAACCAAACGGAGGTAACCACCCTTCAGGGATATGGAATTTCATACGTTATTAAAAGATCATTATTTTTTTCATAAAAAAGTTATTGTATTAATTATTTTCTATTTTTGATTCCTAAATATAAGAACCATGAATCTAACGACAGTTAATGCCATCTCCCCTATCGATGGCCGGTATCGCAAGAAAGTAGAAGGCCTTTCCTATTATTTTTCGGAAGCTGGACTGATCAATTACCGGGTATATGTAGAAGTGGAATACTTTATTTCACTCGTCGAACTCGGACTGCCTCAATTAAAAGATTTTGATACGTCGAAAATTGAAGATTTACGTGCAATCTGCCGCGATTTTACCTTTATCCAAGCAGAGGAAGTAAAGAAGATCGAAAAAACGACCAATCACGATGTAAAAGCCATTGAATATTACCTGAAGAAAGAATTCGAGAAATTAGGACTTGGCAAGTACAAAGAGTTTATCCATTTTGGATTAACCTCACAGGACATCACCAATACGGCTCAGCCTTATGCCTTCAAACTTGCCTTTGAAGACAGCCTGATGCCCCAGTTAAATAAGGTGGTAAACAAACTCAGCAACCTGGCCAAGCAATGGAAGTCAGTTCCCATGCTGGCATATACCCATGGACAGCCTGCTTCTCCTACATTTTTAGGGAAAGAGATCAATGTTTTTGCTGAACGTTTAAAACATCAAATCAAACTTTTGAAGCTGCTTCCTTTCACGGCCAAATTTGGAGGAGCCACAGGAAACCTGAATGCCCATTATGCGGCTTACCCTGGTATAGACTGGATTGAGTTCTCCAATAGTTTTCTGAAAAAACTTGGACTTCAAAGGCAAAAGCTTACCACCCAGATTGAGAATTACGATTACATGGCCACATTTTTTGATAACCTGAAAAGGATCAATACCATTCTTATTGATCTCAACAGGGATATCTGGGCCTATGTTTCGATGAATTACTTTAAACAACAGATTAAAAAGGGTGAAACCGGTTCTTCCACCATGCCTCACAAAGTCAATCCTATTGATTTCGAAAATTCGGAGGGAAACCTGGGAATTGCCAATGCCCTGTTTGAACATTTGTCGGCCAAGCTTCCGGTATCCCGCCTTCAGCGCGACCTGACAGACTCCACTGTATCCAGAAATATTGGCGTACCGGTGGCCCATTCGCTCCTGGCCTATAAAATGTTGATACAGGGGCTGGATAAGTTACTGCTGAATGAGGAGAAACTTAGCGAAGACCTGGAGAACAACTGGGCTGTAGTGGCGGAAGCCATACAAACCATATTGCGCAGGGAGGGTTATCCTAAACCTTATGAGAAATTAAAAGACCTGACACGCACGAATACTACAATTGATAAAAAATCAATCCAGGATTTTATCAAAAAGCTGAAAATTTCAGAGGAGGTTAAAAAAGAAATGTTAGCAATTACGCCTCATAACTATACAGGAAAAGCGATTTAATTCGTTTACAGGCTTATGTTTAAAAAATATCTTCGGGTTCTTGCCTATGTCAAGCCCTATTTGGGTTATGCCATACTAAATATCATTTTCAATTTACTGGTTATTATTTTTTCACTGGTGTCGTTTGTAATGCTGATTCCTTTCCTTAATTTGCTCTTTGGAATAGAAAAACTGGTGGAAATTAAACCCGAACTAAGCTTTAGCCCCGAGTCGGTGATGGACTACCTCAACTATTTTATCAGCCAGATCATCATTACCCGTGGTAAAGTTGATGCCCTTATCTTTATCTGTATTTTTCTGTTAAGCACTTTCTTTTGCCGGAATGCCTTCAGATTCCTGGCTATGTTTTACCTGGCGAATGTTCGCATTGGGGCTGTGAAGGGGATTCGGAATGATGTATATAATAAAATTCTTATCCTGCCCCTGTCATTCTATACAGCGCATAAAAAAGGGGATATCATGGCCCGGATCACTACCGATGTGCAGGAAGTGGAATATTCTATCATGAGTTACCTTGAAATGCTGGTCCGCGACCCCGTTACCATCATTGCTTATTTTATTACCCTCTTTGTTATTAGCCCCCAGTTAACCCTTTTTGTTATTGTGCTTCTTCCGATTACCGGTTTTGTTATTGGAAGGATAGGCCGATCGCTTAGGAGAGAATCCAAAATAGGGCAAAATCGTTTTGCAGGGCTTTTATCCACCATCGAGGAAACCATATCAGGATTGCGCATAATAAAAGCATTTACAGCCATCGGATTTTCTAATCAACGATTTCTCGACCGTAACCAGGATTATTCAGATACGATGCTGGGAATTTACCGCACCCGTGACCTGTCTTCCCCGCTGAGCGAATTTTTATCATCGGTTGTGATAATAATTGTATTGTGGTTTGGTGGGAAACTGGTATTATCAGATGATCCAGCTATAACGGCAGCCATGTTTATTACATATATTGTTATTTTTTCGCAGATCATTCCTCCCGGAAAAACTTTCGCGACAGGATTCTATAGCATTCAAAAAGGTCTGGCTTCCGCGGAAAGAATTTTTGATATACTGGATGCAGAAGAGGTAATAGAAGAGAAAATTGATGCGGTGGAGAAAAAACAATTTGAAAGGGAAATCGAATACCGGAACGTATCGTTCAGTTACAAAACCGACCCCGTCCTTAAAAATATTAATTGTAAAATTGAGAAAGGCAGGATCATAGCCCTGGTAGGACAGTCCGGAGGTGGAAAATCAACCTTTGTGGATCTCCTCCCCCGTTTTTATGATACTACTGAAGGCGAGATATTGATTGATGGAATTCCCATAAAGGATTGTAAAATAGACGATATAAGGGGCCTGATGGGTATCGTTACACAAGAGGCCATTTTATTTAATGACACAGTGTTAAACAATATTGCTTTCGGGGCAGATGATATCAGCGAAGAAGACGTGATCAGTGCAGCAAGGGTGGCCAATGCCCACGAATTCATTGAAAAAATGGATGAGGGTTACCAATCCAATATCGGGGACCGTGGATCAAAGCTTTCGGGAGGCCAGAGGCAGCGCCTGAGCATTGCACGTGCCATACTCAGGAATCCTCCCATCCTGATCCTGGATGAAGCAACATCAGCCCTGGATACGGAATCGGAAAGGCTGGTGCAGGATGCCCTGGCTAAAGTGATGACAAACCGTACTTCGATAGTGATCGCCCACAGGCTATCCACCATTGTACATGCTGACGAGATCATTGTATTGAAAAAAGGTGAAATTGTGGAAAGAGGCACACATAAGGAATTGCTATTAAAAGATGGAGAATATAAAAAATTGCACGACCTTCAGGCATTTGACTCCAGGAGCTAACTATTTATTAAAAATTGAACTAAATTTTTTAATAAATCAGATATTATAAGACCCGATTTGTTTCATAGTATATAATTTAATATAAATTTGCACCAAAATAAGATGTATGGATTTAACGAAAATTTTAGCTATCTCAGGTAAACCCGGTCTGTATAAAATGATCACACAGACTAAAAACGGGCTTATTGTGGAGTCGATTCCGGAAGGAAAGAAGTTTACTGCTTTTAGCCATGAACGTATCAGCACCCTTGAGGAGATCAGCATTTACACTGATGACGAGGATAAACCATTAAAGGAAGTGCTTAAAGCAATTTACGATAAACAAGAAGGGAAAGCAGCGATTTCGCCAAAAGCCTCTGGCAACGAACTAAAGGCATTTTTCGGGGAAGCCGTGCCGGATTATGACAAGGAAAATGTATATGTTTCGGATATAAAGAAAATACTTCTTTGGTACAACACCCTTCAGGAAAACAATATCCTCAATTTTGAAGAAGAGAAAGAAGAGGAAAAACCCGAAGAAAAGGGGGAGGCTAAAGACGAAAATCAAAAAGACAAAGAAACTGATCAATAGATATTCCCCCGCATGGGGGATTTTTTTTTATTCCTGTATGAAAAAAATAGTTGCTGACCACATACTTATTAAAACTGAAAACCCGGCCGAGGACAACTTCATTATTTATTTAAAGAGTGAAAATGATATACCTGAAATTTTCCCGGGAAACTTTGCTGAGATATTGGTCCCGGATTCACCCGAGGTGTTTTTGCGCCGCCCATTTTCCATTTTAGACGTAGATTATAAAAAACGAATCATCAGTTTTTATATAAAAGCAATTGGGAAAGGTACCAGCCGGTTGGGAGCACTTAAGTCAGGAACTAAAATTAACCTTATCTATCCGCTTGGCAATCGATATTCTATCGAAAATAACCTCACCAAAGTATTAATCGTTGGAGGTGGTTCAGGTATCGCTCCTTTTATTCTCCTGGGCAAAGAATTAAAAAAAAGGGATATTCGGGCGACCTTTCTAATAGGAGGAAGATCAAAAAAAGATATTCTCATGACTGAAGAATTTTCGAAATATGGTGAAGTATTAATGACAACTGAGGATGGAACCGCAGGAGAAAAGGGCCTGGTTACCCAACACACGGTATTTAAGACAGGCAAGTTTAATTTTGATAAAATATATTGCTGCGGCCCTAATCCCATGATGAAAGCTGTTGGCATCCTCGCCCGGGAAAAAGGAATTCCATGCGAAGCCTCTCTCGAAAACACAATGGCTTGCGGATTTGGCGTTTGCCTGTGTTGCGTTACTGCGACTCACCAGGGGAATAAACGAGTATGTTTGGAAGGGCCTGTTTTTAACGTAAATGATTTAACATGGTAGATTTAAGCGTTAAGTTGCATCAATTAAATTTTAAAAATCCAGTAACTGCAGCTTCAGGAACCTTTGGGTTTGGTGAAGAGATGCAGGCATTTGTAGATGTGAATCAACTGGGTGGGATATTTGTTAAAGGGCTTACTCTTGAAAACCGGGAAGGAAATGATTACCCACGCATGGCCGAGACTCCCTCGGGAATGCTTAATGCCGTCGGACTTCAAAATAAGGGCATAGAATATTTTATCGATCACATTTATCCTCACATTAAAGACCTCGATACCCATATTATTGCCAATGTGAATGGTTCTACCATCGAGGATTATATAGCCGTAACCGAAAAATTAAATGAACTGGATAAAGTTCCGGCCATTGAATTGAACATCTCCTGCCCCAATGTAAAGCAAGGAGGAATGTTATTTGGCACCAGCTGTCCGTCTGCTATTGCTGTAACAGAAGCAGTAAGAAAAGCCTATGATAAAACCCTCATTGTAAAACTTTCACCCAATGTAACAGATATTGCAGAGATGGCTTTGGCCGTGGAAAGTGTCGGCGCGGATTCTGTTTCACTTATCAACACCCTTGTAGGTATGGCAATAAACGCCGAAACACGAAAACCTGTTCTTTCCACGGTTACTGGAGGATTATCAGGCCCTGCCATCAAACCGGTAGCGCTAAGGATGGTGTGGCAGGTTTATAAAGCCGTTAAAATACCTATTGTAGGTATTGGAGGTATAATGAATGCCACAGATGCTATTGAATTTTTTCTTGCAGGTGCTTCGGTGATACAGGTAGGGACAGCAAATTTCCTTGATCCGGCAATAACCCTAAAAATTATTGATGGAATTCAAGAATATATGACCAGGCATAAGGTCGCCAGTATTTCTGATCTCATTGGTAAATTGGAACTATCTTAACCTTATTTATTTTTTAGCTGGCCTGGCTTTAATTTCCTTTAGCTTTTCAATTTCAGCTTTAAGCTCAACATTTTGGTCTTTTGCTTTTTTAAGGAGAGATTTCTGTCGACTTACTTCCCTCTTCGCCTTTTGTATATCTTCCTCCAATTCTGAGATGTGTGTTCTTTGTTTTTGAATTTCCGTTAAATAGTCTGCTATTTTCTGGTTGAGTATTTCTATTTTATTTGTCATGATCAATTCAATTTAATAGTAAATTATCAGCTTTTGGCCTGTAATCAATTGGTCAGGATTCTCTATTTTATTGTCTTTAGCCAGATCTACATATCTATAGCCATTACCATAAACTTTTCGTGCAATTGAATAGAGTGATTCTCCTTCTTTAACTACATAGGTCTTTTCTCTTTTTTTTGTTTGCTCAGCAAAAGTTTTCAACCTGGCTTTCAATTCCTGATTTTCTTTTGCCAACCGGACATTCTCTGCATTGGTCTGTTCATGAGCAACATTTTCATTGCTTATTTCCGTATTTACATTTGGATCTATTGCCTCAGTGTCTGCGTTGCCTGAAGTTCCCTTTAAAAACCACATGGCAATAGCTGCAATAAATAGGATCGTAAACACTATCCCATAGTTAAGCCGGCGTTTCCCCGCCTTTTCAATGGATTGAGTTAAGTGGAATGCCTCAAGATCAGAGTGGCATTCAGGACATAATTTATGGTCATCAGTTAAACCTGATTTTCCACACACAGGACAGTTCATGATATTTCTTTTTAGTGAGGATAAATTTAAGCTGGCTAAATATATAAAAAAATAGCCTGCGATGCAAGTTTAGTTTCAGATACCTTAACTAACTTCCCTTCCATGTCTGTTAAAGCCATATAAATTAAACTTATCACAATAAACAAATGTCTATTTTTGCATCCTTAATTATATTGAATATATGCTGATTAAAATATACCCTGATAATCCCAATCCCAAGGAACTAAGAAAAGTGGTTGAATGCCTGAACGATGGTGGAGTAGTCATATTCCCGACAGATACGATTTATGCACTGGGTTGTGATATTTACAAAGGGAGGGCCATCGACAGGATTGCAAAAATTAAAGGAATCAAAAAGGAAAATGCAAACTTTTCATTTTTATGCCATGACCTGAGTCATCTCTCTGATTTTACCAAACCCCTGACCAATGATGTATTTAAGCTAATGAAAAGGACGCTACCAGGCCCATTTACCTACATTCTTGAAGCGAACTCCAATGTACCTAAAATATTTCACAGAAAAAAAAGGACGGTTGGGATCAGGGTGCCTGATAATAAGATTACGACTGAGATCATCCGTTTATTAGGTAATCCGATGATGTCGACTTCTGTACATGATGACGATGAGATTATTGAGTATACAACCGACCCTGAATTAATCCATGAAAAGTACAGCCACCTGGTAGATATTGTTATTGATGGCGGTTTTGGAGACAATGAGCCATCTACTATTATTGATTGTACAAATGATGAAATTGAAATTATTAGGGAAGGAAAGGGGATAATATATTAGATATTAGATATTAGATATTAGATTTTAGATATTAGATTTTAGATTTTAGATATTAGATTTTATTTTAAAGAATACCTCTGAAAACGATGCAATCAAAAACGAACATTTTTGAGGTAAAAGAACTTCCTACAAATGAACAAGAAGTAATCTCTAGCCTTCTGTCAACTGAAGATTTGGAAATTCAAAGGATAGTGACCTTAAAACCATTCGAGAAACCAGGAATTTGGTACAATCAGGATAAGGATGAATGGGTGATATTACTGAAAGGGAAAGCTGAATTGGAATGGGAACAGGGAGAAACAATCCATCTTTACGCAGGTGATTACATTTTTATTCCCGCACATAAGATTCACAGGATCAAACGTTCAGGCAAGGATGAAATTTGTGTATGGCTTGCTATACACGGAAATTTGAAATAAAATAGGTAAAGCGTTTGGATAAATAAAAAAAACACCTAATTTTGCACCCGCAAATTACGCAAGGATTCCGTAGCTCAGCAGGTAGAGCATATGCCTTTTAAGCATAGGGTCCTGGGTTCGAGCCCCAGCGGGATCACACTAAAACAAAGGCCTCCTTTCATTGAGAGGTCTTTTGTTTTAATATATCCAATTCCAAAAAGCATGTTTTAAAATTCGCTGAATTGTCTAATTCACGGTTAATGGAAAAATTTGAATTCTATTTCTTTATTCTTGTTTTCTTTAATTCCTTACGAATGATAAATGTCCACACCATATGTCATTCAAACTAAAATATTTATACTTTTGTGAATCATCAGGACATGATCAGGTAGTATATAACTTGCATTTATCAATGAATTTCTCACCAGGGATTTTTTACAGGCTTAAAAAAAGCATAGTGTTTGTTTTACTTATTGGCATCTTTGCTTCGCTACCTGGGGATTGTTTTATCCAGCCTTCAAAAAATGCACGTTTGAATTGGGATAATTACCTTCTGTCGACCTGCAAAAAAATCCCAGTAAATGCTGATGGCCCTGATTTAGCTGCACTCCAGAATTACTTCATGACCATCGACCCGGAATTAAAAAGAGTTCCCACAGAAAGGTTATATAATGCATATATTAAAACTAAAGAATTACGCTCAGCAGTGGACTATAAAACCACGATGGGGCCGGGATGGACAGAAACCGGATCGGATATGGGTGGGAGAACACGTGCAATTGTCTGGGACCCCAACGACCCGGATGGAACAAAAGTATGGGCAGGAAGTGTCACAGGTGGATTATGGTTCAATAACGATATTTACAACGACAGCTCTGATTGGCAACAAGTGAATGACTTTTGGCCGGCACTTTCAATTAGCACAATTGTTTCCGACCCCAACGATCCATTGACCATATATGTTGGAACCGGAGAATGTGAAACAGCGAGATTAATTTACCGTGAATCATCGGGAGTTGGTTATGGGATTTGGAAATCAACAGATGGAGGAACAAACTGGGAAATCATTCCATCTACAGCTTCTTATAAATACATTTCTGACCTAAAAATAAGAGATGAAGACGGACTAAGTGTGGTTTATGCTGGTGTAGTCTCGGGGTATTACCAGGGAGTGAATCATAACAGTAGTCCTTCCGAAGGTTTATACAGGTCAACCAATGGAGGATTAAGCTGGCAACAGGTGCTACCCTATATACAAGGAACAGAGTTAGCCTATGCGCCTGCTGATATTGAAATTGGCCCCACAGGAAGGATGTTTATCGGTACCATGAAAAACCTGAGTGGAGATGGCGGAGCTACTATTCTTTTTTCCGATCCTGGGACATTAGGAACCTGGATGATTTTTGATGATTATGAGGAAATTATTCAAAATAGCTTTACTTATAATGTCCCGGGCCGTGTAATTCTGGCCTGTGCCCCCTCAGATCCAAATAGAATTTATGCCCTGATTGGAGCAGGATGGTTAAATTCTACAAATTTTAATTATGCAGTTGGCAAGTATATTCTGAGATCAAATGACGGCGGGCTGAGTTGGCAGGAGCGAAATCTTCCCGGCTGGGATCCTGAGTGGGCAAATATTTCATGGCATGCATTTACCGCTTCAGTTAACCCGGGCAACCCCAACGAAATATATGTCGGGGGAAAGGATGTTTGGAAGTCGACTAACTCAGGAAGCAACTGGTCAAAGGTTTCAGATTGGACCCTGATGTATTCGGGTGGAGGTGAAGATTATGTACATTGTGATCAGCATCAACAACTCTATAAGGAAGGCTCAAATATTGAAATGTTATTGATTTCAGATGGTGGAGTGTTTCACACTGGAAATGCCACATCGGGTAATCCTGTTTTTGAAGAAAAAAATAACAACTATTCTACTCTTCAGTTTTATACCTGTGATATCTATCCTGAGGCCGGGTCCAATTATTTTATTGGAGGTTTGCAGGATAATGGCACTTTGCTTTATTCGGGAGAACCCCTTAAAGTAAGTGATATGATTGATGTGGGAGATGGAGCTTACTGTTTCTTTGATGAAAATCAACCTCAAATTATGATCACTTCCACTTACTTTAATGTTTACACCATGTTTTATAGCTGGGACTATTTTGGAACAACAGGTATGGATGGGACAGGGATATTTATCAATCCGGCAGATTATGATAGTGAAAACAACATCCTTTTTGCCAATGCGGTAAAATTTAATGGTACGTATCCAAATCAATTACTTCGTATAACAGGTATCCCATATAATCCTTACGAGCAATTAATCACGCTATCAACTGGTTTGAATACCTGGTTTACACATATAAAAGTCACTCCTTTTGGGCCGGATGGGAGCACTACCATACTACTGGGATCGCAAAATGGCCGCTTGTTTAAAATTGACAATGCAGATAGTAATCCAGTGGTTAATGAGATTGGTTCCAATGATTTCCCTTCAGCCTACGTTTCCAGTGTGGACTATGGAGCTTCAGCGGATACGCTGTTAGTTACATTTTCAAACTATGGGGTCGCTTCGGTTTGGCAAACCTATGATGGGGGAAACAACTGGCAGAACATTTCAGGCAACCTACCCGATATGCCAATTCGCTGGGGTATTTATCATCCTCAATCGACCAAACAAATAATGCTGGCTACCGAAATTGGAATTTGGGAAACAGCTGATGCCAGTACCGGAGAAGTTATATGGGAACCAGACCCGGTTGTGCCAAACGTGAGAGTGGACATGTTACAGGTAAGAAAACCTGACAATACTGTATTAGCAGCTACCCATGGCCGGGGTCTTTTTTACTGTTTCTGGAATTTAAATATCGCCAGTTCAATTAAAGAAAAAGATCAAATACAAATTGAATTCTTCCCCAACCCTGCTGAAGATTTTATTACCATTAGTTTTAATAAAGATCAATACATGGATGTGGTTATTATTAGTCAAAGCGGGAAAACCTTGATAGAGAAAAGGATAATCAGTGAAGAAAAAATTGACCTGAAGGGACTGTCGCAAGGTGTTTATTTGGTTGCATTGACATCGGGTGATAAAAGCGTTGTAAGGAAAATTATCATAAAATAACAGATTAAACTTTTGTTGCTCTAGCAACTTGGTAATAATAAATGTTACACCACATCATCAATTTGTGTACTAATTTCATTAAAATAAAAACCCTATACCTAATCTCCAATTTTACTTATTTTTACCAATTATAAATATATATATTTATACAACTTATTAGATATTGATTCTGTCATTTCATTTATAAAACAAAATAATACTAATTCTTAATTTATACTTATGAAACAATTATTTACAATTTTTTTAATCTGCGCAATGGGAATCGGTATTCACGCCCAGCAGGTCAGCCGTGATATGGTTGTGATTGAAGGTGGAACGGGTTTTTGGTGAGGCTATTGCCCGGGCGCTGCACTTGGAGCAGTGGAACTCGTAGAAAATGGTCATAATGTGGCAGTAGTTGAAAACCACAATGGTGACTCTTTGGCAAATGTCTATTCTAATGCACGAAATAGTTATTATAACATTTCAGGTTATCCAACTTATTTCTTTGATGGAATATTATCTGTTGTTGGGGGTAATGGATCTTCCAGTATGTATAGTGCATATGTACCAAAGGTTAATCAACGGAATGCTGTTATGTCAGATTTTACTATTGACATCGAATTTGAAGAAGCTGATGGAGATTACCACACAACTATTACAGTAGAAAATGTTGGAGGAAATACTCTTACAGGCCTCGTTCTCCAGGTAGTTATAACTGAATCTAAACTTCCTATTGTTTGGGGATTGACACAAGAACAAGACTTTACAAACAGATTAATGGTGCCTAATCAGACCGGAACTCCACTAAGCTTCACCAGCGGATCAACGCAAATTGTGGAGCTGGATTTTTCTACTGCCAGTTTTTGGGATATCGACAATTGTGAAATCATTGCATTTGTGCAACACAATCCAACAAAAGAAATATTACAAGGATCGAAAAAATTTATGGCTATGGCACTTTATTCTCTTGATGCCGAAGCTAAAGCTGTTAAATATCCTACCGGACTATTTTGCGGTTCTTCCGTTGAACCCGTTGTTCTAATCAAAAACATGGGTGCAGATAATTTAACCAGCCTTGATATTGAATACTCTATAAATGGTGGCACAAGCCAATCTTATAGCTGGACCGGTGACCTTGGATTTAATCTTGGTGAGGAAGTTACTTTACCTGAAATTACGTTTAGCTCGCAGGCAGTCAATACGATTGACATATCTGTTAGTAATCCTAATGGTCAACCTGATCCTAACCCTGATAACGATTTTATATCACATGACTTTAATGCCTCCCCACTAGTTACTTCATCCACAGTATTGTTTGAATTAAAAACTGATAATTATCCTGAAGAAACAACCTGGCAACTTAAAAACTCTGCCGGAACTGTTCTTTATTCCGGAGGGCCCTATACCGGACAGGCTAATACAGTTTTCAACGAAACATGGACATTAGATGCATCAGATTGCTACACCTATATTATATATGACCTTTATGGTGATGGAATATGCTGTTCGTATGGACTTGGTTATTACAAGATCAAGGACGAAAACGGTACCGTTTTAATTGAAGGTGGTGAGTTTGGTTCGGAAGAAGCTAGTCCTTTTGAAAGAATTGAAGAGAATGTACTTACTGCTGATTTCTCAGCTGATGTTACATCAATTGTAGAAGGAGAAAGTGTAAACTTTTCAGACCTTTCCTCAGGGGGAACAATTACTATATGGTATTGGGAATTTGAAGGTGGCACACCAGCCGTTTCAACAGAACAAAATCCAACAGTTGCTTACGCAGTAGAAGGTGTTTATGATGTTACTTTGACGGTATCTGACGGAAGCAATTCAAACGCCATAACAAAAGAGGACTATATTACTGTTGATCATATTACAGCTATTACTAATCCAAATGCCGAAGCAATTGGTATTTTCCCCAATCCAACGACAGGTAACCTATTTGTTACAGGATTTGTAAACGCAGATATAAAAGTTTATAATACAGCAGGAACATTGGTTCTTATCGAAGAAAACATGAATCCCGGATCCATTGATTTATCAGAATTAGACAGAGGAATCTATTTCATCAATTTCTCAACGGAAAATGGAGATGTAATCAATAAAAAAGTAAGTGTGATCAAATAGTATCGATCATACCTTCCAAAATAAGGGCCTGTTGTTTACAGCAGGCCTTTTATTTTATCAATTGTTTGTGAATTTCCAAAACCTGGGGAATGATAAGGTTTTGGCCATCATTATGCACAATATGATCAGACATTGGAATTTTTTTCTCTTCAGGCCATTGGTTCTTCATTCGTGCCATTACATCCGCCTGGCTGATCTTATCTCTATTCATAACCCTTTCAGTAGCAATTTTCTCAGGACAAGTAACCAATATAATTTTGTCGAAAAATTCGTAAAATCCACTTTCAAACAAAATCGCAGCTTCCTGTATAACATACTCATGGTCTTTTTTCATTTCTATCCATTCAAAGAGGTCCTTTCTGACGAGAGGATGAATTATACTATTTAAAGTGGATATGGCCTCAAGGTCGTTAAAGACGATCTTTGCCAGGTTCTTTCTATCAATGCCACCCTGGTTTATTACATCCTTTCCAAAATGCCTGACCAACTCCTTCATTACATCTTTTTCTTCAAGGAATTTTTTTGCACGAATATCTGCATGAAAAACAGGTACACCAAGTGTTTCAAACACTTTGGCTACCGTACTTTTACCTGATCCTATGTTTCCTGTTAAGCCTACTTTTATCATTGTTTTAAAACAAGGTATTCAACTTCAGATGGTTCGATCCGGGTTATTTCAACAAATGAAGGATATTCAGATATTTTTACCTGCTGGATGTTATTTGTAGTAGCTTCAGACACATTAATTGTAGCCTTGAACATTGCCGGGTCAATTCGCTTGAAGTCTTCAAGGGATACAAAGTATGTCACCCGTACCTCCTCAGGAAATGTTTTTACTTTCAAACCCAAGGGGATAGCGTTGATTTTTAGGTTTAACGAAAATTCCGTAAATTTTGTCGACTTGATGAGGACTTCGACCTTTGATTGCCCAAGTTTTATCGTCCCATCACTCAATGGGTTTTTAAGAACAGCTTCAGTCTTTACCTTGTCCTTAATATTACTAACCTGGGTTCGGACCGTTTCCACATATTGAATCGATTCAATGAGATGTTTTGGCCCTGAAACCAAAATTGAGTCAGGAAAAAGCTGGATGCTATCGGCAAGTTTATATTGTTGTGCAAAACTTAACTCAAGGTTAGGTTTTACCGGGACTTTTTTACCGGTTAATTTTTCAAACCTGAAAAGAATCGATTCAGGGGAAATAGAGACCAGTTCCTCACTAAAGTTCATATGATTCAACACACTGGCAGATAATTGCGCGGTGGAATAAGAAACAGTATAGTATACTCCATCCCTGCTGTAGTTTAATCCGGCAAGATCAACAATTATGGGCTTTTTTCTGGTAAGGTATTTTAAGGTCAACAACTCAAAACCTGCAGTTGCAATTTTAAATGATAAAATACTATCAGGATTATTTACCAGCACTAAATCAGAAGGATAGTTCTTAAATATTACCTGGTATTCAAGTGTTGTGGACGATTGTTTGGATAGTACTATTAAAAACCAGATTACAATAGAAATAAGCAGACAAACCAGGAAAACTTTTAACTTATTCCTGGCTGTTCTGTTTTTCTCAAATGAAAATTGCTTTAAAAAATTATAAATTCCGGACTCCACTTTAAGTGTGTTTGATATAAAAATTAAAAACCGGACGTGACCAGAAGGTTCTACTTTTTATCTCCAATTTGTGTTGTACCATCCATTGATACGGCTGTCTTTTCAACCCTAAGTTTATTTTGGCCTTCCACTTCTATGGTAAAAGTTTTTTCCTGAATTTCAACTATTTTACCATGAATACCCCCAATGGTAATAATTTTATCTCCTTTTTTCAATGCTTCACGATACTTTCTCTGGTCTTTAGTTTTTTTCATTTGTGGTCTAATAAAAAATAAGTAAAATACCAGAATGATCAATACTAATGGAAGAAAACTCATTAGTCCCCCACCCTCTTCTCCTTCGGAGGGAGGCATAAAAAGTAAAATGTCAATTAATCTCATTACGTTGAATTTATATTTATATCTTGTTCACTAATTTTCAAAATCTCCATTATCACATCAGGGCACAATTACCATTGCTTTAATCCTGACAAAGGTTTGATTTGGCTGTCCGTTATGTACCACCGTAATCACCTTATTCTGCACACCTTTACGCCCTTCGCTATCGAAGGTAACTTTTAAAACACCCTCATCACCAGGCTTGACAGGCTCTTTGGGGTATTTGGGAACGGTGCAACCACAACTGCTTTTAACCTGTGAAATTACGAGGTCTTTATCCCCATTATTTTTAAACCTAAAATTAAAAGTAGCCTTTTCACCCTGAACCAATTTACCAAAATCATGAATTTCTTTTTCAAATTCAATAACGGGGAGCCCATCATTAGATTTTCCTTCGGCAGTGTTAGGATTTGTTACCACATCTGTCGAAAGGTTTCCTCTTTCGTTATTACACGAACAGGCTACCAAAAGCCCGAGTGAAATGAATATGATTGCTAATTTCTTCATCTGTTTAAATGGCTTGCAAAAATAGAAAATTAATCCGTGCCAGTTGATATTGATATATAAAAATCAACTTAATAATACTAAAATTGTATAAGAAACGAAACTAAAGGTTTAAAATTGGGCAACAAAAATTATAGAATCGAAGTTAAATATTGGTATTTTTGATGCAGTATCTGCGAAATAATAAAACCCATATGTTAGTTAAACAAGAAAAAACATCTTCGCACTTTGGAATAACCATAATCTTTGTAAATAATCAAAATCTTCAGGCATAAAAAATAAACACTATAAATGAAAAAACAATTATACATCAGTATCGGGGTCATTATTGTCATTATTATTGCGCTTTGGTATTTTATGGGCGGTGACACTAAAAATACTGAGACCATTGAGGTAGAAACAAATTTAGGGGAATTTAAAATTGCCGTAACAACTACAGGTGAACTTGAAGCCAAAAGTTCGGAAAAAATATATGGCCCGAGCAACCTGAGAAATGTGAGAATATGGCAGGTTAAAATAGATGATATTGTCCCGGATGGCACCGTAGTTGATTCAGGAGAATTTGTAGCCAACCTCGACAGGACCGAACTTGCAAATAAACTCAAGGACCAGGAATTGGAAATTGATCAACTTGAAACTCAGTATACCAAAACTAAACTGGATACCTCTCTCGAGCTTAGAAGTCTCAGAGACGATTTGATAAACCTTGAATATGCCCTTGAAGAAAAAAAAATTGAACTGGAACAATCAAAATTTGAGCCCCCTGCAACAATACGTCAGGTTGAGATTGAGCTCGAAAGGGCAGGAAGAAATTACGACCAATCAGTTAAGAACTATCAATTGAAACTTGAAAAGGCTGAGGCCAACATGGAGGAAGTTACAGCAAAGTTAACTAAAGCTCAAAGAAAGTATGATGAAATGGCTGATGTGTTGGAAGAATTTACTGTGTATGCCCCTCAATCCGGAATGGTTATTTACAAGCGGGGATGGGATGGTAAAAAGCAAGGAATAGGGTCTCAGGTAAGCACTTGGGATAACGTGGTGGCGACACTACCTGACCTCACGAAAATGATATCTAAAACCTATGTTAATGAAATCGACATCAGTAAAGTCAAAGTAGGGCAGGTAGTAGAGCTTGGTATAGATGCTTTTCCTGAAAAGCAATTTACCGGAGAAGTTACTGAGGTAGCCAACATTGGCGAACAAATGCAAAATACCAATGCAAAAGTTTTTGAAGTTCTTATTGAGGTAAATGAATTCGACTCAGTGATGAGGCCGGCGATGACAACCAAGAATGTCATCATCACAAATATTATCGATTCGGCTCTGTTTATCCCTATTGAATGTGTCCATACCAAGGATAGCATTTCCTATGTTGTAAAAGCGGGCAGCCGTTACCAGGTTATTGTTGGAAAAAGTAATGAAAACGAAATTATCATAAAGGAAGGGCTTAAAGAAGGTGACAAGGTTTTCCTTCTTCCTCCTGAAGGTTTTGAAGAATTCAGGTTAGTTGAGCTGGAAAGTGATATTATTGCGAAGCATAAATCCGAAAATAATAAAAAGGCAAAGAAGCCCGATGATCAAGATTCAACAGTTGTAAAAAGCCATGAAGGAAAGGATAAGAAGAATTGGGATAAACCGTCCCGTGGAGGAAAAGGTGGTCAAAGGAAAAAAACTCAATAAGTAATTAAATTGTGGAAAGGTATTTACAAATATTGAATATTGCATTGGAAGCGGTTTTTGCTAACCGTTTTCGATCGATATTAACAGCATTGGGTATCATTTTCGGGGTAGCTGCGGTTATTGCCATGATGGCCATTGGTAATGGAGCCCAAAAAGAAATTCTTGATCAGATCAAACTGGTCGGGGTCAATAACATCATTATCACCCCTATTTTTGAAAAAAGCGGAAGTGGAGGAGCAAGTGAAGATGAAGGCAAAAGTACGACCGAAAAATATTCACCCGGCCTAAGTTTAAAAGATGCAGAGAGTATAAAATCTATACTTCCTACTGTAGATAAAGTGAGCCCGGAAGTGATTTATGAAACTTTTATTGTAAAAGATGGCAAGAGAAGTGCGGCAACACTTTCGGGGGTATCTCCTGACTTTTTTGAGGTATTTAACCTGGGGCTTTCCAGAGGATTTTTATTTACTGATGCTCAAATCAATTCAGGGGCTTCTGTTTGTGTGATTGGACCCACTATCGCCTCCAAATTTTTCCCGAATGAAGACCCACTGGGCAAATATATTAAGTGTGGACATCTGTGGTTAAAAATCGTGGGTATTCTTGAAAATATTAATATAGCCGGCCCTAATTCGCAAAACCTGGGCATAAGTGATTATAACGTAAACATTTATGCTCCACTTCAAACCATTTTATTACGTTATCGCGACCGGTCTGCCGTAACCGAAGCGATGATCCATGGTGAAAGCGAATCCGTGGTATTCTTTGGAGATGGAGGATTTTCATCATTCAGTTCATCAAGTAGCGGTGATGACCCAGGCAACAATAACCAGGTAGATAAAATTGTTGTTCAGGTAAACGAAAGCTCCCAATTAGCCTCAACAGTTAAAGTTATAAAAAAAATGCTTTTTCGCAGGCATGCAAATGTGGAGGATTTCGAAATTAAAATACCAGAGCTTTTATTGAAACAGGAACAGCGTACAAAAGATATTTTTAACATTGTATTGGGTGCGATTGCCAGTATTTCACTTATTGTTGGAGGGATTGGTATTATGAATATTATGTTGGCTTCTGTTATGGAAAGGATTCGTGAAATTGGAGTAAGGATGGCCACAGGAGCGAGAAAAAGGGATATTGTATTTCAATTTTTATCAGAAGCTACTTTGATTAGTATCACTGGCGGATTACTAGGGATCATACTTGGCATTGCGTTATCAAAAGTGATCATGCAGGCGACTGATATTTTGACCATAGTATCTCCTATTTCCATTTTTATTTCATTTGGAGTTTCAGTTGCGGTGGGTATCATTTTTGGTTATATGCCAGCCAAAAGAGCTTCAGAACAGGACCCGGTTGAATCGTTAAGACATGATTAAATTAAGCGTAAAGAATACAAAAATGTTTATAAAGAAATTCATCAATTCAGGTATAATAATTTTCTTTAAAATTGCGCTGTTCGCTTTCCTTATTATTGGCGTATCTGCACCATTGAAAAGTCAGGAAGTTAAAAAACTCAACCTGGATGACGCCATTGAAATTGCCCGGCAACAATCACCCGATGCACTACTTGCCAAGCATAAGTTTAAAAGAAGTTATTGGCGATTTCGCTCTTATAAAGCATCTTATTTGCCCTATTTAGTTTTTGATGGAAGTATCCCGGCTTACACAAGTGGAATAACTTCAGGTTACGACCAGATACAGGGAACCTATTTTGACTATTATGACCAGAACAGAGTCCGGGGAGCATTTTCGCTGAACCAACAAATTGGATTAACCGGAGGAAGTGTTTCAATAAATACCAACCTCGAGAGGCTTGACAATTTACTTACCAATGGTACCAGCTATAGTTCATCCATTTTTGATATTACATTCAACCAACCTATATTTAATTTCAACGAATTAAAATGGGATCGTATGATCCAACCCCTCGAATATGAAGAAGCCAAAAAAACATACCTGGAAGATATGGAAAGGGTATCAATTATGGCAACTGACTATTTCTTTAACCTTTTGCTAGCACAGATAAAAGAACGAATTGCCATCGTAAATCTGGCAAATTATGATACTTTATATAAAATTGCACAGGGAAGGTACAATCTAGGGAAAATAGCTGAAAACGACCTACTCCAGTTAGAGCTGCAATTCTTAAGAGCCAATGCTGCCGTTAAAGATGTGGAACTTGATGTTGAAAATCAATTGTTCCGTTTAAAATCCTATTTGCGAATAAAAGACGAAGAAGATATCGAGTTAATACCTCCAGATAAAATCAAACCTTTTATGGTCGAAGTTTCAAAAGCTGTGGCGCAGGCACGTATGAATAGTTCCACCGCTTTATCCTTTAACCGGCGTTTGATTGAAGCCGAAAGCCAGCTGGCTATGGCCAGGTATAGTGGCAGGTTTGACGCCAATTTAAGGGCTTCGTACGGATATAGTAACACGAGTACCAACCTGGCAGATATTAATAAAAACCCAAGCGAAGCAAGAGTAATGATACTGGGGGTTTCTGTCCCTATTTTAGATTGGGGGGTCGCCCGTGGTCAGATAAAGATGGCCGAGTCGAGCCAGGAAATAGAGCGGACTTCAGTTGAACAGGAACAAATTGATTTTGACCAGGAAATATTTTTAAGGGTTGCAAGGTTTAATATGCAATACGATCAGATAGTAATTGCTGCGAAAGCCGATACTGTTGCCCGAAAGGGTTATGAAATAACGAAAGCCAGATACCTGATTGGGAAAATAAGCATAACTGACCTGAATATTGCCCAGGCAGAATCTGATAACTCAAAAAGTTCATATATCAATACTCTTTGGAATTATTGGCGAAGTTATTATGATTTAAGAAGACTTACTTTATATGATTTTAAAAACGATCTGCGGATCGAAGTAGATTATCGGGAATTACTCTAATGATTTCATTATTTCTTTTTTAGGCTTTCGCTCCCATATTTCTGGTTGAACTTAAGTAGTAAGGCTTCTTTAGCCCTTTTTATCCGCATTTTAGTATTGCTTTCAGATAGGTTCAAGGTTTTCTGAATCTCTTTAATTTTTTTATTCTGCAGGTATTTAAGTTCAATGATCACCCTGTAATTTTCAGGTAAATCCAAAAGCGTGTTTTGAAATCGTTCAAATAAGGAATCATTTTCTTCGTCTTCCGGTATTAAATCGTCAATCACATCCGGAAGGCTGTCAGATGTCATGTATTCGATGATTGAATGTTTCGATTTGCGCCTCGAATAATCGATACAATAATTAATAGTAATGGTATAAAGCCAGGTTGAAAATGAGGAAGACTGTGTAAATCCGTCAAGCTTGTTAAAAACTTTCACAAAAATGTCCTGGACAAATTCCCTTGCAAGTGATTCATTTCTAAGATAGGAATAACATCTTCTGTAAACTTTATCTTTATACCTGTTATATAAATGGTCTCTATACTTCCCCTTATTTTCAATAACAATGAGCCGAATAAGTTCTTTATCACTATAGTTTTCCATTATTCATCAGGAATTTTACAGCGTAAATATAAAATTTTTAGTTGTTCTAAAGAAAAAAACTAATTTTAGTGTGACTTTTTATAATAGCTGCGTCAAAACTTTGCTAAATAATATTCGTATTAAACTATTATAAAAAGTGGAACAAAAAACAGGTAAGATAAAGCACAATTCGGCTTTTAACTTATTATTTAAAGACTATTTATTTCCTAAAGAAATGCAAGAAAAAAAATCATTTGGTTCGGATGAGGTAAAAGCGTTTTATAACTCACAAGGTTGGAAAAAGAGTGAGGATGGTAAGTTTTATGACACTCAACTTTTCGGAAATAAATTCAGCGGAAAGATCATTGACCAGCTTGAGAGGCTAAGAATAAAAAGAGTGAGAGAGGTTTTAGAAAACTCAGGAACTCAACATAATTTCATTGAAGCCGGATGCGGCGCAAATCCGGCCATTTTTGTTCTCGATTTATGCGATCAATATACAGGTGTTGATTTTTCTTCAACGGGTTTGCATGAAACAGGCGAAATTTTAAAAATGTCTACTGCTAAACATCAGTTAGTTGAAGCAGATATTTGTGAAATGCCATTTCAGGACGAAACCTTTGATACATCTTATTCGGCACATGTTATCTACCATATTCCTTCAAAGTCAGGACAAAGACAGGCTTTTGACGAAATATTACGGGTTACTAAAAAAGGAGGAAAAGCTATTTTTATTCTTGCTAATCCCAGGCCTTTATTATTCCCTATAAGATTGATAAAAAGACTAATTATAGATACGCCCTTTTTAGACCAACTGATTAATGGAGTAAGGCCAAAAGCAGTGCTTCCCTATAAACCACAGACCATCAAATGGATGAAAAGAAAATTAGGCAAACACGGCGATGTTAAAGTAATAAGCTTTGGTTTAAGTTCAACATATATTAAACGGAATGTATCTGAAAAATCTTTTTTCGGAAGACTTTTCTGGAAAACTTTATACTGGCTTGAATATAAAGCACCTAAAACCTCAGCATACCTGGGAAATTATGTAATGTTAGTAGTAACTAAGTCATAATCATTAATTTTATTAGCTTAGGATTTTAGCGTTTCTTTTAAATTTTTCTACTTAATTTATATTGATTTCAAATTTTATTTTTATTCAAATTTCTTGGATAAATTCCATACTTTTGAATAAATGTAATTAATAAACTATGGAATCAATTAAAGGTACCCAAACCGAACAAAATCTTCTTAAAGCTTTTGCTGGAGAATCTCAGGCAAGAATGAGGTATGATTATTATGCGAAAGCTGCAAAAAAGGAAGGACTGGAGCAAATTGCCGCAATTTTTAATGAAACTGCTGAAAATGAAAGATCACATGCCAAACAGTTTTTTCGTTTTCTTGAAGGAGGGATGGTTGAGATCACTGCCTCCTACCCTGCAGGAGTTATAGGAACCACCCTTGAAAACCTGAAAGCCGCTGCCGCAGGTGAAAATGAGGAATGGACCGAACTTTACCCCCATTTCGCCGATGTTGCAGAAAAAGAAGGATTTAAAAAAATAGCCTCTATTTTCAGGTTAATTGCCAAAGTTGAAAAAGCACATGAAGACCGTTACCTGAAGTTATATCGAAATTTAGAAGATGGGAAAGTTTTTGAATGTGATGATAAGGTAATTTGGAAGTGCCGCGTGTGTGGTTTCCTACACGAAGCAATAAAGGCTCCAAATGTCTGCCCGGTTTGTAACCATCCGCAGGCTTATTTCGAAATTGACGGACAGAATTATTAAAGCATTTCCATATTAATTGAAGGAATGCCGGCTTTTTAATTATTTTTTTTAAATTAGCAGATCCAAGAAAGGTATGATTCATACTTTATAATAGTTTCGAGTTTGTTTGCTTGATCTTATTTTACTGGAATTAACCGGGGTAATTGATTAACCTCAAAATAGCGAATTATGTTTTAACCCATAATGATGTCGAATAATTACCTATTAATACTATTCTTTACTCCTATACATCGCTCTATTACTATAATAGAGAAAATAATTATTAGAAGAAGCTGTCAAAACCTGATATTAAAATAAGCGATTATGAACAAGCAAAAACCCAATCAAATATTTGATGAGGATGTTCAAATTGATATTTTCAACGCCTTATCCTCTCCACTTATCGTTTGCAATACATCAGGAATTATTATCCAATGGAATGAAGCAGCAATAAAATTATTTAAATGGGAATCATCCCAAGTTGCCGGAAAAAATGTTAAACTAATTTTCCCAGGCATCAATCTTACTCAAATATTCTCCGGCAAAAAAGGACTTATTAAACCAATATTTCTTGATGCAGTAGATAAAAGAGGGAAATTACTTGAAACAAAAATAACTGCAAAACAAATTATTTCAACAGCAGGTGATGGTAAACCCCTCTTTCTGATTAGTATAAATATTTCAAAAGATACATATCCTGAAACGAAAATTAAAGAAAGGAACAAAATAATTATAGAACAAAATAAAAAGTTGATTTATCAAAGCGAGAGGCTAAAGAGGCAAGACCAGGAAATTGCTCAAAATAATGCACTTCTCTCAGAGCTTAACCGCATTTTGCTTTCTGAAAAGCAAAAATCTAAACATTATCTTGATATAGCAGGCGTAATGTTTATAGCACTTAACCGAGCGGGGCAAGTGACAATGGCTAATGCTAAGACATGTGAAGTTTTAGGATTTGATCAACAAGAAATTCTTGGCAAAGACTGGTTTGAACATTTCATACCAGGACATAGTAAGCATAAAACCAAAAAGGCTTTTTACAATCTCATGGAAGGTAATGCTGACAACATCGAGTACTTTGTAAACCATGCCTATACAAAGAAAGGTGAGGAAAGACTAATTGCCTGGCATAATTCTGTTTTAACTTCTGACAGTGGAGAAGTTGTCGGTTTATTGAGTTCAGGCGAAGATATTACTGAAAAAACAAAAGCTGAGGAAGCCTTAAGGCAAAGTGAAGAAAAGTATAAAGCTATCGTTGAAAATAGCTACGATGGCATATACATTTATCAGAATGACAAGTTTATTTTCGTGAATAATAAAGTGCACGAGTTATCTGGTTATTCAAGGGAGGATATTCAAAATGCCAATATATGGGACCTGATTCATCCCGACGACAGGGAAAGGATTTATCAATACGGTCAGCAGAGAGTTGTTGGGGCAGGTTCTCCAAACAATTATGAAGCAAGGGTAATTTGCAAAGACGGGACTACAAAAGATTGTGAATTTACAGTTAAAGCTTTAAACCTCGACATTGGTTTTGCGGTTATAGGTGTGGTTAGAGATATTTCAGAACGAAAGAAAACAGAATTGGAGTTATCAAAATACCGTGATCAGCTTGAACAACTGGTTAAAGAACGCACAAAAGAACTGGAAGAGAAAAATAAAGAACTTGAAAAGTTCAATAATCTATTCATTGGAAGAGAATTCAGAATAAAGGAATTACGTGAACGAATTAAAAAGCTGGAAGATCAATAGTTTTCCTATAGCATAGGAACAAGATGAATAACTTTTTCTAAATGATATGATATGGATATAAAAGAAAAATATACCATCCTTAAGGCGGAACTTAATGAAAAGGATGCCCTTATCAAAGACTTGAAAGAAAACAAAAGGTTATATGAGCAAATTACAAAAGATACAGATGATCTTATCGCTATTGCCACCTTTAATATAAATCCAAAATACATCTATACTAGCCCCTCCCACCTTAGAAAATTGGGCTATGAGGATGATGATTTGATTGGCAAACCTGCTTTTGACTTTATTCATCCGGATGACAAACCTTTCCTTTTGGGAATATTAAAACGGTATTTAGAATATAAACTTAAAAATTTATTTAATAAAAACGAAGAGGAGTATACCGAAAAACTGGAATTCAGGATAAAAAATAAAAAAAATGAATGGCAGTATATTGAAAGTTTGGCCAAATTACTCAAAGGTAACCGGATATTATTTATATCAAGGAATATAACAGATAGGAAACTTGCCGAAATAAAACTTACTGAGAGTGAAAAGCAGCTTAGGACCATTTTTGAAAATTCAGGAACAGGAATTTTTATTCATGATCAGAGTGGCGAAATTTTAGAATTGAACCAGGTTTTTCAGGAAATGATAGATGCAGATAAGCCTGAAATCATAGGTAAAGATATTAAGGAAATTTTTCCTGACATAAATAATAATTCAGCAAATGTTAAAACACTTGCCTCAATAAGTGGTAAGCAAAATATTTATCACTTTAAAAAAAAGGACAGCTCGTTACTTGCTCTTGAAATATTTTCAAATAACATTAGCCTGCAAGAAAAAAATGTAGTCCTTTCGACAGTAATAGATGTGACGGAAAGAGAAAAAGCGCTGGAAGATTTAAGAAAAAACATATTCCGGTCGGAGTTTTTAGCTTCAAATGCAATGGAGTTAGCCCAAATGGAACTCGTTGAAAATATATACTCCTATTCCATTGAAAAAATTTATCGTTTATTGAATGAGGAGGTAATTGTACTTGCAGTTGAATTTTTCGAAAATAATAACTGGAAAGTTAAAGATGTTATAGGAATTAAATCTTTAGAGGTCATCATTTAATTTCATATCTTAGCATCCTGAAAATCAACAGAAATATGGAAATATTCAGAGGTCAAAATCTCATACAGTTTGCTGAACGCTTTAAAACGGACGAAGATTGCAAAATATACTTATCCGAAA
>JAIOZL010000059.1 GCA_021740645.1 Bacteroidales bacterium
GAGCCATCCATACTAAAAACCAAATCCTTATGTTTTTTATGCATGAGGATATTTTTGACTCTTCTGATTCCCTTGATCATCACCCTTTCATGCAAGTATGACAAAGGATCATATTTTAATTATGACAAGGAACTTCCTACTCTAATTTCCAACCTTAATATTAACCCGGACGATATTTTTGTTTTAATTGACAAGTCAGAATATAAATTGACCTTAAGAACCGATTCGATAGTTATCAAAGAATATCCGGTTGTTTTTGGGGGCAATCCAGTGGATGACAAGTTAATGGAGGGAGATGGCTGTACTCCGGAAGGATCCTTTCTAATTCGATCAAAATATCCACATAAAAAGTGGAGCAAATTTCTTTGGCTCAATTATCCAACTGATGATTCAAGAGAAAAACATAATGAAGCAAAAAGAAAGGGGAAGATTCCTCTAAATGCCAGCATTGGAGGAGAAGTTGGAATACATGGTGTCCCTGAGAAAATGGACATGTTAATTGGAATTAAACAAAACTGGACACTGGGATGCATTTCTTTGAAAAACAAGGATGTGAATGAAATATACAATTACATTTTACCCAACAAAACATTAATCACGATTCAAAAGTAAACCTTTAAGCTACCCTGGCTTCTTCTATAAGATCATCTTCCACACGCAAGTTATCAATAATGAATGTCTGGCGTTCAGGAGTATTTTTTCCCATATAAAACGACATGATCTCTTTCAATGAAGTTTCACGCTGAAGCAATACAGGATCAAGTCGAATGGAAGACCCGATAAAATGTTTGAATTCATTAGGGGAAATTTCACCTAAACCCTTAAACCTAGTAATTTCAGGCTTTCCGGACAATTTAGAAAGAGCTGTGTTCTTTTCTTCATCGCTGTAACAATAGTCGGTTGTTTTTTTATCTCTTACTCTGAACAGAGGAGTTTGAAGGATATATATGTGTCCAGCTTTTACAAGATCGGGATAAAATTGCAAAAAGAATGTGAGTAATAATAACCGAATGTGCATCCCATCCACGTCAGCATCAGTAGCGATTACAATATTATTATATCTCAGGTTTTCGAGATCTTCATCTATATTCAGCGCCGCTTGTAACAGATTAAATTCTTCGTTTTGATAAACGATCTTTTTACTTAAGCCATAACAGTTTAAGGGTTTTCCTTTTAAACTAAAAACAGCCTGTGTTTTCACATCACGTGATTTTGTGATCGAGCCGCTTGCAGAATCACCCTCCGTTATAAATATGGTAGAATCAAGTCTTAATTCGTGGTTGGTATTATAATGTACTTTACAATCACGCAACTTCTTATTATGCAAACTGGCTTTTTTTACACTTTCCCTGGCCAGTTTCTTAATTCCGTCCAGCTCTTTTCTTTCCCGCTGCGATTGAAGAATTTTCCTGTAAAGTTCTTCTGAAATTTCGGGATTAATGTGCAAATAGTTATCCAGGTTTCTTTTTACGATATCGTGAATATAATTCCTTACGGTTTGTCCTCCTGGCTCCATGTGCTGTGAACCAAGTTTAGTTTTGGTTTGAGATTCAAAAATGGGTTCAGAAACCTTTAAACTAATGGCCGCAAGAATTGATTGCCTGATATCACTGGTATCAAAGTCCTTTGCGAAAAATTCACGAATAGTCTTTACAATGGCCTCTTTAAAGGCCGCCTGATGGGTTCCCCCCTGTGTGGTATGCTGGCCATTTACAAAGGAATAATATTCCTCGCCATATTGCTTCGTACTATGTGTAAAAGCAAATTCAAGATCACCTTCTTCAATATGAACAATAGGATAGAGAGTTGGGCCGTTACCGTTGATATTTCTTTCCAGGAGATCCTGCAAACCATTCTTGGCATAAAATTTTTCCCCGTTATATTTAATTGTTAAGCCTCTGTTAAGGAAAACATAGTTCCACAATAGCTTTTCAACATATTCATTAATAAAATGGTAATTCCCGAAAACTTCACTATCCGGCTCAAAAGTAACAATAGTACCGTCCTTTTCGTCTGTTGAAGTTTCCGTATGCTCTTTTAGTAATTTACCCTGCGAAAATTCTACAATCTTGGTTTCTCCATCCCTTACCGATTGGGTTTTGAAATAAGAAGATAAGGCATTAACTGCCTTCGATCCAACTCCATTTAATCCCACTGCCTTTTTAAATACTTTCGAGTCGTACTTGGCTCCGGTATTAATCTTTGACACACAATCCAAAACTTTCCCTAAGGGGATTCCACGGCCATAATCTCTTATCATCACCATTTTATCTTCAATGGAAACATCTATAATCCGGCCATTACCCATTACAAACTCATCGATAGCATTATCAATGATTTCCTTAATTAGCACATAAATTCCATCGTCTTGTGAGGCGCCATCACCCAGTTTTCCGATATACATACCTGGACGCATTCGGATATGCTCGCGCCATTCCAATGATCGTATATTATCCTCTGTATATTTTTCGGGCATAATCCACCTATTTTCGACAAAAGTATGTAAAGAAACCTTTGCTAGTAAAGGGTTTCAGCAAAAGTTATCAAGAGTAGCTTTGTTAATATCTATTTCTATTTCCAGAATGTATCGGTTGGGAAAAAATGGTTTCAATCACCCTAACGCATATCAACTTTCTCTACTCCGGGAAAATCTTTCTCGTTAAAGGTAAATTCTGATTCAGGAATATCAGGATTCGCGATAAATTTATTGATAATATAGGAATATGTACTTCCATTTTTATCGAATATGGTAATTTCGTAAAGCTGGTCTTTCGCTGCATCAATTACCAGCCTGACCTTATAATAGGTTTTTCCTTCATATGGGGTTAAATCCACCACATTTACAGTAGCACCATACTGGAAGGTTTCTTTAATAAACTTTGACTTATAATCGTCGTTATAGGATAAAAGAAGTTTATTAGGAGTAATCGATTCCTCTGAATCTTCCACGGAATTTATTTGAACCTCGTCGGCATCAGGGATATATGTCCAAACTGTTTCTCCATCACTGATTACATCCTGTCCGGCAATATTCAGGCGGTATTTATTTCCCATGATCTTTAATACACCTTGTGTTGTTTCATCTATATCTGCTTCCTCATTCAACATTTTATAGGTGAAATCAACTTCTATTGTTTTATAACTTTCTGTTTTAGCTGTAAGTTTATCGAGTAATTCCATCGATTTTTTATCCCCTTTCTCCACATCCTGCGCTGTTGTAAAAGAGAAAAGTGAAAGGATAAGAAATAATATTAGTAGGTATCTCATAATTTTAAATTTGCTCTAAATCTTTCAAAAATTGTTCCAATGCTACTTCATTTGCAATTTTTACTTCACGGGCTTTACTTCCCTCAAAAGGCCCCACGATTCCCGCGGCCTCAAGCTGGTCGATAATCCTGCCAGCCCTGTTATATCCCAACTTAAGCTTTCGTTGGAGCAAAGAAGTGCTTCCTTGTTGGGTCTGAACTATAATCCGGGCTGCATCTTCAAAAAGTTCATCCCTTTCCGAAGGATTAAATTCTCCGACACCTTCACTTTCTTCATCCTGAAAATCGGGTAAATGATAGGCATCAGGGTAGGCTCGTTGGGATCCGATATAATCAGTTACTTTGTCAATTTCCGGGGTGTCAATAAAAGCACATTGCAAGCGTAACAGATCACTACCACTGGACATAAGCATGTCACCCCTACCGATCAATTGGTCGGCACCTCCTGAATCCAGAATAGTCCTGGAGTCGATTTTTGAAATTACCCTAAATGCAATACGTGCCGGGAAATTAGCCTTAATTGAACCCGTAATAATATTAACTGATGGGCGCTGAGTGGCAATTATTAAATGGATACCAACAGCCCTTGACAATTGTGCAAGCCGTGTTATTGGAACTTCAATCTCTTTCCCGGCAGTCATAATCAGGTCAGCAAACTCATCAATAACCAGGACAAAATATGGAAGAAAACGATGGCCATGTAGAGGGCTGAGTTTTCTTTGTTTAAACTTTACATTATATTCTTTGATATTTCTTACCTGGGCATCCTTTAATAGTTCATAACGATTATCCATTTCGATACTCAATGAATTTAAAGTCCGGACAACTTTTCGTGTGTCCGTAATAATTGCCTCTTCTGAATCTGGTAGTTTAGCAAGGAAATGACGTTCAATTTTTGAATAAAGAGTTAACTCAACCTTCTTCGGATCCACCATGATAAACTTTAACTCAGAGGGGTGTTTCCAATAAAGCAGGGAAGCAATAATAGCATTTAATCCTACGGATTTCCCCTGTCCGGTAGCTCCGGCCATTAAGATGTGAGGCATTTTGGTAAGATCAGCCACAAAACTTTCATTGCTGATGGTTTTTCCCATCCCAAAGGGCAGCTCATACTTATTATGCTGAAACTTATCAGAAGCTAATACAGACCGCATCGAAACAATATCAGGGTTTGAATTGGGGACTTCAATACCTATAGTTCCTTTCCCGGGGATGGGGGCTATGATCCTGATCCCTAATGCTGCAAGACTCAATGCAATGTCGTCTTCCAAACTTTTAATCTTTGATATCCGGATACCGGGCGCAGGAATAATTTCATAAAGAGTTACTGTAGGCCCTATGGTTGCTTTTATCTTCTTTATCTGAATGGAGTAGTTTTCCAGTGTTTCTACAATCCTGTTTTTATTTCTTTCAAGCTCATCCTTTTCAACCTTAATTTCATCACTTCCATGAATTTCAAGCAACGAAAGCGGTGGAAACTTATAATGAGGAAGATCGAGCCTGGGATCGTAAGGTTCATCCAGTCCATGCTTCTCCATTTCATCTTTTTCCTCCTCCTCTTTATCATTGATCTCTTCCGATGGTTTTGGAACTTCAATGGTTAGTTCAATATCACTTTCAGGTTCTTCCTTAATTTCTTTCTCAGGGACAGAAGATTCTACAACAATATGACTTTTTGGCTTTGTGTGATCGCGGCTCTCCGTATCATCATCCTCAAAACCCACCTGCTCATCTGGTTCTTCATCTACTGAATATTCTACAGTATTGTAAAGATCCTCCTTTGGCTGGCCTGAAGCAGCTTTTCGGCTGTTATTTTTTTTTATTCCGCCAAATTTTATTTTCTTAACAAATCCAAAAGAAAAATTATGATTAAAGATCAGGTAACTAAGGAGTGAAAATAATAATAGTAATCCGGTTCCTAACCTGCCAAGGTAGCTTATTAATAAGCGCGAATAAACTTTTCCAAACTCTCCTCCCAGAACTGAGAGCGTATCATGATTATGCCATAAAAAACCAAAAGTCAGCGACAGCCAAATGATAATAAGAAAGGAAATACGTGTTAGTTTCCAGAGTGGAATAAGAGTAGATTTAAAAAGAAGTTTTACTCCAAATATGAAAAATATGAGAACAAATGCAAAGGAAGCAATCCCAAACCAGCGTTCGATGAAAAGTTTAGAAATACCCCTCCCCACGGTACCAATCCAGTTCCTGGCCTGATCACCTGGCTTTAAATAATCATCACTTTGCCAGGTAAAAAAGTAAGAAGTAAGCGCAAATAATAAAACTACTGCAAAAAGGATTAGAAACAAGCCAAATATTTTCCAGATCCTTTCATCTTTAAAAAAGTTCTTTATCGATTTTAAGATTGGAGCCCGCTTTTTCTTTTTTGCTGATGGTTTCGGCTTTGCCTGAGATTTTTCATGAAAGCTGTTTGCTTTTTTTGCCATTCAGTATTTTAATTTAAGGATGCAAAAGTAATAAATCCTCTTTATATGATTACAAACAAAAAGTCCCCTGGATAAGGGGACTTTTTGCGTTAATTTCTTATTTTATTTTAAAATCCACCAAACATAGTCTCAAACTCCGATTCAGTAACAATATTGTATCCTTCCGGAATTTCAAATTCATCATCCCCCAGTTTTTTCTTTTCCACTTTCAGGGCCTCAAATTTCATTTTCATATTATTCTCTTCCATTATATATTCCATCAAAACCCCATCAATATCTTTATACATTGGGTTTATTTTATTTAATTGCCCGCTACCCAAATCATCTGAATAATACACCACAATATCAGGATTATCAGCTTTGGATTTATCAATAGGTTTTACTAATGCTTTTTTACAGCTATATCCGGCAATATCCTTCGTTTCACTTTCCAAAACAACTTCCACTTTTGGGGCTTCTGCCAATTCTTTATCGATTTCTTCTGTCGTCATTTTAATGGCATATTTCTGACCCATAATATCCATTAAAGTAGCTCCATTATTTTCTTCACCATTATAAATAACAACTGTTTTCCCCATACCAAAACTAATTTCAGTCCGAAGTTTATCTCCTTTTATTTTAACAGTTAGGGTTTTTGGCATCATAGCAAGAGTTTGTGCATCCAGATCAGGATTATCAAATGTAATTTTATAGGTGATGACCCCTGAGAATCCTTTTCCTCCCGCATACGAAGTTGCACAAAGAAATACCAATAATGTTACGAAAAATGCAGCTTTGGTTATTTTTTTCATCTGGTAAGTTCTATTTATCAAGTATTACAATTTTTTGAATAACATCACCCTGACGGATTTCATCAATTACGTCGACACCTTCAATAACTTTACCAAATACAGTATGATTTCTATCCAGGTGTTGGGTATTCTCACGATTATGACAAATAAAGAACTGAGAGCCTCCGGTATCCCTGCCTGCATGTGCCATTGATAATACCCCTTTATCATGATACTGGTTTTCCCCATCCAATTCACATTTAATCGTATATCCCGGGCCTCCGGCACCCGTTCCGTTTGGGCATCCACCCTGAATAACAAAATCAGGAATTACCCTATGAAAGGTAAGGCCATCATAAAAGCCTTTTTTTGACAAGTCGATAAAGTTTTTTACTGTATTTGGAGCATCTTCCTCATAAAAAGTTACATGCATTACTCCCTTATCAGTATAAATTTCTGCTTTTTTCATAATAATTGAATTGATGTTTTCATAAAAATAAAATTCATCAGGGAATTCTCATCACCTGATGAATTTCGCAAAAGTATAAATCTTTAATTATTTTTCAGATAAAAAACGATATAAATACTTATCTGATGACCCTTAGCAACTTGCTCCACCTGATTTTACCTTCAAATAAACTTTTGTCAGGATCAAGCGACAACCATACAAATGAGGCCTTTCCAACCACATGGTCTTCAGGTACGAATCCCCAAAATCTTGAATCTGCTGAATTATGACGATTGTCCCCCATCATCCAATAGTAATCCATTCCAAAGGTATAGGTATTCACTAATTCGTTATTGATAAAAATCTGGTTATCCTTAACGTCAAGCTTATTTCCTTCATACACCGTGATCAAGCGCTTATAAAAAGGAAGGTTTTCAGTATTTAAATCAATAGTAACACCTTTTTTGGGAATATATATGGGGCCATAATTATCTACATTCCATGGATAACGCTCATCAAAAGGAAACAAATAGGGAGTCCATTCCCCTTTAGGTTCCATAGATGGTTTTACCAGTTGAATAGATGGTCTTTGAGCCAATTCATCTGCTACCGTCTTCGACAGGGCCAACTGATGTTGCGGATCCCTTTTCCAATAGTTATAATCTTCTTCAGAAATATCCATCTCGTCCCTGAAATCAGAATTGATTCCTTTAGGGGCCAATACTTCGTATTTAAACTGACCATTTGGGGGGAAATCAAGAATTGAACCGTTGATATAAACATCCTGATCAATAATTTGCAAGGTATCACCGGGTATACCAATGCACCGTTTAATATAATTCTCACGTTTGTCGACCGGACGATATTGAATATTTCCAAATTTTCGTTGATTCCGCCATACGTTGTTCCGTCCAAACTCTTTTACTAACCTGTAATAACTTACATTGCTCTGGAATACACTTGACACGGTATCCCCTTCCGGATAATTAAAAACGACTACATCGTTATTTTTAATTTTTGACAATCCGGGAAAACGGAAATAGGATAATTTGATCCACTCCACAAACGATTTACGATCCTTCGACATGGGCATGGTATGGTGCACAAATGGAAAAGCTATAGGTGTATTAGGAATCTTGGGGCCAAAAGCTATTTTGCTTACAAATAAAAAGTCACCGCGAAGCAAAGACTTTTCCATAGAGGAAGTAGGAATGGTATAGGCTTCAATTAAAAAGGTTCTGATAATGGTTGCCGCTATTACGGCAAATATTATGGCATCAACCCACTCTCGGGCCCAGGTCTTTTTAATTTTCTTTCGTTTATCAATTTCAATATATTTTTCATTGGCCGACAAGCCCAGGTAGGGCAAATATACAAAGGGTAATATTACACCCAGTCCTTGCTCCCACAGGGAATGCTTATTAAAACACTTTACCAGTTCAACAATCATTAACATGATCATAAAAACATTAATAAAGGGTATAATGATAAAAATATACCACCATAATGGCTTATTGATAATCTGTAACCATAGATAAAGGTTATAAAAGGGTATCAGGGTTTTCCATCCGGGAAGCCCTGCCTTTTGGAAAATAGGCCATGCAAAAACCGCAATGAGGGTAAACGATATGGGCAGGAAAATAATTAATCCAAGCATAATATTTTTTCTTAATTGTTCGCTACAAAATTCTCGTTACTTTTTCAATAATAAAAATTAATTGTAATAAAATTTGTTAAGCTACAATCAATTCCATTGTATGAAAGAAAAATTTTATGTTAACAGATGTTAAAATTTCTGTTTTATAAAACTAATTAATAAGCAATTGTAATTTATTCGATTTAAGATCAATGTCATTTAATTAAGTAACTATTCCGTATTTGATGGATCAGGGCCTTGCTTATCTGTTGGGTTTTTCAGCTTCCCAAAAATGAAGTTCATTCCAAAATGCAGGTTGTAATTCCTTGCCTCAGCGGGTTTAATGATCGCGTAAGCCATATCATTAAGAACGTAAAACTGAACCGGGCCCATTTTCAAACTTAGCCCAAAGCCTATATTGGCAAAATTCCTTGAAATAATACTGTAGTTGCCATAAAGCGCCATCCAGTTTCCAAATCGATGTGTATAATTAATAGTAAATGAGGGTTGGATGCGGCGTTCGGCAATATCTGTCCGAAGTAAAACACCCAATTCGTTGCTTGAATTTAAACGCCATAAACCTCCGATATAAACTTTCGGATTTAAATGAGAAGTATATGCTTCATAGTTTTTATCAAGCTTAAAATGACTAGAAAGGGTATCCAGAAAACTTATCGAATCTGTGAATTGGCCTTCGTTGATAAAATCATTGATATCAAATCCGGTAAAAGTAAATTCCTTGCCCGGGTTAGCAGAGACATAATTTTTTACATTTTCCTGCCATTTAATTTTTCCTATATCAACTACGCTCGCACTTAATTCATAATTTGGCTGCGGATTATATTTTAATCCCAGGTCAATGCTTAATCCATGGTTACCTGATAAATCAAACCACTTATATCCTTCAATCTGGTCGATCATATTATCGAAATCGCTAATAGTGGAAGATGTTCTTAAAATTATATCTGAAGATGCGGTTATGGCAAAGTTGGGTTGATTATCAGTAAACAGCATAAATTCTGCTTTTTCTGTCCAGATATTAAAAGAACCATTTAAATATTTAAGTCGGGTTCCGGCGGCGAGTTTGTTATTGATTTTATAAGAATAACCCAAAGAAAATTCATGGTATGAGCTCATATTTAACCCCGACCGGTCCAGTTGAGCCCTTTTCCCAAAGAACCTTTCGTCTGCGTTACCATAAAGCAGCAGGGCAAATAATTCTTTTTCGAATGAAAACTTTGTAGAAAATACTTTTGCAATACTTGCATGAAAATAATGACGTCCGGCACCAAACCCAATCCGGCCAAGTTCATTGTATAATTCGAAGGAGAAATAATTCTTTTCATTAAGTGTTCCCATCACCGCCTCTCTGTCAATATATAGAGAATCTCCTTCCTCCCACTTCTCCGTAAGTTGCTTAAAAGAAAATGGACTTTCGAAGCCGATATAAAATGAAGAGATAATGGGTAAGTTTATATAGAACTTTTTATCCGGGTGAAAGGATGGGTTTACAATATTAGATTCAGGTAAATGTTGCAGAAAATATACAGATCTTGAAACCTGGGAAGATAGCTTAACTGGTAAACACAGCACCATCAATAGAAGAACAACTGCCCAAATATATTTATGTACTCTTAAATGATCCATCTGTTTCTAATACATCAAAAACTTAAACCTATTTTTGCTCCTAATTGAAGTGTAATATCATAATCATCATATATTTTTACTACCTGTCCAGAGGTAGTTGATAAAATAGCAGTAATTAATATTTTCCTGGCCATCTGCAGGTTTTTTAATTCTTCGCCTATAATTTCAATTTCCGTGACTTTATTTGTGGGAAAGATTACTTTATAATCCGGGGCACTGCTCACAGGGGCTGCCAACATTAACATTTCATTATTCTGCAAAAGCGTTTGTACCACATTGTAAACCGAATCCACAAATTCAAGTTGAACTTCGGCATTTATTGGGAAGCCATTATTCACACTCACCACGAAAACAAGAGATTCAATTTCATCAAGGTTATTCATATTAAAATCCACTGTGTCTGCTATTTTAAAATTTTCAGCAGATCCAAACAATTCAAGCTCAAGGCTCAGGTCAATTTTTATAGCACTGGTATCCAATACAAAGTTGGTATTATCAGGATTCTCATCGTAATTCAAGTCACCAAGTATTTCGACGTACATTTTATTCGGGGAAATATCCAGTACTTCATTAATATTGGAGTTTTCGGTGATTACTTCGGTAAAAGCATATTCTCCAACCTGGTTAATATTGGGGCTGTTTAGCTCTATTACAGATGGGCTCCCCTGTCCGAATATCCATACATCCACACTATCGGGCTCACTTCCCCCATGGTAAGCTCTAAATGTTGTTATATCCAATAAAACTGGCAAACCAAATGAATTAAGTACATCAATGGTCAACTTCACACTCCCTTCACCAAACGAGAAACTTCCGGCATCATTAATATTAAAGAGGCTTAGGCTAATGGTATCATCCATACTGATTGAGCGGTGTCCGGCGTATCCATAAAAGCGATAAAAATCAAGGTCGGTAAAAGCGTTATCAATGGTAATAAAGTAAGGGTTGTTCACCGGATTTTCATCTCCCTCAAAATATACAATACAGTTTATGACCACTTCATTCGTGTCAGAGAAAGCGTGATCAAATACCAGAATATAGTTACTTAAATCGATTAAAGTATCTCGTTCCAATAATTCCAGCCCCTCCGGATTACTAAAATCGAATGGAAAATTTAGTGGCTGGCCATTGTCGATCCTCACAAAATTTGGAACAGTAAAGTTGGCATTGGCAACATCCCTATTAAGATTTGTAATGACCTTAAAATGATAATATCCTGATTTGGAAATGATGCTATCAATCCGTAAACCCTCTTCCTCCAATTCAAAGGTAAACGAAAACTGCACGGGTACTTCGCCTGAAATTCCAGGTGGGATTAGTGGAAGATCAAAATTTTTATTCTCCAATTTTTCCTGGTCAGGGATAGCTGTTATTTGCCCGGCGCCAAAAGAAATCAGTTCTTCACTTTGGTACACAAGGGTAATCAATCCATTTTCATTGGTGTTTATAATTCCTGTGGTGTCATTCAGGAAATCTTCTAATGTTAGCCTAGAGTCAATCAGCGGAATAGCCCATTTCGACTCCCAGTTTTGAGATTTAATGCTGCTAAAATCCAGCTCTTTTTCAACGCAGGAGTCCAGTAAAAAGGACACTATAAAGAGAAGAAATAAAACGTATCGATTCAATTGTTTTTGTTTTTTTTTGACAAGACAATATAAAGCACTTAAATGTTGTCAACTAAATTTCATAATCCACCACAGCTGTTTCACTAGTGACTGTTTTCAAAAACACCATTAGTTTTTTATGTTCAGGATGCATGCGATATATTTCAAGATCATCCTCTGTTTCGAACGTAGCCGTTAAAACCAGATCATAAGCCGCCGGCTTTGTGTTGAAATTCAGGCCTACTTCAATATACTTCACGCCATCAATATATACTTTCAGGTCCTCGATGGCTTTTTTTAATTTTAATGCATTCTCTAACTTTCGGGTTTTATCCTCATACTCTTTGAGGCGGAGCATGGCAATGTGTCTGATCATTCCTGATAAATTTAAGGTATAGTAATTCTGCTTTTGTTAAAACTTCGGTAAAGCTACAAAAATTTACAGTTTGATTTTGACGATAAAATTCCTTTGCAAAAGAAATAAGCAAATGACTTTGTTCCAATCGTAAGAAACCTTTATCAAGATTCGATTCACCCAACCTTATCCGGTCAAGGGCATCCGCATCCTTTAACAAGGCCGTAAGGAGAAATGCGGGTTCATTTTTCTTAAATTCAATGGAAACGGAATGGTTTTCAACTGCTTTTTTTATCCAATATATATCGCACTCGTCTATTCCAGCCTTAATAAAAAGTTCTGAAAATACAGGAATCTTCTTGTCGGCAGCCCACTTTCCATGATCAGTGCAATATCCATTATGTTTTCTTGCCATATCATGAACAAATGCAGAGGCAATAGACATTTTATAAAGATATTTGTTATGGAAACTGTCAGCAAGAAAGTGAGACAACATCATTACACGGTAGGTATGGCCAATTCCATGTAACTGGCTGAAATGATCGAAATAAGCCTCTTTTAATGTAAAATAACTTGAAAATTCCTTATCATACATCAAACAAAAATACTAAAAAGTAATCCTTTTACAGGTTAGCAAACAATTACTTTATTTCATTTTTTGATCAACAATATCAAGAATATCCTTTTGCAATCCGGCCGCTTTTTCCTGCAGGGCCTTTCCTTTAGCAACGATATCTTTTACAAATTCCTTATCCTCCAAATCAGCAGTATTGATCTTTACATTTAAGTACGCACCCTTAACCCCTGCAAGGGCTGCTATAGCTCCCACTCCTGCGTCAGATACAGAATTGGGATTACCAAATTCAGCCATTGCTTTGGCCACCTCCATCGATTGGTAGCATAATTCCATTACTTTAAAGGGCACCTCAATGGCATAGCGGGTAGCTTCCTGAATAGCTTTGTTCCTCACTTTAATATCTTCATCTGAATTTTTGGACAACCCAAAAGCATCCATTATTTTATTAAATGCATTGGTATCTTCATCTACCATTTTTAGCAGTTGTTCCTGGTAATACTTCCCTTTTTCGGCCCAGTCGGAAAATTCTTCCCAGCGTTCGTCCCATCCCCTTTTATGGGAAGAAAGATTAGCCACCATAGTACCTAATGCAGCTCCCATTGCTCCCATAGTTGCTGAGATAGACCCTCCCCCTGGTGCAGGGGACTCAGATGCTGTCTCATAAGTAAAGCCTTCTACTGTCATATCAACCAGCTTCTTTTGTGATTTATCCTCCAGGATATATTCAATGATCTTCTTATCCGGGTCAAAAGGCCCCAGCTCATCCAAACCAAGAGATTTCACTGCAATTTTTATGATCTCCCTGTCAGGGATCCCTATTGATCGTTGTTGTAATTTCAGGTAATGTTTTCCGGCATCCAGCATAGCTTTAAGTGGGATAACTCCTACAAGTTCAGATCCGGTAACCCGAATTCCCCTGGATGTTGCGCTCTTCACTACTGCATCAAATGCTTCATGAACAGAAGTGACTGTAATATCAGTAAGGTTCATGGATATCTGTGCCACTCCATACTCTTCTATAAACCATCCAATAGCTTTCACAGATTTAAGCATTCCGGGAATCATTACGGGATTTCCTTTTTCATCTTTAACAATTTTACCTGTAATCGGGTGTCCTTCTCTCTTGTTTCTTCCTCTTTCACGCACATCAAAAGCAATTGAGTTTGCTCTTCGGGTGGATGTAGTATTCAAATTTACATTGTAGGCCACTAAAAAATTTCTTGCACCCACTGCTGTAACACCGGATTTTTTTACTTTCTCTGTAAATTCTGCAGGCCCAAAATCAGGTTTCCATTGTTCTGTAACTATCCTTTCTTTTACAGCCTCATATTCACCAGCACGGCAACTCGCCAGGTTTCGACGTTCGGGCTTAAAAGCAGCAAACTCATAGCAATAGTTTGGAATTCCTAATTCTTCACCTATTCTTTTAGCCAATTTCCGTGCATATTCCACAGTTTCCTCCATGGTAATATTGGCAACGGGTACCAACGGGCAAACATCCGTGGCACCAAAACGAGGATGAGCCCCACTATGCTTGCTCATATCGATTAACTCCGCAGCTTTTTTTACAACCCTGAAGGCAGCTTCACAAACTTCATCAGGAGTACCAACAAAAGTTATTACTGTACGATTTGTTGCTTTTCCCGGGTCAACATCTATCAGCCGAACTCCTTCAACCGTTTCTACTACATCCGTAACTTGCTTTATAATATTTTTATCGCGGCCTTCGCTGATATTCGGAACACATTCAATTAGCTTTTTCATTTTGGTATTATTTGTTTTTAAATAAGGATTGCAAATTTATAAAAGCTGTGCAATTTAACGCACAAATTTTATCCATCTTCCCTAATATTACTTCAAAGTTGCTATAAATTCATGGATGAAATACTGATATTGTTTCTGCCGATATTGTACGATCCATCTGGGGTGAGGCAAAGGTGTCACTTTTTTAAAAAAATGCATTTCATTATTCAGGTTTTTTAAAAATTTAAAATTTTTACCATTGCCTAAACAAAAACACTCAGAAGAATCTACATTAAAGGCCAATAATTGCCTGAGGGATTTAATAATAAAAGGCTTTATGGCTGATTCCAGTTGTTTTGAGTCGTAATAATTATAATTGATTCCATTGAACGTAAACCCCAGGGGGCAAACAGAGTTTATAAAATACTTTGTATAAAAGTGTTCAAGGCCACCAAAAGCATATATCATATCATGGATAAATCCTGCCGATGGTTCTTTCACTTTTTTCAATTGGTTGGGAATGCCACAATCTTCCAGCAGTTTAACCGGGTCGGTAAAAGGAATTCCAGTTAATCCGGCGCCCAACCTCCCCGGATTAATTCCCAGGATCAGCTTACGTATTTTATGATCATGATAATATTTCCTGTAAAACTGAGTCGCTAAATTATAAACCTTTGGATCGCTAAAGGGGTTCATCACCCCAACCCCATTTGGCAAGGGAGTTTCAATTATCAGTTTACTGTTAAAATGATTAACATTTTCTGCAAAAGTCTGCATCTAAAGTTCTTTATTGAGAATATTTTTAAAACGGGTATTGCTAATGTAGTGGTCTGCCAGCAACTGACCATTATACACAAGACTATAAACCCCATATCCTGAAGGGGCTTCCCGGGCTTCCCCGGCAGTATTCAATAAATGCACCTTTAACTCCATTCCAACAGAAGCAGCAGTTTGCTTCATTTCATCTACCGACTTAATAAACAAGGGGCACTGATGGGCATAAACCAGATTTAATCCGTTATACTTCGACTGGTTTTCTTCCCAATTGACAAAGGCCGGGTTTGCAGCATGTTCATCAAGCTTAAAGGCCATCAATTCAAAGCGATCCTTCACACCAACTGATGTAAAGCCATTTTTAACAAATACATTACTTCCAGCCATCCACGAGCCTTTACTTACCTGGACCACAATTCCTGCCTTCTTTTGTTTTTTCGCATCCTCCAGACAATCATTGATCAACAGGGAGGCAAATCCCCGATTATAGTTTTTCTTGGGATAAACCCAAATGCAGTGAATGAATAAATAATTTGCAGCAAGCACGGGCCTCCAGGCATTTTCAGCAGGTACATATTCAATGAAACCGGCAACTTCATTATCCACTTTCAAAAGCTTAAATTTCATTCCTTCGCTGAATCGTTTTTTAAGCCATTCAAGCTTCAGTTTAAAACCCGGATATTTTGGATTCTTGATACAAAAGAGTCCTTCTTTCAAAGCATTGTGCTCTGTTACTTCAAGTATAGTATAATTACACATTGAATTTTATAGTTAAAAAAAGCCGCTAAATGCGGCTCAAAAAAAGTATATGACAATTCCTTATAAAACAATACAATAAACTTAAAAAGGCCAGAAGCTGTTATCATTCCATACCTGTTCCTTAAGGTCCTCGTTCAGCCTGTGCAACAACCTATGATGCCCACTTTCCCACTCAGCCAGCATGTGATAGGTTTCTTTTTCCATCGGGTCAGTGGCTTCTTTTGCTCTGTCGGAATATATTTTTACCGCTCTTGTTTCAAAGTCCATAGCAGCAGAAATAGCTGCTGCCTCAAAACTTGCAGCTGTAATTTCTTTTTTGATATCCTCCGACAAAATCTTTAAAACTGTTTCTTCATTTGGGTCCTCTTGATATTCATCAGGTTTAACAAATTTTTGATCTTTCGCATAGGCCTTAAATTGTTTGGCCAGAAATTTAATATGCTCATCTTCTTCTTCTGCCATCATATTAAAAATCTTCTTTGCTGCCGCACTTCGTGATTGCTCAGCTACATTTGAATAAAATGCTTTACCTCTTTTTTCAAGAAGAATGGCTTCCTTTAAAATATCTGTGGGTGTCTTTGACATAATATTAGAATTATTTATTGAAACTAAATTGAAAGTCGTATTTGACCAATGGCAAAAATACAGAATTATCCTTGTTTTTTATAATATTTTATTTCAATTTAGGCAATTTAAATTGTTGATGGAGAAGTTTAAAAAAGCTAATATTTTATAGACTCAGGCTGCAATCTTTTAAATAAATTTGTAAAAAAGTAATAGTTTGGAACAAAACAAAAGTATCATTCGCGAATTATTTAAACAATGGGCAGGTGACTATCCCGACAAAATCAATCCCTTTCCTTCTTCCGGGTCGAACCGTAAATATTTTCGGCTGACAGGAAAGTCAGCGGCAGCTATTGCTGTTTTGGGAGAGGATTATGAAGAAAATAAAGCATTCATCCAATTCAGCAAACATTTTAAAAGTCTGGGGCTAAGGGTTCCTGAAATATATGGTATTCGGTCCACCGAAGGAGCCTATCTCCAGGAAGACCTCGGGGATGAGTCTTTATTTAAGCTTGTTGCTTCATTGAAAAGCCCACAAGATTTCAGCACTATGAGACCCTGGTATAGGACTGTATTGAAAGATCTTATTCAATTTCAGGTGGAAGGTGATAAAGGATTTGACTATTCATGGTGTTATCCGGTCAGAGAGTTTGGGCGAGAAGGCCAGCAATTTGACTTAAATTATTTTAAATATTATTTTCTAAAACCTTCAGGTATCAGTTTTAATGAACACATGCTGGAACGCGATTTTACAGCTTTACTCGATTACCTGTCCACAGCCCAGCCCAAAGGGTTTATGTATCGTGATTTCCAATCAAGGAATATCCTGCTAAAAGACGGACTTCCCTTCTACATTGATTACCAGGGCGGACGCAAAGGACCGGTGCATTATGATGTGGCTTCATTGTTATTCCAGGCGAAAGCAACTTTACCTGAGGATTTCAGGAAAGAGATGCTAGAATTTTATATTGATCAGTTATCCCATAGGATCAAGATTGAGCCAACAACATTTATAAATCATTATTATGGTTTTGTCCTTTTAAGGTTATTGCAGGTGCTGGGTGCATATGGGTATCGGGGGAACTTTGAGCAGAAACCCCATTTTATTGAAAGTGCTGGATATGCCCTTAAAAATGTTTCATGGTTCCTTAATGAAGTAAAACTTCCGTTAGAAACCCCTACCCTTTCGAACCTACTTTATCAACTTTCGGAGAGACCTTATAAGCCCGATCAAAAGGGACTCAAAATTGAGATCAATAGTTTTTCATACCTGAGGTATGGTATACCAAAAGACACATCTGGCCATGGGGGTGGATTTGTTTTTGATTGCAGGTCGCTTCCTAATCCAGGGCGACACCCTGAATACAAATCTTTGACCGGTCGTGACCAGGTTGTTATTGATTACTTGGAGAAAGAGCAAGCGGTAGAGAACTACTACATACAGGTTAAATCAATTGTTGGTCAGGCTGTTCAAACCTACCTCGAAAGGGGTTTTACGCATTTGAGCATAAGTTTTGGATGTACCGGAGGACAGCACAGATCAGTGTATTTTGCTGAAAAATTATCAAGGTTCTTATCTGACAAATACACGGCTGAGGTAATATTAAGGCATAGAATGATGGAGTAAACCACATCGGATAGATTCCGAAACATGTTCGGAATGACGGTTGTAGTGGAGGGGGAAGAAGGGATAGGATTGGCTATCGATATGGACACAATTTGATGACTATTAGAAAAACCAGAAAGAGCAAACAATTAAATAACACTACAGTCACCCTGAACTTGTTTCAGGGTCTGTTAATACTGAAAACAAAAAAAGAACAACATTGAAGGAAGGATACGTTTACATAATGTCAAATAAAAACAGGACGACACTTTATATTGGCGTTACCAGCGATTTGGACAGGCGAGTATTAGAACACAAAGCAGGATGTGGTTCAGTTTTTACAAAAAAATACAATCTGCATGATTTGCTTTAC
>JAIOZL010000023.1 GCA_021740645.1 Bacteroidales bacterium
AGATATTTTAATGAATTTTGTTATCGGATTAACCGCTCACAAAACAAAGAAACTATCTTTAATAATTTGATCAGAAGAATGGTTGCTGCCGACAATATTACGCATCAGCAATTAATAAGCAGCTAAATGATGACCTCTACCTGTTGATATTGAATGCCATGGAGGATTGCATATTTATGCCATACCCATTAAGGCAAACAATAATATAATAGGCTCGATTAATTTTGGTTATGGAAACCCTCCTACCGATGATAAAACACTTGCAGAAATTGCTGAAAAATATAAAGTATCATTGGATAAACTAAAAACGCTGACTGGAAACTATGAAACACGTCCGGCTTTTATTATTGATATTGCCAAACAAAAATTGGAATCTTCTGCAAGGTTAATCGGGGAAATTGTGGAACGTAAAAAAGCAGAGGAAGCGCTTTCTCATTCTTATGATTTAATGAGCTACGTTATTGAACATAACAGAAGTGCAGTGGCCGTTCACGACAGGGACTTAAAATATATTTATGTCAGCCAGCGGTATTTAGAGGACTATAAAATAAAAGAAAAGGATATTATTGGGAAACATCATTATGAAGTTTTTCCTGATTTACCTCAGAAATGGAGGGATGTACATCAAAAAGTATTAAAAGGAGAAATACTGAGTGCAGAAGATGATGTTTATGAAAGAGAAGACGGCACAACTGAATGGACACGCTGGGAATGCCGGCCATGGTATGAGTCGGATGGTTCTATCGGAGGGATTATTGTTTATACCGAAGTCATAACAGAACGTAAGCAGGCAGAGATCGAATTATTAAAAGCGAAGGAGGCTACGGATAAAACCAATGCAAACATAACGGCAATAATTGAGGGTACAAATAATAGTATGTGGGCTTTTGACACGAACTATAAAATATTATATATCAACAAAACATTTCATCAAGAATTTTTTCAATCATTTGGTGTCCTCCTGGAACCAGGAATGAGTTTAATTGAGGCTCTACCTGAATTCCTTCGGCCTTTTTGGAAACCCAGGTACGACAGGGTACTTGCTAACGAGCAATTTTCAGTTGAGGATGCTGTTCCAACTGATATTGGTACCATTTATATTGAAGTATTATTCAATCCAATTATTCAAAATGGGCAGGTTGTTGGTGGTTCTTGTTTTGGCACCAATATTACACCACGTAAACAGAATGAATTAGAAATTATAAGAGCCAAAGAGAAAGCAGAAGAAAGCGAAGAAAAATTCAGGCTTTTGCACGAAAATGCAGGATTAGGAATAGGTTATTTAAGTCCTGGAGGAACCATTATTTCTTTCAACACTATTGCAGCAAGGGATTTGAATGGAGTTCCCGAAGATTTCGTAGGCAAATCCCTCGCTGACCTTTTCCCGGAAGAACAATTCAATACCTATCTTAAAAGAATTGAAAAAGCAATAAATACCGGTGAAATAATAAGTTACGAGGACTATGTCCCATTGCCCAATCAGGAAAAGTGGTTTTTAAGTACCTATACTACGATTGTCAATTCGAATAAGGAAGTTCTGGGCATTCAAATAATCTCGCAGGATATTACTCATCAAAAACAAGTAGAGACAGCTCTGATCGATTCTAACTTAATGATTGAAAGGATTATTAACAATATCCCTGCAAGAGTTTTCTGGAAAGATTTAAACCTCAATTACCTGGGGTGTAATCCAAGCTTTGCTAACGATGCTGGTTTTAGTGAACCTAAAGATGTAATTGGAAAAGATGACTATCAAATGGGATGGCGCTATCAGGCTGATTTATATCGAAAGGATGACCAGGAGGTAATTAAGTCAAAAATTCCAAAATTTAATATTGAAGAAGAGCAGACCACGCCAGATGGTAAGATCATTACTCTTTTAACGAGTAAAATACCGCTTTTAAATTCTGAGGATGATGTGGTAGGTGTTCTTGGAACTTATATAGATATTACTGATCGGAAAATGACAGAGGAAGAATTAAAAATTCAGAAAGAAAGAACAGAAAAGTACCTTGATATTGTAGGTAATATCATCATTGCTTTGGATATAGATGGAAAAATAATACTGTTAAATAAAAAGGGATATCAAATTCTTGGATATCCTGAAGGGGAATTATTTGGTAAAGATTGGTTTAAAACCTGTCTTCCCCCGGAGATAGTAAAAGATACAAAAGCATATTTTAAAAAACTCATTCAGGGAACAGTTAATGAGATGGAAACCTTTGAAAATGAAATTATAAGGAAAGATGGTTCCAGAAGGCTTATAAAGTGGTTTAATTCTTTAGTTAAAAATGAATCAGGTGAAATTACTGGTTTACTAAGCTCAGGAGAGGACATAACTGATCAAAAAATGATGGAAGAAAAACTGCGAAAAAGTGAGGAAAATAATTTCATTACGATGATTAGTTCCGAAGAAAAGGAGCGTGAACGATATGCCAAGGAACTCCATGATGGATTAGGGCCAATTCTTACTACCTGTATGATCTATTTACATACCATCCTGGAAGAAGAAAACCAGGATAAAAAGCAAGAATATATCAGGAGGACCTATGCCTTACTGGAGGATGCCATACAGAGCATTAGGGAGATATCCAATAATTTAAGCCCTGACATATTAAAGAAATATGGCATCGTTCAGGCGGTGAGGTCATTTGTGGAGAAGCTAAAAGATATTTCTGACTTAAAATTTGAAATTCGCTCTAATTTTAAACAAAACCTCCCTGATATTATCTCATTTACCCTCTACCGGTCAATTATTGAATTGATTAATAATTCGATTAAACATGCCAATGCAAATAAAATCAGCATCTCATTTAAGCATAATTTGGAAATACTGAAGGTTTGCATTTCCGATGATGGCCGAGGATTTGATTTATCAACAATTAAAAATAGTGAAACGGGATTTGGGCTAATGAACATTGAGAGTCGGATACAGAAGATCGGGGGGGAATATTTATACAATTCTATACCGGGAAAAGGAACAAAGGCAGAAATCACTATTCAAACCAGCAAAACATGATCAGGATTATTATTATAGAAGATTTACCCATTGTACTTGAGGGACTTAAACTTTTACTCAATAAGGTAAAAGATTTTGAAATTATCGGGGAATATTCAAATGGGAAGGAGTTTATTGATAATATCAAGTCGATTAAAGCAGATATTATTTTAACGGATATTGATATGCCCGTTATGGATGGTATCACTGCCACTAAAATTGCACTGAGTCTTAATCCACATTTAAATATAATTGCTTTGTCGATGTACAACGACCGCAAATATTATTATGAGATGATAACTGCCGGGGCAAAAGGCTTCATCCTGAAGCAAGCACCTTCCCGGGACCTCGAAAAGGCCATAAGGGATGTGTATACCGGCGGAAATTATTTTTCAAAAGAACTCCTTCAGTCAGTAATTATTGAAATGCGGGAAATAGAACAGGAAATTATACAAGAGAAAAAAAACTTATTGAACTTAAGCGAAAGGGAATTAGAAATTCTTAACCTAATATGCAAGGGATATACCAATAAGGAACTCGCTGAAAAATTATTTGTAAGCCTTAGAACCATTGAATCTTCTAAATCAAGGTTGATGGAGAAAACCAACACGCGAAATAATGCAGGTTTAATAATCTGGGCGATTAAAAACAAAATCGTGACTGTCTGAATAAGTTAAGTTTCTTTTCTTTTAAAACTACATCATCTGCATCAAATGTGGTTTACCACATACAAAAAGCAGGGTTTTCCACCTGAATTTCTGATGTTAACCTAACGCACTTTTAGCTATTCTATGCGTAAATTTGGGAAAATTATTTTATGGAAAAACAAATTAACGTAATCATTGCTGACGATAGCCCTGCCGCCATTGAAGGAATAATAGTGATGCTTTCAAGAAAAAAGAAATTCAGGATTATTGATACCTGTAGAAATGGAAAGGAATTAGTTACGAATACAAACCTGTCTGAAGCTGATCTTTTGTTAATTGATATCGACATGCCCATACTAAATGGTTTAGAAGCCGCTTTACAAATTAAAAAAAATCATCCCGATTTACCCATGATCGCTATTTCGATGCATGTAGAATGGGAATATATAGAAGATTTTATTTTCGCAGGGTACAAAGGATTCATTCCCAAACCACAGATACCCTTGATGCTTTTCGGCACCATCGATATGGTTTTAGAGGGGAAAGAAGTATTTCCTGATCGCAAAACATAATTATACCTTATAAACCCAATTGAAAGCGCAGGTAATTTCTCCTATAAATATTTTAATCTAATGAGTTTTATTTTAGCAATCCGTCCACTAAGGCTTCACAGCAACCTGAACATTATTACTTATTTTGATTAAGCTTAATACAGGCATTATGGTTGTGGGTGCAGGATTAATAATGGACTTTTGGTTTATAGTAAATCCACCATCCAATTTATAGGAAAAGGAAAATTCTTATCGCATAGCAAATTGATATGTAATTACACTATACCATGAATGTTAGATCGAAAATAACTATTATTGTCATGTAACGTATATTCAACTATATAGTAATATTAATCTGTAATACTCTCAAGCCCAATGAAAGCATTCCATATATTACTGTCAAGATGGGGAAAACTTCTACCGCTTGATCAATATGAACATAATAATATAGTTTATATCACCGGGAAGGTATTAATTGTAAAATCCAAATTCTGAAAGATAATTTAGTATGGTGTTAATCTGGAAAATAAAAACGGTGTCATGGTCTTTCCTTTTGCTTTTTTTGTTATTGATTGGGACAAAAGTAAATTATGGACAGGTAAATGAAGACACCGGGCAGATCTTGATTGAGATTTCAAATATTATTTCTTCAATACCAGGGCACTATGGAGATGACTACATGGATCCTGAGGAATCAGATCTGAATTCCTGGGAAAATATGATGAATGAAATATTTATGGGTAACTACTCAAACGCCGGCTTAATAGCAAGTGTAGTGGGATATGATATTGTTCATTTTACTGATACTTCTGAAATATTACATAAATCCTATTATGTAATAAAAAACAACGGCAGCAATTACTGGGGAACGTATGTGTACAACCCAAACTATTGCAGGCCATTGGTTATTCAGGTCCCCCATTCGAAAAAAGAATTTAATACCGGGAAAGAAGGAATTCATGTCTTTAAAAGAACAGAAGCCATGTTTTATTGTTTGAGTGGAACCAGCAGATGCAATCAATCATCCTACTCAAATTGTGACGGTAAAACTTCCATTTGTTCGGACAGTTCTGAAAACTACCGGATATCTGACATGTCACATAGTGTAGCATCCATCTTTCAAAAAACTACTGATATTTTACTAAATAAATTTACTAACACCTATTTTGTGCAACTACATGGTTTTTCAAAATTAGCTTCCGACCCATATGTCATTCTCAGTAATGGAACAACAGAAACACCTGATTTAGATTATTTACCCATTTTGAAAAGTAACTTATTAATTGAGGATACCTCACTCTCATGTAAAATTGCTCATATTGATTTAGAGTGGACTAGACTCAGAGGTTTTACCATTACCCAGGGCAGATTAATTAATTCCAGTCCAGATCCCTGTTTTGCCTATGCCACCTCAACAAATGGAAGGTTTATTAATATTGAACAGGAAAAAACAAAACTCAGGAATGACATAACCGGATGGGATAAAATGGCCAATGCCCTGAGCAATACTTTTGTTTGTTATCCCTTTGTTTGGAATGGATCATTGGATACAGACTGGAATAATGCAGCCAACTGGAGAGAAATTGCTGTTCCAAATTCATCAGAGAATGTCACTATTGCAAATGGAATATACGATCCTGTGATTAATAACCCGCCTGAATCACCTGTTATATGCAATAATTTGGAAATTCAGAGTGCAGCCGCTCTTCATATCAATCCCGGTAAAGCCCTAACTGTTTCCGGTACACTTGCTAATTTTGGATCAGTTAATATTAACTCCAATGGTGAAGGAACAGGTTCTCTGATACATTCCAATGGTAATGTAAACGCTACAGTTGAATGTTATCTTACCGAAAATAAATGGCATTACATCTCAGCTCCTGTTGATAACCCAAAAGCAGAGGTTTTTCTAGGTATGTATATGATTAGATGGGACGAACCTACAGGCCAGTGGAATGAAATAACTAATCCCAATTATTTAATGAGTACCGACATGGAAGGTTTTGCAATATGGAATTGGGATATAAGCACATTAACATTTTCCGGTAACTTGAATACTGGTGTTAAGTCATTTAATACTTCTAATAGTTTCGGAGCTCTGCACGACAATAAGGGATTTAATTTTTGTGGTAACCCTTATCCTTCCTCTCTTAATTGGAACGTTGATGAAGGAAACGGATGGATAAGGACAGAAGGAAATACCGACCTCTCACTTTACATTTGGAACCAGGAGGCAGGAAATTATGGTGTTTATCTAAAGGATAACCCTACCGGCACCAATAGTGTAGACAGCATTATCCCTCCTCACCAGGGTTTCTTTATCCATTGTTCTGCCGAAACAGGATATATCAGGGTGGATAATGGAGCAAGATTACATTTTTCAAAGGATATTTTAAAAAAAGCTGTTGATTTTGATGGGCCAATGCTAAAACTCAGGGTGGAGGGAAATAACTATGCTGATGAGATATTGTTATCAATTAACCCTCTATCCAGTGCTCATAACGACAAAGTTTACGATGCTTTAAAGCTCGGAGGGGATGAAGAAGCACCCCAATTATACTCCCTTTCAAAAGACAGCGAATCCTTATCTATTAATGCATTTCCTGAGACGGAGGAATATAATATTATTCCTATCGGCCTGGAAGTTGGTAAGGCGGATATATATGTTCTATCTGTAAATGAAATTTACGGATTTGATCATGGTAATAATATTTATCTGGAGGATATAAAATCCGGAATATATACAAAAGTAGAATCTAACAGTTCATATAGCTTTCTTGCTGATCCAAAGGATAATCCCGTCAGGTTTATGCTTCATTTGAATGGCAAAATAAATGCGTCGGAATGTTCTGATAAGTTGATCAACATTTTCACGATCAATAAAGCTATTTATGTCGAAACTCCTGTAAACACCGCAGGAAATATTTTTATTTATAATATAATAGGTCAAAGGATTGCATCTGCTCCATTAACAACATCTATTACGGAAATTTCGGTTGCTGGCGGCGAATTTTACACAGTCCGGGTAATTAGCAATATCGGCATGCAGACTAAAAAAATATTTGTAAGGTAACGAATTCAAATTTAGCGACCCGTATTTTTCAAACGACAAATTTTTAGTCTTAAATAATTGTCTTCTTGTGATCCCGGGAGGACTCGAACCCCCAGCCCAAGAACCGGAATCTTGAATTTTATCCAGTTAAACTACGGGACCAGTTTTGATTTACGAATGACGAAGTTCGAAGTACGAAATTTCAGCAAATCAAATATTGTGGCAAAGTTATAAACTTTAAAGTTTATTCAATTTAATTTTTTAAAGGATTTTTATAATAATAACAGGTTTCTTATCTCCTTCTCCCGGCAAAAGATAACCCTGTGAAAAAATTACCGTATAGGTTGTAAACTCAAATATTCGAATTTCAATGGATTTAATTTGTCCCATTTCACAAAACAGGGTAAATGAAAAAGTTGTTCGGATGAATGCTTTTTTCGTTCTTATTTGCCTGATGTTGATTCTCCTCCTGAATATTTTCTGGTTGATTTATTTCCTGGTTATTGACTTCGGTATTAAATCTTTTTACAGTTTAGGAAGAAGCCCGGTATCACAGTTAAGTAAAAATTTAGTGAACTTTTTCAAAATAAAACCAAAACTCATTAATGCCGGCCCCAAATTGTTCGCAGCAAGAACAGGATTGTTAATTTGCTCCTCTTCGGCTGTATTGGTGCTTATTAATGCTTATACTTCTGCAATATTACTGTTATCCCTTTTAGCAGTATTCGTAAGTCTGGAGTGTTTTATAGGTTTTTGCACGGCGTGCTACATTATAAGCTTTATTTCATATCTGCACAAACAATTTATCAAACCTACTTCTTAATAACTTTTTCGATCGAAAGTGTTTCTCCATTTTTGTCCAGGAGATGTAAATAATATATTCCGGGTTTTAATTCGGGGAGCTTGTTCAACCGAACTTTATCGGCCCACATAATGTGTTTGCCGTCAGCATCAAATAATCGGAAGTCATCTACTAATTCAATCGGGCCTTTTAAACTTAAAGATTTATTAAAAGGATTGGGGAAGACCATAAATTGAGGCTTCTGTTTTTTTAATTCTGATGTACGTGTAACCAGGTCATCCATATTCAGGCGATACATCGAAACGCCATACGTTCCTGCTACCAGTGTCCGGCTGGGATTATGCATTTTCATTGCCATCACTGGCACGCCAAATATTCCTTCATTTATACTATGCCAGTTATCACCTCCATTGTTGGTAAAAAACACACCCGCATCTGTACCCACATATAGGTATCCTGGATTTTCAGGATCTATAATAATATCATTTACTGGCAATCCGGGCAGGTCACTACTAATTGAATTCCAGGTTGTACCCTGATCCGTTGATTTATAGACGTGGGCCAGGGGCTCATCCCACCTGAAGCCTGAAACGGTGGTATAAATAGTATTTTCATCAAAAGGATCGCATGCTACCCGCGTAACCCACCTGTCAGGCAATCCATCAGTAATATCTGTCCAGCTTCCGCCACCATTTGTGGAGATGTGGACAAGGCCATCTCCAGTTCCCGCTAATACTATATCTGTATTCAGGTTTGATATGGCTATGGTTGTAACGGTATGGAAATACTGATCAATTCCTTTGGTAATATCTCCACTTACATCCGTCCAGGAGTTTCCACCATTAAGGGATTTCCATACCCGGTAAGTACCAAAATAGAGGATATTTGGGTTTTCAGGGTCCATGGCAATAGGGGCCGACCAGTTTACCCTATCGTCAGACCATATCCATCCAATATAATCCATATTATTACCCCCATCCGTTGATTTGTATAAGTTACCCCACTGGTATTCTGCATAAATCACATTGGGATTGGAATAGTCGATTAAGCAAAACATGCCATCTCCTCCAAGAATTGGATACCAGTCATCCGTATTTCCGGTATTGGTAATTACAGTATTATTATCCTGGGTTCCACCAATAAGACGCTCCGGATTTTGATAATCAATATCAATGGCGTAAAACTGGGTAAACGGAAGGTTATTGATCTTCGACCAGTTTCCACCATTATTGGTACTTTGATAAAGCCCACCATCATTCCCCAGTAAAATCCGGTTATTTACCTGGTCGAAAAACATGGCATGATGGTCTACATGTACTCCCCAGCCTACAGCCTCTGACCATGAGGAACCCCCGTTATTCGTTTTAAACATCTCTACACCCATAATGTAAACGTTATCCTCATCCGAAGGATTTACCCGAACCTGTCCGAAATACCAACCAAAATTGCTGTTCATCCCGGTAAGGGAACCAGTATTTGTAGCAGACCATGAGTCTCCCCCGTTGATCGTTTTATAAACTTCAACTTCCGAAAATGGCATGTCATAATAAGCATATAATACCTCCGGATTAGATTGAGATATTGCAAGCCCTACCCTCCCTGCATCTTCAGTATAGGGTAGTCCATTGGTCATTTCGTTCCAGGTATCACCCCCATCAGTGGTTTTCCAGACACTGGTACCCAGGCCAAAAGAATTCCTGTACCTGAGCCCGCGCATCCTCTCCCACATGCCAGCATAAAGAATATTGGGATCAGTGGGATGCTGAACCAGATCGATAGCTGATGTGGAATCATTCACAAACAGTACATTTTCCCAGGAGGATCCTCCATCAAGGCTTCTGTAGACTCCTCTTTCGGGATCGGGTGTGAATAAATTGCCACAGGCAGCTGCAAATATTTTTTGAGGATTGTTATAATCCACTATTATACGCCCGATATAGGCCGACTGCTCCAGGCCTGAATATTCCCAGCTTACTCCAGCATCCACCGACTTATAAATTCCGTCACCCCGGAAACTATAACTGGAAGAATTGGCCTCCCCGGTGCCCGCATAAATTACATTTTCATTATTGGGATCAATGGCAATATCTCCAATGGAAATAAAATTAACACCGTTAAAAGAATATTCCCAGGAAGAGCCATTGTTTGTCGACTTCCATATTCCGCCCGTGCTTGCACCCAGATAAATGGTATTAGGCGAATCAGGGTGCATTTCGATATCCGTAATACGCCCTCCGATATTTTCAGGCCCAGCAAATTCCCACTGATAATCAAATAATTTATTTTTGGATTGAAAAGAACCTGCCTCACGATACGCTTTTAAATATGCCTCTTCCTTTATTTCATCGTAAGGATACATCCGTTGATGAGCCATATACTCACCAGGTGAAAGAACAGGGTGGTTTTTTTTCTCTGCCACATTATTACTTTTTATAACAAGCAGGAAGAAACCCAGAGCAAGAATAACAAAACTAAAAATCCAAAAGTAAACTGATCTTCTCATTATAATATGTTTTTATTTAAAAGCAGACAAAGTTAGCCTTTCTGTGGTTGCTATTCAATTCATATCTTTTTATGTTTACAAAAACTGAAATTTTTAAAAAGTTACAATAGGAACAAATTAAGATAAATTTAAGCTCTTTCATTTCAAATTAAGTAAATTTGCAACATTCAAAATTTGTAAACATCTTAAAAAATATATCCATGTCTGAGAAACTATTTGATCACATAAAACCCGGAGTAGTAACGGGTGACGAAGTACAGAAAGTATTTACTATTGCCAAGGAAAATCATTACGCATTGCCCGCAGTTAACGTGGTAGGCTCTAACTCCGTAAATGCAGTGCTTGAAGCCGCAAAAGTAGTTAACTCACCCGTAATCATTCAATTTTCCAATGGTGGTGCGTCCTTTTATGCTGGTAAAGGATTATCGAATGAAAATGAGCAAGCTGCTATTGTTGGAGCCGTAATTGGTGCCAAACATATTCATCATCTGGCTGAACTTTATGGTGTAGCGGTCATTATTCATACCGACCACGCTGCCAAAAAATTATTACCATGGATTGACGGATTGCTGGATGCCGGTGAAAAACATTACAAACGTTATGGCAAACCATTATTTAGTTCCCACATGCTGGACCTCTCAGAAGAACCTATTGAAGAAAACATAACAACCTGTAAGGAATATTTTAAAAGGATGAGCAAAATGGGGATGACCCTCGAAATTGAATTGGGAGTGACCGGAGGGGAAGAAGATGGCGTGGATAATACTGATATTGATAGCTCGAAACTTTATACCCAGCCTGAAGAAGTAGCCTATGCCTATGAACAGTTATCGGCTATAAACGAAAACTTTACAGTTGCAGCGGCTTTTGGTAATGTACATGGCGTATACAAACCAGGTAATGTTAAACTTCAGCCAGTTATTCTGAAAAATTCTCAGGAATACATTCAATCGAAATACAATACTGCCGAAAAACCGGTGAACTTTGTATTCCATGGTGGCTCCGGTTCAAGTCATGCGGAAATCAGGGAGGCTATCTCTTATGGTGTAATTAAAATGAATATTGATACCGATACCCAATGGGCCATGTGGAATGGCGTGCGTGAGTATGAAGCGAAAAATCACGATTACCTGCAGGGACAAATCGGGAATCCCGACGGGGAGGATAAACCCAATAAAAAGTACTACGATCCACGTAAATGGTTAAGGGAAGGTGAATTGGGCTTGATTGCAAGGTTAAAAATAGCTTTCGAAGATTTAAACAACATTAACCGTTCCTAAAAAAAAGAAAAAAAGAAATTTTTTTCCTTCCTAATGCATTGATTTTTAGTATATAAAATCAATATTTATATTTTTTGTTTAATTTATTTTATATTTTATTAAACAAATAAGATTATAAGACGTTTGTTTAATATATTCAAAATAATGTTAAACAAACTTTAAAATTTTATATCATGAAATCAAATCGCATTTTTTCAATTTTAACTCTTGCAGTAGCAGGAATGTTTTTTTTCTCCTCTTGTTCGAAAGATGAAACCACGGACCCTATGGTTAACACCAGAGGACAAAAAAGTATCGTAGAGATCGCTTCGTCTTCAAATAATTTTAACACACTGGTTGCAGCATTAGCCAAGGCAGATCTGGTTTCCGCACTGGAAGGTGACGGTCCCTTTACTGTTTTTGCCCCAACTGATGATGCCTTCAACCAATTATTCAGCGATTTAGGCGTTAACGGTATCGAAGATCTTTCAGCCGAAGCATTAACTCCCATTTTACTTAATCATGTTGTAGCAGGCCAAGCTTCATCTTATGAATTAAATAGTGGCTATGTAGCTACACTAAACACTTTTACTCCCGACAAAATGGGCGCTGATGTTTATCTAGAAGTGAATGGACAAAAGTCGCTCACAAGGGGTATTGATGCTCAAACCGGAGAAATTCGCCAGAAAGTATCTCAAAGTGTCATGATCAATGGAATGATCAATGTAGTAATTGCTGACATCATGGCAAGCAATGGTGTAATTCACCAGATTGATGAAATAATTCTTCCTTCTACTGTTGTAGACTTCGCTATTTCAAATCCTAACTTCAGTATATTGGTTGAGGCAGTTGTAAAAGCAGACCTGGTTGATGCACTAAACGCAGAAGGCCCTTACACGGTATTTGCTCCAACTAATGCAGCTTTTGAAAAACTTTTTTCAGCATTAAATGTAACCGGTATTCAGGATTTGACAGCAGAAACCTTAAAACCAATCCTTCTTTATCATGTATTAGGAGATAATGTAATGGCCAGTGAAGTTGCCAAAGGAAGTGTTCCTACGCTTAATACCAATGCAAATATTGAGATAGATATTATTGACGGCCAAGTAATACTTAATGGAAATTCAGCGGTAGTTGCCACTGATATACAAGGAGTAAATGGAATTATTCACGTGATTGACACAGTTTTAATTCCATAATTTATCAGTTGACTACCATTAAATTGACCGTCACCTAAAAGGTGACGGTTTTTTTATACCCTCACGTTTTTTTTTTGGGCTTAATTTATACCTTTGTGGTGGCGATGAAAAAACCGGTATATACTTTTGTACTTTTTGCCGTAGTGTTTGTCTACCTTGTTCTGCGGGCCATTTACGTACCTTTGCTGCATGATGAAATAGCTACTTTCTTCAGGTTTGTTCATGTGGGTAAATTTATCCCCTATTACTGCGAATGGTCTACAAATAATCATTTCCTGAATTCGCTTCTGACTTACTTAAGTTACAAACTTCTGGGAGATTCTGCCTTTGCACAACGCTTACCCAACCTTTTATTTATCCCGGTTTTCTTTTGTTTCGTTTACAAGATATCTCTCGAAATCAAGTCGGTGTTACTGCGCTTTATTTTTATCCTTCTCCTTTTATCCTTCCACAATTTCATCGATTTTTTCAGTCTTTCAAGGGGATACGGCATTTCACTTGCCCTGCTTGCAGGAGGAATTTATTATACCATGAAAGCATTAAGGGACAACTATTCCCTGGATTATTTCAAGGCCATAATACTAAGCCTTTTATCAGTGTCCGCTATCCTGATAATGGTGAATTCCTTTATTATAATTATTGGGATCCTACTGATTAACGCGCTGGTAAAAAACCAGGGGACAATCCGAATTTGGTGGAAACAAGTGACGATCCTGGTTATGTTGGGAATCGGGCCTGTCATCTTTGTGGTAATCTACCTTATGGATATGAATAATGTGGGAAGGCTTGACTATGGCGGCATGGAAGGCTTTTGGCAGGTTTCGGTGATGAACCTAACGGATTTGTTGGTCGGGACCTATTCTGCCTATCTGAATGTGCTGGTGGCCGGACTATTTGGACTAATCCTTCTGCTTTTTATATTTTTTACTTTCAGAAATAAAAAAATTGAATTAACAAGCCTTATCCTTAAACCCCGATGGATATTTTTCTATTTACTAACCGGCAATATCATTGGGTTTGTGTTAGAAAACAAATTATTTGGCATCCTTTATCCTGAAGAAAGGACCTCCATCCAATTTATACTCTTCTTCTTAGGAGCCTTGATCTTCTTTTTAGATGAAATTCCGGAACAGTTTAAAAAATACCGATATATCCCTATAATTCCATTTATTTTACTTCCTGTTCATTTTATATTATCATTGAACCTTAGTTTTTCTAAAGTGGATACCCACAATTTTAATATTCCGGATAGTTTTTATGAAACGGTAAAATCGTATCAGAAACCGGGAGATTTTCCTCCTACTGTTCAGGCATACCAGCTGAGAATTATGCGGTGGAATTACCATAATTTTACTAAAAAGGGCGAACAAAGTGTAATCCATTTTTCAGGCTATCCTTCCCTTGATGGTGATTTTCAAATTGTGCAGGTTGATGAATTTCCTGCCTGGACAGATTACTATGAAATACTGGATACCGAAAAACTTTCAGGAGCCGTATTGATGAAACGCAAACATTTCCTTAAAAAGATTCCCTTGGCCAAAATGGATACAATAAGTACCCCAGTGGTTTCAGATGAATTCATTGGACTGGGTAAGGGAAGTGTAGATACACTGGGCGGCACTTCTTTGTACTTCGGATTCAGGATGTGTATTGTATCTGATGCCAGGCCATTTCATGCATGGATAGTAGTAGAGGTCCTTGATGATCAAAACAATATCGTAAGGTATGAGTATCTCCCCTTCGACTGGTACCGCACAAGATGGACCCAAGGAGATGAGCCATTTGTGAATGGGTTATTGGTTCAGGGGATACCTCAGAATTCATCAATTTACCGGGCGTATATATGGAATATTTACAATGCTACTTTCCGGATTAATGAAAGCAATCTTGAAATTTTTAAGTTGGAAAGGGATTACTAAATTATCCTAAATTTGAACTGGGCGTTTAAAGTCACCTTCATTTTGAAATATAAATTAAGCACCAGGTTCATTTCTTTAACAAAAACATAAAATTGTTTATAAAAAATAAGGTCTTTCCTGCATTATTCTTGTATTTTTACACGCTTTTTTCGAATAGAAACTTATTACTTATGAAGACATCAATAAAACTTGGATTATTAATTTTACTTTTTAGTACTACCGGACTGGTAGCACAAAATTTAATGGTGAACGGCAACCTCGAAAGTTGGACTGGAGGAGTGCCGGACAACTGGACAGTTGTAGAAAACATTTACCAGGAGTCAACAATCGTTCACGGGGGGAGCTCCTCTGCCGGACATATTTCCGATCAATTAACAAAGGACTTTCAACAATTAATAACTGGTATTCAGGCCGGATCGACTTATACGATCAGTTATTGGTATTACGACAATGATATTGAGGCCCGGACCCGGATATGGTCATACTGGATGTCAGGTGGAACTACTTTGCCCGACAATGGTGATGTATTGCGTCCGAGTGAATATTCAACCGATAATCCTTCATGGATCGAATTTAATCAGGTACTAACTGCACCTGCAGGGGCAGATGGTTTTCGCTTTGAAGTAAGGGTTTATCAACAGGATGGCGTTTATGGCGGTTCTGTTTTTTACGATGACTTTCTGTTTTCAGGAGATGTAACAGTAGACCCTGAACCCTCCAATTATCCCACGTCTTTTTCAGCTGCAACAAATGGCGCCTCCATTGAACTTGGATGGACTGATGCTACAGGCACACAACTACCTGATGCTTATATCATCATGGCAGGAACCAATTCATCTCTCCCTATCCCTGTTGACGGAACACCTGTTCCGGATGACACAGATCTTTCTGATGGCTCAGGGGCATTAAACATTGCTTATGGGTTAGAATCCGGTTCATTTGGGAACCTTGATCCTAATACAACCTATTATTTCACGATTTATCCTTATACCAATGCAGGTACCAATATCGACTTTAAAACCGATGGCACGGCTCCTTCAGCTAATGCCACTACATCCAATATTGCTGTAATCGAAGCCGAAAACTTTGATGTTAGCTGGGGCAACTGGACAACGATTAGTGTGATAGGTGCAGAAGTCTGGGACAGGGACAACACCTATGGTATTAACAATACACCCTGTGCCCGGATGAGTGGTTTTAACGGAACGGCTTTGGATAATGAAGACTGGTTGATCTCGCCCGGTATGGATTTCGATGATTACGACAATGAATCCATGGTATTTTTTAATGCTAAAAATTATGATGGCAATGATCTGGAATGTTTGATTTCCACAGATTACTCAGGAAGCGGTGACCCCAACCTGGCAAACTGGACTACATTATCCTTTACCCTTTCAGGAGGGAGCTGGGCATGGACAGAGTCAGGAACCATTGATTTGTCCGCCTATAACGGGATCGTTTATGTGGCTTTTAAATACACATGTAACACCACAGCCTCTGCCACATGGGAAGTGGATGACATATCTATAATTGGGGAGGAGGATGTAATCGTTGATCCTGAACCGTCGAATTATCCCACATCATTTACAGCGACACCCGGAACGTCAAGCATCACCTTAGATTGGACGGATGCTACAGGTACTCAACTACCCGATGCATATATCATTTTTGCGGGCACAAGTTCATCCTTACCCTCTCCGGTTGACGGAACTCCGGTAAGCAACGACCCCGATCTTTCCGACGGGTCAGGGGCTATGAATATCGCTTATGGTGCCGAAACCTATACCTTTTCGAACCTGGAGGCAGCAACAACGTATTATTTCTCTATTTATTCTTATACTAACAGCGGATCAAATATTGATTATAAAACCAACGGAAGCGCACCTACTGCAACTACAACAACCATTTTACTGCCTGAACCCTCTGCATATCCTACTTCTTTTAATGCCACAGTTATTGGCACACAGATAAATCTTACATGGATTGATGCCACCGGAAGCCAGCTTCCTGAAAATTATATCCTTTTTGCTGGAATCACACCTTCTCTGCCTGTTCCAGTGGATGGAACACCTGTAACAGATGACCCGGACCTGAGTGATGGCTCCGCAGCGGTTAACCTGGCTTATGCTATTGAACAAGCATCTTTTGCCGGCCTTAGTCCTTCAACAACATATTATTTCTCTATTTATCCCTATACCAATGCTGGGGCAAACATCAATTATAAAACCGATGGGACTGCACCTACAACCAATGCATCTACCTCCAATACGGTACCTGTTGTAATAGAAACAGAAAATTTTGATGTAAGCTGGGGAAACTGGACCGTCATCTCCCTTGAAGGGGAAAATGAATGGGGAAGAGATAATACTTTTGGTATTGGGAGCACTCCTTGTGCAAGTGTTACTGGTTATATAAGTGGTACAACACCACCGGAATATGAAAATAGTGATGACTGGCTTGTTTCGCCAGCTTTCAACTTTGATAATTATGAAAACGAAAAAATTGAATTCTTCAATGCATGGAATTATACCGGGCCTGACCTTCAATTTAAAGTTTCAACAGATTATGATGGTGGCGGAGATCCATCAACAGCTACGTGGACCTCACTTCCATACACCATGTCACCCGGAAGTTGGACGTGGACATCCAGCGGGGAAATAGACCTATCCGGATTTAATGGCCAGGCAGTTTATGTAGCTTTTCATTTCACATCTACTACTGCTGCTTCCGCAACCTGGGAAATTGATGATATTACGATCAGTGGCGAAGAGGAATATGTGGTAGATCCTGAACCCAGTAATTACCCCACAGATTTTTCAGCTACAGGATCAGGAACAAGTGTTATCCTGGGATGGACTGATGCCACCGGAGCTCAGTTACCTGATAAATATATCATCTTTGCAGGTACCAGCGCATCTTTGCCTGCACCAACTGATGGAACGCCAGTAGCTGATGACCTGGATTTAAGTGATGGATCTGGTGCAGTTAATGTTGATTTTGGAGATGAAGAGTTTACTTTCCCGGGTCTTGCTTCTAATCAAACTTATTATTTCAGCATTTATTCCTATACTAATTCAGGACTCGATATTGATTATAAAAATGATGGTACAGCACCAACTGCCAACGCTACTACAGGTACTTCCCCTTATATTCTTTACCAGGGGTTTGATAATGGGTGGTCTGGCTGGGCAACCATAAGTGTGACTGGTCAGCAAGTGTGGCAAATTGATGCTTTATACGGATTCCCTGATCCTCCCTGTGCGAGGATGAGCGGATATTCAGGTGGAGCTGTTGAGAATGAGGACTGGTTGATTTCTCCTGCAATGAATCTGAATAATTACACCAATGAAGTTTTAACTTTCTATAACGCTCAAAATTTTGACACTCCCCCACTGGAATGCAAAGTTTCGACAGATTATAATGGAGGTGGCGATCCTTACACAGCCACCTGGACAAATATTACATTTAACTTATCCCCAGGTTTCTACGAATGGGTTTCAAGCGGCGAAATAGACTTATCAGGGTTTAACAGCAATGCTGTGTATGTGGCCTTTGTATATACTTCCACCGCCTCTCAGTCAGCTACCTGGGAAATCGATGAAATTTTAGTGGAGGATGGAACTGCTTCACCTGAGCCCAGCAACTACCCTTCTAACTTTGTTGCAGAATCACTCGGTTCTTCTATAGGATTATCCTGGGATGATGCTACAGGAGCGCAGCTTCCCGAGTCTTACATTATTATAGGCGGAATAAATCCAGGCTTAACGGTTCCAACAGATGGAACACCCATTGCGGATGACCTGGATTTTAGTGATGGTAATGGGGCTATTAATGTTGATTTTGGCCAGGAACAAGCTTCCTTCGGTAGCCTCGATCCTTCCACTACCTATTATTTTGCGATTTACCCCTATACCAATAGCGGAAATGAAATCGATTACAAAAATGATGGTACGGCCCCAGCTGCTAATGCAACAACCTCTAACGTTCAGGTAGTGACGATTGAATATGAGGACTTTGATGCAAGTTGGGGAAACTGGACGGTTATTTCTTTAGCCGGATCAAATCAATGGGATCGTAACAATACCTATGGGATTGGCGGCACACCCTGTGCGAGTGTTACAGGATATAACGGTGGTGCTTATGAAACGAGCAACGACTGGCTGATTTCTCCCGCTTTGAATTTCGATAATTACGATAACGAAAAGGTGGAGTTTTACAATGCCATGAATTATACGGGTCCTGACCTGGAATTAAAAGTGTCGACCAATTATGATGGCGGCGGGGATCCTACTTCTGCCACATGGACTTCATTACCTTTTACCATGTCATCAGGTGGTTTTACATGGGTATTAAGTGGCGAGGTAGATTTATCTTCTTTTAACGGAACATCTGTTTATGTAGCTTTCCATTTTACCTCTTCCACAGCGCAATCAGCTACCTGGGAAGTAGATGAAATTAGAATAACCGGTGAAGAAGAAGTGACCATTGACCCGGAACCCACAAATTATCCAGGCAACTTTACTGCCGGTGCTGCGGCTACCAACATCCTTCTGTCATGGACTGATGCCACTGGCACACAGCTTCCTGATTCCTATATTATTTTTGCAGGGACGGACAGTTCCCTTCCTGTTCCTGTGGATGGACAACCTGTGGCTAACGATTTAAATTTGAGTGATGGCTCAGGTGCCTTAAATGTAGCGTTTGGTGAAGAAGAAGCCATTTTTTCAAACCTGGAACCTGCAGTTACTTATTATTTTTCGATTTATTCTTATACAAATGTAGGTGTGAATATCAATTTTAAAAACGACGGAACAGCTCCCACATCCAGTGCGACAGCCGGGTATTCACCTTATATTTTATACCAGGGTTTTGATGATGGCTTCGGTGACTGGGATATCATAAGCGTTACCGGATCACAAACATGGCAAATTGATGCCGGATATGGTTATCCTGACCCGCCCTGTGCGAGGATGAGTGGTTATGGTGGGGGTAGCGCCATTCAAAATGAGGACTGGCTGGTTTCTCCGCCTATGAACCTGGATAACTATTCGAATGAAGTGCTTACTTTTTGGAATGCCCAAAACTTCGACACACCTCCACTTGTGTGTAAAATTTCGACAGATTATAATGGAGGTGGCGACCCCTACACGGCCAACTGGACAGACATCACTTTTAATTTATCCCCTGGTTTTTATGAATGGGTTTCAAGTGGGGAGATTGACTTGTCTGGCTTTAACGGAACGGCAGTATATGTAGCATTTATTTATACATCTACAAACACCGAATCAGCTACCTGGGAAATTGATGAAATTTTAGTAGAAGACGGCTCTTCATTGCCTGAACCAAGTAATTATCCCACGAACTTCAGCGCGGATGGATCAGGTTCTTCAATCCTGGTTAGTTTTACCGATGCCACAGGTATTCAAATCCCTGAAGGATATATCCTTTATGGAAATACGAATGCCGCTGCACTTCCTGTTCCTTTAGATGGAACACCGGTAAGTGATGATACAGACCTGAGTGATGGGGCAGCGAGAGTGAACCTTGATTACGGTGATGGTGAATTTAATTTTGGAGGATTAAGTCCAAATACAACCTATTATTTTACCATTTATCCCTATACCAACAGTGGAAGCGAGATAGATTACAAAACTGATGGAACGCCTCCTGCAGCTAATGCCATCACTGAAAATGTGGTATTGGTTACCCTCACCTATGAAAACTTTGATAACGGATGGGGCGATTGGACACCTATATCAGTTGTTGGATCACAAACCTGGACAAGAGATAATACTTATGGAATTAACAATACTCCTTGTGCACAAATGAGCGGTTATTCGGGTGGAAGTTATTATGATAATGAAGACTGGTTGATTTCCCCGGCACTTAACCTGGACAACTATCAAAACGAATTAGTCACATTCCAGAATGCCCAAAATTATAGCGGGCCTGATCTGAAACTGAGGGTGTCGACCAATTATGATGGAGGTGGTGACCCTAATTCAGCTAGCTGGACCGACCTCTCATTCAATATGTCAGGTGGTGGATTCGCCTTTGTTTCAAGTGGGGATGTGGATATTTCCGGTTTTGACGGCAGCGCCGTTTATGTGGCATTCTATTTTACTTCTACTTCCAGTGGGTCAGCCACATGGGAATTGGATGAAGTTTCAATCAAAGGCGAGGAAGATTACGTGGTTCAGCCCGAACCTACCAACTATCCTCTACAATTTACCGGAACAGGCCTGGGTCTTGACCTGGAACTGAACTGGAACGAATCTACCGGTGCACAGCTCCCTCATGGATACCTGATTTATGCAGGTTTATCCGATGATCTTCCTATACCTGCAGATGGCATTCCATTGCAGAACGATTCGGACCTAAGTGATGGAATTGCTGCGGTGAATGTGGATTATGGTGAAAGCACATTCACCTTCTCACAGGGAAGCCAGCCTTATACAACTTATTATTTCGCTATTTATCCTTATACAAACTATGGTGCCGACAGAAATTACAAAAATGACGGAACCGCGCCCACTACTTCAGCAGTTACCACAAATTATATTGAAGAAGTGATAGAAGAGGAAGGCTTTAATGCCAGTTGGGGCAACTGGGAATTAGTGAATGTGGCCGGATGGCAGGAATGGGATCGTCTGAACCAGTATGGCCCGGACAACACCAACTGTGCTGCGATTTCAGGATATGATTACGGGACAGGTCAAAACGTGGAAAATAATGACTGGTTGATCTCCCCACCTATGAATTTTAATAATTATGTGCATGAAAGGATCACCTTCTATAATGCTAAAAATTATAATGGGCCGGATATGGAATTAAAAATATCTACCAATTATAACGGAGATGGTGAACCACAAAATGCAACCTGGACTTCATTACCTTATATCAAATCAGATGGTGATTTCAACTGGGTAGCTAGTGGTGAAGTTGACCTTTCAGCTTTTGACGGGGAAAATGTTTATGTAGCTTTTCATTATACCTGCACCACTTCTCAATCGGCGAACTGGGAGGTGGATATAATTAAGATCATTGGTAAACAGGTATTAGGAATAAACCCAAACAGTATATTGATGCCTGAAGTAAAATTATATCCTAACCCAATGGATGACTATTTTACTGTTCACCAGGATAGCGATTATTTCAGTCGATATGAAATTAAATCCCTAGATGCAAGAACAGCAATCAGTGGCAAACTGAATGGATTATTCTCAGAAATTAATGTGAGTGAGCTGAAAGCCGGCATTTACTTCATTAGTCTTATTCATGAAGAAAGTGGATTAAGTTATACGGAAAAACTTATTGTTAAATAAGGTTTTGATTAATAATTGGGGCTGTTTATCCTAACAAGATAGCAGCCCTTTTTTATTTTATCTGCTTTGGCCCTTATCTTTTACCCTGTGATTACATTGCATACCGCAGTAGATTATTAACTTAAACTGTCCTATCGCATTAGATATATACCAATTCAATATTCAAACTTTAATTACATCTCTAAAATACATGCAACAAGTGTAAATTTCCGGGCCTCCTCCTCAAATATTGTTTTAATGATATCGTTATTCCATATCAATCATTATATTTGTTCGTAGAAAATAATTTATTTCATGAAGTACATTTTGGGTTTAGTTCTATTCCTAACTTTCAATATAATCGGTGACAAGGTGTTTTCGCAGGAAGACCCTTTGTTGCGTGTTGAGCTGGAAGTAAAATCAGATGATGCAAAATATAATGTTTTAAGTTGTGGCGAAAATGGCGCCATGCTGTTTTATAAAACAAATATTACAGAAGATAATTATTCCTTCTGGATATTTGTACTGTACAATAAATTCATGCAGGAATCCTGGAAAAAAGACATTCCCGTATATGATAATATGCACTATGTGGCCCAGTCGATTCAGGACAATTATATATACCTGTTTTTTTTCGATAAAGAAAAAAAGAAATCTGATTCCTATAATTACCAATTACTAAAAATAGATATCCTCAGCGGCAGGTATGAGCTTTTCAGTGGTTTGCTTCCCAAGGATTCGGAATATGCATCCTTTGAGGTATTGGGTCAGAAGCTTTTAATCGGACTAAACCTGGAAAACGATAAAGCCGGTTTATATTCATTTGATTTTGAAACCAAGGAGACCAAAAGTGTCTTCGAAATATTGGACAATGACGCCAGGATGGAAGGAATTTTTCCTGAAGGGAATAGTACCTCCTACCTGGTACTTTTTAATGTGTTTGTTTCAAAAACTGAATACTACTTACTTATTAAAGAGTTTGGATTAAACGGCGAACAACTTAAAACCACCCAGGTTACTGGAGAATTCGGAAAAAAGCTTAACTCGGGAAAGATCAGCGACTTCGGGGGCAACAAATTACTTTTTGGCACCTATAGTTTCATCAAGGGATCTACCATCGACCGTAAAAACTATTTTGTAAATGAGTCGGTGGGGTTTTATACCATTAATTTAAGTAATGAAGGGGAATTAATAGCCAGGTACCATAATTTCCTGGAATTTGAAAACATGACTGGGTACCTGCGCAGCCGGGAATACCAGCTTGCTCAAAAGAAATATGAAAAAAACGAGGATAAGGAAGATAAATATTCTGTTACCTACGATCTTCTGCTGCATGATGTGATAGAGCATGATAGCTTGTTCTATTTTGTGGGTGAGGCCTTTTATGAAGATTATCACACCGTTACCAGCACCTACTACGATTACTACGGCAGGGCAGTTCCTGTTTCCTATTCGGTATTTGATGGCTACCGCTTTTTTAATGCGTTTATTTCATGCTACGATAAGGAAGGAAATAAACTTTGGGATAATGGCATGGAAATTTTTAATATCCTTTCGTTTGACCTCAGGAAAAGGATCAACATTTTTTTCGACCAGGGAGATATAATCCTTGCCTACAACAGGGCTGGAAAGATCAGTGCAAAAATCATTAATGGCCCCGAGGTGGTTGAAGGAGTGGATAATTTCGAAATTGAAACAGCTTACGTCAACGATAAAGTGATGTCAGATACCAAAAGTGAAATGAGCTATTGGTACGACAACTATTTTCTGGCTTACGGTTTTCAAACCATCCGCAACAATTCCCTGCCGAACAGTAAACGAACCGTCTTCTATATCAATAAGGTGGGATTTGAATAAAGAGATCTGAAAGCAAAGAGCTAAAAAACAGGAGCTGACTACGTACAAGGTGAAGGGTCATTTTATTCTCCAGGTTTGGGATGCATCAGGTATTATAAAATTTGAAATTCTAGAGATAGTATACCTTCCTGGCCAGGCTTTTAAAGAGGCCATATTTATTCCAACATTTTTAATGAAAATATTCCCATTATTTTTAAACTGAAACAATACCAGGGACATCTTATATAAAATTGAAGCATGAAAATATTATTTTGGACTTCAGGGTACTTACTCTATAACCTCTGCGAGACTCAGACTTTTCATATAATCATGTGGATAATCTGGCATCCGGTTCTGGAAAGTTAACACAGACTCTTTTACAATAACACCATCAAGGATATTAATAGCCTTATGTATGGTAGTATTATTTAACCAACTTTCAGGCCCATCTAAAATTGCAGATAAATAAACAATAAGGGCTGCAGAAATTGATCTTGAGGCACTTTCCCATAGATAACTCGGCGTATGATCTACTGCATAATAATCGATTCCCGCAACGCTTAACATTGGATTTTTAAATGTTGTTGGCTTTGCAAAATAGAACCCCATACCTTCATCGCAACTAACGTCAATTATCAGACATCCCGCCTTTAAAGTGTCTTTTTCTTCTTCCGTTACAAAATTTATGGGGTTGTCGGTATCCTGGTATACCCCGTTTATGATAATTTCGGACTCACTAATTAAATCGGACAATGGTTGAATGGTACCATCGTGCTCAATAGAAACCATCCTGGCTTCATTTTTATTACCTTCACGAATACGGACATAATGGACATCCAGTATTTCTTCACGAACCTCATGATCTGGCCGCTGAATACAGATAGTTATATCTCTGAATCCATGTGCTTTAAGCGCATAAATAGCTCCCCTGCTTACAGCTCCAAAACTAAAAATGATTACTTTTCGCTGGTTACCATAATGGCCGTCGATACCCTTTAACTGAAGCGCATGAATAACGGCACAATAGCCTGCCATTTCGTTATTTTTATAAAAAGTATGTCTCCCCATTTGGCCTTCTGGCGACCAAATGTACATATCTTCGAAAGCAATAAGTGTTAATTTCCGGTCAATAGCAGTTTGGGTAATATCACTCTGCTGTGCACAATGAGGGTAACCCCAGATTAATCCACCTGCACGTATTTCCTTTAGATCGGCCAATACTGGCTTGGCAATGATAACAGTACCAATTTTAGTTAACAAATCATGGCGTGAGGCTACCCCACCAGCCTGGGAAACAAAAAAGTCATCCTCCAGTCCGAATGGCTTACCATATCCCTCTTCGAAAATTAATCGTTTCCTGATTTTTTCAGGTAAACGGGGTAAATGATCCGGATGAATCGGGACACGAAATTCATCTTCCTTTTTTGACGTTCCAATTACTCCTAATGTGAGTTTTTCCATCAGTTCTATTATTTAAAATTTGGATATAAACCAAAATAATGTCATTCCGACAAGAATACTTCAATGAGAAATCGTTTGCTGGAGGTGAAAGATTAATTTATTACTGCAGCAAAATTGGTAATGACTGATTGAAATTAAAAAGTGGTAAATACCATATTTGGTAATATACTCTTTTTATAGGAGAAACATAAACTTTAATTGGGATATAATTATGCCTGATCCATTAATACTTGAAAAAGCCGGTAAGAAATTCTAAACTTCTTAGCGGCTTTCCCAATCATAGCGAAGAATTTTCCTATTAATGATTGTCTAATGCAGGTTGATCTAAATCATCTTCCTTGGATCCACCCACTCTGTAAATTCATCGTCTGTGAGATAACCAAGTACCAGGGCAGCCTCACGTAGGGTACTTCCTTCCTTATGTGCTTTCTTAGCTATTTCAGCGGCCTTTTCGTAACCAATATGGGTATTCAGTGCAGTAACAAGCATCAGTGAGTTTTCAAGATTTTTATTAATAAAAGGCATATTAGCCTCTATCCCTACAGCACAATTGTCATTAAACGCCACACATGCATCACCCAATAAACGGGCAGCCTGCAAAAGGTTATAGATCATTACCGGTTTAAATACATTCAATTGGAAATGACCCTGCATTCCCCCAACTGTAATAGCAGCATCGTTTCCTATAACTTGTGCGCAAACCATACTCAGGGCTTCATTTTGGGTAGGATTTACCTTGCCTGGCATAATGGATGAACCTGGTTCATTGGCCGGAAGCATGATCTCACCAATCCCACAACGTGGGCCGGAAGCAAGCATCCGGGTATTGTTTGCAATGTGCATTAAACTTACTGCAAGTGTTTTTAATGCACCCGAAGTCTCCACAATGGCATCATGGGCCGAAAGGCCTTCAAATTTATTCTCACCTGTACGAAACGGATAACCTGTTAAATCTGCGATGTTATTAGCTACCTTTTTCGCATAACCCTCCGGAGTATTAATTCCCGTACCCACAGCAGTTCCTCCCAGGGCTAGTTCCAGTAAATGATCAAGGGTATGAATGAGAGCTTTTAATCCATGGTTTAACTGACTGGTATACCCCGAAAATTCCTGTCCTAAAGTTAGTGGCGTAGCATCCATAAGGTGAGTACGTCCAGTTTTCACAATACCTTTAAATTCTTCAGATTTTGCTGCAAGGGTATCTCTCAGTTTTTCAATTCCCGGGATGGTCACCTCCACAATTAACTTATACGCCGCGATGTGCATTGCTGTTGGGAATGTATCATTTGATGATTGAGATTTGTTCACATCATCATTGGGGTGGATGATCTTTTTGGCATCCCCCAATTTTCCTCCACTTATCACATGCGCGCGGTTAGCAATCACCTCATTCATATTCATATTGGATTGTGTACCCGAACCAGTTTGCCAGATGACCAACGGGAAGTTATCATCGAGCTTACCGCTGAGTACTTCATCGCATACCTTTCCAATTAATTCAGCCTTTTCTTCAGGTAGTACCCCCAATTGTTTATTGGTGATGGCTGCGGCTTTTTTGAGATAGGCAAAAGCCCTTATAATTTCAATAGGCATGGAGCCTCCTTCCCCAATCGGAAAATTCAATTTTGATCGCTGGGTTTGTGCTCCCCAGTACTTATCGGCAGGCACTTCTACCTGGCCCATAGTGTCTTTTTCTATTCTGAATTCCATTTTCTTGTAATTATTTGGTCGTTATTGATATATTTTAAAACAATTTATCCATATTTTCTGGTGGATCGGCCCACACTGCCTTATAATCTTTTACAATGAGTGGACGTTTTAATAACTTTGGATTTTCCAGGATGATCTTTACCCATTCCTCATCGGTAAAGTCCTTCCCTTTCAATTCTTTTTTATATTTCTCCTCCTGTGTTCTCACCAATTCGACAGGTCTCACATTCATCTTCATCAGGATATCCTTCAGGTCATCTTCAGCTAACGGGTATTTTAAATATTCCACAAGCTCAAATTCTAAACCTTTACCTTCGAGATATTGTAGTCCAGCCCTGGATTTTTTGCAGCGGGGATTGTGATATATTTTTATCATAATATTTGTTTTGAATTCAAATCAACCGTTGTTATTCTATTATTGTCATTTCCTCTACCAGGTGACCGGCTCCGGCAAACTTATCAATCACGAACAAGCAATACCTGATGTCCAGAGCAATATTTCTGCATTGCTCAATATCGTATACCAGGTCGCTCATTGTCGATTCCCAGCAACGGTCGAAATTAAGCCCAATGAGGTTACCATTTGCATCCAATACCGGGCTACCTGAATTACCTCCTGTAGTATGATTAGTGGCTATAAAACACACATGCAAGCTTCCATCGGAATCCATATAGGGCCCATAATCCTGGTTTTGATATAACTCCTTTAGCTTATCCTCCACCTCATAATCATAAATTTCAGGGTTTTCCTTTTCAATGATCCCATCCAATGTAGTAAAGTAGCGGTAGTTTTTAGCATCATCCGGACTAAATCCTTTCACATTTCCATAGGCCACCCTAAGAGTAAAATTAGCATCGGGATAAAATTTCTTCATGGGTTGCATGTCCATTTGTGCCTGCATATACAAACGCATCAGACTGTCAATTTTAGCACTTTCAAAACGTAAGTCAGGCAGATAACTATCATTATAAAGGCCGGAAAAATCTATCGCCATTTGATAGGCCGGATCACGGTTAATTATCTTCCAGCTGTTTTTTTTGTAATTATCCAGGATAGCACCTATTTTTTCTTCTGAAGCAAAAATTGATTTCTGGTAAAACCATTCAGCCATTAAGTTAAAATCACCTTTGAATTTGGAGTGTAATTTTAAAAGTGTTTTTGGCATTGCTGAAAATTCAACATGGGTATAATATTCCCTTAAAACATCTACAAAAACACGTTTATCCAATGGTTCACAGTACTCTTTATAAAATCCTGCCATACTGTTTTTAACTTTTTCGAGCTGAATTTCCATCTCAGGACGTTTTCCCTTTTCCTTAGATGTCTCAACAAGCTTTTTGTATCCGTTGGCATGCCTGAGGATTTCAATTCCGTATAAGGTTTCCCGAATATAGGTAGCATTATATTGCAAATCGGCTGCTTCCTGATAAGTAGATTTAAATGCCGGCAGAAGATTTCCGTACTTATCCTTCAATTCGTTGGTACTGTTTGCCCAACGAATAAATTCCTGCTCAAATTTTTGCTTTTGTTCAATGGCTTTCAGCCTTTTAATGCCCCGGTTTTCACCAATCCATTTTTTCCATCCATTGGAGATACTGGCGTGTTTGGCTGAATAGTTCAACCTGATCTCTTCACTTTTATTCATGAATTCATTGAAAATGGCAATTCGTTTGTCCCTGAGCCCAATCCTGATCGGATTTATGGTATTCACCTGCAAATCAACTCCCCAGGAAGGTAAATATTCCTGGGTGCTTCCCGGATAGCCAAATACAAAAGTAAAATCGTCTTCCTGAACTCCACCCAGAGAGATATTTAAATGACGTTTTGGATGATAAGGAACATTATCCTCAGAATATGCAGCCGGCATATTGTTGCTATCAGCATAGATTCTGAAGATAGAGAAGTCGCCTGTATGCCGGGGCCATACCCAGTTATCGGTATCTCCTCCAAACTTACCGATACTTGAAGGTGGAGCACCCACTAATCTCACATCTTCAAATACTTCATTGATAAACAGGAAATATTGATTCCCCTGGAAGAAAGGTTTAACAAGTGCTTTATAATGTGTATTTTTTATTGCTTCTTCTACAACCTTTTCGCTATTGATCTTAATAGTTTTAGCCCGCTGAGCCTCTGACATTTCATGGGTAACTCCTTCAATAATCGCATCAGTTACATCTTCCATTTTCACAAGAAAAGTAACAGTAAGCCCAGCATTTGGTAACTCTTCGGAATGACTCATCGCCCAGAATCCATCTTCAAGATAATTGTGTTCAAGTGATGAGTGCCTTTGAATCCTGCTGTATCCACAATGATGATTTGTTAATATTAGGCCCTGATCTGAGATAAGTTCGGCGGTACATCCACCGCCAAAGATCATTATGGCATCCTTTAAACTTGACTGATTTATATTGTAGATATCATCAGCCGTGATTGTCATTCCCATGGCCTGCATTTCGGCTTCATTTAATTCGTTTAACAACATGGGTATCCACATTCCTTCATCGGCCCTGCTGGCAGATATTAACGACATAAGGATAAGGGCTGACAGTAATATATTTCTCATAAAAAATATCTGTTTAGAATTCCACCGACAAATATACTAAGATAGATAATGCTTAAAGCCTTGATCGCTTATTTAGAGATATTTTAAAATTAAAAGGTGATAAAAAAGGAAGTAATAAATAAAGGATATTTCTATTCAATAATTTTAAATTCAGTGCGCCGGTTCTCAGCCCTGCCCTCTTCGGTGCTATTGTCATCAATAGCTTGAGCCTCACCACAACCTTTATAAATTAACCTCAGTTGATCAATTCCTTGTTTAACCAGGTAATCATTTACTGACTTCGCACGATTACGGCTTAACTCCTTATTGTATTCCGGTGTGCCAACATTATCGGTATGCCCGCTGATCTCGATTTTAATACCAGGGTTATTGTTGAGAAAGGTGAGTAATTTTGACAATTCCGTTAATGATTCATTTTTTAAATCATATTGATCGGTTTCAAAGAAAATGTTTTTGAGAATTACCTTTTCACCTGCTTTGATTTTTTGCAAAGGGATGTCTTTCAGAAATGGGTCTGTGGTGGTATTCGAGCCAGATAAGCTAAAGTTCTCCGAATAAAACAGGTATCCTTCTTTTGAAACGGTGAGGGCATAATTCCTGTCTGTTGGCAGACACACAAGAAAACCACCAGTTTTTGGATTTGACTTAGATTTTGTAGCAATCTTATCTGTCTTAAGCTCGGTTAATTCAAAAGTCGCGCTAAGTTTCTTTTTGGTTTCCTTGTCAAAAACGATTCCTTTCAGGTAGGTAACAAACTGAGGCCTGGCTTCAGGGTAAAGTTCAAAGGAATAGAGATCAAGCCCTCCGAATCCTGCTTCCCGGTCGCTGGCAAACAGGGCTAAGTGGCCATCCGCCGTAATAAGTATGCTGTTTTCATCCTTGTGGGTATTGATGGGAAAACCAAGATTTTTTGCCGGGCCCCAATCACCATTACTATCTCTTCGTGAAAGAAAGATATCCATCCCTCCCATACCAATATGGCCATCAGAAGAAAAGTACAGCGTTTGATTATCAGGATGGATAAATACTGAACCTTCGTAGCCAGAGGTATTAATATTATCATTGAGCATTTCCGGGTCTGACCATTCATTATTATTGCCCAGATAACTGACATATATATCGTAATTATCATTGCGGTTACTCACAAAGTACATGGAATATCCGTCAGCAGATAATGAGGGTTGTGATTCCCAATACCGTGAATTTACAGGTCGGCCAATATTTTCAGGTGTCGACCAATAGGCTCCGTATCTTTCAGATTTAAAGAGGTCGCAGCGACCCAATCCTGTCCGGTTCTCGCCATACCCATTTAAGCTTTCGCATGCTGTAAAAATCAGGGTATTTCCATCTGCCGATAGAGATGGTGCCCCTTCATTGTATACCGTATTGATTGGGCTACCAATATTTAAGGCTTCTGCCCAGTTTTCATCACTTTTGCCACTTATAAAAAAGTCTTCCTGTCTTCCGGTAAACGAGTTATTATCTAATAATAAGCGTGTAAAAAGCAGGGTTTGATTATCTGCAGTAAGGCAGGGGAAATATTCATTTAAAGGAGTATTAACTTTTTCCCCCAAATTGATTGGCTTAAATGGCACAGGGTGCTGAATAGCTTCTAAAGCAAAATCACAATTCAATAGGTTTTTTCGTGCATTTGCCTTCCCTTCTTTACTGGCCCCTTCATAATCCAGGTAGGAAGTATAATGCATTTTAGCGCCTTCATACCATCCATTACGGTATTCAATATTTGCAAGGAAAAAATAAGCAGGGGGATAGATTTCAGAATTAATCGAGATGGCTTTTTTATATGCGTATACAGCATTACTGTCTTTTTTCTGCTGTTCGTATAATTCACCCAGTAAAATATAGGCTTCAAAAAATCCTGGGTCATGTTCAAGGGATTCTAAAAAATAAGTTTCTGCAGCATCCAGATCCTCCATTTTATATGCAACCTCCCCTGATTCAAACGCCTTTTTTGCTTTTTTTGAACTGGTTGAAAGCTCCTGGGAGTAGCCAATTGAAGTAATTGAAAACAGAATAAATAGCAGTATAAATTTTATTTTGGAGAAGAACATCATAATTGTGCTTAACAATTTTAAACGTAGAAAAATCAATTAAGGTATTCGCATATATTTATGGCTTTGTAACGAAATATTCCATTTTGGGTTGTCCTTCACGAACTCAACGATTTCAGGCATGACTTCATCTGCCACACTCCATTCGGGCTGGATAAAAAGTTTGCAATCCTTACGAAGCCGATGGGCATTTTTTTCAGCCCAGTCAAAATCCCCTTTTGACTGAACAATAACCTTGTATTCGTCTGCATTTTCGTATATTTCCCTCAAGGGTGGACTGAATTTTTTTGGGGAAAGACAAATCCAATCCCATTGACCTGACAAAGGATGCGATCCTGAAGTTTCAAGGAAGGTTGCGAAGCCATGTTTTTTAAGTTCCTGACAAAAATAATCAAGGTTATACATCAGGGGTTCTCCGCCCGTAACCACAACAGACCGGCATTTACACAAAGCAATTTTTTTCACGATTTCATCTGTACTGGTTAACGGCCATAAGTCAGCATTCCATGACTCTTTTACATCACACCAACTGCAACCTACATCACATCCCCCTACACGTGCAAAATAAGCAGGTTTACCAGTATGAAAGCCTTCACCCTGAATAGTATAAAAATCCTCCATTATAGGCAAAAGCAAACCCTTTTTGAGTAATTCTATTTGTGTGGACTTAGTCATATTCAAAGCCTGCATATTGAAGTATTTTATTTAAATCCAGGCTAAATATTTGCTGTTTAAATTTATTTGTCTTTTCTGTGGAAATTAGTACTGTTTTATTATCGATAAAACAAATTCCCTCACATTGCGCTTCAACAAGTTTATTCAGGTTTATCCGATACACTAAATTATTCCCAAGAGTGTTGCCATCAAAATCCTTGAAAATAAATATGAAGTTTTTACCCTCTTTGTAACCCACCATTACCAGCTTTTTATTTTCTTTGTTAAAATCGGCACCCGTAATTAACCCATCTACATCAAAACTACTTTGCTTTTCTATCTTATATGATCCGGGTTCTTTTGAAACAGAGTACATCCGGGTCCTGCCATTTTTCCAATTTTTAGAGAACAGAATTAAGCGATCGTCAAAATTTATGATCGACTCACAATCGTAATCATGCTTTCTGTGATTTTCATCAAAAACCTTTTGATCTGCAAATTCAAAAGATATAATTGAAGCTTCCAGTTCAATATTATTGGATTGGTCAGTTTGATCTTTTTTTATTTTGTAAATCTTCAGATCTTTTCTATTTCCGGCGTTATTCCCAAAATCACCAATATAAATGTAGTCTTCGTCCTGGGTGATATCTTCCCAATCAATATTGGTGGACTTCATTAATGTGATGGTTTTATTTATTTTTCCATCAGGTTTATTTATACCATAAAGCTGTGGTTTCCCCTGGCTGTCATTAAATGTCCAAACCACATTTTCAAAATAAATCAATCCAGAAGTTTCATCCACCTTTTTATCCAGCATAGCATAACTGTCAGGCATCGCGGGATAACTGATAATTGTATAGGATTCTGCAGGTGTTTGAGCGAACAGAATATCAGCTAATAGAATGCATGTGGCCAGGGCCACTAATCTGGTACTAACAGGTGTAAACATTGTTTTTCATTTTGCTATAATAACTACCATGAAGTATTTGGAATACAAGGGTAACAAAAAATATTACAAATATATTTCCCTCTTTGCAGCTTTCATGGTATTTAATAATAAAGAAACGATTGTCATTGGCCCCACACCTCCAGGCACAGGAGTAATCATGGACGCTTTTTTCGAAACATTCTCAAAGTCCACATCTCCTACCAAACGAAAGCCTGATTTTGTTTCAAGCGACGGGATACGATGAATACCCACATCAATTACAATGGCACCCTTTTTCACCATATCCTCCGTAACAAATCCTTTTTGACCGAGGGCAACAATTAAAATATCTGCTTTTTTTGTGATCTCTTTTATATTCTTTGTACGACTGTGACAAAGGGTAACTGTGGCATCTCCAGGATATGCCTTACGGGATAACAGGATGCTCATGGGTGAACCAACAATGTGACTTCGTCCTAAGACAACCACTTGTTTTCCTTCGGTTTCGATGTGATACCTTTCCATCAATTGTAAAATACCAAAGGGTGTAGCAGAAATATATGAAGGTAGGTTAAGCGCCATGCGGCCTATATTTACAGGGTGGAATCCATCGACATCTTTTGAAGGTGATATGGACTGAATTACCTTGTTTTCATCAATATGTTTTGGAAGTGGTAATTGTACGATGAAACCATCTATCTCTGCATCCTTATTCAAAAACTCAACCAACTCAAGGACTTCTTTTTCGGTAGTTTCAAAAGGAAGCCGGTAAATAGAAGAGATGATCCCGACTTCTTTACAAGCTTTCTCTTTCCCGGAAACATAGGTTTGACTGGCCGGATCATCCCCAACCAATACCGCAGCCAGATGAGGATTTTTATCATCATTATCTATCATTTTAGCCACTTCCTTTGCTATCTCAGCCTTAATAAGTTTAGCCGTTTCTTTCCCGTCGATAAGTTTCATGCTGTATTATTTATTGTCTGATATTTTAATCCAATTTATCTTCCTGGCATTTTATTCATATTGGCCATTGCCCGCATCAAGTTCTTTCCTTTCCCTCCCGACATCATTTTCATCATTTTTTGGGTCTCCCCAAATTGTTTTATCAACTGGTTTACTTCCTGGATATCTGTCCCACTTCCCACAGCAATTCTACGGCGGCGGCTACCATTGAGTATTTTAGGATTCTCCCTTTCCTCATTGGTCATGGAATAAATAATGGCTTCAATACCTTTAAAGGCGTCATCATCAATATCCATATTTTTAATTGCTTTTCCAACACCGGGAATCATCCCCATTAAATCCTTCACATTGCCCATCTTTTTAATTTGCTTGATTTGGTTAAGAAAATCGTCAAAGTTGAATTGATTTTTAGCAATTTTCTTTTGAAGTTTCCTGGCTTCTTCAGCATCAAACTGTTCCTGTGCTTTTTCCACAAGTGAGACGATATCACCCATTCCAAGGATTCTGTCTGCCATCCTTGAGGGATGAAAAACATCAATGGCATCCATTTTTTCACCTATACCCACAAATTTTATAGGCTTGTTAACCACAGACTTTATTGAAAGAGCTGCACCACCCCGCGTATCGCCATCCAGTTTAGTTAACACAACCCCTTCATAATCCAGACGATCATTAAAGGCTTTAGCAGTGTTCACGGCATCTTGTCCTGTCATCGAGTCGACCACAAACAATGTTTCCTGTGGATTAACAGAGGATTTGATATTGGCAATTTCATTCATCATTGCCTCGTCAACAGCTAAACGGCCTGCAGTATCTATAATTACCAGGTTATGGCCAAACTCCTTTGCGTATTTGATACCATTCTTTGCAATTTTCACAGGATCTTTATTATCTTCTTCCGTATAAACCTTCACATTCACTTGCTCCCCCAGTACCTTTAGCTGGTTAATAGCAGCAGGACGATAAACGTCTCCTGCTATCAAAAGAGGATTTCTTCCACGCTTTGATTTCAGGAAATTTGCCAGTTTTGCAGAAAAGGTAGTTTTACCTGATCCCTGAAGTCCGGCTATTAAAATAATGGCTGGGTTACCTTTGATATCCAATTCTACTGAATCAGCACCCATAAGGTCAGCAAGTTCATCATGAACAATCTTAACCATTAACTGGCCCGGAGATACAGAAGTGAGAATTTTCTGCCCTAAAGCCTTTTCCTTTACAACCTCGGTAAATTGTTTTGCAATTTTAAAACTAACATCAGCATCAAGCAGGGCACGCCTAACTTCTTTTAAGGTCTCTGCTACATTTACTTCCGATATATGACCGTGGCCTTTAAGTACTTTAAACGATCGTTCTAGTTTTTCCGATAAACCTTCAAACATATGTATTCATTTTTGAGGGTGCGAAATTAAGAAAATATGCTCACTTTTTCCCAATTCCCTGATTCAATATTGCTTTGGCCAATCCCGTTTATATAAATTATTCCCGAATTAATCCTTATGAAGCGATGTATTTCCAAATATGGGAAATCATTAAAACCCTAAACAACTGGCTTAGTGCGCTTTAACATTTAGCATACTTATTGACTATATCATGGCATTAGTGTGATATTTCGATTTTGAGTTTAAATATATCAAATGAACGGAGAAAATAAAATGAAAAACAAATTTGCAAAATTAATCGATCCTCATTGCGTCATTCAGGACAAAGAGCAAAATTTCTTCTGGGTAATAAATCTCGAAGATCATCCAAACTCTTTTTTGCTGGGCCAGAATTACCAACACCTGTTTAATACAGAACGCAATAAGGACCATGAGTCGATGATGATAATTCAACCAGGTAATTAAAATTTTTCTTCGTATTAGTTAATAGCGGAAAAGCGATGCTGGCTTTTCCGCTATTTTTTTTGTCTTTGTAGGTATGCAAATCATAGAACTTAAAATAATAAGTGGTGGACAAACAGGGGTAGACCGGGCTGCTCTTGATTTTGCTTTAAAAAATAAATTAAAAACAGGTGGTTGGTGTCCCAGAGGGAGAAAAGCTGAGGATGGGGTCATTAGTGATTTATACCCTCTCAAAGAAACCCCGTCTGCAGATTACCAACAAAGGACTAGAAAGAATATTGAAGAAAGTGATGGCACCCTGATTATATTTAATATGCAGATGGATAAAGGGACTTCCTTAACATTTACCTATTGCAATGAAATAAACAAACCGCATTTTTTAATCGACCTCCATCTGAAAAAAAATAAAGATGATCTTTTCAAATGGATAAATGACAACAATATCAGAATCCTTAATATTGCCGGACCCAGGGAAAGTTATTCTCCGGGAATATATTTTATGGCAAAAAAAAGATTGGAGTCAGTTTTAGGGTATACCATTAACTAGTAAGTGTTTATAATAAAACAACACAATCGGAAATTCATTTTAGAAAAACCCAAAAACCTCTTATCTATTTTTTCTTACACAGGATAAAATTCGATAATTGTCTTTAAAATCCTTATGAATTTCAATATCTTCAAATACGTCCTTATCGATAATTAACAGGAGCTCAGATGATAAATACTGGTTGATTTCAAAATAAAGATTTCCTCCTTTGATCAGATATAATTTAGCAAAATCCATAATTCTTCGATAGTAGATTAATGGATCTTCATCCGGAACAAAAAGAGCTAATCCCGGCTCATATTCCAGGACATTTTTATTCATGCCTTTTTTTTCAGATTCCCTTACATAAGGTGGGTTAGAAACAATAACATTAAACGTTCCTTTTAGCACCCAGGTTTTAGGCTCCAATATATCAAGATGTTGAAATTCTATCTTTGTTTCATTGATCTCAGCGTTTTGAGTAGCAAGACCAAGGGCAAAATCTGAAACATCTACGGCGGTTATTTTGGTGTCAGGTAAATTCTTTTTTAAAGCAATAGCTATGCAACCTGATCCTGTACCAATATCCAGAATTCGGATATCGATCAGGTTGGGTGTATTCTTTATGACAATTTCCACTAACTCTTCTGTCTCAGGCCGTGGAATCAGCACCCTGGAATTGACAATAAGAGGAATTCCATAAAACTCCGTTTTACCCAATACATATTGAATGGGTTTTTCTTTAAGCAGCTCCTTAACCGCAAAATGAATTTTTAACAATTCGGATTCACTTACTGTTGCTTCGGGTCGTATTAAAATCTCAACCTTTGTCAAACCTGTGTATTCCATTAACACTAAAAAAATTAAAGCCTCGGCCTCCTTTTCAGAAAATATCCGAACAAGTTTCTCAAAGTAATGCTTTCTGATGTCTCCAATCCTGTTTGATCGAACTTCCATTAGCCGAAAGTATATAAAAAAATACTAATTTTGAAAATACATTTTTAACAAAACTATAAAATATGAAAGGGGATATTCTGATCATTGATGATAACCATCGCAAAGCTGCTGCGCAGGCAGTTACTATTATAATTGAAGACATTCGAAAAAGCCGGGGAAAGTTCTCCTTGACCGTTGCTGGTGAATCAGGTGCGGGAAAATCAGAAATAGCACAGTCAATTGCCGAAAAGCTTGAAGAGTATAATCTAAAAACTTATGTTTTCGGGCAGGATGATTATTTTATCCTTCCTCCCAAAACAAATGAAAACAAAAGAAAAGAAGACATTGAATGGGTTGGCATGAGCGAAGTAAAGCTTGATTTACTCGATCAAAACTTATTGGATGCAATAGAGAAAAATGAGCCAATTACAAAACCTTTGGTTGACTTCAATGCAGACAAAATAGGTGAGGAGACCGTAGACCTCAGCGACTACGATGTGTTAATTGCAGAGGGGACCTATACGACATCACTTAAAAACGTGGATTGCAGGATATTCATCGACCGGAACAAAATGGATACGGTTGAATCGAGGAAAAAACGTGCAAGAGAAGCTCAGGATAAATTTCTGGATGATATATTGACCATTGAACATGAAATTATTTCCAAACATAAAGAATTGGCAAACGTTATTATTACGAAGCAATTTAACGCCATCATTAATGATTAGAGAAGTCTAAGGATATAAATTAATACCCAGATTATGCAAAAAAAACAGTTTAAAAGTATAGCTATGCTTTCTACGCATGGCTATTTTGATGCAGTTCCCACACTTGGGAGAACAGATACAGGAGGACAGGTAGTGTACGTACTTGAATTGGCCAAAGCATTAGGCCGAATGGGCATTAAGGTAGATATTTATACCCGTTGGTTCGATAAAAACGACCCTCAAATCACAACAGTTCCTGGTAGTCCAAATGCACGTGTTATTAAGATCAGGGCAGGAGAATGGGAGTTTGTTCCGAAGGAATTTATTTACGACTTATTGCCCGAGCTTGCAAATAATATGATAGCATTTATCGATAAAAATAATTTGAAATACGATTTATACAATGGACATTATGTGGATGCAGGTATTGTTGCTTTAGATGTGGCAAAACGCAAAAACAAACCATGCTATTTTACCCCACATTCTTTGGGCGGATGGAAAAAGGATCAAATGGGCGGAGATCCGGAAGAGATGGAGAAAAAATTTAATTTTAAGTTGAGGATCAGTGAGGAAATGAAATTATTCAAAGCTGTTAACGGACTCTCACTTACCACCCAGGTGCAGTATGAGAAATTAAATGAACTTTACAAGTATGATGCGGATAATATTGATATCATCGCTCCCGGAGTAGATATTTACAGATATAATATTCCAGATGAAAAAATCCTGAAGATCGATACCAAAACTCCGGAAAAATATATCTTTTGCCTCTCACGAATAGATTCCAACAAAGGCCATGATCTTTTATTAAATGCCTTTGCACTGGTAAAAGATAAAATTAAAGATGTCGACCTGGTTATTGGAGGTGGTTCTCCCAATCCAAAACCACGGGAGTTGGAGGTGTTTGCCAAAATGGATGAAATCATTGAGAAAAACAAAATGGCAGATCGTGTTCACAAAATTGGTTATGTTTCTGATGAAATGATGGGGCCACTCTACCAACAATCACAACTCTTCGTTTTGCCCTCCCTTTTTGAACCCTTCGGCATGACTACACAGGAAGCCATGGCCTGTGGAAAAGCTGTGATCGCTTCAAAGTTTGGGGGTATCCGCAATGTGATCACCCACGGAAAAGATGGAATGCTGGTAGATTCAGCCAATCCTCAGGAATTTGCTGATGCACTCTTCGAACTCCTGAGCGACGATAGTAAAAGGAATGCAATGGGAAAGGCTGCAAGAGCCCTGATTGAAAAAGAGTACAGTTGGGAAGCAATCGCAAACAAATTTTTGGATTTTTATCAGAAATATGAATAAATCTTAGGGTCACATTTTGTGTCCTCATATTACAGGATATGGATAATTTAATACCTAAAGAAGAATTTATTGCAAATAAAATCCTTAAAATCAGAAGACATAAAGTTTTGCTTGACGCTGAACTTGCAGCACGTTATGGTGTGGAAACCAAAATTTTAAATCGACAGGTCCGACGCGACATCGCACGATTTCCGGAGGATTTTATTTTCGAACTCTCCACCGAAGAATTCGATGACTTGAGGAGCCAAATTGGCTCCTCAAGTTGGGGTGGTACTCACCTACAAAAACAGACAGCCCATTGGATATAGAGTTAAATAAGGATATGAAAGATATTTTAGAAAACATCAGGCAAATTAAGACATCAGGTAAAAAAGCCGCTTTATGTATTATTGTTGAAACGAAAGGCTCGGCTCCTCGAAAAGCAGGATCCAAAATGATTGTTCTGGAAGATGGAACAATTCAAGGCACTATTGGTGGAGGAAGTCTGGAATTGAAAGTTATGGAAGATGCCCCAAACGTGCTCAGGTCAGGTATACCTCGAAAATTCAATTACGATTTGGATGATGACCTCGGAATGCACTGTGGAGGTTATGCAGAAGTTTATATTGAACCAATCCTGCCTGATGAACACCTCTATATTTTTGGAGCCGGGCATGTGGGTAAAGCCCTGGCAAACCTTGCTAAGCAATTCAGTTTTGATATCATCTTAATTGATCCGCGCGAAGAAATAAAACGGAGCTTTGAAGATAACTCTTTTAAATTTATTCAGCAAGACTTTATAGAAGCAGCAAAAGACTTAGACTTCGGGCCTAATGCATATATTGTGATAACCACTCCAAAACATAAGTTTGATGAGGAAGTACTTGCTGTTTGTGCTAAAAAACAAAACGCATATATAGGGATGATCGGCAGCAAAAACAAAATAGCGCTTGCAAAGAAACGTTTCATTGAAGAAAACATTCTTACTCAGGAAGAGATCGATCGGGTGGATATGCCAATTGGGATTAAATTTAATGCACAAACACCAGAAGAAATTGCCATTAGTATACTTGCAAAATTAATCGATGTTAAAAATTCCAAAATCGCAATTTGAAAACTCAATCCTACATACAATTTATTCTTGATGGTAAAATAGTAAGTCTTGATTTTAACGAACTAGAGTTATCTCCTACCACTACCGTTTTGAATTACCTCCGTTCACTTTCCGGCCATAAAGGGGTGAAAGAAGGTTGTGCCGAAGGTGATTGTGGAGCCTGCACAGTAGTTGTTGCTGAAAAAACGGGAAAAGGGAATTTAATCTATAAAGCAATCAACTCCTGCCTGGTTTTTTTACCACAAATTCATGGGAAACAACTCATCACGGTTGAAAATTTAGCACTGAAAAAAGGAGGCAAAACCATATTACATCCTGTGCAGCAAGCTATGGTAGATTTAAATGGCAGTCAGTGTGGGTATTGTACACCAGGGTTTATTATGTCGATGTTTGCTTTTTACAAAAATTCGGAATCATTTGACCGCGCGAAAATTGAAGATGCATTAACCGGCAACCTTTGCAGGTGTACCGGATATGAACCCATCATCAAAGCTTCCATTAAATCACTCGAAACAAAACCAATCGACCATTTCTCAGAAACCGAAGTGAAAACAGCAAACTTTCTAGAAAAAATAAAATCGGATAGCTTGCCACTGAAAGTGATATTAAAAACCCAGAAGTATTTTAGACCAGATACGCTGGCCAACCTTTTCCATTTTATTGATCTTCATCCGGAAGCTATCCTCATAAGCGGTGCCAGTGATATTGCGTTACGTCAAACTAAAAAGTTTGAACATATTCCGTCTGTTATCGACCTATCAGGCATCACCGAACTTATATTTGCGAAGGAAACAAATAATGGTATTGAATTAGGCTCAGGTCTATCCCTGGAGTCTCTGCGGAATTTTGTATCAACAAAGATCCCTTCTATGAAGAAAATGCTCGATGTCTTCGCATCTAAACAGATAAGGGAAATAGCAACCTTAGGTGGCAATCTTGGAACTGCCTCGCCTATTGGAGATTCAATCCCCATCCTCATTGCATTAAATGCTAAAGTTGTTCTTATTAATAAATCAGGCAAAAGAGAATTGTTGGCAGAAGATTTTATTAAGGGTTACAGAAGTACAAAGCTTGCCAAAAAAGAAATCATTCTTTCGGTATTTATTCCTAATAATGAAAAGTCTATTGTTAAGTTTTATAAAGTTTCGAAACGGAAGGATCTTGACATTTCCACTTTAAGTGCAGGAATGAGTATTATACTTAACAACAAGAAAGTTGAAGATATTTGCCTGGTCTATGGAGGAATGGCGGAGATGCCGAAAAGAGCCCTTAAAGCGGAATCCTTTTTAAAGGGAAAACCCTGGAATGAAACTTCTGTAAAGCAAGCCATGGAAATTCTCAGGGAAGAATTCACTCCTCTTTCTGATGCCCGCTCAGGAATTGAGTTTAGAAAACTCGCAGCAAAAAACTTATTGCTAAAATTTTATTCTGAAACCATCCATGAATAAGTTACCCCACGATAGCGCCCATAAGCATGTTACTGGTGAGTCGGTTTACATCAACGATATCGATCCGGGTACAAATTTATTGCATGGCCATATTGTTTATAGCAAATATGCCCACGCAAAAATAATTGCAGTAGACTATAAAAAGGCTTTGGAGTTGGAAGGAGTGGTCAAAATTCTATCCTATAAAGACATTCCAGGAGATAATCAAATGGGCCCGGTTTTCCACGATGAACCTTGCCTCGCTGTAAATGAAGTTAACTTTATCGGACAGGCAATTCTTCTAATAGCAGCAAAGACAAAAGAAATTTGCAGGGAAGCTGAAAAGCTAGTCAACATTGAATATAAAGAATTAGAAGCTATTCTGGATTTGGATACGGCCTTTAATAAAGACAGTAGACTTCATCCGTCGCGAAAAATTGAATGCGGCAATATTACGGAAGGTTTTGTTAATTCAGACCACATCCTGGAGGGTACGTTGGAAACCGGGGGCCAGGAGCACTGGTACCTCGAAACGCAATCAGCACTTGCAGTTCCAGGCGAAGACCAGGAAATTAAGGTGTACAGTTCAACACAGCATCCAAGTGAAACACAAGCCATTGTTGCTGAAGTATTAGGAAAGTTCCGTAATGAGGTAGAGGTAGAAGTCCGTCGTATGGGTGGGGCTTTTGGAGGAAAAGAAACCCAGGCGAATCATGTAGCTGCCTGGGCTGCACTCCTTGCCAACGCTGCGGGACAAGCAGTTAAAATTCATTTAACGCGCGATGAAGATCAGATCATGACCGGGAAAAGACATCGGGCAAAAAATTTCTATAAAGTTGGATTCAATCATACAGGTCAGCTTAATGCCCTTAAAGTGGACCTGCACCTTGATGCCGGTTCATCTTCTGACCTTACAATGGCCATTTTGGAACGGGCATTATTTCACATTGATAATGCCTATTATATTCCAAACCTGCGGGTGGTAGGTCATACCTGGAAAACCAATCTACCTTCCAATACTGCTTTCAGGGGATTTGGCGGGCCTCAGGGGATGGCTGTTATTGAAAATATCATGGACAGGATAGCCCGTTTCCTTAAAAAAGATCCATTTGAAATCAGACTGAAGAATTTTTATCAAAACGAAATAAACAATATCACCCATTACAAACAAAAGATTGAAAACAACAGGCTGGAATTATTGGAAAAACAAATTCTAAAGTCATCCGAATATCTGGCCCGGAGAAAACAACTTAAACTCTTTAATAATTCGAATAAATATTTAAAACGAGGCATTGCACTAAGCCCTGTTAAGTTTGGAATATCTTTTACTACTGCCTTTTTAAACCAGGCAGGTGCTCTGGTAAACATTTATCGTGATGGGACTATTCTTGTAAATCATGGTGGCACAGAAATGGGCCAGGGTTTAAATTCTAAAATAATCCATGTGGCCTCATCCGAGCTTGGACTTAATCCTGTATCAATTAAAATTAATGCAACCAACACATCCAAGGTACCCAATACATCGGCTACGGCAGCTTCTTCAGGAAGTGACCTGAATGGGATGGCTGTAAAAAATGCTATCGACAAACTGAAATTACGGCTTGAAGTGATTATAAAAGGAATCTTTAAAAATCCCCAATTGAATAGCAACGACATCATTTATAAAAACGGAAAAGTCTTTGATCGAAATAATCCTGATACCTCCATTACGTTTCCTGAATTAATTGAAAAAGCCTATCTCGAAAGGACCAGCCTTAGTGCTACCGGATATTACAAAACGCCTGAAATACATTATGATCGAGAAAAAGGGGAAGGCAAACCTTTTCATTATTTTGCTTTTGGAATGGCAGTTTCGGAAGTGGAAGTTGATACACTTACCGGTTATGTAAAACTTTTGCGGACTGATATTTTACATGATGTGGGTAGATCATTGAATGAAGGCATCGACATGGGGCAAATTGAAGGCGGATTTATCCAGGGCGTGGGCTGGGTAACCACAGAAGATTTGAAGTATGACCAGAACGGTAACCTACTTAATCATTCGCCCGATACCTATAAAATTCCAACCATCCAGGATATTCCAAAAGATTTCAGAATAGACTTATTAAAAAATGTTCCCAATCCCAACACCATTAAGCAGAGTAAAGCTGTAGGCGAACCTCCTTTCATGCTGGCTTTATCGGTATGGCTGGCAATCAAGGATGCGATTTCAGCAGTCGGAGACCATCAGTTTGAGCCGGAATTTTCGTTACCAGCAACAAATGAAGTGATTCTGGAATCCATTGAAAAGATCAGGGAGAAGATAGGACGTTGATGACGCAGATTGTGCAGATATTTAAAGATTAAAATCTGGGAAGATTCGTAAGATCCACGTTCTAAAAGCCAGAAAAATAGTTCAAATAATCCTCCTCCGTATTGATATTCACCAAAATATAAGGATCTTGCATCGGAACATCCTTGCGCACGAAATTCATGAGCACACCACTCAATTTGTCCTCCTTTTTAAAGACGCCGGCAACTTTCCTGATTATCTTTTGCGATAGCAAAATCGGGTGTCCACCTTTTCCATTATAAACCGGAACAGCATAATCGTCATCCTCTATACCGACTTCAAGTGCCATCAGCAATCCAGGGGTAACAAACGGATTATCCACATTCTGTATAAAAACAGGCACTTTTTGAATTTCTTTTAATCCAAGCTGGATTGAATGGAACCTACCATACTCGGGATGGTCATTAACAACTATCTTTATATTTTCTTCATCAGTATAACCATGGAAATCATCAGGGCTATTCACAACAAGTATTAACTGAGAAACCCAAAATTTCAAATAAACTTTAATAATATGTTCCAGAAAAGTTTCATCCAATGAAAATGGCAACTGATGTTTAGGCCTTGCCATTCGTTTGGAAAGTCCTGCGGCAAGGATCAATACTGCTGGCCTGGTTGTATTTCCAATTGTTTTTTTCAACAAAACTATTGTTCAAATAAATTATAATCTTATCCCCCAAAACTACGAATATTCGTAGATTTGTTGTTTACGGAATCACAAAGAATGACCGATAAATTCTCTATTATTCCTTTTCGTCAGCTGACAAAGTTGATTTTGGATCAGATCGATTCAAAGCACCAGTATTTTGGAATACCTGAAGAAGTTTTCTTTAAGCCTGATAGAGCCGATCCATTCAGAAAACAACGCTTCGGACAAATACTGGAAACACCCATTGGTGTGGCAGCCGGTCCGCATACCCAGATGACCCAAAATATTGTGGCAGCATGGCTTTGCGGTGCCCGATACTTGGAGTTGAAAACTATCCAGACACTGGACGAATTGAATGTTGCCAAGCCATGTATTGACATGCAAGATGAGGGCTACAACTGTGAATGGTCGCAGGAACTAAAAATCCATGAATCCTATGATCAATACCTTAATGCCTGGATACTGATCCATTTACTAAAACATAAAATTGGCTTTAAAGATGAAGAACTGGGAACTATTTTCAATATGAGTATCGGTTATGATCTTCAGGGAATATTAAAGGAAAATGTGCAGCGGTTTTTAAATAAGATGAAAAATTGCAGTATTGAGAAGAAATCGAAAATCGAAGAGATCCGTGATATTTACCCGGCCATCAGGGAAATTACTATTCCCGATTGCATTTCTAACAACGTGACTCTTTCTACCATGCATGGTTGTCCGCCAGATGAAATCGAAAAAATAGGGCTTTACCTGATCGAAGAAAAAAAACTGCATACCACTATCAAGCTTAATCCAACCTTACTTGGCAAAAAAAAGCTCCATAAAATATTAGCTCAAAGCGGTTTTAAATCCCAGGTCCCTGACGAAGCATTTGAACATGACCTTAAATATCCTGATGCACTTCTGATCATTAAAAATCTTCAAAAGGCCGCTTTAAAAAACAATGTCCATTTTGGCCTGAAACTTACCAATACCCTTGAAAGCCAAAATCACAAATCCATTTTCCCGAAAAGCGAAAAGATGATGTATTTGAGTGGACGAGCGCTGCATCCATTGGCTATAAATCTAGCCTATAAACTACAATTAGATTTCAATGGAATGCTCGACATCTCTTTTTCCGGAGGGGCAAATGGATTTAATGTACACAGTTTAATAGCCTGCGGATTACATCCAATTACAGTTTGTTCCGACATCTTAAAACCTGGAGGGTATGGCCTTCTAAACCAATATCTGAATAACCTGAAATCTGAATTTCACAAACAAAAATCAGGTTCAATTGATGATTTTATATTTAAAATATCCGACCTTAAATCGAAAGAAAAAGCCATTCTAAAAAATTTGGAAGTTTATTCCAGAGAAGTTATAAAAAACAAGGATTATAAAAAACGTCACTTCCAGGAACCTTCAATAAAAACAAGTCGAAAACTAACTGCTTTTGATTGCATTGCCGCCCCATGTTCACACACCTGCCCGACCAACCAGGACATCCCGGATTATTTGCATTTCGTTGCTGATAATGAGGATTTGAATTCATTCAGGGCCATCCTCAGGACCAATCCGTTTCCCAATTCAACAGGAATGGTTTGTGATCATCTTTGTCAGACCAAATGCACCAGGATCAACTACGATGACCCACTACTGATCCGTGATATCAAACGATATGTTGCAGAAAAGGAGTTGGATGTTGATTTAAAAAAATTAAAAAAGAAATCTAATGGTAAAAAAGTTGCCATCATTGGAGCTGGTCCATCAGGGCTAAGTGCTGGGTATTTTCTTGTTTTGGCAGGTTTTCAGGTGGATGTTTATGAAAATAAAGAGCAGACCGGTGGAATGGTTTCAGGCGCGATCCCTTCTTTTAGACTAACCAATGCAATGTATCTGAAAGACCTGGAAAGGATTCAAAAAACTGGTATCAAAATTCACTACAATTCAACAGTTTCAAAGCTGAATTTTGGAGATATCCGGCTAAATTATGATTTTGTTTACGTGGCAACCGGTTCACCCCGAACCCGGAAGTTCAAGATCGAAGGCATCGAAGCTGAAGGGGTAATTGATCCACTGTATTTTCTTTTAAAAGTAAAAGAAGGAAGAAAAATTAAGCTTGGGAAAAATATCATCATCGTTGGTGGAGGCAACACTGCTATGGATGCAGCCCGGACTGCTTTTCGTTTGGCTGAAAAGGATGCCAAAATCACCATCCTATACCGGCGTACAATGGGTCAAATGCCAGCCGACCAAGGAGAAATCAAAGCTGCTTTAGATGAAGGTATAGAAATTCATGAACTGGTTCTTCCCATCAAAGTCAATACTGTCAATAACATGATAAAAAACCTGAGCTGTCTCCGCATGAAACTTAAAGGGCTGGATGCTGGTGGCCGTCCCAAACCAGTTGAAATACCAGGTTCAGAATTTGAAATTTCATGCGACACCCTGATTCCTGCTATTGGACAGGACCCGGACATCGATTTTATCGAGCCCAAATTCCTGTATACCGAACCGGGCATTTATGAAACAAAAATCCCGAACATATTCATCGGAGGAGATGCCCTCCGTGGGCCGTCGACGGCCATCCATGCCATAGGCGACGGGCGAAAAGCAGCCGAGAAGATCATGAAAAAAGCGGGTATTGATTTTGATATTTTGCTTCCTAAAGGGAGAAAAAAATTAGATCCCCGACAGTTGATGATTCACCGGATGACAAAAAACCGGGCAGTTCAGGTAAAAGAAACTTCGCTGAAGGACCGAAGGAATTTTCACCTGGTAACTCAAACTTTGTCGGACAAACAAGCAAAGATAGAGGCAGCCCGTTGCCTGAAATGCGATGAATTATGCAATACCTGCGTGACAGTCTGCCCGAACCTTGCCTTATATTCCTACTTCATAAAACCTGAGGAAATCAAACTTTCGAGATTAATCAATTCTAATGGCAAGACAGTAATCGTCCCGGATGATAAATTTATTATTAGTCAATCCCCTCAAATTCTCCACATTGCCGATTGGTGCAACGAATGTGGCAATTGCTCTACCTTTTGCCCAACTTCAGGAGCACCATACAAGGAAAAACCACATATTTACCTAAATAAAGTTGCATTTGATAAGGACGATAATTGTTATTTCCTGGATGGGGAAACTTTGCTTTACAGAAAAGATGAGCAAGTATTTGGATTTAAAGAGAACAATAAAAACTATGAATATTACTCAGAAAATATGGTCGTCCAATTATCGAAAGTGGATTTTAGCATTTTAGATTTAAAAGTTGAAGGAGATATAGAAGTAGATTTGAGGGATGCGGCGAAAATGAAGATTATTTTGCCAACGGCACAAAATTTACTTGGGATAAAAAACTCCCCCTTTTTAAAGGGGGCTGGGGGGATTCATAAAACACCCTACCTCCCTTATGACAAAAACCTGAAAAAATATTCTCGAAATCTAAGAAATGACAGCACCCTTGGTGAAGTCTTACTATGGAAAGAATTACGTGCTAAAAAACTAGGTTATACCTTTAATAGACAAAAGCCAATTCTTAAATATATTGTGGATTTTTATTGCAAACCACTAAATTTAATTCTTGAAGTGGATGGGGAAAGTCACGATAATGACGATGCCAGAAGAAGAGATATTAAAAGGCAAAGAGAATTGGAAGCCTTGGGTCTTATCTTTCTAAGGTTTAATGACAGGGAGGTAAAGAAAGACATTGAAAATGTAATTCAAAAAATCAAAACAAAAATAAAAGAAATCGAAAAGGGGTATTCGTCATAAAATCACCTAATCCCCCTAGCCCCCTTGAGAAGGGGGAATTTAATCTTTGCAAAAATTATAGATATTATTATATGAACACAACAAACGAAATATTAAAAAACACCATCCAGCGTTGCCGGGAGCGGCACATAATTATCCCGACATACAAACAGATGCGCAACCCGGAACTGATCCCGGAAAAAATAAAAACAAAGTTAAAGACCATTGGCCTTTGGGATTTGAATTCGTTAAACCTTTTTCGCATAACCTGGAAAAATGAGCCAGTAGAATTTGGTGGTGGATTTAACAAAGTAAATTACATTGAAATCCCCAAATCCCTTACCGGAGTAGATGCACGAATTATCATGTTGATCGGAAAGTATTTCCCGACTGGTGCTCATAAAGTGGGTGCGACTTTCGGGCCCCTGGTGGAGAAATTGATCTCCGGGCGTTTCGATCCAACCAGGCAGAAAGCGCTATGGCCCTCCACCGGGAATTATTGTCGCGGCGGAGCTTATGACTCCTACTTATTGGGGTGTGAATCCATTGCTGTTTTACCGCAAGGTATGTCGAAAGAAAGGTTTGACTGGTTAAAGAAAGTTGGAGCAGAGATATTTGCTACACCCGGAAGTGAAAGCAATGTGAAAGAAATATACGACAAGGTGAAGGAATTAAAGGCTGAGCGGGGTGATGAGATCGTAAACCTAAACCAGTTTGAAGAGATCGGCAATCCGCTCTGGCATTATGCTGTTACCGGCCCCGCAATGGAAGAAGTCTTCAATTCAGTAAAAACCAATGCAAGCCGCTTTAGTGGTGTTTTCCTTACCCAGGGGTCAGCAGGTACTTTGGGTAGCACGGATTATCTCAGAGAGAAATTCCCATTGATGAAAGTTTGTGCCGGGGAAGCACTCCAATGCCCTACCCTGCTTTACAATGGCTATGGTGCGCACCGCATCGAGGGCATCGGCGATAAACATGTTCCGTGGATCCACAACATCAAAAATATGGATTTGGTTGCTGGTATCGATGATGAACCCAACATCCAGATCATGAGGCTTTTTAATGAGCCAGCTGGTAAAAGTTTTCTGGCAGATGAGCTTGATATTAATCCTGACCTAATTAAAAAACTACGCTATTTAGGAATTTCATCCATTGCCAACCTGATGGGTAGCATTAAACTGGCAAAATATTTTGAAATGAATGAGCATGATGTTATATTCACAGTGGCGACAGATTCTATGGAAATGTACCTGTCACGACTGAAAGAAGAAAAAGAAAACCAAGGTGCACTCAGTTCACAAAAAGCAGAGGTGATATATAAACGAGATTTGCTGGGGTTAAAAACCGATCACATGATTGAAATGAACTATTATGAGAAAAAGCGGATGCATAATCTGAAATATTTCACCTGGATAGAGCAACAGGGTAAATCCGTGGAGGAACTCAATGCGCAATGGTACGATGACAAATACTGGAAATCACAATTTGCCAAAGCCGATGAATGGGATGAAAAGATCATGGAATTCAATGAGCGGACGGGGGTTATGAAGGAATATGAATAATTTAGACATCATAGCGAGCGTTACGAAGCAATCTCCTTTTATTATAAAAAGATTGCTTCGTGGTTCCTCCTCGCAATGACGGGAGAGTCTAAACTTAAAACTTTAGGCCTAAATTTTTAAGTTAATTTCAATAATTCAGCCTAAATTTACAAGATACGAATGGGAAACAAATTTACATATAAGTGCACAACATGTAGCAAGAAGCTGAACGCTAATAAAATCCTTTATCTGTGCCCTGATTGTTCCACAAATTTCCCAAATGCCCTCCCACCCAAAGGTGTTTTAAAGGTTAATTACAACTACGATGATTTAATAAAAGTGGGGATTTCCTTCTCTCAACTCAAACAAAAACACTGGCTCGACCTGCTTCCAATCAACAATTTAAAAAGCTTACCTAATTTAAGGATTGGAGATACACCTTTGTATCATTTTGACAAGCTTGGGAAGGAAATGCCGGATTTCGATCTGTACGTGAAAGACGACTCCCAAAATCCGACTTTTTCTTTTAAAGACCGTGCTTCGGCTGTGGTTTCGGCTTTTGCCAAAGAAAAAGGGATCGACACCATCGTTACGGCTTCCACTGGAAATGCCGGATCTTCGCTGGCCGGGATCTGTGCGGCGCAGGGACAAAAAGCGATCGTGATGGTTCCGGCATCAGCACCGATAGCCAAGCTGACCCAAATCATAATGTACGGTGCGACAATCGTTCCTGTGAAAGGAACCTATGATGATGCGTTTGATTTGAGTGTGAGGGCAACAGCGGAATTCGGCTGGTACAACCGCAATACTGCGTTCAATCCATTGACCATCGAAGGGAAAAAGACGGTATCATTTGAAATGTTTGATCAACTGGGAAAAACTATTCCCGACCGGATTTTTGTGCCGGTGGGTGACGGAGTGATCATCTCCGGGGTTTATAAAGGTTTTGAAGACCTTTTGAAACTTGGCATTATCGATCACATGCCGACCATCATTGCTGTCCAGGCAAGTGGAAGTGACAATTTGGTCAGAAACCTGGAGAATGAAGTTTTTCGAGCCAAACCAAGTCATACTTTGGCTGATTCCATTTCGGTGGATTATCCCCGGAACTTTTACATGGCCCGGGATTTTCTAAAAAAATATAAGGGCGAATGGGTTACCGTTTCGGATGAGGAGATTTTGGAAGCTTCCAAAAAACTCGCCTCAACGACCGGACTTTTTGCTGAACCGGCGGCGGTGGCTACTTTTGCAGGAATGTTGAAATATAAAAAATCAAATAAAATCCCCGAAGGATCGAAAAATTTGGTATTGCTAACGGGCAGCGGATTGAAGGATATCAAGTCGTTGGAGAAATTATTGAAAATACCGGAGGCGATTGAACCGGGGATGGATGAATTAAAGAAACTTATTAAATGGAACGCGGATGACGCGGATTTAGCGGATTTAAACTGATCTGCGAATATCTGTTAGATCCGTGTCATCTGCGTTCAATCAAAACATGATAAATTTTACATTAAACGGACAAAAAAAACAATACAACGGCCCGGCAGAAACCAGCCTGCTCGACTATCTGCGCCTTGAAGAAAATCTTACTTCTGTGAAGGAAGGCTGCTCGGGTCAGGGAACCTGCGGCGCCTGCACCGTGGAGATCAATGGAAAACCGAGACTGGCCTGCACCACCCCCATACGGAAAGTGGAAGGCGCTGAAGTCACCACGATGGAAGGTATTCCTAAAAAGGTGCAGGAAGCATTGGTCCATTCTTTTTCGGAGAAAGGAGCTGTTCAGTGCGGCTATTGCTCCCCGGGAATGATCATGCGGGTGGCGCATCTGTTCCGGGAGCTTAAGCCAATGAGCCGGGAAGAGATATTCAAAGCCATCTCCCCCAATCTCTGCCGCTGCACCGGTTACATTAAAATTGTGGATGCCATTGAAGAAGCGTTTAAACGAATTTCAAATCCTGCATTCCAAACAGAAAAATCCGGGGCAAAGATCGGTGACCCGCTGCCCAAATATGAATCTATCGAAACAGCAATGGGCAAACGGCTATTCGTGAATGACCTTTATTTCGAAGGGATGCTGTTCGGCGTTTTAAAATTCAGTGAACATCCCCGGGCAGTCATTTTAAACATTGATCTTTTAGCAGCTGAAAAACAGGAGGGCGTCATCAAAATTTTCACTGCCAGAGACATTCCCGGTGAACGCTATTCCGGACTGATCTTCAAAGACTGGCCTTTGATGGTGGATGTGGGCGAACGCACTAACTGCATCAGTGATGTGCTGGCGGTGGTGGTGGCCGAAACTGAAGCTCTTGCCCGAAAAGCGACTGAGAAGATCAAGGTCGAATACAAAACCGAAACGCCGGTCACCGACATGATGGAAGCAGTCCAACCGGAAAGTCCGCAGGTGCATAATGGACAAAGCAATGTGCTGGAAACCTCCCGCATCCGGTTCGGAAATCCGGAGAAAGAAATTGAAGCAGCACCCTACAAATACAAAGCAGTGTTTGAAACACAGCGTATCGAACATGCTTTCCTGGAAACAGAAACAGCCGTTGCACTTCCTGAAAACGACTGCATCAAACTGTACAGTCAGGGACAGGGTGTTTATGTAGATCGCCAACAAATTGCTTCTTTCCTCAATCTTCCCGAGGAAAAGGTGCACGTGATCCAGGTTTCGAATGGTGGTGGATTTGGCGGGAAAGAAGACCTCACAGTGCAGGGACATGCAACCTTATGTTCCTGGCTTTTGCAAAAGCCGGTCAAAGTCCACCTGACCCGCGAAGAATCGATCCGCATGCATCCCAAGCGCCACCCCGTGCGGATGGAGATGGAACTCGCATGTAATGAAACCGGGAAATTCGCTGCCCTCGCCTTAAAAGCATTTGGTGACTCCGGCGCTTATGCAAGTGTCGGGACGAAGGTGATGGAACGTGTGGTCGGCCATGCCACCGGGGCCTATACGGTGCCCAATGTAGATATTGAAGCGCATACGATCTACACCAATAATATCCCATCGGGTGCCATGCGCGGATTCGGGGTACCGCAGGTGGTGTATGCCATCGAAAGTTGCATTGATGAAATTTGCAATCAGGGTGGTTTCGACCGCTGGCAGATCCGTTACGACAATGCCCTGGAAAACGGCGCCAAAACCGCCACCGGACAGGAATTACAGGGTGTTGGATTAAAACAGACGTTGCTGGCCGTGAAACAACAATTCCAAAATGCAAAATTCGCCGGCATTGCTTGTGGCCTGAAGAATACAGGCGTGGGCAATGGCATGATTGACGACAGCGAAGTAAAAATTGAAATCATCTCAGAAGATAAAGTGATCATCCATCATGGCTGGTCGGAGATGGGACAGGGTGTACACAACATGGCCATCCAGACCCTGCACCAGGAAACCAGCATCCAGCCTGAGAAAATTGAAGTGATGGTGGATACCGCTGCAGATATCCCCACCGGAATGACAACGAGTTCCCGCGCCACAGCCCTCGTGGGCAATGCCATCCGGGATGCGGCAAAATCATTGGCCTCAGATTTAAAAACAAAAACCTTAAATCAGCTAGCCGGTCAAACCTATAAAGGGAAATTCATTTGCGACTGGACTTCTAAACCTGACCCCGAAACCGAAAAACCAGTTATCCATTTCTCCTATGGCTATGCCACACAGGTGGTGATCCTCCATGATAATGGAAAGATTCAAAAAGTGATCGCAGCCCATGATGGAGGGAAGATCATGAATAAAATGTTATTTGAGGGACAAATCCAGGGAGCTGTTCACATGGGTTTGGGATATGCTTTAACTGAAGACCTTCCAATGAAAGATGGGAAACCGGTAAGTTATAAACTCAATGACCTCGGCATCCTCCGCGCCAAAGAAATGCCGGAAGTGGAAGTAATCGGCATTGAGGAAAAAGATCCAATTGGGCCCTATGGTGCAAAGGGAATTGGAGAAATCGGGATGGTCCCGACAGCTGCGGCAGTGGCCAATGCTTTTTGTCAATTCAATGGTATCCGTCATCATAAGCTTCCAATGAAAAGAAAAATTCAATCCAAAAACTAATTATAATGAACTTGCTTTTAAAAAATGGAACATTTATCGACTGGAAAAATTTCAGTTTTACAGAAGCCGATATTTTCGTTGAAAAAGGGCCAAACGGAAAAATCAAATTGTATTACCCTGGAGAAGCAGATGAAGAAGGAGTTCAGGTTTTGGATTGCTATGGCAAATATATTACTAAATCTTTTGCTAATGGACATCATCATGTTTATTCAGCTTTGTCACGCGGTATGCCTGCACCTGAAAAAGCCCCAATAAACTTCCATGAAAAATTACAGTATGTCTGGTGGCGATTGGATAAGGCACTGGACAATGAAATGATTGAAGCCAGCGCCCTTTTCACTGCTATGGAATGTGCGAAAAATGGTGTAAGCTTTGTGATCGATCACCATGCATCTCCTTTTGCAGTGGAAGGTTCTCTCGAAACCATTGCAAATGCTTTTGGGAAAGTAGGTATTTCTCATTTGTTGTGTTATGAGACTTCAGACCGGGATGGGGAAAAGGTTGCAAAAGCCGGATTGGAAGAAACCGATTCCTATTTACAGAATCACCAGGGATTGGTGGGTTTACATGCATCTTTTACAATTGGCGATCAAACGCTAAAATATGCAGTTGACCTGGCAGAAAAATACCATTCAGGCATCCATATTCATGTGGCTGAGGACCGGATCGATCAGCAGGATAGTATTGAAAAATATGGATACCGTGTAATTAATCGGCTAAAGAAATTTGGAGTAACTGATCTCCCAAAATCTATTTTAGTCCATTGCATCCATTTGAATGATGAGGAAAGAAATATATTAAAAAATGCTGAATCATGGGTGGCTGTAAATATGGAAAGTAACCTGAACAATAATGTGGGTCAATTTAGTTCGGCAAGGCTGGGCGACAATATTATGCTTGGAACCGATGGTATGCATAGTGATATGCTCAGGGCAGCCAAAGCCACTTATTTTTCATGTATAAAGACAGATAAATCTTCGCCGGATAAATTGTACGCGCGTTTCAGGAATATACACAATTACATCTATCAGAACGGGATCAACGGTGATGGTGAGAATAATCTGGTAGTGTTGGATTACCCGACACCGACGGATTTTAATGCAGAAAATTTCGTCGGACATTTTATTTATGGCATGGAAGCAAAACATGTGCAGCATGTGATTTCAGATGGGAAATTAATTGTTAAAGACAGGATGTTAACACAAGCAGATGAAGGTGAAATTTTGGAATTCAGTAAGGAAATGGGGGGAAAGTTGTGGAAACAGCTTAAATAATCTAATGCAAAGTCGCAGAGACGCAAAAATTAAGAATTATAAAATAGAAAAACTTCGCGCCTTAGCGTCTTTGCGAGACAAAAAATGAAAAATATTCTATTAAAGAACGGTCAAATCTACATCAACGACCAACTCGTTGAATGCGATCTTTTAATAGTTGGAGGTAAGATTGAAAAAACTGGAATGAATATTCCTGTTGATGAAACGGCGAAAACCATTGATTGCAACGGACTCCAAATCATCCCCGGTGGTATTGATCCCCATGTCCACCTGCATCTCCCCTCTCCTGCCGGTTTTTCGGCTGATGATTTCGAAAGTGGTAGCAAGGCAGCTATAACTGGAGGAACAACCAGCCTCATCGATTTTGTAACACCCAAAAGAGGTCAATCTATTGTAGAAGCATTACAACATAGAAGGAAAGAAGCTACCCATAGTTTTTGTGATGTCAAGTTTCATGTGAGTCCGGTAGAGTGGACTAAAAACACCGAACAGGAGATCATTCATTGCATACAAAATGAAGGGATAAAATCCTTCAAAGTATACATGGCATATCAATCGACTGTGGGTTTGAATGATAAAGATATTTTGAAAGTGATGAAAGTTGTTGGGAAACATGGCGGTATTGTGGCCATGCATTGCGAGATTGATGAGATCATAGAAAAAAATCGCACGAAGTTTATCGCTGATTGGAACACTACTCCTAAGTATCATCCTCTATCACGTCCCAATAAAGTTGAAGCCGACGCAGTTGAAAAAGCCATTGAGCTGGCGGATAAAGCTGAATGCCCGTTGTACATCGTTCATGTTTCAACCCACGAAGCACTGGATCATATTCAAAAAGCACAATCCAAAGGTCAGCCGGTATATGCCGAAACCTGTCCGCAGTATTTGTTGTTGGATGAAAACCTTTATGACCAGGCATTTGATAAAGCCTGCAAGTTTGTAATAAGTCCACCCTTGCGAAAAAAGGAAGACCGTGAAGCATTGTGGCAGGCAATTGCTGACGGCGTAATTCAAACCATCGGAACGGATCATTGCCCCTTTACATTGGAACAAAAAAGAAAAGGAATAAACGATTTTACCAAAATTCCGAATGGCGCCGGAGGCGTGGAGCAACGAATGAGCTTATTGTATTCCTATGGCGTTTTGCAGAATCGAATTTCCTTGCAAAAATTTGTTGAAGTTACTTCAACAAATCAGGCCAAGATTTTTGGATTTAAGAACAAGGGAGAAATTAAAGAAGGCAGAGATGCCGACCTGGTTATTTGGGATTCAGACTCGAAAAATATCATTTCAGCAGAAACCCATCATCAGAATTGTGATTTGAATATTTATGAAGGATTTAAGGTGCAGGGATTGCCTAAGTATACTTTTGTTAATGGAACGCAGATGACACGGATTTAAAAGATAATCGCGGATTAGATCTGTGTAAATCAGCTTTATTCGTTAAATCCGCGTTCTATAAGAACACCCTTTTTTTATCTTTCTCAAACAACTTTCCTAAAGTTTCCCCCGGATCATCAAACCTGTTCGACATCATCATAGCAGCAATAATATATGGCTTATATCCTGCTTCTTTGTAGGTATCAATTCGATACTTCTCAAATACCTTCTCAGAAACTTCACCCTGTTTACAAGAAACATCTGTGATATCGGCTGGTAAACAATGCATATACAATGCTTCACCATTTTTTGTCAACTTCATTTTTTCTTCATCACATTCCCAGTTCGTAAAATTTGCATTTTGTACCAGGCAGCTTTTCTCCAGGGCTTTCAATCCTTCAGCATCTTTATTTTGAAGCAATAGGGTGCGTTGTTGCATGACGGAAAACGGCGCCCAACTTTTTGGATAAACTATATCGGCATCTTGAAAAGCCTCGTCCATTGAATTATTAATTTCAAACTTTGTATTATTTTGTTTGGCAAAACTGGCAGCCTGTTGCTCCAGTTCAGGGATCAAGTTATAGCCTTCGGGGTAAGCCAGGGAAACATCCATTCCAAATCGGGTCATTAAAGAAATAATTCCTTGTGGAACAGAAAGGGGCTTCCCATAACTGGGTGAATAGGCCCAGGTCATGGCTATTTTTTTGCCTTTCAGGTTTTCGAGTGAACCGAAATGGTTTTTCAGATGAAGCAAGTCGGCCAGGCTTTGTGTGGGATGATCCATATCGCATTGCAAGTTAACAATTCCCGGTCGCTGAGGCAAAACTTCCTGTTGAAATCCATCGTCCAGAGCCTCTCCTACTTCGCGCATGTATTTATTTCCTTCGCCCAGGAAAATATCATCACGGATACCAATCACATCCGTGAGAAAAGAGATCATATTGGCTGTTTCCCGAACGGTTTCACCATGTGCGATTTGTGATTTTGATTCATCCATATCCTGAACTTCAAGGCCTAATAGATTTGCTGCTGAAGCAAAGGAAAAACGGGTACGTGTAGACTGATCTCTAAAAATCGATACAGCCAATCCTGAATCAAACATTTTGGTCGAAATATTATTATCCCGAAAATCTTTTAACAGTTGAGCCAGCTCAAGGATATAATTTAAGTCTTTTTTATTTTTTTCCCAGGTTAAGAGGAAATCTTTTGAAAACAGCTCATTATTTTGCCGGGTTAAGTTTTCTATTTGTTTTTGAAAATCTGTCATAAATCAATTTGTTATATTTTCATCTAATTGTCGTCATTGTGAACTTATAGGCTGGTCATCCTGAGCCTGTCGAAGGAGTGTGTAAGAGTGTAGCAATTCTTTGTTCAAACTGCAGATTACTTCACTTCCTCGCTAATGCCAACACGCTGGGTTCGCAATGACGTTTTCTTATTACTTTAAATCATCAATGCAAAAGCGGCATAAAAGGCCGAAGCAACTACCAAATCAGAAACAGGAACCTTTTCATTGGGTGCATGCGCCAGGACTTCATTTCCTGGTCCAAAACCAATTATGGGAATTCCATAAAAACCATTAATGGTAACACCGTTTGTTGAAAACGTCCATTTATCTGTAATTGGCTTTTTGCCATATAGTTTCTCAAATACTTCTTCGCCGGTTTTAACAATGAGATGATCCGCCTCCATTTTCCAGGTCGGATAATATTTTTCCATACCATACTCCAGGCCAGTAAAAGCTTTTTCTTTGTAATCGAGTAAGCTGACTTTCGCATTCTCAGGATCAATCAAGGCTTCAATTTCTTTAACGGCCGATTCCTTTGTTTCGCCCCAGGTCAGCCTTCTGTCAAGATGCAGCCTGGCATAATCAGCAACAGCGCACAAGGAAGGACTGTCTGAAATAATTTCGGAAATAGTAATACTCCCTTTCCCCAAAAAATCATCCGATTTTAAGCTTTCATTTAATTTTTCAATTTCGAGTGCAGCCCGGCTGGCCATGTAAATTGCATTCTTCCCTCGCTCCGGTGCTGAGCCATGAGAAGACACTCCATGAAATTCAACATGCATTTCCATTCGTCCGCGCTGACCACGATAAATATTGAGGTTGGTGGGTTCAGTGCTGATCACAAAATCAGGACGTATGCCTTCTTCTTCCACAATATATTTCCAACACAAGCCATCACAATCTTCTTCAATTACACTTCCCACGAAATAAATGGTCATGTCTCTGTCAAAACCAATTTCTTTTAAAATTTTGCCAGCAGTTACAAATGATGCGGGCCCACCTTTTTGATCAACCGATCCCCGGCCATGAACAAATCCATCTTTAATTTCTCCGCTTAATGGATCAAAATCCCAGTTCTTCAAATTTCCCATATCTACCGTATCCATGTGGCCATCAAATGCCAGTATTTTTTTTCCGTTACCTATCCGGCCAATTACATTACCTAAACCATCCATTCTTACTTCATCGAATCCAGCCTCGCTCATTTGCCGCATTAGCATCTGTTGAACATTTTTTTCTTGTGTGCTTAGTGATTTTATTTTAACCAACTGCGACAGGTTCTCTGCTGTAAGGTCTTTATATTTCTCAGAAAGGCTCTTGATTTGATTTATCATATTCACTCAATTTAATTTTCAAAATTAGCCATATTCTTAATGCAAGAATATACATTTTGCAAAAAGAATATGGCTAACCAAAAAGGATTGACAACTTTTTCTCTAATCCAAAACCACAGTTTTGCCTTTGGGATATTTTACGATATAACCAAAATTCAACTCCTTGTTTTCTTTGCTCTTAAGTTCGAGTTTCCAGCTTAATATCCCAGTATCTTCATCATGATCTGCTTCAACATCTTCAAAAAGTTCCACAGAAATATCTTTTATTGTAGGAACAGGTATCCGGTCTTCAAGGACAAGATTAATAGGCAGATCCCGGTTATTACGAACCGTAATTTTATAGGCTCGTGTTTCCTTAACATTCGAACCAATGGTTTGCAACTTCTTAAGGTCTTTGTTTTGCTCCCGGATAATGACAATATTATTGTCTCTGCCTACCGAGACATTTAAAGTATCCTCAGTTGTTCGCGCATCCAGGAATGACCTTCCCACGTAATTTCCTTCAAAGTAAATCGTGGATTCACCCGATAACAAATTAAGTTTACCCCAATCAGTTAGTTGGGCTACAAGGTATACATCATCATCAATGGATGGAGCACAGTAGTATTCATAGGTTGTCGGGATGTTATGGTCGACAATTCGAACGGTGTATTTCTCTCCGTCCGAAGGAATTGAATAAGGCACTTCAACTTCATAACGAATATTAGTAGGTGTTTGAACCTGTTGTTGTGGCAGATAAATTTCTGATTCTGCTACCCTCAGTCCATCCACGTAAATTACATCCTCATTGTCTCTGGCCCCTCTTGAGTTTTCACTATGAACACCACCCACACTTGTAGCCACAGCATTGGCATTGCGATTGGGTATTTTGTGAATTTCCTCGCCTGATACAGTTCCCCCTGATATTGTATTATCCTTATCAATAAGGGGCACGTTGTATGATGTTATTACTATTTCTTCAAGTGTTGAACTAGTAGGTTCCATCGGAATGTTCCAATAGCTAACCTGACTCTGATTTAGCACCAATCCCCTGGTATGTTGTGTTTTGTATCCGATAAAGGAAACTTTTAAATCATAATAGCCAGGTTCAACAGAAGATAATTGGTAATTTCCACTATAGTCTGAAGTTCCGCCACTGATCTGTCGGCCATTTTTTTCGAGTACGATGTTGGCAAAAGGAATTGGTTCACCGGTATTTTGATCAGTAATTTTCCCTTGTAATGAGCTTATTCCGCCATATATTCCCGGTTGAGATTTTATATGAATCCTTCCATAACCAAGGAACCAGGTTTTAAGCTCAGGTTTGGTATTGCTCTTTTTTGGATTGGTTGTAGATAATACCAGTTTCACTTTGTCCCAGTCTTCCCCTGTATTTTGAAAAACCCTTGCCTTAACTGATAACTCAAGTGGCTTGCTCACGTTTTTCACGCGAATGTCATAGGCTGGAATCCATCCCGCAGCATTTAAAAAATAACTTAAGTGAACTTCTTTACTTCCCGTAGATTGAGACTGCACCTTCACAAAAATTTCGCCGGATGGTTCAGGTCTGGCGTTTCTTAAAACACTTATATCATTTTTTATTTGAGTGATTTTTCCTGTTAAATCCGATATTTTGTTTTCTATTTCCAGTTTCCTGCTTCCTATTTCCTGCAGGCGATTTCTGAAATAATCCGCCGCCAGTTTTAATTCAGCCAGGTTTACCCCATTCTCCTTTCCGCTAAAGGAGGTGTTCGCAAGCAAGATTTTCTCTTCCTCAGTATACACATTCAATTCTGCTTTAAGCTTTTTAATCTCCAGCTGATTTGCTTTCAGTATTTTTTCATTCTCAGCTAGCTCTGAATCCTGAGTGACATCTTTATGTTCATTGATCCTGTAATTTACGGATAGGATTTTTAGTCCATCAGGGACTTTTACCTGGATACTCGATTCATCCAGTCCTACAGGAATATCTTCGAAAATAATTTCTGCAATACCCTGAGTAAATTCTACATTGCTAGTTCTGAAAATCTGAGCACCTTGCAAATAGACAGTTACATCGTCAATTTTGGATTTTACTTTTTTTGTTGAAGCCTGGAGTGGGGCTAAAAAAGAAAGGAATAAAACTCCTGTTAAAAGTTTCTTCATGACCTCGTTTTTTTGATTCCTGAATAATTGATTTATTTCCAATGCTGGAAATTTTCTTGTGCTATACCCGCGGTAATCGTTTGCCTGATCAAAGCTGATCTAATTTAATAATTATCAAAAGTGTTTGTCAAGATAAAATCAGTTAAAGGTTAAACAAAACCAGTTTAAGGCTTTTAACAAGCTTAGATTTGCCCTTTATAACGAAATGGCTCTTGTACAGATATTCTGCTATTTTTGCAATTACAATAACAGATTAATTCTTCAGATTTGACATTAGAACGGACACAGGAATTAAAAAGGGCCTCATGGATCGGTATTTTAGGGAACGCATTTCTTGCAAGCCTTAAAATATTAGTTGGTTTTATTTCAGGAAGCCTGGCCGTAATAGGCGATGGAATTGATTCACTTTCGGATGTTCTTACCTATATTATTACTCTTTTTACCACCCGTATTATTAGCAAACCTCCTGATTGCAAATACCCCTATGGCTATAGAAAGGCTGAGACTATTTCGACTAAAGTGCTGTCATTCATTATCTTTTTTGCAGGGGCACAGCTTTTAATATCTACCGGATCGCGTCTTATTTCAGGGGAACAACGGGAAATGCCTTCGATCATTGCTATCTATGTAACCGTACTTAGTATCATTGGGAAAGGAATATTAGCTGCCTGGCAATTTAAGATCGGAAAACGAAATAAAAGCTCAATGATCATTGCCAATGCTAAAAACATGCGTAATGATATCCTGATATCGGCTTCTGTATTGATAGGATTGATATTTACATTTATATTAAAATTGCCAACCCTTGACCTTATCACAGCCCTTTTTGTTAGTTTATGGATCATTAAAGTGGCTTTTGGTATTTTCCAGGAAAGCAATATGGAGCTAATGGATGGGGTTCAGGATATAGATGTTTACAATAAAATATTTAAAGCAGTAGACGAAGTGAAAGGTGCTCAAAATCCACACAGGATAAGGGTTCGACAATTGGCGAATATGCTGCTTATAGCTATGGATATTGAGGTGAATAAAAACATTAGTGTGGAGGATGCCCATGAGATATCTATGAAAGTAGAAGAAAGACTTAGGCTTTATATCCCTAACATTTATGATGCACTTATCCATATTGAACCTGAGGGGAATATTGAGGAAAATGAAGTTTATGGTATTTCTAAGGAAAATTTAAATACTTAGCGGATGACTGATGAGGCATTGGTATTATTGATTGCAATTATTATTTTCCTTCATTTTACTGTTGGATTTGGCTGGTTGATCTAGAAAATGAGAAAAAGGAAATAATGGAAGTTAAACTACCGGCGCTTTAAGTTTAAGAACCAGCTTTGAGGGTTTCATTTTAACGGGAACCAAATACCTACTAAGTAATTTTACATATAAGGTCGTAGGAATAAACTTTAACAGAAAAGCGATAACTCGCCACCTGGGCGAAACATATACGATTCTCTTTTCTCTTAATATTGCTGTATAAATTTGATTGGTAGCTTTTTCAAGAGAAGTAACCCAAAACCTTGTTTCAACCCCTGTCGTACTTTTTTCAACAAAACCTGGCCGGATATCGGTTACATGCACCGGGAGTCCTGTTTGGTGGATACTCATCCGAAGCCCCTCGAGGTAGTTCATTTGAAATGAATTTGATGCACAATAGGCTGGATCAATACCATTACCCCGAATACCCGCCACAGAACTGAAGCTTACAAAGTGCCCATTCCCCTGATTTAGAAAAAAGTTTAATCCCCAATCAACCACATTGGTAAACCCAAGAACATTGATATTAATAATTTTTTGAGTAATGTGATTATTCAGTCTTTCATATGGCTCTCCAAACCCCGCCGTAATTACAAGTAAGTCGAGCCCGCCAAGGCTTCGCACGAGATTTTCCAGAACATATGGTGTTTCTTTATCAGATATATCCAATGTTTGCGCAACAAAAGCATTCGGATTTGAATCAAGCATTTTTTGTAATAACATCCCCCTGCGGCCTACTATCCCCACTTTATAGCCATTATTGGAAAGTTTAATGGCCAATTCTTTCCCCATTCCTGAGGTGGCACCTATTACTATTGCTTTTTGCATTTGGTTGAAATTCTCTTAATATTAAAACGCCTATGACCTTGATTTGTTATATTTATTATAAATGACAATATAATATCGAATGGGTCACAAAAGATTTAAATTAAAATTGGGGTCCTGATCTGTAATGACCAAAAAAACAAGGAAGGTATCAGTTTTCTTTTCAAGATCTGTGATAGATGGGACTTCCCGCTTCAGCGGGATAGACCTCTCGTCTCATTTTTCTTATTTCAAAAAAACAAAAAAGGAAACCAAAAACTTCAGTTTCCTATATTAATCCGGGTGCTAGATGGGACTCGAACCCACGACCCCTGGAACCACAATCCAGTGCTCTAACCAGCTGAGCTACAAGCACCATTTTAAGGGTGGCAAATTTAGTAAATAATTTCTTTATATAACAAAGAAAAAAATTACTATTATTGTATATTCAAAAACACATAAATACATATCTCCATCATAATAAATGGAAATTTTTATTTTTTCACAACCATCTATAAAAAAGGTCATTAAAGTGTATTTTTAAATCTTATAAATGAGAAGTCAAATGAAAACACATTTTACAAATTCACTGGGTTACATGTCTATATTGGTTATTTTCCTGATAATCATAACAGGTTTTAAAACACCTGATCCTTTGGATTCGAATAAGGGAACCTCGAGTGGAGAACTAAGCTTTACAGTCAGAACCGTTTCAGCGGGTGGTAATTATTCTCCAAAACATGTTTTGGTTATTTGGATTGAAGCCAATAATCAATTTGTAAAAACAAGATTACTTAGAGGCAATCAGCGAAAGCAATATTTATATACCTGGAAAGCCTCTACTACTGCTGCAGGGAGTATATATAATGTAGTAGATGCCATTACAGGATCTACCCTCACAAGCCATACCACCCATACAGTTACCTGGGATTGCCTCGATTTAGATGGCAATATTGTTCCTGATGGAGAATATACCCTGTGGGTTGAATTTACTGACAAACATGCTCAGGGCCCCCTCTACAATATTAATTTTACTAAAGGGCCTGAAGCTATTTATGTAGCTCCTCCAGATGAGACATACTTTAAAGATCTTGAATTAAGTTTCACTCCTTTTGTAGCTGAATTTTCTGCGAATGAAACAGAAATTTGTCAGTGGGGAACCGTTACGTTTACTGATGAGTCGACCAATGCTACTTCCTGGTTTTGGGATTTTGGTGAAGGTGCCGCTCCTGCTACAGCCACTGCTGCTGGCCCACATACTGTATATTATACTACACCAGGGGTAAAAACAGTATCGTTGACAATTAATGGCAATCTTACTGAAACGAAGGAAAATTATATTACCTCCAATATAAATCCAACAGCAGATTTTGATTTTGGTGGAAATGAATTAACAGTTAACTTTACCAACAATAGTACTAATGCTACCTCCTATCTCTGGGATTTTGGCGATGGAAATACCAGTATTGAAAACAACCCTTCACATACTTATGCTGCGCCTGGTAGTTACTCCGTTTCGCTGACAGCAACTTATTTCAATTGTACTGATGAGATAATCCTGGATGTGATGCTACCTTTGGTTGGAATTTCTGAAACCGATTTATCAAAACAAATTCAAATTATTCCAAATCCAAATAATGGTTTGTTCAGAATTTCAACGGAAAATGTAGGAATGCCTGATAAAATTACGGTTTATGATCAAGCCGGGAATAAAGTGACCCAATTAGTCAGGTCAAATGAGTTCTTAAATGACTATACTATAGATCTTTCGGGGCTTAATAAAGGTTTGTACTTTTTGCAATTTGATTATTCCGGTGACTTTTTAGTAAAAAAATTACTTTTAAAATAGGAATTTTTTATTCTAAATTGTTTTATTTTCGATTACTTACTTTAATAGTAAGTTTTGTAAAAATTTAACTTTTCTTATGTTTAAAGAAACAAATCCTCTGGATTGTAATGATTGTGTTTTTCAGTCAAAAGCTTTTAAGTTTTTAAATCCTGAAGAACTTGAACTTGTTAATAAAAGCCGTTTTGAAGTCAAATATAAACCCGGAGAGGGTATATTTAAACAAGGAACAGCATGTACGCATGTGGTATCTTTTAATTCAGGCTTAGCTAAAATTTACCTGGAGGGGTATAATAACAAACAGTTAATTATTAGGCTGGTAAAGCCTGGTGAGTTTATTGCAAGCCCCGGGTTACTAAGTAATAGTAGCCACTATTATTCGATAAGTGCTATCGAAAATTCAACGGTTTGTTTCATTGAAACAAGTGTGATTAAATCTATTTTCAAGCAAAACCATATTTTTGGAGAAATGCTCATGCGTGAAATCCATGTATATTATTCTTCTACTTTACAAAAGCTTATTAATCTTAATCAGAAAAATATGCACGGACGTCTGGCTGAGGCACTTTTATATTTATCTAATACGATTTATGGTGCTGATGCCTTTACACTAACTATTACAAAAAAAGAGCTTGCTGATATGGCCGGAATTTCTACAGAAAGTTCTTCCAGAATATTAAAAGATCTGCATGAACAAGGCTATATCAACATTAATAAGAAAAAAATAGAAATAAAGGATCAGAAATACTTGAGCAGATTAAGTGAAATAGGATAACAGTTTTAATCCACGATTCAATTTGCCTGTATTTTTTCAAAACGCCACTCACATAATTTTTTAAACCGGTTTATTACGTTTCTGGTCACTCTGTTATGGATTATTATCCAGATTTTCACCAGTAGATTTTTAGTGGTAACGTTTTCCTTGCCAAAAAAATTGAATCCCACCACAAAAAAGATTTGGGATTGTTCTTTTGCCTTATCATCTTCAATAGATGATCTTATATAAATGGTAAAAAAACCAATTGGATACCCCCCACTACTTTCAAATAAAATATAGCGGGCATTATCTATATCATTGGGCCCTGGGACGGCTTGCAATTTCCTTACTTTGAGATTAAATAAAGGAATATATTTTATTCCTAAAACTCCATTTTTCAGTTTTAATGGATAGTTCCGAAAACCAAATAATAGAATCTGAACATCATCCAATTTATCATCAACAAGGTTAACCTGGGCGATATGGTTGGGCCAACAGGTAGAATCTCCATTCCATTTTTCAAGTTCTTCAAAAATAAAAGAAGGGGGAGCATCGATACCAATTTTATGAACGTTGAGGATGGAATAACCAGATGCATCTAACCCAATTCGCTGCATTATCCTCATTCTGAAATCCAACCTATCCTTAAAAGTCTTAAATTTTATATAGGTGGGAATTGCGGGTTTATTTAATAAAAAATACCTGATGTCGGAAAATAAACTCTTACTTTTATGTGGAGGTTGTAAAGCTTTTGACTTCAATTTAATTTAAATTATAAGAATTTCAGCTCTCACTTTATGATAACAAAATATCATGCATTCTAATATAAATCGTAATGGCATTCAGAGCAAAGGCCTTCCTTCCAGTCACCATATGGGTCATTCGGGTGAACAAATTCAAGTGCCTTATAAATGGAACCCACCTGCAAAGTATCAGGAACACCCTGTGCAATAATAGTATGACATAAGTTACAATCCATTGGAATTATTTCGCCCTGATCAGTAGAATGCTGGTTGTCGTGACATCTGAAACAGCCTTCAAATTCCAAATGTCCTATATGGTTATGGTAAGCAGCCCAGGTCACGCCCATTTCAGGAAAAACATTTTTACCAAATTCATCCTGAATACCCTTTATTGCTCGATTAATCAGGTCTATATTTTCAGTATAAATGTCTTCATAATTCATTTTATAATAGTTGGTAACTTCATTCTCAATAAACATTAAGGCAGTATCAGTGGAAGTAAATTTATTAGAAAGAATTTCCATTGAAAGGGATTTTATATCAGGAAGTTCTTTGGGAATATTACCTGCGGTTATCGCATTATTAATAAATTTAATTGGCGTATGATAATCGTGTGACGGCCTGTTGTGGCAATCCATACAATCCATTTTTCTAACTGAATGGGAGGCTACCTCTATAGGTCCATTTTCATCATTAAAAACCTTAACTTCTCCTGTTTTTAAATTGGTATACCGTACCCATGGAATATTTTCCCTTACTGAATCTGTAGCAATATACTCCACCTTAATATCAGGGTTAATATGCCAGTGAATTCCTTCTTCCAGGCCAAGAGCACTATATGCGGGGCCTGTTTTCATTTGAAGACTTATATCCCACTCGGTATTATTCTCATCTGCCAGATAGTGTTTGTTCATAACCAATTGGCGGGCATAAAACTTTTCGGGCCAATGACATTCTTCGCAGGTTTCACGTGCCGGTCTTAAATTATGAATAGGTGTGGGAATTGGTTTTGGGTAAATACCAGTTGTAACAGCATAAACCTGGTACAAACCTGAAAGCTTAGAGCGCATGTACCAGCTTGCCCCGGAACCCACATGACATTCTACACATGCTACCTTGGCATGTGATGAATTATGATATGCAATATATTCAGGTTTCATTACATCGTGGCAAAGTGTGCCGCAAAATTCAACAGATTCAGTATAATGAAACGCCTCATAGCTGCCCACAGCGGATAATAAAAGAAAAAATAAAGAACCAATACCAAATATCATAAATGCATTTCGGGTTCTTGGCTCATTGAGATTAACTTCAGGCCAGGCCTTTTTTGATACAATTTTTAATCTTTTATCTCTGCTGTGTTTCCTGATCATCCCCACAGGTATTATTAAAAGTCCCATAACAATAAATACGGGGAGTACAATCCACATAAACAAACCCAGATAGGATTCCCCTTCAGCGAAAAAGAAAGAAATTACAAATAGGAATACGAACATAAATAAACCTACAATAGCAATAACTGACCCAATAAAGGAAGTATAGTTATAGTATGACTGAGGTAACTTGAGTGAACTAAATTTAAATTTTTTCATAGATGTAAATTTATGACATTTTTTACTAAATCAACTACGTTTTTCAATCTGTTTTACTAATTTTCTGAAAATTATATTATGAAAAGGTAAAAAATTAAACCAATACAATGTACCCTTCATTCCATCGGGTTGATAATAAGCTTTTAAAATGAATTTAGTATGTTTCGGGCCTTCATTTACCAGGAACTCCAGCCAGGCACTCCCTGGCATTTTTGTTTCAGCCCTTAATAGAAGGGATTTGTTCTGAACTATATCCTCCACGCGCCAAAAGTCGATTACATCATTGATCCTTAAGTTTGCAAGACTTCTTCTGCCACGTATCGTTCCCACTCCCAGTATAATTTTATCAAGGGCTGCTAAAAAACGCAACATCCAGTTGTTTTGGATCCATCCATTATCACCTCCTATCTGGCAAAATGAATCATATATTCTGGCAGCAGGTTTATCGCTGCTTATATAATAGGATGACATAAACCTGGTCTTAAATTCGAGTTCATTGAGCTTAAGCGACAAATTATGTGCAGGAGGATAGGCATCTGTCCATCGGGTTGTGACCAAATCAAGTTTTTCGGTTGAAAGTGCCTTAACGAGTGATGTTTTAAATGAATACAATTCAATCGGTACAAACTTTTGGATTTCAGCATCTTCGCATACTACTTCATTTTTGCAACCTTCAATTAATACTCTTGTGATAGGTGCAGGAACATAGGTCAGAAGGCTTACAACATATCCATAAAACCTGGGCCATGAAATAAACCCGGGTATAAAGAATCGCTTTTTCCCAATGAGACGGGATAATACCAGTAGTTTCTCCTCATAACTTAATATGTCTGGTCCGCCAATGTCAAAAGTTTTTCCTGCTGTTGTATCCGCCTCAGCTACTCCGATTAAATATAACAATACTGCCCTTATGGATATAGGCTGACTTTTTGTTTTTGCCCACCTTGGAATAATAAATATTGGAGTATTAATTACCAAATTTTTAAGAATCTCGTACGACGCACTTCCTGACCCAATGATCATTCCTGCCCTTAAAACAGTAACCGGTGTTTGTCCAGCTGATAAGGCATAGGCAACTTTTATCCTGCTATTAAGATGGGGAGAAAGCTTTGTATTTTCCTTACCCAGGCCCCCAAGATAAATAATCCTTTTTACTTTTTGAGCTTCACAAGCCAACCTGAAATTTTCAGCCACACGCAGGTCGTATGATTCAAATTTTTTGTGCCCTAACTGAAGTGAATGAATAAGATAATATGCAATACTTACCCCTTTTAATACCTCATTCAGCTTATTTACATCGGTAGCATCTGCTTCGGCGATTTCAGCCTGAGGCCACCTCTGATAAAATTCGGGGGATTTTTTACGAACCATTACCCTGACTTTATAACCTCTGGCAATGAGTTCAGGTACCAATCGGCCACCAATATAGCCGGAAGCTCCGGTAACAAGAATTAAGGGATCTTCTTTTAAGGGTTGAGTAGATAATTCTTGAAATATATAGTTCGGGTCGTCACCGTTAGTTACCATTGAACTTTTAAGGCTTCAGGAAATTTTAATTTAAACCCCTGTTTGGGTCCACCCGATTCACTGTCATTATTGAAATTGATCTCTTGAAGAATAGCCAGATCGTTTTCGATCCTTTCCTTCATTTTTTTCAGGTATTTCCTGCCCTCAGATGTCAGTTCGATGGAGCATAAACTGCAAAGGATATTGTCAATGAGCTTAATTTGCTGCTGTTTAGCATATATTTTTGATTCTATTGTCATGTTCGTCCTGTATTATCTAAAAATATTAAAAATCAAACTTAATATCACCTATCTTTGGGATAAAGCAGTATACAAATATAATTAGATGCTAACTCAGGGCGAACACCTAAATCTTGTCATCAATCCACAATAATCAGGAGATTATCTAGAATTACAGATATTTTAATACTGCTTTATATTGATATATATCAATATGATATTTTGGTTAGTAATGTAATTATTCTGTATCTTAGTATCATACTTCGTATTCTATTGAATTGTCTCATTAAAAAAACATTAAGCTTTATAAATAGAAATACATGCTTAATCTTCAGGATAAAAATTGCAAAGATTGCTTTGATTGTGCTTCCAAAAGCCCCATGTTTGAGCTGTTATCGAAAGAGGAACTTCAACTCATTAATGATAATAAGTTTGAAGTGAAATTTCGAAAAGGTGAGATGATCCGAAAACAGGGGACCTTCCTATCACATGTAATTACAATAAATTCTGGTCTGGCAAAATTATACATCGAAGGATTACATGGTAAAAACTTAATCCTTCGCATCATTAAAACAAAAAGTTTTATTGGCGGTCCTGGGATGTATTATGACCAACGACATCATTATTCAGTGATTGCCCTGGTGGACCTGAGTGCCTGCTTTATCGACATGAAAATATTTAAACAGGTGATACATACAAACCAGGAATTTGCCAATGAATTTATGAAAGAGTTTAGCAAAACAATGCTACTTACCTACGATCGCTTAATAAGCCTTACCCATAAAAATACCGTGGGGAGAATGGCCGAAGCCCTGCTTTACCTTGCCAATGATATTTTTGAGATCAACAAACTTGATCCTGTAATTTCAAAAACCGATTTAGCAGACCTAACAGGAATGGCCAAAGATAGCGCAGTTAAAATTCTACGTGAATTTAAGGAAGAAAAACTAATAAGCTTAGACCAGGGAATAGAAATACTGAACCCGCAGGCATTAGTAAAAATTAGTGAATTCGGTTAAAACCTAATGCTGGTTAATCCCCTGGCATTATAACTTGTTAAAAAAGCAACTTATTAATGCCACCCGTCAATCATACTTTTAAAGTTACTAGTAGCCGTTTTCCCTATTGTGCAAAAATAAATGTGCACTATCATAAAAACAGATAAAACAAATCCACTGGTAATATGGAGTAAGTCGGTTAAATGTATTCCGCTGATCCCAAATACATTATGAATATTTACCTCAGGTACAATTAAAGCAAGTCCTGTAATAATCATAACCGGCATGAGTAAATACATAGCAATAAGGTAACTTAGTTTCTGCAGAGGATTGAATTTGCGATCCTCAGAAATGGGAAATGGGGCCTTCTCATTTTTGAATATACCATATAAATAATACCTGAATTGCTTTTGCAATCGTGTGGAACATCCCAAAACATGGCATTTATAATACCTAAAGTTCCTGGATTTCCAATTGGCAATTATAAAAAAGATATAATTAAAGATGAGAATAAAACCAGTAACATTATGAAAAGAAACGGCAATATCAAACCTGATCATGGTATAATTGGGGCTGGAGTATTGCATACTTAATCCAGTCACAATAAGCAAAAGGAATAATAAAGCATTGATCCAATGCCATATTCTGATCCAAACCGGATATAAATAAATTTTTTCGCTCATTTTTATTTCTTTAAAATTCTTAAAGTTCCGTGAAATGCTATCCCGGCAATTACACAACCGAAAATTATCAAACTAACAATATTCAGGTAATAATTCCTGTTTGCACCAATGATATATGAATTATTAAGGATAGCTGAATTTACAAATCCCAACTTACTCCTGCTTTCTTTAGCCTGGAATTTATAAAGTGACGCAAGCAGAAGTGAATTCTGGGAATGACACTCCACACATTTTTTTACTGCTTTATCTTTTGTCTGAATATTATGCGCAATCATTATATCATCCTGAATGGCAGCGTGACATTCAATACAGCGTACATTTAGAAAGTGTAATGCCTGGTTAGGAAGCCATTCATGCTGGGTGATTATATTTGGATTAGCAATACTGGAAATGAGCTGGTATTTGTCTAAGTTGGCGTGACAGCTCAAACAAATATCATTATCGTATTGAATGGTTTCTTTGATATTTTCATTCGATCGGGCATTGATTTTATAGGAGTGCGGATTGTGACACATCCAGCAGGTAAAATCATCACTATGCTTGGTAGAATGCACACTTTCGTGAAACTCTTCTTCCACCCTTTCGAAACTAAAATCAGCAAAATCTTCGTCTCCCCCATGGCAGTCCAAACAACTTAGCTTTTCTTCCATCCTTAACTCCCCTGGATGCGGGAATTGTTCAAATTCCATCGAATGGCAATCGGTACATAAAAAGGATCTGTGATTTGCCTGAAAATATAAAAGCGAATCAATAATAAAATATGGATTCATTCGCTCTTTAATCTCCTTTTCAGTTACATCGTTGTAATAATAATAGGTTTTATGCCCGTGACATTTCAAACATTTTTGGTTTTCCTCAGGATATACTATAACCTCATCATCTCCTTCAGTCTGGGCAATTGAAGGCTGAATGTATAGCATGTAAAAAGTGAGGAAAATTAAATAAAACCCTCTAGATCTCATGTTGTTGGTATTTATAAAAAAGATAAAAAAATGGGGGTATACAGCCAATATACCCCCCATTTATCATTATGAATATTTAGATAATGTGGCTACTTGTTTAAAATTACAATATTTAAAAAATTGCTTCATCTACTTTAAAAAGTAATAACAGGAACTGTTTTTCACTTTAAAACTCCATTTTGAGATAATTTTTTAAAATCCCCATAATCGGGTCATTGTAAATCCGAACATCAGACTTTGAGTTCCTTTTTGCCATTCATTGGAATTGTACATATAGATGTCCTGGGGTAAAATACCATCTGCCGTTGTGATATAAATTTGAAAGGCGTGTGTGCCCGTAGATAACTCATACCCAAATGCAAGATTGGGTAATGGATGATCGGTAAATTCCAATTGTTCTGAAATTCCTTTAATCTTTAATGGTGCATCATATTGGAAAATAAAAGCGGATTGGGGAGAAAATTTAATTCTTCCATTAAATCCTACTCCAATTATATCATGATCTTTATAATAAATAACCTTATTATAATGTGTAAAGCTTGCAGTAGCTTGTAATGAAATCCAATCATTAAATTTCCTTCCAACTATAACCTGACTGAAATAACAAAGGCGGTTAGAAAACACATAAGCGGAATCTTCACCATCGCCCTGGAATTTACTATCCGGACTACCATCAATGGCCATATTGCCATATAAGGTAACAGAAAGAGGGATCGTGTTCTTTCTTGTTTGCGTAAGGGCATTCCATTTGACAGAAAAATCACTATACATGTTTTTCTTGGTTAAACCATATCCAACGGAAAGGTTATCAAGAATACTATAATTAAAACCTATACGAATATTCGCACCAGGAGAATATATTCCCCAGACATCTTTAATCCCATTATTCATTTTGCCAAAACGATGTTGAATAAGCATCTCCAATGTATTTTTAGTTGGAATAACATTGGTTTGGTTATCAATAAGTATCCCGCTTTCGAAAGGAGCATTTACCGGTTTGTCTTTTGGTTTTGCCTGTTCCTCTTCCTGGGCAAAAGAAAACTGAAATACGATTAAAATAGCAGCTATTGCAAATAATATTTTTTTCATGTTGTTCAATTTTAAGTATTACCTAATTATCTAAGGCGCCCTGGAAAATCCAACCATAAATGATGTTGGCTTGATCAACCGTTGCAAATTTTGTATTATGGGTACCTGTAACTGGGTGAGGGTATGTGTAAATTTTACTTGCTTCTGGATCAAATGGCACTACCATCCCCAAGTCCATTAGGCTTGAAAACGCAGCCCCCGCGGACAGATTAAGTGGCAAACCTCCATTATGGCAGTTCGTACAATTAGCAGAAGTAAAGATGGGCTCAACTTCCGTCGCAAAATTAATGGTATCCGTCGGATTTGGTGGCTCAGGTACAGCAACTTCAATAAAGTCGTACTCACATGAAACCAGCATTGAAATTGCGAAAATCGCAATAAATGTTTGTTTAATCCATTTCATAGTTATTGTATTTCAATTATTTTCAACACGAAGGTACAAAAAAAGGCTCCAGAAAATATGAAGCCTTTTTTATATCAATAGAATATTTTTATAACCCTAAATTAGTTTCAGCTAATGATAACATTTGCTCAATATAATCCGGATTGTGAGGACCAAAACTTTTATCTTCAAGAATACACATAGTGCTATAGAAAGCCTGGAATTGTGCCCGTGGTGTTGAAGAGTACATTGGATGAACATCATCAACTGTGTAAGGAGCTTCTGCTCCATCAGCAAATCCTAATAAATGAAGTTCAACTAATTTCTCAACAACAACATCAATTCTTGCATGGAAATCAGCTTGCATTCCTTCAAGATCAACGGCATCGCCATGACACTCGTTACAAGCCTCAATATCAGGTGAGAAAGAGTGGCCATAACCAACAGCTTCGTTTCCTAAGTGACAAGCAGCACAGTCTGTATGGTGGTCACGGTCAAAAACTAAACCATTTTCCGGATAACCAGTTATACCAGCAAAGGTATTCGCTTGTGGACCATGATGTGGACCAGCGTGAGTACTACTTACATAAACATGGGTTGTAGGAACATCAAATACAACAGTTAATGTATCTCCGGTTCCATTGAGTGTTGGTGAACCAGCAGGGCCCCATGCACAAGTTGTGTAATGAGCAATATCCTCACCAGTAAACTCTCTTGTAAAGGTTTGAGGATCTGTGTATTTGTCATAAGCAGAACCGGTAGTTCTTGCCTGGTGACAGGTTGCACAAAGATTACCCATGCCATGCTCAAAAGTAATTGTTTCATCAACTACAGCAACCACAGGACCAACTTCTCTCATAGGAGCAGTAAGGTCTTCCTCAAGGCTTGCATGATCTCCATGACAAGTACCACATTCAACCGCAGTTGAAACAGCAGCTGCAATTTCTTCACCTGACCTTGCAAATTCTACAAAACCATCATGTGAATGACAACGTCCGCAAGATTCGCTTGTTCCACGAGCCCATGAAGACCCCATTACGTGTTTAGTCATTGCAAATTCAGTTGCAATGGCATCCATTTTTGCAGCACTGTGACAATTAATACAAAACGAATTAGCGTCAACACCGGGAGTGCCGTCAGTACCATCAGCACCATCTTTACCAGCAGCACCTGCAGGTCCTTCTTTTGTACATGATGAGAACCCGAGAGCTAAAGTTAATAAAAGGGCACCAGCCAGATAAATTAAATTGAATTTTTTCATATTGTTAGTTTTTAAAAATTTCGTAGTACAATGATATTACTTATTTAAAGATTTAACTATATTTGTATTATGATTGATTTACATGTTAATGATGATTTAATCCCTGAACGTATTGATATATATCAATCCTTTTCTGACTTTAATCACATATAAGAATTATGGCTAAGTTTTCCAAAGAAACACATTGTAAGTTTTGCAGTTTAAAGTTAAACATTTTCAGATACTTAACTACTTCAGAACTTGAAGCTATTAACGAAGCAAGATACGAAGTATATTTTAATAAAGGGGAAACTATTTTCAAACAGGGAGGCCCTCTTTCGCACGTAGTTTGCCTTACAAGTGGCATGGCTAAAGTATACCTTGAAGGGGAAAATAATAAGAACATTATTCTTAAAATTCTTAAACCTACTGAGTTGGTGGGAGGCCCAGGTTTTCAAGTGGATAACAGGCATCATTTTTCTGTATCTGCTATAGCTGATTCAAGGGCTTGTTTAATTGATTTTAAAGCATTTGAAGCCGCCCTTAAGGATAATATTCACTTTAATCTCGAGTTTATTTCTCATCTTAATAAAGCTACTATCCATTTGTATAATAAACTTTCTGGATTAACTGGTAAAAATATGCACGGAAGGATTGCAGAAGCACTCCTCTATTTATCAAAAAATATTTATCAGGACACCTCTTTTACCACTACCTTATCGCGTCAGGATCTTGCTGATATGGCTGCTCTGACAAAAGAAAGTACAATCAGGATTTTAAAGGACTTTAAAAATGATCATGTTATAGACTTTGAAGGCAACTCATTAAAAATTCTTGATATGGAAAAACTGGAAGGTATTAGCCGAACATCCTAACCTAAATACTATTTTACGTTCTAAAAAACAATGACTAAATAAAAAGC
>JAIOZL010000024.1 GCA_021740645.1 Bacteroidales bacterium
ATCTACAGCATTCCCAGGGTTCTGGTCGTAATTATACATCAGATATACATTGTCATCCGACAATGGTGCAAACTGAGGATAAACGCACTCATCAAAAATATGAATAAGACCGCCGGTGATATCCAGAAAACTTCCCCAGCCAATATCAGTACTATGCGAAGCCCTTGCCCAGATATGTTTGTAGTTATTCACTCCATTATCAAACGATTCTGTGGTTGAAGCCCAGGCCACAAATATCCGATTAGTTTCGTCAACAATTATGTTCGGCATAGTGGATAGTCCAATTTCTGAATAAGCAATAACAGGATCAAGCAGATCAATCGTGCCACTATTGTCCAAATCCTGGCTCCATCCGATCAAATTTACATCTTCTTCCAACACATCATAAGGATCAAGTGCGTCATGCTGGTTGGCATTTTCAAAAGGATCCATATCTTCATTCCAGTAGGCAATTCCATCACCATAGGCCGGATAATAAGTATACGTGGTTCCTACTTCAGCATGGTTTACAAAACACAATCCAAATACTACATGGGCTTTTCCTTCGCTATCCAATGCAATATGTCCTGAATTATCGGGTGCCCAAAGGGTATCGGTAAAAATAGTGTTTTCGTCATAGAAAGGATAAGGATGTTCCCATACCATAATCTTATCCCAGGAATCACCGTCATCAGTGGATTTCATGATAAAAGCATCGCACCAGATATTGGCTACAAAAAAGGCAATTACTCCGGCGCGAGGCTCGGCAAAAGTGTAACTATCAGCTCCAAGGTCATTATAATCATCATGGCTGGTCCCCGGAATCAGGTAGTTTTCAATTTCCCAGCTAACAGCTGCATCGTCAGACCGATAATAAGCCAGTTCCATATCCCCTGATATCGGATAATCCCTGATCATTCCAAGCACATGCACTATACTATTATCCGTACCAGTTGTAGTAACTCTGGGCCATGTAACCTTATCAAATCCCGCCGGCCCTTGTAGAAGCGTCTCCGTCCAGCTGCCAGTCCCTTTTTCTGGCCTTGCGTTAATAACCAGTGCATCAACTGCATTGTGTGAAACAATTATTTCCCCGTTTTCTCCGAGCGGGGCATAAGATGGCCATCCAGACCTAATGGTTTCAACTCTGGCAGTGGGCCAGCTTCCCCAGGCATTGCCATCATAATAATTGTAGGCAGATCCCCTGTCATTAAAACCTGAAGTTTCCAAACTGAAAGTCCAGGTAGCAGCCATTGTGCCATCAGGATGAAGGTAAACGCGGTTGGCTACAGCACGGTTTGATTGTTTATCGTAAAAGGTTTCGCCCATATCTTCTTCGCTTTGAAAATTGGTTGATTTAACCGGGGCCAAAGTTCCCTGATAAATTTCTGAACCGTCAATTGGATTGCTCATTTCTGCCTGAACTGAATAATACTTCATAGATTTATTCACCTGGGCTCTTTTTTGACTAAAACCACTTATTGAAAATAAAACAATAAGTGCAATGGATAAAGTTGTCTTCATAATTTATAAGTTTAATTGGTATTAATTTTACTTGTCGAAAATAATAAATATAAATTTGATATGGAAATCAAAAAAGTTATCGGCCATTAATTTTAAGTTAAAGGTAAGCTCAGGATATAAATCCCTGCTTAATTGCAAACCTGATCAATCCTGCAATGTTGTTCACTTCAAGTTTTTTCATCAAATTCGTTCGGTGAGTATCTACCGTTCGATGACTTATAAATAGCTTATCGCCAATTTCTTTGTTGGAATAACCTTCTGCAATTAATGTCAGTATTTCAATCTCACGGGAAGTTAACTCCGCTAGGTGATTATCTCCGGAAATAGAGTTCACTGATACATGGCCTTTCTCAAGAAGCGACATGGTAACGTCAGTAGAAAAATAGTTTTGTCCGGAAGCAACTTTGTGAACTGCATCCAGAAGTTCATTCTGGTCACAATTTTTAATCAAATAGCCATCAGCACCTGCACTGATCATTGTTTTAATTAGGCCAGGTTCATTATGCATGCTAAGAATTATTATCCTGACATCGGGGTAGCTTTGTTTAATTTTTTTTGTTGCTTCAATTCCATTCATAACAGGCATGTCAATATCCATAAGAATTAAATCTGCTTTGATCAATTTCAAAAAATCACAAACTTCTTTTCCATTGGAGGCTTCACCAATTACCCGTATATTTTTAGCAGTTGACAATAGGGATTTCAATCCGTCAATGATAATTTGATGATCATCGGCAAGGAGAATTTTAATTTCCGAGGAATCCATTATACTACCTGAATGAGTTAAAAACTCAAAAATAAGGAAATTTTCAGAAGGATACTACATCTAACACAAAATTTATTTGGAAAATGTTTAGGATTATTAAAAATCTGTTTTTAGTCTAATAGCTTGATTGAGCGAAGGCACTGCGGTTGATTTTTCCGTTAACGATAGGGGCCTTTTTATAATTTACTGAATAAAAATAGGTTTCAAACCCGAGTTCCCGTGTCTTTATTCTAATTCGAATTTCATCTGAATAGAACTTTACGTGGGTCCTTTTTACGCTGATTGAATGGCCAAGGCTATTTTTTAGGTCAATTTCGAATTCTCTTCTTTTGTCAACCTTCACATTGTATATGTGAATTTGTGTCTTTTTGTTATTCCTACGGGTCGAAGCAAGTGTATAGGGTGGGTCACTTTCCGGACTTCCAGCAGCAATACCCGCGTTATAAACTATGTTGTCCCTATCATCTAATCTGATAATGGTTCCGTTTTGTCCTACAAAATATCCTGTATTTGCATTTACAAAAAAGGAGTCGTAAAGGCTATTTTGGGTTGGAGGTGATAAAAACATAAAAGAATTTCCCTGATCAATGGTTTTAATAATTTGGGTCTGTCCATTGACTATCCCAGTAAAATATCCGATAAATCGCCCTAAAAATTCTGAACTAAAAAATCGACCTCTGCTATGAAAGTTTGATTCAAAATCTAGTTTTTCAAACGAGCTTACATGATAATCGCTTATTAACAAAAAGTTAGATCCCAGTCCCGAGTTAACAATAGCGATAGCATCATTTTCATTAATGTAATTTATCGACACAATTTCCTTACCTACATACCAATCATTTTTATTGATATCCGGTGAAATATTAGTAAAGGTTTTTCCCCCATCAGTGGTTTTACATAAAAATGGATGCCTGCCATAAACATAGCTATAAACAAATCCACCAAGGATACCAATATCTTCATTTAGGAAACTGCAATGCATGAGATAAATGTCTCTTTCATCATTATCCTTATTTTTCCCATCTACGGGTCCTGAATTAACAATTTGCTGATATTCCCAGCTAATCCCCCCATCGCAGGTATTCATAAAAATGCCCCCATTTTCACTATGCCCTGTTATAAAACCAACCTGTTGATTAACAAACTGAACAGAGGTAAAATCGCAATCCATGGGTATATAAATAGACTTCCAGGTATATCCTCCGTCGTTTGTACGAAGAAGGGTGTTATTGTCGCCAACTACAATTCCGGTATCAGGGTTAATGAAAGAAATTCCGTTTATTGTATTTCTGGTTTCTAAACTTATGGAATTCCAGGTATCACCTGCATCAGTAGTCTTTACCATGCACCCATTAACACCAGCAGCCCAGCCATGTAAACTATCTGTAAAAAATACTGTATTCAGATCTTCATGAACTCCAGAATTATTATCTGAGAACTGAGTGATACCTTTTTGGGTAAGGATAACAAACAAGCCAATTAGTAGTATGTTTAGTTGTTTTAGCAATTCAATGATTTTTATAGACACATAATAGCTCAAGTTTGATACCAGAGAAATAATAGTGATTCCAGTGCACACTTTATTCAAATAATAATTTTCAAATATGTGACGGAAAGGTAATATTACAAAGGATTTGGTGAAATCAGTCGGGCAAGCATGAGGTATTAACCGGCCATTTGGGATATATATTACAAGAAGTTTTTATTCCCAAAATGAAACTAATTTCCATAAAAAAATCAGCCGGAATGAATATTTACTTTCCGGCCGATTAAATAAAATTTATGCGTATTGCCTAATGCTTAATAATTAAAACCTTTTCAGTAATGAGCATATTTTGTGACTGAACCTTAACAAGATAATATCCTGTTTCGGAGGGTACCTGAATTTTATTCAAAGAATTATTTACACAAATCTGCCCGAGGATTTCCTGTCCTACCATATTGTAGATCACAACCTCACTTGTTAACTCTTCAGGTTGTTGAATATATACTGCATCATTGAATGAATAAATTCTGATTTCCTGCCATTCAGTATTACTTAATCCATTCGGACTACCAAAATGAAGCAGGAATCTTGAGGGGTCATTTTCCGGATTATGGAAGAATGAATAGACAGGATTATTTCTCAGGTCTGATATTGTATTTTCCAAGATATCTTCAAGATAGACAGGAATTGAAACATCAAAGCTTTCTAACTCGCTGGCATAAATGGTGTACAATCCTGATGTATTACACTCAAAGCCAAAATTTACAATTTTATAATCCACTATCTCAGGCAGAGAATTAACAGATAAAATATTATTGGGAATTATGGAATAAATCTGGGGTGCATCCTCCAAACCATAGATTTTCATTACATCCAGTAATCCATCATACATATCGGTTGCTCCCACTTTAAAGTTCACAAATAAAGCATCTTTATAATTATTGCCTTCAACATCCAATCGTAAGGTGTTTGGATTTCCGGACTCCTTATAATAGGCCTGACTACTATGAACCCGGCTGGTCTGAGGAATTGTTAAGGACGGGTTGGACCCATTTGCCAATACAAAAAAGGATTGCATTGAGGGAATTATTCCTCCAGTGAGGGTTCCTACTCCTGTCCCTCCACCAGTTCCATCAGAACCATTCCAATAAACATAATTTCCAGCTAAACCATCCCATGTCCAGACTGAATTATCAATATTGGTTTTTGACCAGCTAATAATATTTGCATTCAGGGAAGATGGATAAGGATTACTGATTAAATTTAAGCCATGATCGGTGGTAAATTCCAAAGGATAAAAACCACTTGCACCAGTAGTATAATCTCCAGCATTTAACACACCCTCGAATTTTATTGTTTCATCCTGTACCACGTTATCATCTACCCAACATTCATACCCCCGTCCTAATGTAAGAGGTGTATTCACGGGTACAATCCAGTTATCCCAAGTATTCGTGGCTTCAATATGTGTACGAAGGTATATATTGGAATGGCCAGAGGGAAGATGAAACACTCCGGCTACACCACTGGCAACAGGCATTCCAATAAAATGCCATTTCCACTCGGTTAAATACTTTTCAACAGTAGCATCCACACCATTCGTACTATGGATTAAAGAACCTGTGGCATTATTTGCCAGGGACTTAACTACCAGGCCACCTGTTCCCCCATTATTTATCAGAGTACCATTTACGGTTAAGGCATTGTTGGAAGGAATATAAAGATGCGCCCCAGCCTCAATTGTCAGATTGTTGCAAACAGCAGTAGCTCCTGAATTTATCTCAGGGAAATTACCGCCAACAGGAGCCGAAGGAATCGTAAGATTATTAATTTCAGTTGGTACGGCCCCTTCACTCCAGTTTACTCCATTGCCCCAATCTGTATCAGAAGTTCCCTCCCATGTAAGATCAATGATTGGCACTTCAATTACGCTAAAATCATCAATGTACCACCCTGGAAATCTATTATTTGACCCATCGGATCCAAACCAAAATCTTGCCTGGATTACATCACTCGAGGTAAGGCCGGATAAGCCGGGAGTAGTCAGGTTGAACAATTCAACTACGACTTCTTCCCAATCCCCCGCAGGAGATGTTCCACTCCACCCATCTTCATTATTTGCAAGGCCATCTACATCATCATCATTAGGAACATTCCCACTATATGCAGGATCTGTCATATCAATGGTAATCCATGCTCCCGAATTCACTTTCAATTGGAGTGTACCTCCATCATATCCTGCTTCTGACTCCATATCCATCCAAAAGCTCAGCACCGGATTTGTTGCACCGGCCAGGCTAATTCGAGGTGAATTACAATAGGCTTGTATCCCATCAAGAGCATAGTTGGTATTCAGAACGGTACCATAAACTGTATTTCCCGAATGGCCGGAGGCCGGGCCATAAGCGCCATTCGTTTGGTCACCTAATTCCCATATACTGGCATTTACTCCACTTGTAGTCCAGTATTCCTGTGTATCAAAGTTTTGTGTATATGGCAAAGAAACAATGGGATCGGTAAATGTCCATTCCAGGGTAAAATCGCCCGAAGAAGTACTGTTTCCTCCAACAATAAACCAAACTCTTTCTTCTGTCCCTGATAAGTTGGTCCAATTAATAGGTGTATAATCATCATCATCAATACAGCCGATCTCAGTTGTACCCGGACATGATCCACCGTGCCTTAATGTATGAACAGAATTAAAATCATTAAAGGATTGCCAGATTTCAATGCCCTGACCATTAGGCACATCAATATAAAAAATACGATCCGGGCTTGCCCCCATTCCGCAGAATGAAAAATCATCTGCATAACCAGATGTAGTTGCATTGTAAGGACTTGTTAAGGAAGCCAGATCTTGTGCACTGGCACAATCTTCTCCAGGAAGTGAACCCTGCTGAACCGTGATATCATCAATTGCCATATCGGAGGTTAAGCCGGTTCCTGTCAGCCCTGTCCAACGGATAATACAATTGTCTTTTGTAGCATAAGCACTTAAGTTTACTTGTGCTTCAAGCCATAAGTTACCCTGATTTCCTGAGGCAGACCAAAGTTCAGAAGACCAACTTATACCCCCATCAGTTGAAACCTGCACTGCCAACGTCCCCATATTTGCTCCGTACATATTGTACCAAAATGAAAGACTGGGTAATGTTAAAGAAGTAAAGTCAAAGCATGGGCTTGATATTAATCCAAGGTTATTATAACAAACTGAAGCTTCCGTATAGAGGTAATTACCCAGCGTTGACGTATGGTCACCGGCTGGCCCGGTTGATCCTGATTCGGTTTCCCCTGTGTAAATATCCCAGTCAATATTATCGCCAGAGAGGTTGGTCCAGTCATCTTCAAGGTTTACAGTTCCATCAGGTGTACATGAAAAACCGGGTGAGCTCTCTGTCCACGCATCAAATGTTTGTACATAAGGATAGGTATTAACACAACCAATTCCACCTCCAGTTGTGGTTTCAATTCCAGATAATGCCGGAGTTAAATAACAATAACCTGAGGCTGTATATTCGTAAATAGCAAAATAATAAGTGGTACTTGAATTGAATCCGGAAAGTACGACATTCGTACCTGTTCCGTTATACACAACAAAATTACCGGTGCCAATTTCTGAACCACTTCCAAAAACAGTGTTTGGAGTATAACTGCTTCCATCCACCGGATCAGCATTAACGGATGAACCTTCCCTGGCTAAAACGACCACATCATCGCCGTTACCCCTTGTCCAACTAATGGTAATTGAAGTAGATGAAACAGAGCTGGTTCCAAAACCAGTTGCCTGGGTAGTTGGATAGGTACATCCGCCTCCGCTTATAACATTAACGGTATAATCTTCTGTTTCTCCATATGAAGTTGGGTGCGCGTTACAAGGACCAGGGTCTACATCATACTGTTCAATTATTCTCATTGTTGTTGGACCTGGTAATGCATCATTTGGAACTGTTATATTTCCGTTTACTGTTCCGGTATTTGTTTGATCCCCTAAGTCATATGCTTCACCGGTATCAGTAAAATCACAATCCTGATTCCAATCCACCCAAACCCAAACATGCTCTGTCCAGGCGCCATTCATTGTTAAACTGACTGAGATCGAATTTGTACTACCTGGCAAAACATCGGTTGAAATTGAAGTAAAGTCCTCATAACTATCTGAACCGCCCTGAGAGCTATTGTTATTAATCGTATTGAAAGTAACATTACTAATCCAGTCATCTGTAATATTTGAATAGGTAGAAGAACAGACAACACAAGTAGTTGTGGTGAAAATTACTGAAGAAGAAAATCCCGACGAAGATAAGTCAGGGCAAATACTTTGTACCTGAGCTTCATATTCGGTTGTATTAAGCAAACCTGTAATTGTGATGTTCTCCATCGTTGTGGGCAATACAGTCCAGGTGGAAGTACCGGTTTTCCTGTACCTGATCTCATAAGATGCACCAACTACATTATCCCAGGCAAAAGTCACTTCATTACCGCCCACATTGGTTGTATGCAGGTTTGTTGGAATTGTCGCTAAACATGAACCACTGGTCGATTTACCGGTAATAATCAGAGAATAATTCTGGCTACCACTATACAAACTTCCTTTATGCGTAACTGTAACTGTATAGGTACCAGAAGCACCACTAACGATTACCTTTTCAAAAGGATCCACGGTATTGTCGCCAGTTCCGTTCGTTGTAATAGAGGTTAGTTTATATGGGTAGAATGTTGAACCTCCCTGTGTTACCCTGATATCTAGATCATTTACCAGCGCCGGTGTGGGATCATTAGCAGTTCCAGTATTGGCAACCCCGGCAGGGTCTGTCCACGAAATGGATGCCACCAGCGCATTAATACCATCCGCATCTACATTAATTGCATACGAGCCGCCCTGGGAAAGTGTTAGTTCACTTATTATTGATTCATCACCATTGTTACTGATCGCCTCAGCGGCTGCTTTCCCATTAAGTAACCCCCAACCATAAACTGCATCGGGACCTGAAGGGCCTGCATCATCAGCTGTGTGAAGGGCAAGTCCTTTTAAGGTGGCCGCTCTCATAAATCCGGAATTAAGCTCGTTATAATGTTGTTGTAATAATAAAAGTGTACCGGCCACATTAGGTGATGCCATTGAAGTTCCTGAGATCGAAGCATACGCATTATCGGCATTTTGATAGGTAGAATATAATCCTGTTCCGTTGCCTGTAATATCAGGCTTAATGCGGTAGTCATCGGTGGGCCCTTCACTGCTACCTGAGTTAATACTCACTGAAATAAGGTTACCACCTCCATCGATATTGGCATCCAGAGCATTTGCTACCACCATGTTGTTTTTGCAGGTAGTATGCCCCGAAAGTTTATCATAACTTGAATTACCATTCAGTGGATTTCCATTAGACGAATTATCATTCCCATCATTTCCAGCTGCTACTACCATTAAATAATTTTGAGCCGAATACAAAACCGCATCCCAATCCCGTGACTCGCCAATATAGGCTCCAAAATACCAATCGGGAATGGAGGTAGCATCCCATCCATACGAATGGTTGGAGATTAACATTCCTGCACCTGCTGCCGTTGAAGCTTCTGAAATATCTAAATTCCAATCGTAACCAATTGCATGAGCCTGCGGAGCCATACCCTTTGCGCTTGCTACATACCCTGATGCAATTATAGTACCCGTAACATGAGCTGAATGGTAATGAAGAGTAGTGGACCCATCTCCAATTGAAAATCGATTATTCCCTCCAATACCATCATATTCCTGGTGTGTGGAGCGAGCAAGGCCTGCATCCCAAACATGGGCTTCCATATTTTGCCCTTCAATATTAAGTCCAAGAATCCCACCGTTATGCAAAGTATTTGCTCTGGTGGATTTTGCAGCATCCACGTTGAAAGTGGTATAGTAAATGGGATAACCTTCTTCTGAAACTTTCATTAGTTCATAGTATCTGCCATCTTCCTCCTTGGTAATTGGCCAGTTTTTTTGACTAGCTAGTTCAATTGCCTTCTTTTTTTCAAATTCTGCTTTTGATCTAAAAGCCTCAGATAGGGAATTCAACTTTTTTTCACTATAATTCTTCGTAATCATTGTCTTTTCTTCCGAAGTTTGTGAGAACAACGACATCGGAATTAAAATAAGCAAGAGGACTTGTAAAAATTGTTTCATATAAATATTTATTTTTTTAACACATTTATTATTCATCAATGCTATTTTCAGCATGATAAGGATTAACAATTATACTACTAACATTGGATAACCTGAACCCAGCCTCAAATATATAGAAACTTTTATTTTTAACAAATAAAATTAATCAACACCCAAAACTCAAAACAAAAAAACCCAGTGAAATTTTTCACTGGGTTTTGCTTTAGACTTCCATTTTTTTCCATTTACCACGTTTGAAAAACCATAAGGCTGCGAGGGTCATAAAAGACTCGGCAATCACAATGGCAAAATAAACTCCTGACTCTCCAACATTAAACTGTAAAGCTAAAAGGTATGCCAATGGTATTTCAAGTATCCAGAAACTGAAAAAATTAATTTTTGTAGGAGTAAGGGTATCTCCGGCACCATTAATTGCCTGAACCAGAACCATTCCCAATCCATAAAAAGCAAATCCAAAGGCAATAACCCTTAGGCTTAAAACTGCACTGCTGAACACATGTGGTTCTTTAGAAAATTCACTGACGAACACCTGTGGAAAACTTATTAAAATTACACTTATCAACCCCATTAAAACGACATTAATCTTTCCAACCATCCACACAGATTTTTCAGCCCTCTCTGGCTGTTTTGCACCTAAGTTCTGACCCACCAAAGTTGCAGCAGCATTGCTGATCCCCCATGATGGAAGCAATGAAAATATAATGATTCTTATAGCTATAGTATAACCTGCAAGCGCTTCACTACCAAACTCAGAAATTATCCTGTACAATAATATCCAACTCGAGGTGGCAATCAAATACTGGCTGATTGTGCCCAGGGATAACTTTATAAGTTGTCGTATGGTAGCAATGTGAACCCTGATATTTTCAATAGTCAATTGCACTCTTTTGTTACCACGGAATAAAAGGTAAAACTGGTATATAACTGCAATGCCCCTGCCGGTATTGGTGGCAATCGCAGCTCCCATTATGCCTAATTCAGGAAATGGGCCCAAACCAAAGATCAATATCGGATCAAGTATTATATTTAATCCATTGGCGAGTACCAATACCCTGAAGGATATGGCTGCGTCACCAGCACTTCTGAATACTGCATTAATAATAAACAAGAGCATAATAACCGCATTGCCCCCTAACATAATGGCCGTATAACTGCTCATGGAAGTATAAATAATTTCCTCAGCTCCCATTAAACGCAAAAGATCTTTGGCAAAGATCATACCTGGTATAGCGATAAACAGGGAAACAAATAAACCGGTTATGATGGATTGAAAGGCAGCACGTCTGGCCCCTTTTTTATCCTTCTCCCCTATTCTTCTCGACACCATGGCAGTTGTAGCCATAGCCAATCCTACACCTATCGCATATACTACGGTTATTAATGATTCTGTTATACCAACAGTGGCAATGGCTTCAGCACCCAGGCGCGAAACAAAATAAATGTCCACCAGGGCAAAAATGGACTCCATTACCATTTCCAAAACCATTGGAACGGCTAACAGGAAAATTGCCCTTTTTATGCTTCCTTTCGTAAAATCCTGTTCGGTACCGGCAATGGCTTCCTTAATGTCACTTAAAACTTTATAATATCTTTTTTCTTTTTTAATCATGAATTTAGCATTCAAAGATAATTTGTTAAATCTACTCATTTCGTTTTCGTTTTCGATGATTGTTCAATAATTGATTTTCTTTCTTTGTTTGATTATTGCTCAACACAATGGGCAATGAGCATAATGCGACGAAACCTGTAAATTGTGTGATTGTTTTCATAGTAATTTCTCCTGATAATTTTAATTGATGAATAAATAAATTGAAATTTGTTGCGGGGGTTCCGCAATGAGGTGCAAAGAAATGTATTTCGAAAAACGAATTACTTTTCCCTTAGCACGGGAAACACAGGGTAATATTGACGCGTGTTTTCATTTTGTGTAAAAACTGAATTGCAAAAATAAAACATATAAACTTAGAATCAATATAAAAATCTATTTTTTTACTTTTAGCAAATATTTACAGCGTAATACTATGTATAGGGTCAGTTTTTTAATTACCGTTTTTATTAGCAGTGTGTTTAGCTCGTATTCATGTAATTCAGATACAACAGACAACCGAGGGTACATCGTATCTGTTGGCGACAAAGTGCCTGAAATTACTTTACAGTTAACTAATGGTGAAACAATAATGCTAAAAGATTTTATAGGCAAAGTAGTGGTTCTGCAATTTACGGCCAGCTGGTGTTCGGTTTGCCGCAGAGAAATGCCACATTTAGAAAAAGAAGTATGGTTACCCAATAAAGACAAAGACTTCATCTTGATTGGTGTTGATTATAATGAGCCGATTGAAACAGTTATAAAATTTAAAGAGGACATGCAAATTAATTACCCTATGGCACTTGATCCCAATGGGGATATATTTGGGCAGTTTGCAATCAAACAGAGCGGGGTCACCCGTAATATAGTCATTGATAAGAGTGGGCAAATAGCTTATTTGACAAGGTTATTTGATAAGAAGGAATTTGAGGCAATGAAAGAAAAAATTTCAGAGTTACTGGATAATTAAATCCCAGTAAACGAAAGACTATTTAAATCGTTTTACTTCCCCTCTTTTCACTTTTCCCATATAATCCATCAAATCCCTTTTAACCTCAGGGGCTAAAATAATCAGCCCTAAAATATTCGGAAAGGCCATCGACAGTATCATCATATCAGAAAAATCGAGGACAGAACCAAGGTTGGATGCTGAACCAACTATTATAAATAGAAGAAAAATCGTAAAAAAAGTGTATTTGGCAACATTCCTGGTTTTAAACAGCTTTTCTGATATATCCCCAAAAAGATAATCAAATCCTTTCAATCCATAATATGACCAGGAAATCATGGTGGAAAATGCAAAAAGAAATATTGCCAGAACAAGAATGTAGGGAAACCAGGGCAATACACTCGAAAATGCATAGGAAGTTAATTGTGCTCCTTCCAGCCCCATAGGATTCTCATAAGTCCCGGTAAAGATTAGCACCAGGGCGGTCATGGTGCATATGACCACCGTATCAATAAACGGCTCAAGAAGGGCCACATACCCTTCCGTAACAGGAGTATCAGTTTTTACGGCCGAGTGTGCAATAGAGGCTGATCCCACCCCAGCTTCATTCGAGAATGCTGCCCTTTGGAAACCAATAATCAAGACTCCAATAAAACCACCTTTTATTGCATTAGCGCCAAAAGCCCCATTATAAATTAACCAAAATGCATCATCTATTTTGCTAATGTTCATAAAAATAATCACCAGGGCAGTCCCCACATAAATCACCGCCATAAAAGGAACAATTTTATCAGTAACCCGAGCAATACTTTTTATTCCTCCAATTACTACCACGCCAACTAAAATCGCCAGGATTAAACCAAACATTGCTCCCTGGCCCTCTAATGATGGGGCAATATAAGACAATTGAGCAAAGGCCTGGTTGGCCTGAAACATATTTCCACCCCCAAGAGACCCACCTATTACCAGAACAGCAAACAAAAATGCCAGAAATGCGCCCAGCCATTTTAATCCTTTTTTCTTTAGTCCGTCACGCAAATAGTACATGGCCCCTCCCGAGACAATGCCATTTTTATCAAATATCCGGTATTTTACACCAAGTGTACATTCTGTAAATTTAGATGACATTCCAAGGAGCCCGGCAAGGATCATCCAAAAAGTTGCCCCAGGGCCTCCTATTGAAATGGCGATTGCCACACTGGCAATATTTCCCAAACCCACAGTGGCCGACAAAGCCGTAGTAAGTGCCTGAAAGTGGGATACCTCACCTTTATGGTCAGGGTCATCATATTTTCCCCGTACAATATCTATGGCATGTTTAAAACCCCTGATATTAATAAACTTCATATAAATAGTGAAAGCAATAGCACCAAAAAGCAACCAGACGACAACCAACGGGATGTGGGATTCTCTCTGCTCTCCATTTGAATCATATACAGGATTGCCCTCCTCATCATAGACCAGAGGGTCATAGATACCCAATGCCGAAAAAGGATCCCAAAATAGCACACTGCCTATGGCTGCAACAATCGGACGGAAGGCTTGGTCAATTTTCTGACTAACAGTTAGATCATCAGGTGAAGCTTCATCCGATGAAATAATGTTTGATTGGGTTGATATCTTTAAAGAATCCTGACCGGCATCCACACCAGCACTTACAAAGCCTGAAAGGTAAACAAACACAATAGATAAAAAAATCCGGGAAAACTTAAAATCTCTTAATCGCATATCCTCTATGAATAATTCTGCCAATAAAAACATGCAAGTATACAAAAATAGTTTGAAGTAGGTCTGTGGAGTTACTTATCCATATTATCAAAGGTAGAACATTTATTGTGCTATTTATTATTGTAGAATACATTTATCAATTCAGAAAAAGTGATCAAAAAGTTACATGGATTGGAATATTGCTTATAGATCGTAGATTTTAGATATTAGAATAAATGCGGAAACAAAATTCTGGTTACTTTTGTGGAGGATGTTTGCAACACATATTATGAAATATATTATCACTGTTTTATTTACCGGATTTATCTTTTTAAGTTATCTGTCATTTAGCCAGATTTCCCAGGACAGCATCAACACATATATCTCTTCTATCGAAAATCATCGAAAGGGAAAAAATATTAAACTGATGTATACCGAGAGTACACCTCTTAAACCTGATCAAAAGAAAACATTTAAGGGATTAAATTATTTTCCGGCCAATATCAATTACCAGCTGGAGGCAACTTTAATTATTGAAGAGGAGCCGGAGATAGTAAAATTCAGGACATCGACCGAACGTTCACCGGAATACATCAAATACGGAAAAGTGATCTTTACTCTGAATGGTAAGGAATATTCATTGTTTGCCTACCAAAGTAAAAAACTCGTGGAAGTTAAAAAAGAAAATAATGATTTGTTCGTTCCATTCAGGGATGAAACCAGTAAGGATGAAACATATGGTGGTGGACGATATGTAGATTGTGAAATTCCAAAAGAGGGGAACAAAATAATCTTAGACTTTAACAAGGCTTATAATCCTTATTGTGCTTACAATCCAACCTATTCATGCGTAATTCCTCCTGAAGAAAACCGTTTACCCATCCGCATTGAAGCCGGGGAGAAAATTTACGAAAAACATTAGGACCTGAAGAAATCAATGGGTTGATTCCAATAATCTGACATAACTAATTACACTTATTTATTAAGCAGTGGCAATACATTTTCCAAGGTACCATCCACCGGGGCGGGATTTAGATTTAATATTTCACAAATTAGGGGATAGATATCAATATTATTAAAGGCAGGTGAAATATAATCGACCTTGAAAGCAGGTCCAAATGCGTAAAAAATGGCATGCATATCTTTATTATCATTATCAAATCCGTGAGCCCCGTTTCCTACTTTCTTATCAGGATATAATACTACACTATAACTGCTGTCAGCTAAAACAACCAAGTCAAGGGTTCTGGGATTTGACCCATAGATCAAGCGGTCCGGCAATTCACCAGTTTTCCAGACGGAAATCCCTACCACACTTTGCAGGGCCATATAGATACTGTCTTCATAGCCTTTATTGGCCATAATATTATAATTCGGATTATAACCTTCAATTTCTTCAATCCATTCTTTTTTCACATGATCATAAAGAGCAATTTTTCTATCATTGGAAATGTTTCCCATCCCATGGTCGGAGGTAACAATCACGTTGAATTGACCGGCGTTAGGCAGAGATTCCAGTTTTGTTAAAAATACTCCTAAAAGTGAGTCCATCATCACTATTGTCCTTTCTAGTTCAGGACTATCGGGCCCAAATTTATGACCAGAGTGGTCCGGCTCATCATAATACCACAAAATAAGATGTGGCCTTACCGCTTCTGGTTTTTGCAACCATGCAATCACGGTATCAATTCGTTGGCCATAATCAAATTTATGATCGTACCTTTTCCAGTAGGTAGGATGTTTCCCCGCAATATCAGCTTCTGAACCAACCCAAAAAAAAGACCCGCTTACTACCCCTTGATTATCTGCTGTAACCCAGATGGGCTCTCCGTCATAAAAGCTTCCGTCCTCAACGGCTGTCCTGTCGAATATCTCATATTTTCGCTTAGTTTCAGGGTCATAAAATGAGTTTAAGACAATCCCATGATGATCGGGGACCAAACCCGTGGCAATACTATAGTGATTAGGAAATGTTTTTGTAGGAAAAGAAGGTCGGAGTGATTTTGCCTTTACACCCATTTTGGCAATTTTATCAAAGTTTGGTGTAGGTACTTTATCGGTATAATCCCATCTGAAACCATCCATCGAAAGCATAATCACATAAGGCTTTTCAGGCTCTTGTTTTGTAAAGCAACCTGAAAATATCAGGATGGGCAACAACAAGATCAGCAATTTTTTCATTTTATTTGGTTTTTTTGCAAAAGTAAATATTGATTTTAATCAACTACCAAATTGAATCAGGATGTTTTAATAAATTATCAACTCGTATCTCAAATCTTTTGACAAAACAAGCAAATCAGTTTATTGTTTTATTTGCGCTAAAGCAACGGCAATTTTTTCCTCCATGGGTAAATCTCCCTTGATCCAGTGAATTTTGATTCCCTGTTTTTCCATTCGTCTGAACCAGGTCATTTGACGTTTTGCAAACTGATGTATGGCCGTATTTAGAAGCCTAAACATTTCTTCGTACTTAATTTCCCCGATAATATATTGTGTGAGGTATCGGTACTCCAACCCATAAAACTTCAGCTGATCAGGAGTCAATCCCTTACCTAAAAGCGCTCTGACCTCTTCGGCCATTCCGGCATCAAGTCTCGCTCTGAGCCTTTCAGTTATCCTCTGCCTGATAACCTGTCTCTCGAAATAGATCCCAAAGGTTACCGATGTAATTTTAGGAAAATCCATATCAATTTCCGGATGATCGCGATAATAAGTTTGGATTTCAATGGCTTTGACTAACCTTTTACGGTCACTGGTATCGGTTTTATTATGAGGAACTTTAAAAGATTCGAGAATTCGAATCAGGGCATCAGTACTTTTCTCAGAAAGTTCGCTCCTTAAGGATTTGCTTTGCGGAACCTGAATAAGCTTATACCCTTTTAATACAGACTCGACATACATGCCCGTACCCCCACAAAGCACCGGAATTTTATTTCCTGACTTTATTTTCTGATAAGTATTCAGGAAATCCTGCTGAAACTCAAATACGTTGTATTCATATCCGGGATCCATAATATCCACAAGATGAAAAGGGATATTTTGCCCTTCCACAATATAATCGGAAATATCTTTTCCGGTGGCTAAATCCATGCCCCGGTATACCTGTCTGGAGTCTGCACTTATTATTTCTCCGTTTAACCGATAAGCCAGGTGGGCAGCAAATGCTGTTTTGCCGGTTGCTGTCGGCCCTGTTACCACTATAAGGTTTGGAGAGGAAAGCATTTTTTTCAGGTTATTTTTTGTTTTTTCTGAATGTTTTCTTCCAGCTGCACCAGCAGGTCCCGGACCTGACTCAAGTGCGCTATTTCACTTTGATCAAAAGAAAAAGTGAGGATATCAAAATCCAATTCATTTAATTCTGAATTGTAAAAATACTCAAACCATTGTATCAGGTTTATCTCATCAGATGCTTTATCAAGCTTTTGTTTCCATTTTAAATACTGTAATATTCTAAAAGCATCGATCTTATGCATACAGGCTCGTACAAAATTCTCCCTGTTTTTAAAGTTTTCACGCAGTTTTACCCATATATTATCTTCATCAAATTTTTGTGCTATAAAGGCATCCATAGGTGAGGGGACATCGCCGGAAAATAATTCAGGAAATAGCTCATAGGTAATTTTAATTTCATCAAAATGCTTAAAGGAGTAAATAGGGTAACTCGACCAATCACCTCCACTTCCCTTAATCATTGCAGGGCCGGTTCCAAATCCCACCCTGTCTGAATATCGTGCTGCCGGGTACACTTTTTCTTCATTCCAGCACAGGACATTACCAAATTTTCTAAGTTTCTGCAAAAAATAAAAATCCTCTCCGCTTTTATGCGGTGTAATCCCTCCTATCTTTTTGTATGCATTTACCGGAACTGCTATGGCAGAACCAATTGCTGTAAAAGCATAGGGGTTTTTTATTCGCCACAAATTGAGGGCATAATAACGCATATAAATTTCATAGTGCAGGATTGCTCTGTCTTTTTTAGCATTTTCTGTAAGAGCGTGATAATAGGGAACGGACATGGCTACAGCCTTTGGATAGTGTCTAAAACTATCTATCAGCGACTGAAAATATGTGGGATTAAAAGTTGTATCTGCATCCAGGCTCAGGATAATATCATGGTCAGCTGCTTCAGAGGCAATGGTATCCATTAGTATTTTTCGGGCATAGCCGACTCCGGTTTTCTTTCCTTTCCAGCCCTCACCCTGGCTGCTTTTGTCTATTATTTGCAGAGGTATCTGGTTTAGGCTAGCTCGAAGATAAGATAAGGTCTGTTGGTTCCTAAGACAAATTTCCAGGTTATCCGGGCTAGTCCACCATAGTTCAGGCTGATTTACGCAAACAAATAATTTATAATTGCGGTAAGTTTGATTTTTAACGCATTGGATGAAACCGGAAATATTTTCCAATTCATCCATACAAGGTAGTGCAATAAAAATCTTTTTGTCCGTCATAACCTTACAAAAGTAAGTAAGGATGGCAAATTTAAGGCATCCTGATGGATTCTGTTTGGTAAATGAAAATAAAATGCAAGCCGGGTATCAATATCTATGTCGGCTTTAAGATGCTGTTTTTTAATTTTACTATTAAATATAAATTCATGCTTTATGAACAAATCCCTATATTTGCCCCCTGTTTTAATTTTTTGAAAATTATACAATAAATGGATAGAAATACCATCACTGGCTTAGTCCTGATTTTTGCAATACTGATAGGTTATAGTATATGGATGACGCCATCTTCGGAAGAAAGAGAAGCTGCAAAGCACAGGCAGGATTCAATTTTTGAAGTTCAACGCATTCAAGATTCTATTGCTTTTGCCAATCAAAAGGAAAAATTTGTAAGGGACTCCATAATTAATGCCCAGGAAAAACAAATTGAAGAGGTTGAGGCCAAAGCATCACCGGAAATTATCAGTGAATCCGAAAAAGACAAACTGGGGGTTTTTGCTTCTTCCTCTGTTGGGACTGACAGCACATATTATCTTGAAAATGACCTTTTCCAAATTGGTATTTCGTCGAAAGGGGCTAAAGTGGTGTATGTTCGCCTTAAAAAATACCAGACTTATGATTCTCTTCCCCTGGTGCTTTTTGATGTGGATAAAACCAAATTTGGATTAACCTTTTTTGCCAATAACAGGATTATAAATACTGATGACCTGTATTTTAAACCAGAAGTATTTAACTCCTTTGCGGTATCAGGAGATAACACAAAAAGTTTTGCTTTTCGTTTATATGCATTGGAATCAGACTCAGCTTCAACGAGTAACAGTTATATTGAGTATGTCTACACCCTGAAAGGGAATAATTACATGCTTGATTTTGATATCAATTTTATTGGCCTTAGTAAGTACATCGACAAAGGAACCAATTATATTGACCTTGCCTGGAGTACCGAATTAAAGCAATTGGAAAAAAGTCGTGACCGTTTTAACGGCCCCACCATTTATTATAAGTTTCAGGATGACGACGTAAATTACCTTTCCGAACAAAAAGACGACGAAGATGAGCTGGTAAACCGGGTAAAATGGGTTTCATTTACTCACAGGTTTTTTAGCTCAACGCTTATTGCAAAGGATTTCTTCCTTAATGCCAATATTAAAGCATTTGAACTCGAAAACCAGCATCCTCATTATTTGCGTTCAATGCAAACTGAAATAGGGATACCCTTTCAGGTTACCGATGATCAGAATATACCTTTGTCCTTTTATTTTGGGCCTAACCGGTATAAAACACTTCGGTCGTATGACCTTGACCTGGAAAGACAAATTCCTTTGGGCTGGAGTTTTTTCCTGATGGCATGGATCAACCGTTATGCAGTAATTCCTGTTTTCAACTTCCTTGAGGGTTTTGGTTGGAATTATGGCATTATCATCCTGATTTTGACCATTCTTTTAAAAATAGTTTTATTCCCGATTGCCTATAAATCATATACCTCATCTGCAAAGATGCGGGCATTAAAACCGGAAATTGAGGGAATTGGCAAAAAGTTTCCGAAGAAAGAAGATGCTATGAAAAAGCAACAGGCTACCATGGCGTTATATAAACAGGCAGGGGTCAATCCCATGGCTGGTTGTATTCCGATGCTTTTGCAGTTTCCGATACTTATAGCCATGTTCCGCTTTTTCCCATCGGCTATTGAGCTGAGGCAACAAAGCTTTTTATGGGCTACCGACCTTTCAAGTTATGATTCCATCTGGGATTTAGGTTTTAACATCCCTTTTTATGGAGACCATGTAAGTTTATTTACCTTATTGATGACCATCTCCACTCTGATCTATACGAAAATGAATCAGGATATGATGGGATCAACCCAGCAACAAATGCCAGGGATGAAAACCATGATGTACCTTATGCCTATTATGTTCCTTGGTTTGTTCAATAATTATGCTGCCGGATTGAGTTATTATTATTTCCTTGCCAATGTATTTACATTCAGTCAAATGTTTGTGATCAGAAAGACTATTGATGAATCGAAAATCAGGGCAAAAATTGAAATGAATAAAAAGAAACCTGCGAAGAAAAAGTCAAGCTGGCAAAAACGATTGGAAGATGCAGCCAAACAAAGAGGATATAACGCTCCCAAGAAAAAATAATTGATTTGTTCCGGGTTTTGGGTTCGGAGTTTAGGATTAACCCAAAACACTAAATTCTGAACTCAAAACTAAAAAGTTGAACTTTAAACTAACATCCGAGTTTCAGCCCACAGGCGACCAACCTGATGCCATCCGGCAATTAGTGGAAGGTTTAAATCGTGGTGATGATCACCAGGTTTTGCTTGGGGTTACCGGTTCGGGAAAAACTTTTACCATAGCCAATGTGGTGGAGCAGGTGCAACGCCCTACCCTTGTATTAAGCCATAACAAAACCCTTGCCGCCCAACTCTACGGAGAATTTAAGCAATTTTTTCCGGATAACAGGGTTGAATACTTCGTGTCTTATTATGATTATTACCAACCTGAAGCTTACTTACCCACTTCCAATACTTATATCGAAAAGGACCTTTCAATTAATGATGAAATTGAAAAATTACGACTGTCTGCCACTTCTGCCCTGCTTTCTGGAAGAAGGGATGTGATTGTAGTTTCATCTGTCTCGTGCATTTATGGTATTGGAAATCCGGATGATTTTACCAATAACGTAATTCAGATAAAAACCGGGGAAGTAGTTCCAAGAAATAAATTTTTACAATCGCTTGTGAATAGCCTTTATTCAAGAAACCAGTTTGAATTTACCCATGGCAAATTCAGGGTTAAAGGCGATACAGTCGATATATTTCCAGCATATGCTGATGTGGCTTTTAAAGTCATTTTCTGGGGAGATGAAATTGAATCCATCGAAACTTTTGACCCAATAAACGGACATATCCTGGAGAAATTTGATTCAGTCAATTTATATCCGGCAAATATTTTCGTTACTTCCCACGAAAAGATGAAAAGTGTAGTAAGCGACATTCATAAGGACATGATCAGTCAGGTGCAATACTTTAAGGAAATAGAGAAGCATCTTGAAGCCAAACGTTTGGAGGACAGAGTGACCTACGACATCGAAATGATGCGGGAATTGGGTTACTGTTCAGGGATTGAAAATTATTCAAGATACTTTGATGGCCGTGCCCCCGGAACCCGCGGATTTTGCCTGATAGACTACTTCCCTGATGATTATTTGTTAGTGATTGATGAAAGCCACGTGACCATTCCTCAGATAAGGGCTATGTATGGAGGGGATCGCTCCAGAAAGCAAAACCTGGTAGAATATGGTTTCAGATTGCCGGCTGCCATGGACAATCGCCCATTAAAATTCCCGGAATTTGAATCGATTCAAAACCAGGTAATTTATGTAAGCGCCACACCCTCTGAATACGAATTGCAGCGTTCAGAAGGAGTTGTGGTGGAGCAGTTGATAAGGCCGACAGGTTTACTGGATCCTCTAATAGAAGTAAGGCCAAGCCTGAATCAAATAGATGACCTTTTGGATGAAATTGACCAAAGAGTAAATAAAAACGAAAGAACATTAGTGACCACACTCACTAAAAGAATGGCTGAAGAACTGACAAAATACCTTTCTAAACTCGATATAAAATGCCGTTATATTCACAGTGAGGTGGATACCCTTGACAGGGTGGAGATCATGCGCGGGTTAAGGATGGGAGACTTTGATGTCCTGGTGGGTGTTAACTTATTGCGTGAAGGGCTCGACCTGCCTGAAGTTTCATTAGTGGCCATCCTCGATGCTGATAAAGAAGGATTTTTACGTTCTGAAAAATCATTAACCCAAACTGCCGGCCGGGCCGCACGAAATTTACACGCCAGGGTAATTTTTTACGCCGATAAGATGACCGACTCCATGCAAAAAACCATAACTGAAACGGAAAGAAGAAGAGTGAAACAACTCGCTTATAATGAAAAGCATGGAATCACTCCTAAACAAATTGTAAAATCGATGACCGCTATCCTCGGACAAACTGCTGTAGCAGATGCTAAAGGTGAACCCAAAGCTTATATTGAAAATGAAGGGATAGATGTGGCCGCCGATCCTATTGTTCAATATATGAGCCAGGAGCAATTGGAAAAAGCTATTGGCAAACTCGAAAGACAAATGAAGGCAGCCGTCAAGGAATTAGATTTTATTGAAGCTGCCAGGTTCAGGGATGAAATTGCAGGATTAAAGAAAAGGATGAACAATATTTAATTTGATGGGTTATTTTGGCATATCAATAAAAATAAATATTAAAATCAAAAACAAATGGCAAACGTCAAATTACAAGGGAACCCGACCCAAACCATCGGACAACTCCCAAAAACAGGAGAACAGGCAAAAGACTTTAGCCTCGTAAATTCAAAATTAGCAAGGGTATCATTAAAGGAATTTACCGGAAGCAAAATTATTCTAAATATTTTCCCCAGCCTCGATACCGGTGTATGCGCCGCATCAGTCAGGCAGTTTAATAAGCTGGCTTCAGAAATTGAGAACACCAAAGTGTTATGCATCTCCAGAGATTTGCCTCTTGCCCATAACAGGTTCTGTGCAGCAGAAGGCCTGGAAAACGTGATTACCCTTTCCGATTTTGAAAGTGGTCAGTTTGGCAAGGACTATGGCCTCTTGATCATGGACGGGCCCTTTAAAGGATTACTCTCCAGGGTTGTAATTATTTTGGATGAAAATGGAAAAATTAAATACACTCAGCAGGTTCCTGAAATCTCACATGAACCAGATTATGATGATGTAATGAAAAATCTATAGAAATGTTTATTTTAATTTCAAAGCCCGGACATCAAATTAAGATTCCGGGTTTTTTTATTCTTTTCCGTCAATTTGTTCGGATATTTACCTGCCAACATATGGATTAAATTTTCCTATTTTTGTTTTCATAAAATTCATTTTTATGAAACCAAATTTAATCCTCTTTTTGTTTCTTATCTTCCTCCAGGAATCATTCAGTCAATTGCCAATGCAATGGAACGTGGGTGTTGGAGGGAATTCACCCCGCAACTGTTTATCCACAGCCTATGGCCCCCAGCAAGCAAATATTTTATGGGAAGGTTCATTGTATGCCCTGCGTGGATACCAAACCTTTATTGATGGGAGCATAATCGCAGCGAGCCGGAGATTTAACTACAACGATCTATTGCATGGAGCAGTAATCGTCACCCATGATCTGCATACGGGTGATACCTTATGGACTGCGGAATTGCCGGTACAAAATCCAGCCAACGAAAGTTTCAGCCAGGTAAAAGGCCTTAAAAACGGCCATGTATATGCTACCCGTGCGGATGGTATTCAGAAGCCCTCGCCACTTTACGCTCTGGATATGTATACCGGCGAAGTAGTTTGGCAAAGCCCGGCTATGATGACAACCTCCTATAGTGAAGACCTTTCTTTTGCAGAAAACGGCGATATAATTATTGGAAACTATTTTGACATCACACGAGTGAATAAAAATAATGGTGAGGTTATGTGGAGCGCGGATAAAACAACACCAAGCAGTGATGGTGCCCATGTGGCTGTTTATAACAACCGGATATATGCCTGGGAAGCTTCACCCTATGGACCTAAAATAAGCGTTTTTAAACTGGATGATGGGTCTTATCTTTATAGTACTGAAGCAGTGTCGGCAGGATTGGTTCAACAAACCGGTCTGATGGTAGGCCCTGATGGAACCATTTACGCGCCCCGGACACAAAACAACCCTACCACCGATTATTTTGTATCCTACACCGATACTGGCAGTGAGTTCATTGAAAACTGGCGGCTGCCTTATGGTTATGCCATCTGGTCATCTTCTGCTGTGGGGCCGGATGGAAGTGTTTATTCCTACTCAACAGATGGGGAAGTGATGCGACTTGATCCTGCCAACGGAGACATATTAAATACTAGCGAACAGATAATAAGTGCTTACCCGGCAGGTCCAAAAATGGCCATTGGTGCTGATGGTATTTTGTACGTAACCAATGGAGAGTGGGGTGAAGAAAAGTTATATTCATTCAATCCTGATTTAAGCACAAGGTGGATGGAAGACTTTACGTATACCTCTATCGAAGGGCCTTCCCTGGCATACGATGGCACCCTGGTAGTTTGTGCGGGTGGAACAGAAATGAAAGTTTATGCAGGTAATCCTGTTCCACAATTATTTGCCGAATTTAAGGCGGATACGACAACTGGCTCCCAGCCCTGTTTGGTAAATTTTACGGATTTGTCTCAGGGCTTTTATACAAATATAAACACCTGGGAATGGGACTTTGAAAATGATGGCATAATTGATTCATATGAACAAAATCCAACTTTCGCGTTCGATCAAACGGGCTATTTTTCTGTTAAATTAGTAATTTCTGATGGAATCATTTCTGATACCTTAATAAAAGAGGACTATATTTTTGTTGGTTTAGGAACTGGTATATTAGAACGTGAGCTTGACATTCATTTATATCCAAATCCTTTTGTGGGAAAAATATATATTTCATGTAATATGCAGATCGATGAGGTGTGTATCTACGATATTTCAGGTAAAGAGCATATATCTCAAAAGTTTACATCCCGAAATATTTTCCTGGATAATTTAGGGCAATTAAAAAGTGGGAGTTACCTTTTGGAAGTTAAGTCAGCAGGTAGGGTTCATAATCATAAGCTAATGAAGAAATAACATATGGCACATAAAATTGAAAAACCAACCATAATACAATCTGCCGGGAATAAGCCTAAAGAGATTAAAGAGTTTTTTGGACGGGTAAACACAGGTCATAAAAATTTAAGCATTGCAAAAATGATCAGTCCGGCGGGCTGGACAGAGCCAGCCCAGCAACCTGAATTTGATGAATACACGCTTGTACTAAAAGGAATGCTAAAGGTGGAAACCAGAAATAAGACCTTTGAGATTTATGCGGGCGAAGCCATTGAGCTAAAAAAAGGAGAATGGGTCAGATACAGCACTCCCAATAAAGGAGGAGCTGAATATGTGGCCATTTGCCTGCCTGCCTTTTCGCCAGGTACGGTAAACCGTGATTCCGAATAATAAACTTTATGATTTCTTTATTTAGGATCGGTGATCTCGACCACTTTTATATCGAAGGTCAATTCTTTTCCTGCTAAGGCATGATTCGCATCAACCAAAATGGCATCTTCTTTCACTTCAATGATTTTTACGATCAATTGCTGCCCATCAGGAGTTTGGGACATTAATTCCATCCCGATTTTTGGGTCAATCTCCTTCGGTAATAATTTTTTTTCCACCTGGGCAATCATATCTTCCCTTACTTCGCCGTAAGCATCTTTGGGTTGAATAGTTACCGATTTTTCTTCATTTAATGTCATACCCATCACCCCGTTTTCAAATCCCGGGATCATCATTCCGGCACCCATGGTAAAAGCCAATGGGTCTCTTCCTTCAGAACTATCAAAAACACTTCCATCTTTCAATTTACCGGTATAATGCACTTTTACAGTACTGCCCTCTTTAACTTTATGCATAATTTATTTTTTTTGAATCTCGAATATAGTTCTTCGATGTATTCAGTAAGTATTTAATTCGGGGCTAAAAATAATCAATATATTGAAATTAACACATTGCTGCAGGGGTTATAGACGATTAACAATATTTGCCTTTAGGTAATGGAATAGTTATTTTAAAAATGATAGTTCGCCAGTTTAAAAATAATATACGTAGGTCTGTGGGTGAAAAGCTTTATATGTAAAATCGGATTAATTTATAGGTTTACCGGTTCGCCATACTGCAAAGGAATGCTAATATGACGATCATATTGGCAATTCATTTACCAACAATGTCATAAATGTCAAGGGGGCACCTTACTATCAAATTAGCACTTTCTCAAAATTTTGCTTATCTTTACTTTTCTGGATTTTATTTATATAACTAATTCCTTTTTGAAAATTTACATTCAAAATATGGTATGTATCCGCTGCCAGATGGTAGTGAAAGCTGAGCTTGAGAAACTTGGCCTGCATTACATTAATGTAAAAATCGGAGAAGCCAATATAAAGGAAAATTGTACCCCAGAACAAATAGAGCAATTAGATATCGCCTTAAGAAAATCAGGATTGCAACTGATGGATAATAAAAAAAGTATTCTGGTTGAGAGAATTAAAAGTGTGATTATTGAACTGGTGCATTATTCAGAAGAACAAATAAAAATAAATCTTTCTGATTACCTAAGCGAACAACTCAATTACGATTATACTTACCTCGCCAATCTTTTCTCAGAAGTTAAAGGGATTACCATTGAAAAATTTTACCTTGCCCATAAAATTGAAAAAGTTAAAGAACTAATTGTATACGACAATCTAAATCTTACCGAAATATCCTACAGGATGCACTATAGCAGTGTTGCCCATCTGTCAAATCAATTTAAAAAGATAACCGGACTAACACCCACACACTTTAAAAAGCTAAAAAACAAAAGACGCAGTACACTTGAGGACATATAACTGATATAGCTTAAATGAAGTGGCCCCGAAGCTAATTTTGCATGTAAATACCTTCCAGCGTAAAACTGCATGATAAATCGCCCCAAATTCCAAAATGTGTGAATCATGTAAATTAAACCATATATTGTGTAACATTCCTCTTCATTTCAGGCGGTACCTTTAGCTAATTAATTAAAAAAGTAAAATCATGCGAACAACTGAAGTTGAAAAATCAAAAGCACATATCATGATTGAGATCATCGAGTATGTCCCCAATTCGGTGGTAACAAGAACTATCATCCGAAAAACGACGGGCAATGTGAGTGTGGTTGCTATCGATACAGGAGAAAATCTGGCCGAGAAAATTTCACCTTTCGACACTTTTGTTCAAATTATTGATGGCGATGCAGAGATCGTAATTGATGGGAAACCGCATATGCTTAAAACAGGGGAAGCGATCATCATACCTGCGCATACATCCCATTCGGTTAAAGCAAACGAACGTTTTAAAATGGTTTCAACTGTGATAAAAAGCGGGTATGAAGAAAATATAATTTAGTAGAGTAAATTAACAAATAAAAAATAAATACCATGGTAAAAGAAAAAAAAAGTAAAGAAAAAAGCAACGATAAAACAGCACCTACTAAAAACCTGAAAGAAAAAAGAGCTGCAAAAGCTGCAAAGCGGGCGAAAAAAAATAATGTAAGCGAAATATAGGTTTATTTCATCCTATTTCTACGAATACATTGAAAAAGGAATCCACCAGTATTGAATGGATTGTTATATACACTATTATTAATACCAGAGAATAATGAAATTAGTTTTTATAGGCACATATCCACCCCGGCAATGTGGCATTGGTACTTTTACGAATGACTTATTCAACTACATGCTTTTAAGTAAGGAAAGTAAGGAAATAGGTCATGAAGGGTTTGTTGTGGCACTAAATGACCACGACATCGAATACAAATACCCAAAGCAAGTAAAACTAACCATCAGGCAGGAACATCAGGCAGATTATATAAAAGCTGCTAAATTTATTAATCTGAGCGGTGCCGACCTTTGTATCCTTGAACATGAATTTGGTATTTTTGGAGGCCAAAGCGGAGTATATATTCTACCATTGTTACATCGATTGGAAGTTCCGCTCATTGTTACCTTACATACCATACTCAAAACCCCTTCATACAATGAAAAGGCTATTTTACAGGAAATTTGCAAAATGGCCAATAAAATCGTGGTGATGAGCCATAAAGCTGTTAAATTCCTGGTTACTATTTACAATGTACCTAAAGAGAAAATTGCTTTAATAGAACATGGAGTGCCCGACATTCATTTTAGCTCTGAAAATTCGAAAAAGGAATTTAAGCTTGAAAGCAGGAAGGTATTGTTAACATTTGGATTTCTTGGACGGAACAAAGGCATTGAAACGGTTATAAAAGCATTGCCCAAAGTTGTTGAAAAACATCCGGATGTTATATATATAGTTTTAGGAAAAACTCACCCCAGCATATTACGGCATTCAGGCGAAGAATATCGCATATTTTTATTGCGGTTGGTTAAAACGCTTCAACTCGAAAAACATGTTATTTTTCTTAACGAATTTATTGGCGTTCAGGATTTGTTCAAATATTTGTATGCTTCCGATATTTATATTACCCCTTATTTGAATGAAGCCCAAATCACAAGTGGAACGCTATCCTTTGCAGTGGGTGTAGGTTGTGCTGCTATTTCTACACCATATTGGCATGCTACAGAATTACTAGCCGAAGGAAGAGGGAAATTATTTAACTTTAATGATTCCGAAGGACTTTCTTCCACAATAAACGAACTTTTAGATAATCCTGAAGATTTAAAAGAGCTAAAAAGAAAAGCCTATGATTATGGAAGAAAGATTACCTGGTCCAAAACAGGTGAAAAATACGTGAAGCTTGCTTCCACTATTCTGAAAGAAGAACAAAATCAAGCAGAAAAGAAAGAAACGGTAATTGATTTACTTATACTTCCACCATTTTTATTGACTCATGTAAACCGGATGACAGATGATACAGGCATCATACAACATGCAAAATTTGGTATTCCAAATTTAAAGGAAGGCTATTGCCTGGATGACAATGCAAGGGCTTTACTGATGGTGCTGATGGCTTACCGGCAAATGAAAGATACCAGGGCACTTGAATTATCTCCCGTTTATTTAAGCTATATCCATTATATGCAAAATGCTGACGGCACGTTTAGAAACTTTCTGAGCTTTAGTAGAAAATACCTCGATGAAGTTGGTTCCGAAGATTCTTTTGGCCGGACGATTTGGGCTTTGGGATATTTATTGGGCAATGCACCTAATGATGCCTATTACCAGACAGGCAGAATGATATTTTTTAATGCCGCTCCCAACTTTGAAAAAATAATGTCCATCAGAGGTATTGCAAATACAATGATTGGGATAAGCTATTACCTTAAAAGTAATCCATCGGACGATTCGATGACCGAAAGGTTAAGGAGCCTTGCCAATGTATTAGTTAAACATTATAAGGAAAATGAATCTGGAGATTGGAAATGGTTTGAATCCTTGCTTGCCTACGATAATGGAATTTTACCGCTGGCACTTTTACATTCTGCAGAAATCCTTAACGACGATAATATAACGAAAATAGGACTTTCAAGTATGAATTTTCTGTCGGGCCATACCCTTAAAGATAATTACTTATCAATTATCGGAAATGAAAAATGGTATAAAAAAGAGGAGGAACGCTCCGTTTTTGCCCAGCAACCCATCGATGCCATGGCCATGGTGTTAATGTACCACCAGGCCTTTCATGTTACTAATGACAAAGAATACCTTAATAAGCTTTATACTTCGTTTTTATGGTTTCTGGGAGAAAACGATCTTAGAATGAGCCTCTATGATTTTGAGACCAAAGGTTGTTGCGACGGCTTTGAAAGTTATGGTGTTAACCGCAACCAGGGTGCTGAAAGTTCACTTGCCTATTTAATTTCGCACCTAACGGTATTGCAGGCTTATGAAGACTTTCACAAGTCAGATTAATTGATTGAATAAAAAAAGTCCCGCCAAAGGCGGGACTTAAAATTTTAAATGTTTATATATTATAAACTATGCTAGTTTAACATTTACCGCATTTAATCCTTTTTTTCCTTGTTCCAAATCAAAAGTTACTTCATCTTCTTCTCTTATACTTTCCTTTAAACCAGATGAATGTACAAAATATTCTTTTGACGAATCTTTCTCTGTAATAAATCCGAATCCTTTCGAATCATTAAAAAATTTTACTGTTCCTTTATTCATTATGTTATATATTAATTTCGTGCAAGATACGATATTAAATTAGCATATACTCATTTATATTTAATAATCTGAATATTAACTTCATATTGTGGTATTTTCCCGATTGAAAGTAGAATTATTCTACCAGGGAATACCCATTATGGGGTTGATTATACACAATTGATATGAGACACTTTGGTTTATTGTTATTTGAATAAGGATTTTCAGTGTGATTAAAGTTCTTTCTCCGTTTCAATTGGTGGATTATTCAATCTTTCAAAAAACGGCGTTCTCTTTTGTTCAACGCATTTTGCAGCATACAGGTACATAGCGGCACTCCAGGTTTGCCAGTCCTGCCCCATGGGCTTACCGTTCTGGGCTTTTATCCATTCATTAAACCCAAAATTCAGTTTATTCTTGCTGGAAACTTTAATTAAATGGGTAAGCACTATCAACTTGTCCTCTGCTAACTTGAAACGTTTTGCAGCTACCAGGGCAGCAATATAAAACCCGCTTATAAAAGGCCATATTCCTCCATTATGGTATTCACCCGGATTGTTAAACTTAGAATATCTCGCACGCCAGTCAGGGTCTCCCGATTTAATATAGGGAAAAAAATTGGGTGGCAGGTCAACAGCCAGGTCGCCACTCTTTTTCATGCTCTCACATTCCTTTTCAATCCATGAAATCATTTCATCAGCTCTGAAAGGAGAAGCCAATCCGGAAAGTATAGCAATACTGTTACCTAGCAGGTCGAACCGTTCACTGCTATAAATTTTATAGCTCCAGAAAGCATAATAAGGTTTATACTTAACAACAAGGCCTTCATGCACATGACGATGCATTTCTCCTCCTGTAATGGTAAACCGGCTCATTGCGTTGCGCAATCTTTCAGCCTTTTCATTCTGATCAAATTGCCGGAGACAGGAAAAGTACAACGTGTTCACAAACAAGCCATATCCAATTACCCATTGTTCATCGCGCCAATCGCTTGTGGGCTGCTGGGCAACCAGATAACGGTCGGAAGGACTTTGATGCGCCATCCATTTGAAAGCTTTATCAACAGCTTCATTCAGAAAGCCTGCTTCACCTGATACTTTTCTGTATATGCCTACAGCCAGCAAAAACAGAGGCGTTGTATCACTCGCACCACGGTCTTCTTTATCATGCACTAACGATGGGATATGGCCATGTTCGGTTTGATTTTTTGCAAGTGTCTCCAATACTTTCCTGATGGTCTTAAGTAGTTTTTGATTGCCTGAAACGGCTATTCCAAATATAGATATCAGCAAATCGCGGGTATATGGTTCAGGATAACCCCAAGCTGCAGTCCGCGGCAGTCCGATGTAGGGTCCCTTGGCATTATGGATAAGTACTTCAAGGGCCGCTATCTTAGCATCTTCTATGTCTTGCCAGTATGATGTCTGCATTTTTATAATTTACAATTTACCTGATCCCTAACTTATCATTTATTATCTGTACAAACCGTTTTGCAACCACCCGGTAGTCAAAATTTTCCACCACGCGTTCACGACCAGCCCTGCCCATTTTATCGCGTAAGGCTTTATCTTTCATAAGTTCTAACAAGTACTTTGCAATATCTTGCACGTTTGCCCGGTAATCCACGGTTCGTGGCTGTTTAAAAATCACTTTATGCTGATCTTCAAATCCCGACTCTTCTCCGAGTAAAACTTCATTAACAGCAATTTTACGTGCTATTTTTGCCAGAAGAGCTGTTTCTCTATGAATGAGTGTATCCAGCATCCCCATAGCTTTAATGCTAATGACAGGTTTTCCGCAAGCACCAGCTTCTACCTGGGGCATCCCGAAACCTTCCAATCTCGAAGGTGCTGCATAAATATCACATGCCCCTATAAGGTAAGGCATAAAATTGCGGGAAATAGTATTGGTAGCATAGGTTACATTTTTTTCGATACCAAGGTGTACTGCCATTTCCAGGTCCAATAAATTTTGAGTTTTGGTTCGGGGTTGTGGCCATACTTTACAAACATATTTCCAGTCGGGAGCTTTTGCGTCGATAATAGCCAATGCCTGCATTACTTCCTGCGCTCCTTTCGATGCGGCGTCACCTCCAACCGTAAGTATCATTAATTGATCAGGAGAAATACCAAGTGCTTCACGAACTGCCAAAATTTTTGGATCCTCCTTCTGAAAAGGAATAAAAGTATCGGTATTACACCCTACAGGTAAAACTTCAATTTTATGTGCATTAATTCCATCACGGACATACATCTCTTTTACCCAATTGGATGTAACCAGAATCAGTGGCAATTCATTTAAAACCTCCTGGTAATTTGCGATGTAACCGTCAGCAACGAGCCAGGGCACAGGCTGCACTCCATATCGTTGTGGATGCAACACCAGTTGAGGGGTATGCCCCCAATATCCTACACCCACCACTACATCCGGCACAAACCATCGATAATACCATTCCTTTTCCTGTGCTGATTCAAAATGTACTGCATGCGCATCAACACCCAGATCAAGTAAACCCTTATAGAGCAAATCGCCCTGGGTAGCAAGCCCTCCCGGAGAGGGGGGGTAATCGTATAATACCAATACTTTCATACTAAAACTCCTTTATTATTAAGCCATAATTTAGCTTCAAATGAATTTGCAAATTGCCAGAATGATTCGGCCCGGGGAGTTGTTTCAGCTTCAAAGCTGTTTTTCTTAAATCCATAAGTTTCAGTAATTATTTTGTATTTTCTCTGCCATATCCGGTTTGTAAGTGTTCTATAAACTGTGGCGTTTTCAACAGGTTTGGGATAGTATTCTTTATTTCCATCCTCATAGGCAAAAGTCCAAAGTTCACTTGCAGATATTTTACCGGTATACCAGTTTTTAATAACTGCCTTACCTATTTCCTCGTGTCTGATATGCCTGGTGTATTCACCTGATGGGTTATGTGAAATAACTAAATCGTAATGCTGTGAGGGCAATAGGTCCAATATAGCATATTCAACTACTTTTTCATCCAAAGGATTCTGGTCGGGTCCATCATCAAGATTACCCATAACCCCTTCTGAATTGAGGACTTTTAATGCTTTGTAAAATTTAGAAGCGCGTTCATTATCGCTTCCCCGACAAAGACAAACAATAAAGCACTTCCATAAAGGATTGCTCAATATTGTTCCTCCTGCCCATAATGTTTCATCATCAGGATGGGCAACTATTATTACTACATTTTTGGTTGTGATTTGGGCCATTAAGTATAATTTGAGATATAGTTTAAGTTATGATAGATATGGGGTCACGCACCTTTAGTATAATAATCGTGTTGACATTATACAAGTTCTCTTACAAACGTGGATATTCTAAATACACCCTTCCCGGCCTGAAGAGTATCTTGGGATTACCTGAATTGGCTTAAGTAAAATAAAACTCCATTTAAATTATTTGTGATGATAGGTTTTCATGTAACATCGATAACATCTCATTAGCACTATAAGCACTTAAGCTATTTCCATTTGCTTCTTCTCCTCTCTGTAAAATTGAAGCTTATACTCTATCATGCATAACATGTCCTGTTCTTCGGCTTCATAATACGGCAAATCATCATCAGTAAGTTCCGGATGTTTAAGTTTTAGTCGGAACCGGAGTTCATTCCATTGTCCGGGAGTTAAGATTTCGCCCATGTTGTTGAAGTTTTATGTAAAACTAAAAAAGCAGTGTAAATAGCATGGAATCTGAAAAATAAAATTCCCAGGGTTTGTCTGATTACCAACATGTGATTCGGAGTTTTCCATGACTGAATTTCTATTTACAACTGCTTAATTAGTTGGTTTATTTATTAAGAGACTTTAAAATTATGCTAAATGACCTCAAAAAGTGTTACACAATTTTGTAAAAAATTTACATAATTCACACATTTTGAGGGATGTCAAATTAATAGAGTAATAAAATAAAGTAGATTACCACAGTTTACAGGCCATTTCACCGTGGTTTTTCTTAAATGAAATCAAACCGTAAATGATCCAATCATGTAAAGATCATTATTCTTCTTTTTATACAGCGATCACTGGGAAGGCTCCTGCCCTCCCCCTCTAAAAAAGTTCCTTTTTCAAAACCTGCATGAATAAAAATTTTCATTTTTATGGTGGGTACTAATATTTCAGGTTGGGACAGGTTAAAGGCCTATAATTATTTCACGTATTTCAGCTTTTGTCATACGAAGTTTATATGCAACCAAACTTAACAGAATATTTACATTTCCCGATTGAGAGGACATATCCACCTCTGTTAGCTGGGGAAATCTTTTTCTGAGCTTAAATTTAAGTGCGTTTAAATTCCCCGGATTAAGATCTGAATTTGACATAAAAGGACCTATCGAATAATTTATAATTTTTTATTAAAAACCAGCCTGATGACTATGATAAATCCGGCGAGTACCAGCAGCATGTGAACATACCTGTAGGCATCAAAACCAAAAAAAATGATGGCCCAGATAATAACCAGTAAGCCTGCTATTACAAAAAGTGAATTTTTCATATGAAAGAAATATATAGAATTGATTTAAACTGTAAATGCCTGTTTAATACGTTGCCAGGCTTCAGTCATTTCATCTGAAAATTTATCCCAATTTTCAGTCCGATCTTCATATTTTTTTGAAATTTTATCGTCAATCAGGTGCAATACACTTGAAATCTCTTTCTTTTTTTTCTCCCACTCTACTTTTGCTTCTTCTTTTCCAAGGTGAAGCTGTAATCTAAATAAATCAAAACGGGTATAAAAATCCTCCAGCTTATCTACAGTGTCATCGGTTAAAATGCCAATCTTTCCTTTTGAAGAATCATAAGCCTCTGCGATATTCATTTTTAATTGTTGAATTCCATTACTTATGGTTTCCTGTTGCTCTTTCAGGGCATCCTCGGTTTCGGCTTTTCCAAGAGCAGCCTGAACACGCAACATTTCAATAGAAGATTTTATTTTTTGTACTTTTATTTCACTAAGATCTTTAACATTATGTATATTGGCATTCACCGATTCAAGCCAGGTACTTAGATTTTTCTTCTGATTCTCGAATTCATTCTTTATTTGTTCTGCTTCAAACAGGAGGAGCTCATTTATTAATGATGCCAACGATTTCCAATCATTGAGTTTCTTTTCTGCTTTTTCCTTATATATTTGGTTTTGCTTCATCAAAATTTTATCTATTGGTTTAAATTAAAATAGTCTTCACAGCTGTTTCGCTAATATCTGCATATTAATCCCAAAACCTGTCAGTTGTTAACACAATTGTATTACCCGGATACTGAGCTTCTTCGTTTTCTTCAGCTGAAATAAATATTTTGGTTGGTTTAAAAGATGACACCGTTTCAAAAGTCGCATTCAAATTACTTGAAGTGGACACTCTCCCAAGGTTTTCATTAGTTTGCTGGTCGGTAAGCATCCAAATAACATAAGTTTTCTTGGGAGGCTGTAATCTTTCTATTTCCGCAAGATTTGACAGATGAATTTGAATGACATAATTGTTATTATTGTCTGTTTTCACTTTCACATAACCCTCTGCTGCCGGAACTACTATTGATTTTAAGAAGACTATCTTTTTGGCGCATGAGGTGAATGATACTACCATTATTGTTACTAAAATTCCCATTAAGATATTTCTAACAGGGCTGTTTAAAATTTTTGATTTCATTTTATTAGATTTTAAATTTTTAAGTGTAAATCCACAGATAATCCGTCAGAAAATGATTTTAAAACGGGGGAGGTTTTTTGATTTAAAGAAACTTAAACCCATTCCCGTTTTAGGGCTGCTGAAGGCAAATCAATTATATATTTCGACCTCCCCGGATAAGCCTTAGAAGTATTGCAATAAGTGCAATAACAAGTAGTATGTGTATGATACTTCCGGCACTATAAGCAAAAAATCCTATAGCCCAACCTATTAAGAGGATGACAGCTACTATGTATAATAAATTTCCCATGTTTGTATAATTTAATATTTATTTTTGGAGAACAATGAATTACAATACAAAGGTATTTCTCAGTACACGTTAAATCCTTACATTATTCTTGAATTTAGTTACATCATTCACACATTTAGGTCTATTTACTCAAGTGAATAGCTAATCCTATTGTTGACACCCCTGTGGATAAATCAAGAAATGCCCCAAGCTTATTGTTGAAATGGTATTCTGAACCTATATGGAGATTCAGGAACAATGGGCTTGCGCTATTGTAATAGTCTTTATCACCCGGGTATCCATCATCCCAACGTGAATTCGAGATGGCAAAACCCAGCGAACCGGCAAGATAGAAGTCCCATTTTGGGTTCGCATTGAGCAAATCATCAAAATAGTAAGTTCCTTTCAAACCCAAAAGAATGACCGTTTCGTGATAATAATACCTGTTATTGTCATGTGGATTTCCGTAGTAGTAATCGTTGCGGTATGAATAAAAACTGACAAAGGGTGCCAGTGTGAAACTTTTTGCAACGTCGAACTCAAAATCACCATGAATAACCGGTAATGAATGGCCTAAATACCCGTAGTATCCTATTCCTAACCCCAGGTTAAGTGTGTTCCCATAATTTTCAATTGAATGTGAATCTTGTGCAGATACAATAGTTCCTAATATTAAAAGGGGTAATAGCAATATTAAAGTGAGTGTTTTCATTTTGCTTTATATAAATGATTATTTACATGATTCAATCCAATGCTATACTGAATTGAGGTTATTTGACATTATTTTTTGTTAAATCTTTAAATGCTTTTCCTAACTCATCCATATCGTGGTTAACTTCACTTTTAAACTCTGACCAGTTATCCTTACCATTATCTTTATAATCCTCCAGCTTCTTTTTCAGCTCGTTATTCATTTGCTCAAGGGAGGCCAGTTTTTTTTCGTATTCTGCTTTAGTTTCCTTTTTCCCGGTTGCAATTTTGGCCTTGAAATCGGAAATGTCTTTTTCAAAAGTGCTGATTTTTTCTCCGGATTCTTTTTTGAATTGCACTATAGAATCATTTATTGCAGAGCTTAGTTCTTGTTTAGCTTCAATCACTTTTTCCTTTGCGTCTTTTATATTCTCTTCTGCCTCTTCTGCTTTATCGGTTGAGTACTGGCAACTGGTGATCATTGCTCCTGCTATAATTGTTGCTATAGCAAGTGTAAAAATTGTCTTTTTCATAATATTTTTTTTATTGTTTATTAAAATTCTTTTATTTTTTTAATCGCTTCCTAACAAATGTTAAGTTATTGTAGCCTTAAAAAAAGCACAGGATCAATTCAATAATCCTGTACAATTTTTATTTCTATTTAGCGGCCTGCTTTTTCCGGGCTTGATGTATTGGTACTGGCCGTATCTAATACTCTTTTTACTTTAATTACCACATCAATACGCCTGTTAAGTGACCTGCCATATTTTGTTTCATTGTTTTCAATAGGTTTACTTTCGCCGTATCCGATAGATTCAATATTTGCCTGATCATAGTCGGGCATATTTGCCATTAAATATGCTTTTACAGCATCGGCTCTTTTTTGAGATAAAGTCAAATTCAGGTTATCCCCTCCCTGTGAATCTGTATGACCTTGTATAACAATCTGGCTTGCAGAAAATATATTGATGGCCTTCTGAACTTTTGCAAGTAACGGATAATTTTCAGGTTTCACTTCAGCACTTCCTATATCAAAATTGAATCCGGTCATTCTTAAAATTATATCATTCCCCTGACGAAACACATTTGCTTCATTTATATCAAACGTATTAAAAACCTCGTCAAATTTCTTAACTACCTTTTGTTCGTAGGCTATTTGATCTTCGAGTAGTTTTTGTTTAAGGGAGGCATCCGTAATCTGGTCCTGTTGCATGCTACCCATCGCTTCAATTTGCTTAGCGTTCGCAGCAATTTGCTTTACCTGGTTAGCTTTTGTCCGTTCGCAAATATTCAGGTTATGGCTCAGTCTGAAAATACTATCTTTGAGGAGGATTACATTTGTTGATATATTCTGGGCAGCCACACTGCTGCCTTCATCAAATCTAACCGAAATACCTGTAGCGTCACCTATTTGTGTAAGATACGATTCACCCTTCAAGATTAAATCTTCAATTTCCTTATCCTGATCTTCAATCTTCATAATATAATTTACAAGGTAGATTGCATGGCTTGCTTCGTATTCAGCATTTTTTGCTAGCATACGTGGTTTATCTGTGTCATACCGTTCAGTTTCAAGGGCTGCCTGGCCATCCTCAAAACTTTTTTTGGCCTTCGCCATTGTTTTCGGGGCGTACTTATCGGCTTTCATGTCATCAGCTTTGGCAATTAATTCCCTGGCATTATTGAATAAATTTGATTTAATAGCTGCAAGTTCAGCCTGGCGGTACAAATCATATGCTTCTTTGCCCTTTTTTTTCGCTCTATCTGAATTGCCTTTCTCATATTCGTGCGTTGCATTTCTGAATTCACTTTGTGCATCCTCCCACAATTCTTTTTGGTATAGATCCGCTTCAGCATCCAGTGCATCATCTCTTGAATTAAGGGTTTCAGCAAAAAGAACTTCCATTACATTAATTTCACTGGTAGATTTCTGGAAATATTTAACAGCTTCCTTCAAATATTCTTTGATATCAGCAAGGTTGTCCTCTTTTTCATAGGCCGAATTTGCTTTTTCATAATATTTCAATCCCTCTTCAAAGTTTGACGGTGATAATATTTCTGCACGCTTTTCAATCGCGAGAAGATAGGCAGTCCGGGCGTCATTAAAAATAATCAGTTTGGCGTCCTGCGAAAATAAATTACTTGTACAAAACATACTTATAAGTATGGTTACAAGCAGCAGATTGTTTTTTGTAAAAGTTTTCATAATAGTATTTTTTAATTTAAATAAAGAGTGTTATCAGTATTAGCTATAATATTTTAATTCGAACCTATATTGCCATGACAGATTATATGGTCTAAACCTATTGTGCCCTGGTAAATATTAATATAACCATCGTATACCATCCAATTATCATAAGTGATATCAAGCCCGCTATCAAGTTTCCGGATGTTGTTAAAACTTTTACCATTGGTTCCATCAACATTGCTCAGTGATTTTATAACAGGTCCACCACCCACAGTTTCTATTGACCCCAGGTTAATAGTAGCAGGATATATTTCGCCGGCTATAGCTCCAATAAGCGTGATGGTCATCAATGTATTCCCATTGAGTCTTTTTTCAAAAAGCGCTGTACCGGAAACACCAAATACCCCAATCGTATCCAGTGAATAGGATTTATTAGTAGCAGTTATCAAATTACCTCCAATATCAGCCTGGGCTAAAATTATATTGGGTTCACTTGTGCTTTTAAGTATCTGGATAAATCCGTCAAAAACGATCAGTTGATCAAAAGTTTTCACCGTTGTAACTGTTGTACTGTTTCCGCCAGCGTCTACCGGATTAAGGGCGATAACAACTGTTCCTCCTTCAACTGATGAATTCATACACAGTTCTGCCGGATGGACTCCTGCAGCGGCACCGGTTAGTACTATATCAATGGTGGCAACAGTACTACTGGTTTCTGTGAATTTGACCTTCCCTGATATTCCGAGAATATCTTTCACCACCAGGTTATAGGTTGTAGTTCTTGTGGCCACAGGCACCGGATCAGCCACTTCGTCTTTTTGACAACCACCAACAACCACCAGCACTATCACTGATACAAACATGGTAAGGACACTAATTAATTTTCCTATTTTAGTCATTTTATTGAATCTTTAGTATTCCCTCGTTCTGAAGGGTCAGGTGTGAAATTGTTTCACATTACAAAGGTGAGGCCTATAATACCATATTGCATTACACAATTAAAGAAAAGAGTTACATAATTCACACATTATGAATTACATAAAATTTAGTAAAATGGAAAGCGAATGCTACCTGGAGTTTTTTAATTCGTTCAGAAGTTCCCTTAAATTTACTGTAGCATAAGTGGATGCATAATCTGACATGGCATAGGGTAAAATTAAGTCCTCGTTATGAACCATGGAACCACACGAATATACTACGTTAGGTACATATCCTTCCCGTTCGTCACTATTGGGAATTAATAAAGGTGATGTCAACCTTCCTGTTTCTTTTTCTGGGTTTTGAAGATCGAACAGGGAGGCACCCAAAACATATTCACGCATTGGGCCGACACCATGTGTAATAACCAGCCAGCCTTCATCGGTTTCAATGGGTGAGCCGCAATTCCCAATTTGAATGAATTCCCATGGAAATTTGGGTTGCTGCAATAATTTTGCTTCACGCCAAATAGTTATATTATCAGAAAAGGCAATATAATTATTAAAGCCATCCAAGCGGCAAAGCATCGCGTATTTACCATTTACTTTTCGAGGAAACATAGCCATACCTTTGTTTTGGGCAATCTCTCCATGAAGAGGCAACACTCTGAAGTGGTAAAAATCTTTGGTATCAATCATCTTTGGTAATATCGAGACGCCATCATAAGCAGTGTAAGTGGCATAATAGGTAACTTCATTGTTGTCATTAACAAACTTAACGAAACGGGCATCTTCAATTCCATTTTTTTCGCTTATCGAAACCGGGAAAATAACCCTTTCGGAAAGGTTGGTGTCCAGCGAAAATTCAAGTTCGTAATGCGACGAAGCGAGCCAAATGATCTGATTGAAAAGGATCTCATGATCAGCAGCATTCTCAATGCTCTTTCTGGCATCATCAATGCATCGTCTGAGCTGGTCGTATGTAAACTTCTCTGTAAGCTTATCCAGTATTAAATCAGAAGGAATAAGAGCATGAAAATCCTGCATTTCATCCAGTTTGCTTTTAAAGGATTCTTTGGTGTATATATGTCTCCGGATATGTTGCGCTTCTTCAAGCATTGTACCCACCGGCTCCAGCCTTAGTTCATTATACTTATCCATGACCCCGGTCCGGAAAACAATTGATGAAATATGCCCTTCGCCTGTGGCCCTAAAACTTAGAATGACTCTTTTTTCTCCCGGGCCGGTTTCCGATTGATCGGGATGCTCAACGATAGATGGATTAAAAAAAGCAGCAGATTCTATGGAATATTCCATTGTAAAATAGGACCCAATAAGAATTTTTTGGGTTATATCGAGCAATTCAGGATTGATTTTTAAATGCACAAATAAATGGGCGACCTGATTAAAATTCTTTTCAAATATTTTCGATATGTTTCTATGACGCATTGAATAATCCCTCAATACCTGGCTTAACGCAGATGATGCCTCATTCGCTGACATATTGAGCAAAGCGTGTATGGTATTTATAGCTCTTTTGTCAGTCGTATATAGAAAACGTGTGATTACCCTCGTAGAATCAGGGGAAAATCTGACGGGTTTACGGTTTACATTTAATTGCATTTAGATTTTTTGTTTTAATCTTGTAAAGGTAGTTGCATTATCACAACATCTGTCTTTTTCTTCATGTTATTCTCGCAAGTTGCTTATCCGCTGTCAGAAATACCTTGTAACACGCATTTCTTAGCGGAAGATTTTAATGCAATAACGGTGGGGATAAACTTTTGGTTTACGCAGGCAATCAATATTGTATTATTATTTTCGGCTCAACTTCATAGTCTAAAACCGATCATTGTATGTGATTTAATATGTGATGTTCTCATGATCACATACTATATTTTACTTAATTAATTACACTGCTATGGTCAGCCTTGCCAATATCGGGGTAAAATCCTCATTGAATTGCTATTCGATTTATTTCCCAACTTTATTGGCCCTTTTTCTGTCATTCTCATCCAATAGAATTTTTCTCATTCTATATGCTTTAGGGGTAACCTCTAAAAACTCATCATTTTTAATATATTCAAGGGCCTCTTCCAAGCTAAACCTCACGGGAGGAGCTATGCGTACCTTATCGTCTGCACCTGAAGCCCTCATATTGGTTAACTTCTTTGTTTTGGTAACTTTCACTGCCAGGTCATCCTCCTTATTGTTGTCACCCACAACCATTCCTGCGTAAACATCCTCGCCGGGAGCTACAAAAAACCTACCCCTGTCCTGCAATTTATCAATGGCATAGGCCACCGCAAGGCCGGTTTCCATCGAGATAAGCGAACCATTTTTCCGGATTGGCAAATCACCTTTCCACGGCATATATGACTTAAAACGATGCGCCATGATGGCCTCGCCTTCAGTGGCAGTAAGTACCCTGTTTCGTAAACCGATTATACCACGGGCAGGGATATGGAACTCCAGGTTCACCCTGTCGAATTTGGTTTCGATGTTAAGTAGTTCCCCTTTTCGAGCCGTAACAAGCTCTATCACTTTTCCAGAGAATACTTCCGGGACGTTCACGGTAAGTAGTTCAATTGGCTCATGCCTTTTACCATTTATTTCTTTAAGTATTACCTGGGGCTGGCCAAGCTGAAGTTCATATCCTTCACGGCGCATGGTTTCCACTAAAATAGATAAATGAAGAATCCCGCGGCCGTAAACAGTAAATGCATCTGCACTATCTGTTTCTTCAACCCTGAGAGCAAGGTTTTTTTCCGTTTCTTTCATCAGCCTGTCTTTTAAGTGACGCGAAGTAACAAACTGTCCTTCTTTACCAAAAAGTGGTGAATTATTAATGGTAAATAACATACTCATCGTAGGTTCATCGATAGGGATACTTTTAAGCCCTTCAGGATTTTCAAAATCTGCTATTGTATCCCCAATATCAAATCCTTCTATACCCAAAACCGCAACTATTTCGCCTGAAGCAACCGGAGTTTTTATTTTCTCTTTTCCAAGGCCTTCAAATACATAAAGTTCTTTTACCTTACTTTTTACAACACTGCCATCCTTTTTAACCAACGAAATATTTTGTCCCCAGTTAAGTTCACCCCTTGATATTCTTCCAACTGCTATCCTACCCACATAGGACGAATAATCAATTGATGATATCTGCAATTGAACTGTACCTTTTTTAGGTTCCTCGGCAGGGATATAATCGATAATTGCATCAAGCAGATAGCTTACATCAGTTGCAGGTTCTTCCCATGTTTTGCCCATCCACCCTGCTTTGGCTGATCCAAAAACAGTTGGGAAGTCGAGCTGATCTTCGGAAGCTTCAAGATTAAACATCAATTCCATGACCTGTTCCTGAGCCCAGTCAGGATCGCAATTAGGCTTATCTACTTTATTGATTACCACGATTGGCTTCAAATTCAATTCTATGGCTTTTTGCAGTACAAACCGGGTTTGAGGCATAGGCCCTTCAAAAGCATCTACAACTAACAACACGCCATCAGCCATGTTTAATACCCGTTCAACTTCACCGCCAAAATCGGCGTGGCCTGGGGTATCAATGATGTTAATTTTTGTTTCCTTATATCTTACAGAAACATTCTTCGACAGAATTGTAATTCCTCTTTCGCGCTCCAGATCATTACTATCCAATATCAGGTCACCCATATCCTGGTTGTCCCTGAACAATTGTACCTGGTGTAAAATACGGTCAACCAATGTAGTTTTGCCATGGTCAACGTGAGCTATTATTGCAATATTTCTTATTTGAGTCATCGTTTTTAATTGAAACACAAACCTTTACAAAAAGGGTTTGCAAATTGGGGTGCAAAAGTAGGTTAAACAATCGAGAATTCAGTTATCTTTAACCAATCAAATATTTAATTAACCATGCTAAAAAAATATTCCTCTTTACTTATTTGTTCAGTTGTAGTTTTTGGATTGAATATTACGCCTGTACATTCTCAACCAGAAGCGATTCAATTCCCCCCTGAAATAAAACATGCTATTGAATTGGAAACAAGGACTGATAGCGGAAAACCAGGCAAGGCGTATTGGCAAAACTTTGCTGATTATAAAATTGATGCCACCTTTAACCCAAATAGTCTTGAGATCAGAGGCATAGAAGAAATTTTTTACAAGAATAACAGCCCTGACACTCTTCACTCAATCCTGGTGCATATTTTCCCTGACATCTTTAGGGAAGGCACGGTAGCCGAGTTTTATATTGACGCAAATGACAAAAGTAGCGGAGTTGAATTGGAAAGTATGTTGGTTAATAGTGAGATTGTTAACCTCGATCCGGCCTCAGGAAATTGTGAATATGATGATACCTATTTGTGGGTCGATCTTTTAAGGCCGATTTTACCCGAATCAGAAAATAATATAAAGATAAGTTGGAATTACACTCTTAATGAAACATCACATATGCGCACCGGACAGGTTGATTCAAGCAGTTTTTTTATTGCCTATTGGTTTCCAAGAGTCGGGGTTTATGACGATATTAATGGATGGAACAATTATAATTACACAGGAACGGCTGAATTTTATAATGATTTTGGAAACTTCGATGTAAACATTACAGTCCCCGGTGGATTTGTGGTTTTTGCAAGCGGGGAACTTCAAAACCCTCAATTTACCCTTGCAAATAAATATTATTTAAGATATAAACAGGCTAAGGAATCATTTGAGAAAACCAAAATTATTGAAGCACAGGATATCCCGCACCGCGATTTTACTGTCCCGGATCCAGAAATTGCCTGGCATTTCAAAGCGTCCAATGTCTCTGATTTTGCCTTTGCTCTCTCTGACCATTATGTGTGGGATGCAATAATGCTAAATAATCCGGGTGGGCACCAGCCGATAACGCTAAATGTAGCCTACGATCATGCTGCCCCTAATTTTGCGAAAGTTATACAAATTGCAAAACGGTCAATTGAATACATGATCAATGATCTGCCCGGAATACCTTTCCCCTACCCTGCAATGACTGTGTTTAACGGACTGGATGAAATGGAGTACCCTATGATTGTAAACGATATAGGAATAAATGACATAAAATCAACATTTAGTTTAACAGCACACGAAATTTGTCATACTTACTTTCCTTTCTATACCGGGTGTAATGAAAGGGAATATGCCTGGATGGACGAAGGCCTGGTAAGTTTTTTTGAGTATAGCATCCTGAGGGATATCTTTGATCCGGATTATATCTCTCTTTTTTTTCTTGACGACTATGTTAGCATTATGGGAACATCTAAAGATTTACCACTGATTGTTTCTTCTGAATTGATAAAATCCGAATATTATTATGCCCTTTCCTATTCCAAGGCGGCAATGTTTTATTCCATTCTTCAAAATGAGATGGGAAAGGATGCATTTAAAAAAATGTTAGGTGATTTCGCAGAGGTATGGCAGGGAAAGCACCCCACAGGGTTTGATTTTTTATACTTTATCCACTATTCATCAGAGAACGGACTTTCGTGGCTTATCCAGCCATGGTTTTTCGAATATGGCTTTGTGGATTTGGCAATTGAAAGTGTTGAAAGAAATTCTGATACGTATGAAGTTAAAGTGATAAGAAAAGGGAATCTTCCTGCCCCGGTTAATTTGCAATTGATTTATACCGATGGTACTGCCAACGTGATAAGAGGAAAAGCTTTGGTTTGGAAAAACCAGGTATTTAATACAAAAATTGAGGTAAGTGCTGAAAAGGAGATTAAATCTTTTGAAGTTTTTCAGGATATGCCAATGGATTTGTATCCCGATGACAATATTTTTTACATGAAATAGACGTGTTTTAGAAGGCCACCTTACTGGCCAAAAAAAATCCAATAATAATTATAAGATAATGGATGATTTATTTCGTGGATTTATATATTTGCAAGCCTTAAACAATAGGGATTTATCATATTTAAGCCAATGGCAAAAAACCTGTATATAGCAGCAACTGAAGCAGATTCCGGAAAATCATTGATCGTTTTGGGATTAATGAATATTTTAACCCGGCATGTGAAAAAAGTTGGTTTTTTCCGGCCTGTAGTTCGATCGGGCGAAACGCACAAGGATAAAGACATAGAATTGGTAACCCGAAAATTCAACCTTTCGTTTCCATATGAATCCATGTATGGGATAAAAGGCGATGAAGCTTTTGATCTGATACAGGATGATAAAATGGATGAGGTTTTTTCGATCATCCTGAATAAATACAAAAAACTTGAAAGCAAGTGCGATTTTATTTTGTGCGAAGGAACTGATTACAGAGGTGCCCTAAAGCCTTTTGAGTTCGATTTTAATGCGCAGATGGCAAACAATCTTGGTGCTCCGGTCATTGCGGTTATAAATGGTTTCAGAAAAAGCGTGGTGGATGTTGCCGACACTGTACAACTTATTAAAGGTGTTTTGTCGAAGGAAAAGTGTCAGTATATCGGGATGTTTGTGAACCGCGTTAAAAATGAAGACCAACAGGCGATTATCAATTATCTGAGTAAAATTGAAACCAGGGGCAAATTTGATTTTGTGATTCCGGAAATTAGTTTGCTCCAAAAGCTAACCATCCGGCAAATAAGCAATGCCTTGAAAGCAAAACTAATCTATGGCGATCAGGAAGTTTTGGATTACGATGTTATGGATTACAAAATCGGGGCGATGGGGATTGATAACATCCTTAAGTACACTACAGACGGAACGGTAGTGGTTACTCCGGGTGACCGCACGGATGTACTTGTTACCCTATTTATGACTTTGTTGTCAGACACCTACCCCAAAATTGCCGGGATCATACTTACAGGAGGGATATCTCCAAACAATGAATTTCTTAAACTCATTAATGGTATAAGAAAGCTCCCCCTTGCTATATGCAGGGTAGATGATGATACCTATAATACTGTATTAAAGATTCAGAATATCAAGCCACAATTATCCCCTGACAATGAACGAAGGATGGCTGTAGCACTTGGGCATTTTGAAAAGCACGTAGATGAACTCAGGATACGGGATCAGATTGAAATTACCAGTTCGGGCGTAATTACTCCGCTTATGTTTGAATATGAATTATTTGAACGGGCAAGAGCGAATAAGAAACATATCGTGTTACCGGAAGGCCTTGATGAGCGAATTTTAAGGGCAGCAGAAATCCTTCTCAGTAGAAACGTAGTTGACATTACACTATTGGGTAACGAAGAGGAAATTTTAAGTAAGGCTGCATCATTGCATCTCAAAATTGGTGGGGCCAATATTATAGATCCCAACGATAACGACCTCATAAATGATTATGCTGCTACTTATTACCGGCTTCGCAAAGAAAAAGGAGTTACAAAAGAATCGGCAAGGGACACCATGCATGATCCCAGTTATCTCGGAACCATGATGGTATATAAAGGACATGCCGATGGAATGGTCTCTGGAGCTGCCAATACCACACAGCATACCATAAGGCCTGCTTTTGAGTTTATCAAAACCAAACCCGGGTTTTCCATTGTGTCCAGTTCCTTTTTAATGTGTTTCGAAGACAGGGTTTTGGTATATGGTGATTGTGCGGTTAACCCTAACCCCAATTCAGAACAACTCGCCGACATTGCTATTAGCTCTTCAAATACAGCCAAAATGTTTGGCATTGAACCCCGTATCGCTATGTTATCGTATTCAACCGGACAATCGGGGAAAGGGGCTGACGTTGAAAAAGTTCGCGAAGCTACCCGAATCGTCAGGGAACGCCATCCTGAGCTGAAGGTTGAAGGCCCCATTCAATATGATGCAGCTATAGATGCAACCGTCGCGAAACAAAAAATGCCAGGAAGCGAAGTAGCAGGTAAGGCTACTGTTTATATTTTCCCCGATTTGAATACAGGAAACAATACATATAAAGCCGTTCAGCGTGCTTCAGGTGCGGTAGCCGTTGGTCCGGTATTACAGGGATTAAATAAACCAGTGAACGATTTAAGCCGGGGGTGTTTGGTTAAAGACATCGTAAACACAGTGATGATCACAGCCATTCAAGCTCAGGAAAACGAGGCTTAATTATCGAATGGATTTCCTCAAATGTTATCGTCCTATCAATTTATTTCTTACGATCGAAACAAAAGATATAAATGTCCAGGCACCTTCGAGGATTACGAAGGGTAAATAATTTAATAATATTGAAGCCAGGCAGGCCATTCCTGCTCCTATCAGGTTTAATAATAAAAATGACCAGTCCTTGTAGTTAACCTGGCCGATCACATTCAGAAAGTATGCCAGTAATATTTGGGAAATTCCTATAAACCCTATCCAATCTATTATATCCATGAGATATTCTGTTATTCCAATTGGAGTCAAAAATAGGCAATTTATACCTTTCCTCTTTTACTCTATTTGCATGTGATTTGAGAAAACACATGCTGCATTATCTGACAAAATCCAACAATTATGAAAGTGGTTTAATAAAGTATATAATGAAAGAAAAATTGAAATATCACTTGCATTGCCCATATAATTAAAGTGAATATTGGAATATTTGCCTCTTTCGAATGATTACAAATCATATTATTCCATATCCTTGTTAATAACTTTTTATACTGGCTTAATCACTTGGTTTTTTTGCAAAGGGATTCCTTTTAGTTTTGCAATGGTTAAACTAAAAGGCATGCAACAATACCTTGATTTACTTACACACGTCCTGGAGCATGGCGTTAAAAAAGCTGATCGTACAGGAACAGGAACTTTTAGTGTATTTGGTTACCAGATGCGTTTTGACCTCTCAAAAGGTTTCCCTTTAATTACTACGAAAAAGCTTCATCTCAGGTCGATCATTCACGAACTTCTATGGTTCCTTTCTGGCGACACCAACATTCGGTATTTAAAAGAGAACAATGTAAGTATCTGGGACGAATGGGCCGATGAAAACGGCAACCTGGGGCCTGTGTATGGTGCACAGTGGCGTAATTGGAACAACGATGGCATTGACCAAATATCTGAAGTAGTGGATCTGATTAAAACCAATCCCGATAGCAGACGAATGTTAGTCGCTGCATGGAATCCGGGAGTATTGCCCGAAACAGGCAAATCATTTTCTGAAAATGTTTCCATGGGTAAGGCTGCATTGCCTCCTTGTCATGCTTTTTTTCAGTTTTATGTGGCTGATGGGAAATTATCCTGCCAAATGTATCAGCGAAGTTGCGATATTTTCCTTGGAGTACCTTTTAACATTGCATCCTATGCCTTACTCACTTTGATGTTGGCACAGGTTACAGGACTTAAACCAGGTGAATTTATTCATACACTTGGAGACGCCCACATTTACACCAACCATGTGGATCAGTGTAAATTGCAGTTAGGCCGAAAACCATATGACTTACCTCAGATGAAAATCAATCCTGATGTAAAGAATATCTTTGATTTTAAATTTGAGGATTTCGAATTAGTAAATTATCAACACCACGCTCATATTAAGGGAAAGATTTCAGTTTAGGTATAGAATATTTAGTGGTAATAAATAGATTTTATTTTTGATATAAGTTTTAAATTATAGGGTTTATGAAAAATATTTCGATTATCGTAGCTGTAGCAAGGAACCATGCAATAGGTAAAGACAATAAGCTTTTATGGCACTTGTCGGAGGATTTAAAAAGATTTAAAAAACTGACCACAGGTCATTATATCGTTATGGGAAAAAAAACCTATTATTCTCTGCCAAACAGGCCTCTGCCTAATCGTACACATCTGGTACTCACCGATGTGCCTGGAGAACTAATCGATAATTGCACCATGGCCTATTCCGTTACGGATGCGTTAGAAAAAATGCATCCAGAGGAAGAAAATTTCATCATCGGGGGAGCTTCTATTTATAAACAATTTTTAAGGCATGCCAACAAACTATATATCACATGGGTACATGAGGATTTTGAGGCAGATACCTTTTTCCCGCACATAAATGATGAAGAATGGGACGTGGTTTCTAAAGAAGACTTTTTAAATCCCGATGAAAATAACCCCTACCCCTACTCTTATATAATTTATGAACGCAAGAAATAGTATTCCCAGGCCTAAAGGCCAGTGCAACTCATAGAATTACCTGTATTTCAGTGCATGATTTTAAACCTGTTGAAAGCTTCCTAAGGATGGCTATTTCAGGAAGAGAAACTTTAAGATTACCTGGGCTCTTAATTATTAAACGATTCGTAAAACTTTTATAGCTCTTCAATGGATATAAATTCAAAACCATGAACTTTGAACCTCGACCCTCAAACTCCATTCCTATAACTGTTCAACCTTCCAGTCCTCACCAATCCAAACCGGAATAACCTCAACTTCCGGATACCATTCTTTTATGCTTGCTGCTGAATTTAAGGTTTGTGCAATATGGGTATCTTTATCTACCGGATTCCCGGCACAATCAGCATGACCAGCAATTAATATTATTCTTGAACCATGTCCATTAACTGATATTTCCAACCTTTGTTTAATAGAGTTTATCTTGAATTTATCAACATTTTCCCCAATGATCTTATCCGGACCCGGTTCGGTAACCATATCTACATACTTCACTCCAAATTTTGATTTCAGAAATTTTATCACAGGCTCCTGAACCCTTCCGTCCATGCAATTAACTGCAGTTGCAAACATATCCATCATCTAATAAATTTAATTTTTATCCTAAAATAGCTCCAACTATTGTGGCAGATAATAAGGATGCAAGTGTTCCGCCTAATAATGCACGCAATCCATATCTGCTAAGTAAAACCCTTTGGTTTGGAGCAAGTGAACCAATACCCCCTATCTGTATACCTATAGAAGCAAAATTTGCAAACCCACACAACATGTAGGTAGCCATAATAATGGATTTTGGATCCAATACACCAGATGCCTTGAGTTGTGAAAGACTAACATAACCGATAAATTCAGTCATAATTATTTTTTCACCAAGTAAACGGCCAATAAGCGTTATATCCCCTACCGGAATGCCAATCAGCCACATCAGGGGAGCAAAGGTATAGCCTAAAATAAATTGTAAGTTTAGCCTGTTATATTTACCATCTGTCACCTCTATAATTACATCATTGAGGTGTGTCCACGCTCCGATTTTTCCGGTGATATAATTGAACATAGCAATAAAAGCGATAAAAACAAGGAGCATTCCTGCTACATTAATTGCTAATTTCAAACCTTGACCGGTCCCGTTAGAAATGGCGTCCAGCACATTACTCCCAACATTTTCCTTCGACACCTCAATGGTTTTATTTACATCTTCCGTTTGGGGAACCAGTACTTTTGAAACTACCACTGCTCCAGGAGCTGCCATCACTGAAGCGGCTAAAAGATGTTTAGCAAACAGCAATTTCTGAACCGGGTCATCCCCGCCTAAAAAGTCGATATAGACGGCCAGAACTCCACCGGCTAAAGTGGCCATCCCTCCCATCATGACCAACAACATTTCTGACTTATTCATCTTAGGCAGGTATTCCTTGATCATTAAAGGAGATTCGGTTTGACCTAAAAAAATATTTCCTGCTACTGATAAACTTTCTGCGCCCGAAAGTTTCAATAATTTCGTCATTATCCAGGCCATACCTTTTACTATTACCTGAATTATGCCGAGATAAAAAAGAAGGCTGGTTAGCGCAGAAAAGAAAATAATAGTGGGTAATATCTTTACGGCAAAAGTGATCAGACCATCTTCAATTTTACCTGTTACCATCGATTGAAAAAGGAAATTTACTCCAGCCTGTGTAAAATCAAGAACTTTAACAAACAACTTTCCGGCAAATTCAAAAAAATACTGAACAAAGGGAACATACAACACCCCAACAGCCAATAATATTTGTAATGATAAGCCTATGAATACAACTTTCCACGAAATCGCTTTACGGTTGGTGCTGAATAACCACGCTATTCCAATTAAAGTCAGCATTCCCAGCAAGCCCCTCAATATCGTTATAAGCCCAACCCCTCCCTTTCTGGTCTTATCTAAAAGCAAATTTGCCTTATTCGCTAAATCTGCATTTTCGGTTGAACTATTTTCACTTATGGCCTGCGGAGCAGCAACTTCAACGGCAAGTTCAGCAGAATCCTTAGTCACGATTACTTTAGCAGATGTATCAGATTGAATCATCGAAAAAACACCTGACACGATCAGGGCAGAAAAAAGTATTAAAATCACCCACTTTTTACGCATAGCCTAAGAATAAAAAAATTAAGGGAAATTCAGTTCGTCCGTATTTCCCATTTTAAAACAAAAATTATAACTATTTCTTTTTTCGTTTATTCATTTCGTCCCTGATCTTGGAAGCTTCTTCATATTCCTCCTTTTGCACAGCTTTTTGTAGCATTTCCTTAAGTTCAGTATTAGAATGCGCGGCCAGGGGATTTTCAAGGACTTTTTCCTCCTTCACTGGTTTTTCTTTTGGTTTGCCCGGTTTCTTTTCGTCCACAATTATACCGGCTGCCGACATAATCTTTTCATTGGTATATATCGGACATTTAAACCTTAAGGCCAGGGCAACAGCATCTGAGGTTCGGGCGTCTATACGGTATTCAGTCTTTTCATCAAGACAAACCAATTCCGCATGAAATACCCCCTCTATAAATTTATTTATTATTACCTCCTGAAGATTAATTTGAAAGGTATCTGCAAATCGTTTAAACAAATCATGGGTTAGAGGCCTGCTGGGTTTCATCTTTTCGAGTTCTATCGCTATTGCCTGTGCTTCAAAGCCCCCGATAATAATTGGCAGTCTTCTTTTTCCATTCGTTTCTCCAAGAATTAGGGCATACGCCCCACTCTGCGACTGACTGTATGACATTCCAATTATTTCAAGCTTAATTTTATCCATCTGATATTCCTTACCGTTCTTAATAAAATGAAAGATAAAAGTATTAATATTTTTACAACCCTGCCTTGATTTCTGAAATAAAATTTAAAAATTATTAACATTCAGAGGTATTCCAAAATCATGAACCATAGCCTGAACAAACACCGTGGAGCATAATTTTTCAAATGGCAGCTTTTAATAAAATTAACATGCTAATTAATAAAATACTTTATATTTTAGCGCCTTCATTTATAAATATAAACGATACAACATGAAAAAATTACTATCATTATTAGCAATTATCTCATTGCCCTTTATCTCTTTTGCAAGTGAAGCCGACCTGGTAATACCTTCAGGCATTAAATCGGAAAATATCTTGTACTGGGGCTTTCTGATAACATTTGCCGGTTTTATGTTTGGTTTATTCCAATTCATGAAAGTAAAGAAAATCAGAGCACATCAATCAATGCTGGATGTTGCACATGTAATTTACGAAACGGGTAAAACTTACTTAATTCAGCAAGGAAAGTTTTTAGCTATCCTGTTTTTGTTTATTGGTGCTGCTGTTGCTTTTTATTTTGGTTGGCTTTCTGATGCCCACTTTGGCGTTGGAGGTGTATTGATGATCCTGGGATGGACAATTATCGGTATCCTCGGTTCCTATAGTGTGGCTTGGTTTGGGATCAGGATGAACACCCTGGCAAACTCAAGAATGGCATTTGCCTCCCTTGAAAGAAAACCCATTAAATTATTGAATATTCCGTTGAGTGCTGGTATGAGTATTGGTGTTGTATTAATTTCTCTTGAGCTTATCATGATGCTCATTATCTTACTATTTGTTCCGGGTAAATATGCCGGCGCCAGTTTTATTGGCTTTGCCATTGGGGAATCACTGGGTGCCTCCGCATTAAGGATTGCCGGTGGTATTTTTACCAAAATTGCTGATATCGGATCTGACCTGATGAAGGTTATCTTTAAAATTGGAGAGGATGATCCAAGAAACCCGGGAACAATTGCTGACTGTGTAGGTGATAATGCAGGTGATAGTGTAGGACCCACTGCAGATGGATTTGAAACATATGGTGTAACAGGAGTTGCTTTGATCTCTTTTATATTACTTGCGGTTACCAGCGTTCATTATCAAATTCAGCTATTGACCTGGATTTTTGTGATGCGTATTTTAATGATTATTACTTCGGTAGTTTCTTATGGAATTAATAATATAATTACCAAAGCAAAATATCATGATGCAGATGATCTTGATTTTGAGAAACCTTTGACATCCCTGGTTTGGATAACTTCTATATTCTCAATTATAGCTACTTTCGTAGCAAGTTACTTCCTCATTGGAGACCTTCCTGACAAACTTTGGATTTCGCTTTCTGTAATTATTAGTGCCGGAACATTAGGCGCTGCCCTTATCCCTGAATTTACAAAATTATTCACCAGCCCAAAATCTACGCATGTGAACGAAGTGGTAGAGGCTTCTAAAAAAGGTGGTGCATCACTGAATATATTGTCGGGATTGGTTGCAGGTAACTTTAGTGCTTTCTGGATGGGAATGGTATTCTTTTTATTAATGTTTATTGCTTATTATGCCAGTACTTTTGGATTGGATACCTTTATGATTTATCCATCCATTTTTGCATTTGGATTAGTTGCCTTTGGGATGCTCGGTATGGGACCGGTTACGATAGCGGTTGATAGCTATGGCCCGGTAACTGACAATGCACAATCGATTTATGAGCTGTCGCTTATTGAAGATGACCAGGAAGAAAAATCTAAAGAAATTGAAAAGGAATTTGGGTTCAAACCTGATTTTGAAAAATCAAAATATTATTTGGAGGCCAATGATGGAGCAGGCAATACATTTAAGGCTACCGCTAAACCTGTATTGATTGGAACGGCGGTGGTTGGTGCCACTACCATGATTTTCTCATTGATCTTAGTGATTAACCACACCCTGGGTGTTGAGCCCTCTACCATATTAAACCTCCTGAATCCATATACCATTATGGGATTCCTTTTAGGTGGGGCAGTTATATATTGGTTTACTGGGGCCTCAATACAAGCAGTTACTACCGGAGCTGCAAGAGCTGTAGAGTTTATCAAACACAATATAAATCTTGACCCGAATGCTCCCAAAAAAGCGGACGTAGAAAAATCAAGACAGGTTGTAAAAATATGTACTCAATATGCTCAAAAAGGGATGTGGAATATTTTCATTGCTATTTTCTCTTTTGCTTTAGCTTTTGCTTTTATTTCGGCCCCAGCTGCAACTAATGCACCTGTTTCATTATTTGTAAGCTATTTATTATCTATTGCATTTTTCGGTTTATTCCAGGCAATTTTTATGGCCAATGCTGGCGGATCATGGGATAATGCTAAAAAAGTAATTGAGGTAGATATGCAGGAAAAAGGAACTGAATTGCATGCAGCTGCTGTTGTAGGTGATACTGTGGGTGACCCTTATAAGGATACATCTTCTGTTGCTTTAAATCCGGTAATTAAATTTACCACTTTATTTGGCTTGTTAGCCATGGAAATAGCCATATCACCTCAATTCAGAGATGTGGCAGCCTATGTTGGATATGTATTTTTAGCTATTGCGCTGTATTTTGTTTACAGGTCGTTTTACAAAATGCGTATTAACCAATAAAAAAACTTTAAATCTCTACATAAGCCCTGGGTCAACTGTCCCAGGGCTTTTTTTACTCCCGACTTATTTCCTGAATTTAATCCAGGCAAATCTCCCATTTTCTCTTGCCCTGCTTAACAGAAATTTACAGAGCCACAGGAATCAAAGGTTGTGCTCAACGGGATTGGGACAGGCAATGAAATGGCCAGGCAATCTGTTTTCCATTATCACAAAGGCAGGATGTAAATTAAGGAATTTCACCATAAATTAAGCAGTAATTTACTATGAAAGAACAAGGTGCAGGATTTAATGAAAATGGAGAAATCAAAATAATTTCCTACCAATTACATGCGCTTCCTTTTGGTTTTTTTCCGATCGCTAAGCCTGTTTCTTTTATGTTCCATTTTCCCTTGTTTGGTATCGGGTTTGGAAATTTCAACAGATAATTTCACTCCTTCAAAGGTGGCATTTTTAAAGGCTTTAAGGATATCCTTTTCGTTGCGTTCATCCACTTCAAAAAAGGAAAAGTTTTTCATAATATCTATCTTACCAATAGCCAGGTCACGTCGTTTAGTATAGTCATTGATCAACCCAATAATTCGCGGGGGGGTTAACCTGTTTTTTGATCCTATATTGATAAAAAACCTGGAAAAGGATTTTGCCCTGCCTATATCTTTTTCGGATTTATTTCTCGGCAATCTTTCTTCCCTGGCCTTTACATTCAGATCAGGAGCATTTTTATAATAATCAAGGAAACGATTAAATTCGAGTGAGACGAAACGTTTAATTAAATCTTCGCGGCTAAGCCATTCCAGTTTTTTGTAAATCACATCCATATACTCCCCAATCTGGCTTTCGTCTACTTCGATGTTTTCCATCCGATCAACAAGGTTAAACAATTGTTTTTCACAAATTTCCCTGCCAAGGGGGATTAACTTCTTTTCAAATTTTTTGCTTGTTATCCTTTCAAGATTTTTAATCTTGTTCAATTCCCTGGTGTGAATTATCGAAATAGAAATTCCACTTTTCCCTGCCCTTCCTGTCCTTCCGCTTCGGTGAATGTATATTTCAAGTTCATCCGGAAGGTTATAATTTATCACATGGGTGAGGTCATTTACATCAAGTCCACGGGCGGCCACATCAGTAGCTACGAGCATTTGCATATGTTTCTTCCTAAACCCGTTCATAACATACTCACGCTGAGCCTGGGATAAATCGCCATGAAGGGCGTCGGCATTATAACCATCATTTTTTAGTTTTTCGGCCACATCTTTAGTCTCTTGCCGTGTACGACAAAAAACAATTCCATAAATTGAGGGATTGATATCAGCTATACGCTTTAGGGCTTCATACCTGTCGCGGGCCTGAACCATATAGAATAAATGTTTTACATTCTCGGCACCAATATTTCCCTGGCCAGCTGAAACCTCGAAAGGATCATTCATGTATTTGTGAGCAATTTTCAGCACTGCGGAAGGCATAGTTGCTGAAAATAATAAGGTTCTTTTTTCTTTGGGAGTGGTTTCAAGGATATTATCAAGCTCTTCCTTAAACCCCATATTCAACATTTCATCAGCTTCATCCAGCACTAACCATTTAATCTTATCCACTTTAAGGGATTTCCTTTTAATCATATCCAGCACTCTCCCAGGCGTTCCTACAATAATTTGAGGGTTGTTTTTAACAGCTTTGATCTGTTTAACAATATCTGAACCACCATAAATGGCTACCTGATTCAAATCAGGTAGATATTTTGAATAGGATTCAAGATCCTTGTGAATTTGTATACATAATTCCCTTGTAGGACTTAATATTAATGCCTGGATATTATGGGATAATATATCGATCTGTTCCTGAATAGGTAAACCAAAAGCTGCAGTTTTACCTGTTCCGGTCTGGGCAAGGGCAATAAGGTCTTCAGAACGATTAAATACGGCAGGTATTGTTTCTTCTTGTATGGGTGTAGGGGTAACAAATCCAAGGTCTTCAACTGCTTTTACCAATTCTGGCCCTAATCCCAGTGCTTCAAATGCATTCATTTTCTTGTTTTATGGTTCTTCAGGAACAAATTTCTCTCCCGAAGTAAATTATTTAGCCCGCAAAAGTAGTTTTATTTTTTAACTACTCCCTAAAATACAATTAAGTATGTGGTCAATTCAATTATCATCAAAATCCGGAACATCAGTGATCGATAAAAGAGGAAATTAATCTTCCTTCCATATTTCCAACTGTCAAATGAAGTTTTATTTGAAGTCATTTATTCAACATAAATATTATTAATTGTAGTACAGGTTAAAAATACTGCCACAATGTCCTGATTAATCGCTTGGCAAATAATTTGTTTAATTGCAATTCAATAATTTTTACCCGCAAATTACAGGCATATGGTTTAATATGTTTTATTTGCAGGCATCAATGCGGCTTTTTTTGTTAAATGAGATAATTCCAGAATGTATCATTTCATGGACAAGAAACAGTCGTAATATCTATTTATAGGGTTTAATTTGTATATTAATCAGGTTAAAGTAAAAATGTAAAATGGCAAAGAAAAAGTCAAAACCAAACAAAGAGAAATTGGGGAACCAGGAGGATATTAAAACTGAGAAAGCTGAAAATCAGACTCCGGAGAAAGAAAACCAAAAGCATGAAGCTGAAAAAGCTAAATCCAAAGAGGAGGAATTACAGGAAAAACTTGATGAAATTAATGATAAATACATCAGGTTATATTCTGAATTTGACAATTACCGGCGCCGTACAGCAAGCGAAAGGATTGAACTCAGCAAAACTGCATCCGAAGGCGTAATCACTGAACTTTTACCAGTTATTGATGATTTTGAGCGGGCCATTAAATCCTCAGAAGAAGTAAAAGATTGTGATGCTGTTAAAGAAGGCATTCAGCTCATTTATAATAAAATGAGTGCAATATTAAAAAAGAAAGGCCTCGTAGCAATTGAGGCTATTGGAAAAGAATTTGACACTGATTTTCACGAAGCTATAACCTATATTCCTGCCTCTTCAAAAAAGATGAAAGATAAGATTGTAGATGAAATTGAAAAGGGATATCTGCTTGGTGACAAGGTAATCCGTTACACCAAAGTGATTATTGGAAAATAGTGAGATTTAAAATTTACTCAACACAAATAAATGTCAAAAAGAGATTATTACGAAGTACTGGGCATTTCAAAGGATGCATCAGAAGCCGAAATTAAAAAAGCCTACAGGAAACTGGCACTAAAATACCATCCTGATAAAAACCCTGATAACAAAGAGGCAGAGGACAATTTTAAAGAAGCAGCTGAAGCTTATGAAGTATTAAGCAATCCGAGTAAAAAGAGCAGGTATGACCAATACGGCCATGCCGGTCTAGGAGGTGCTGCGGGTACAAGTGGGTACAGTATGTCGATGGATGATATATTCAGCCAGTTTGGAGATATTTTTGGAGATGCTTTCGGTGGCGCTTTTGGAGGATTTAGTGGGTTTGGAGGAACAAGACAACGACGTCGTAGGGTAAACAGAGGTTCTAACCTAAGGGTAAAAGTCAAATTAACTTTGGAAGAGATTGCCAAGGGTGTAGAAAAGAAAATAAAAGTAAATAAATATGTAGGTTGTAAAACCTGCAGTGGAACCGGCTCTCAAGGAGGCTCTTCCTATTCCTCCTGTTCAACCTGTAATGGAACAGGGCAAGTTACAAGGGTTACAAGTACTTTTTTAGGACAAATGCAAACATCCTCAACATGTCCAACTTGCGGAGGCGAAGGACAAACCATTGTTAATAAATGTAATGAATGTCTGGGAGATGGAATTGTTCGTGATGAAGAAATTATTGCAATAAATATCCCTGCAGGAGTGGAAGACGGGATGCAGTTATCAATGAGTGGAAAAGGAAATGCAGGAGCAAGGGGAGGTATTCCCGGAGATTTAATTGTCCTGATCGAAGAAATTAAAAATGAAAATTTTGAAAGAGATGGCATGAACCTGCTTCATGAAGCTTATATAAGTTTTTCAGACGCTGCCCTCGGTGCCTCCATTGAAGTGCCTACTATAGAAGGAAAAGCAAGGATTAAGATAAGCCCAGGTACCCAGGGGGGCAAAGTTTTGCGGTTAAAAGGAAAGGGATTGCCTTCGGTAAATTCTTATGGCACCGGCGATTTGCTTATTAATATTAATGTATGGACACCTAAAGCACTCTCTAAAGAAGAAAAGCAAATTCTTGAGAAATTAAGTCAGTCAGAAAACTTTAAACCTAGCCCAACGGCCAAAGACAGAAGCTTTTTCTCACGTATGCAAGAATATTTCGGCCATTAATACAAATTCCATGGATTATTTGCTTCGAGCCGGTAATATCACTAAACAATATGCGAATCATTTAGCACTCAAAGATGTGAGTGTGGATGTGCCAAGGCAAAGTATATTTGGGCTTTTGGGCCCAAATGGTGCTGGGAAAACTACATTTATCCGTATCATTAACCAGATCATTGCCCCAGATACTGGAACCATCAGCTTCAATGGGTTCCCTCTTTCAACAAATGATATTTACCGGATTGGTTATTTGCCCGAAGAAAGAGGCCTGTATAAAAAAATGAAAGTTGGAGAACAAGCACTATACCTTGCACAGCTTAAAGGACTTTCGAAACAGGATGCCACAAAAAAACTGAAAAAATGGTTTGAGAAATTTGAAATCGGAAATTGGTGGAACAGAAAGGTTGAAGAACTTTCAAAGGGAATGCAGCAAAAAATCCAGTTTGTAGTCACCGTATTGCACCAACCAGAACTTTTGATATTTGATGAACCCTTTAGTGGATTTGACCCGATCAATGTCAATTTGCTGAAGGACGAGATTCTGGATTTGAAAAAAAATGGGGCAACTATAATTTTTTCCACACATAATATGGCCTCCGTTGAGGAACTCTGCGACCATATTGCCCTCATCGATAATTCAAAAAAGATACTCGAAGGGAATGTCTTGGAAATTAAGGAAAACATGAAGGAGAATCTTTATGAAGTTGAATATATGCCCTCAGGAAAACCTTTGGAAAACATACTTAATAATAACTTCAGGGTGATTTCTAACATACGTTTGAATAGTAAAATGTTGGCTACTATTAAAATCTTAAATAACGGCAACCAAAACCAGCTTTTACAGAGTTTGATTCCAGAAACTGAAATTTTTTCTTTCACCGAAATCCTTCCGTCTATGAATGATATTTTTATCAGGACGGTTGAAAAAAATAAATCAAAAAAAGAGCATTAGCATGGGCAAAGTTTTTTTGATCATAAAAAGGGAATACCTGACCCGTGTAAAAAAAAGGTCATTTATAATAATGACCATTGTGGGACCCCTGTTAATGGCTGCATTATTTGTGGTTCCGGTGTATATAGGGCAGATTGAAGGTGAAACCAAAGTAATAGGTGTACTGGATGAGTCGGGGCTGTTCACCAATACTTTTAAGGATTCTGATAAAATACACTTTATGGGCCTAAGCGGGGACCTTGACTCGGCCAAGATGTTAATGACAGCAAAGAATCTATATGCTCTTTTACATATACCTGAAACATCCTTAAGTGTTCCCGAGACAGCCAGATTATATTCATCCAGGCAACCGAATTTAACGGTTAAGGGATACATTAAGGAACAAATGCGAAAAGAAATCGAAGGCCTGAAGTTAGAAGCTTCCGGTATCGACCCGGATGTACTTAAGTCGATAAAAACTTCGGTCAACCTCCTTACAATTAAAATAAATGATGGAGGAGAAGAAGAGACAAGTTCTACTGAATTAGCCATGGCAGTGGGTTTTATTGCAGGACTGCTAATCTATATTTTTATTTTTATGTATGGGGCATTAGTCATGCGTGGGGTGATAGAAGAAAAAACCAACCGTATTGTTGAAGTGATCATTTCATCTGTAAAACCTTTTCAGCTGATGATGGGAAAAATCGTGGGGGTTGCGATGGTAGGAATGACCCAGTTTTTTTTATGGATCGTCCTGTCACTGGTTTTTATTTCGGCGATATCTTCATTTTATGCAGCAGATATCTCAGATTACCAGCAATCTCAGTTAAATATCCAGGAACAAATTCAATCATCGGGAATGGCGCCGGAATCTACCGCAAATTCTCCGGAACTGAATGAAGTGAATGAATCTATTGGGATGTTGTTTGAATCCATTCAATCGATACCATTTGGGACGATAATTTTCTTGTTTCTTTTTTATTTTGCAGGAGGATATTTATTGTACGGTGCACTTTTCGCGGCTATTGGCTCAGCTGTAGATAGCGAAACGGACACACAGCAATTTATGCTTCCGTTAACTGTTCCCCTCATTATCTCCATTGTAATTTCACAGTTTATTATGTTAAACCCCGATGGGCCTGCAGCTTTCTGGCTTTCCATCTTTCCTTTAACTTCTCCTATAATAATGATGGTGAGAATACCATTTGGTGTTCCAGTAGTAGATGTGGCCCTGTCAATGATCCTTTTGATACTGGGATTTTTAGGGACAACATGGCTATCCTCAAGAATTTATCGTACTGGAATTTTAATGTATGGCAAAAAGATCAACTATAAGGAACTTTGGAAATGGATTCGCTACAAAAGTTAAATCCCCCTATATCTCAATGGTATAAAAGCAATGCGGGTTGGTAGGTATTAATAAAATAAAATTCATAATAGTTATTAAATAATGTTTTCTATATTTGCACCCTTAAAATTTTTAGGTAGAAAACTATAAAACAGTAAGAAATGCAAAGCAGAGGAGCTATAAAATTTTTCGCGATTTTGTTCGCATTGGTATGTTTGTTTCAACTGTCATTTACGTTTATGACAGCCAGTGTTGAAAGGAATGCCAGAGAATATGCGGACAGCGAAACAACTGCAAAAATTGCCAATGATTTGGCGAAGGGTAATGAATTACTTCAAGGGTATTATGTGGATTCAATTGCACAAGCAAGAGAAAACTATTACCTCGATTCAATGGATAACCAGGTAATTTACCTTTGGAAATACACGTATAAAGATTGTAAGGAAAGAGAGATCAACCTAGGTCTTGACCTCAAAGGGGGTATGAACGTAACTCTCGAAGTGTCCATAGGAAGTATTGTTAGAGGATTATCCGGCAATAGCCAAAATCCGGTTTTCCTTCAAGCCATGGATCTTACTTTTGAAAAACAAAAAGATAGTCAAAAGGATTTTGTAACACTATTTGGTGAAGCCATAGAAGAGACTGATCCGAATTTCAGTCTTGCTTCAATATTTCTTTATGAATTCAGGGACAAAGGCATTACAGCTAATTCAAGCAATGCAGAGGTACTTGAAGTCATTAAAAAAGAAACAGATGGAGCTTTTGACAGAACTTATAATATCCTGCGGACACGTATTGATAAATTTGGTGTTACTCAACCCAATGTGCAAAAAATTGCCTCATCAAACAGGGTACTTGTTGAGCTTCCCGGAGTAAAAGATCCGGAAAGAGTTAGAAAGCTCCTGCAAGGAACTGCCCAACTTGAATTTTGGGAAACTTACCGGTTCAGTGAAATTTACCAGTATTTTGCAGATGCCAATACCAGACTTGCTGACATCTATGGAGTAGATAAAACTACTACCGATGAACAAGAAAAAACCGTTGGAGAAAGTGAAAATATAGACGAAACTACTGCTGATAATTCTACCGGGGAAACAACGGTGGAGACATCAGGGGAAGAAGGAGATACTTCAGCAGTTTCTTTACTTGATCAACTTGAATCTGACTCCACTGACTTTGGAATGGAAGACCAGCAACTTGAGCAATACAGGAAGAAGAATCCTTTATATGCTGTGTTAAATCCTGCTTATGAGCAACGTCAGCAAGGACAGTATTTCCCTTCAGAATCTTCTACAGTGGGTTATGCTGCTATAAAAGATACTGCAAAAGTGAATAAAATGCTCAGGCAAACTAAAAATATTTTTCCACGTGATTTGAAATTAGCCTGGTTAAATAAACCACGAGTTGAAGGAAGTAACATTCTTGAGCTTATCGCATTAAAGGTTTCGAACCCACGCGAAATGAAACCTGCTTTGGGAGGAGAAGTAGTTACCAATGCCCGTCAGGATTACGATCAAAATGGCAAGGTTGAAGTGTCGATGAGCATGAATGCCGAAGGTGCTAAAATATGGAAACGTTTAACAGGAGATAACATTGGCCGCCAGGTAGCAATTGTTTTGGATGATTATGTATATTCTGCCCCTAATGTAAATTCAGAGATCCCAAGCGGAATGTCATCCATTTCGGGAAGTATGGATGTAGAAGAAGCGCAGGATTTAGCCAATATTTTAAAGGCAGGTAAACTCCCTGCTCCTGCTCGTATTGTGGAAGAGGCTGTGGTTGGGCCATCATTGGGCCACGAAGCAGTGAATGCAGGTTTATGGTCATTTATTATAGCCTTTGTCCTGGTTTTGGTCTATATGCTTTTCTATTATAACAGGGCTGGAGTTATTGCGGATATAGCCCTTCTCTCTAATATTTTCTTCCTATTTGGTGTGCTGGCTTCCTTTGGCGCAGTATTAACACTCCCAGGTATTGCCGGTATTGTGCTAACCCTGGGTATGGCGGTGGATGCCAACGTAATTATCTATGAACGTATTAAGGAAGAGGTCAGGGCTGGAAAAGGCTTACAACTGTCTATTGCCGACGGTTATAAAAATGCTTACTCCGCAATCATAGATGGCAACGTAACAACTTTGTTAACGGGTATTGTTCTGTTTGTTTTCGGATCGGGACCTGTTCAGGGATTTGCTACTACATTAATTATTGGTATTCTTAGCTCTTTGTTTTCCGCAATATTTATTTCACGTCTAATTTTTACATGGGCACTGAAACGTAATATTGAAGTGAACTTTGCGAACAAATTTACATTAAATGTATTGGCGAACACTAGCTTTGATTTTATTAGTAAGCGTAAAATTGCATATTTTATTTCTGCTGGTATTATTACTATTAGTATACTATCATTAGCCTTCAGAGGCTTAAATTATGGTGTTGACTTTTCGGGAGGAAGAACCTATGTCATTCGTTTTGATAAAGACGTGAATACGAATGAGATTAGAGATGCACTTTCTAATGCATTCATTGATGCAGATGGTCAAAATGTCACCCCTGAAGTTAAAACTTTCGGGCCAGCAAAACAGGTAAAAGTGACCACTAAGTTTATGATTGAAAATACTGAAACGGATGTTGACTCTATTATACAAAGTAAAATCTTCAACGGATTAAAACCATTCTTCGAAGATCAGTCAATTGTTTATAGAGATTTCAGTACTGATAATGAAACGGAAGATAAGCTCATTGGTATTTTAAGTTCACAAAAGGTTGGGCCAACCATTGCGGATGATATCCGGAACAGAGCTGTAATGGCAGTTCTTTTTGCCCTGATTGTTATCTTCATCTATATCGCATTACGATTCCGCAAATGGCAATTTGGTTTGGCTGGGGTAATTGCATTGTTTCATGATACCATGATAACCGTTGGATTGTTTTCACTCTTTTATAATGTGCTACCCTTTAATATGGAAATTGACCAGGCTTTTATCGCAGCTATCCTGACTATCATCGGTTATTCGATTAATGATACAGTGATCATCTTCGATCGTATCAGGGAGTATGGGATGCTTTATAAAAAGCGCGATCTGAAAACAAATATCAATGGAGCACTCAACAGTACTCTGGCCCGTACAATAAACACCTCGGGAACAACCCTGGTGGTATTGTTTACAATATTCCTTTTTGGAGGTGAAATAATTCGGGGCTTTACCTTTGCTTTATTGGTGGGTATACTTGTAGGTACATATTCTTCTTTGTTCACTGCGAGTCCGATCGCATATGACCTGATTCAGAAAAAGGATGCTGAAATCGGGCCGGAAGTGACTAAAAAAAGAAAAAAATAAAATGATAAAATTAAAGTCTCCCGGTTCGGGAGACTTTTTTTTATCTTTGCTTCATAAGTTTTTGTATGACAAACTTTTTATTATTCTTTAATATAAGCGGAGGTGAAATCCTGGTCATCCTACTGGTGGTCTATCTCGTATTTGGACCAAAAAAAATTCCTGAGCTGGCCCGAATGCTTGGGAAAGGGATTAATGAACTTCGCCGTGCTACAAATGAAATAAAAAGGGAAATTACAAAAGAAACTTCGGGAGTTAAAAGAAATCTTGATTTAGGAATTGATTTGAATGACCCCCTGGATTTGAAAAAGAACCCTGCCCCAAAGACCTCTGAGAAAAAATCTAATACGGAGCATACTGATCCATATCCCCAACCGCCTCCTTCAGCTAAAGAAGATAATACTGAAGAAACTTTAAAGTAAATATTTATTGGACAGCACGCAGTATCTCCTTCATCTTATTGATTTGAGCCGGAGTGCCTAAAACGAAAAGTTTAGATCCACGAACAACCTGTGTATTTGGCGTAGGATTTAAAATATAACGGCCATCCGGAGTTTTATATCCAATGATATTTGCCCCTGTAATTTTTCGTATTCCAATTTCATGAATTGTTTGCGTCCTGGAGTCTTCTGGAATTTCATCGCAGGTAATCTCCTCAAGGGTAGTAGGATCCTGTCCATGAACAGAAACGTGGTCGAGGAATTCAAGGATATCAGGCCTGGCAATAAGGCTGGCCATATGCGCACCTCCTACCCTCTCTGGCATCACTACATTATTCACACCAGCCATTCTTAATTTGGTTTCAGAATTTTCATCCGCTGCCCTGCTGATTATTTCAAGGTCAGGGTTTAAGGCCCGCGCAGTAAGAGCAACATAGAGATTATCAGCATCAACAGGTAATGTGGTGATGAGTCCCTTGGCAGTTTTCACGTTGGCTTGTATCAGCACCTCATCCTGAGTAGCATCTCCCTTAACAAATCCAGCCGATTGATCAAAGCCATCAAGCAAAACTTTTTCACTTTGGTCGATAACTACGTACTGATGACCAAATGCTTTTAGCTCTTTCGCCACCTGGTGGCCATTCCGGCCAAATCCACAAATTACTATATGATTATTCATTTTTTTAATTGTTTTTGTTCCATAACCCCTCAGAAAAAATTTGAGCTGACCTTCAAAAAAGTGTGTAGAGATGGTAGTGAGGGCATATGCATAGGTGGTAAAACTGGAAATGATAAGGAACATAGTAAATATTTTCCCTGCAGGACTTAATTTATGAACCTCACCAAAACCGACAGTAGAAATGGTAATCACAGTCATATATAGTGCATTCAGCCAACTGTCGCCTTCAATAACCATATAACCTGTAACTCCAATAATTAAAATACCGGTGATCATTCCTAACCCGATCAATATTTTCTGTCTGCTGGTAAGTCTTTCCATTTCGGTAATTATTACACAAAAATACTAAAATAGAATCAGCCTGTATCAATATTTTAATTGGCAGAAATTTACTCAGGGATTTTTTATTACTTCAATGCCAATAGCACAAGAAAGGCACTTTTTAGAATTACAATAGTTTGATTTTAATTCCATCAATGCCTGTGTATTAAAGGCAGTTTGAGTGTTTAGCCCTAATTCCTTCCACTTGCGGGTTTGTGAATTAACCTCTCCTGGGATCATGTCCAGCAGTCTGAGTGCCCTGTCTTTTATTTGCTGATTAAAGGTTTCTTCTCCATAAGCAAATAAAAAGGGAATTACGGTATTAATCAAAATGAGTTGAATGGCCGATTTGCCAAGCGTCTTTGATCGCTTTAATGCCTTCTTTTTAAACGTATAATGGGTCGTCCAAAAATCAGAAGCTTCAGCAGTAAATAATTCATACAGATCATCAATTTTTTCATTTTCCAATACCTTCGATAAAAGGTGCGACGACTTATGCACCAGGAAAGCAAACTGGGCTAATCTAAGGGTAGGAAAATTAGAAGGACGCAATCTTAAAAAATGCCACATACTTCCATCAATTGGTTTAAGTTGATATTTTTTTTCTAAAAAAAGGTATTCCCTTTTTAACTTTTGAAAGTATTCGTCTTTCAGGTTCTCTTTTAAAAATCCGGCCTGGCCATATATCAGGGCTTCAATCTGAAATAAATTCTCCTTATGTTTTGTTAATATCCTTAAAGGCAATGAACGGGCTAACAATTCAAAAGGTACAGAATTCGTATTAAAACCAAAGTTCCGGGCAAGCAATTGGTAAAAAGTTTCAGACCAGTCATTATTGTTGTACTCCAGCTTTTCAAAAATACTTTTTGATTTTATCTCCAGCCTTTCAGCTAAAACCCTGTCAATCCAGCTATTAATTAAAAACCGGCTGACATTGTGAATGAAAGGTTGACAGGGTATCCAGCTTTTTGAAGCAAGCAACCCCTGGTAGATTTCAAATAGTGTGTTGTCAAATAAACCGGCCACCTCCAGTGTGGGGATTAGCTCACCGTTTTTTCGCTTCACAGATTTATCTTCTGTATGCACTAAATGAAGAATAACATTATCGTATTTATTATCAAAATGATGTTTATGCCTGTACCAGTCTGATGCAAGCATGTGTATTTCTACATTACCGGCCCATAAAGTGTCGCCAATTAACACCCTGGCATTAAAAAAATCAGGCCCGGCATTTATATTGTGAGTTCCGGTTTCAACAACCTTACAAGGTTCCCCAGAAGTAGTGATAAGATTATTCTTTAATAAGCGGAACTTCCACAAATAGCTTATAAACTCTTCGGTCATGGTAAACAATTTCCATAAAATTACAAAAGTTTGATAAATTATTCATTTTTTGAAACGGAAAATACAGCTTCAAAATTTCCAAAGGAAAAACCAAACCTGCAATTGGAAAGTTTTACGTTTTTCTAATCCTCTATATAATAGTATATTTGCAGGAGAACAAGCATTAAACACGAAGTTATTAAATGGGAAATAGAATTATTGGTTTAATCCTGATAGCATTTCTGCCAATTATGGCCTTTACTCAAAAGGATGCCACTTTAGATAGCCTTCAACACATTTTAAAATCCAATATACATGATACTACCCGTTTAAATACCCTTGTAAACATTGCCCATGCTTATCTTTTAGCAAGACAACCAGGAAATGCCGAGCATGCCATCAAAGAAGGCTTTGACCTTGCAGATGAAAAAAACCTGAATATTCCATACGGATTAATTTGGGCAAAGGCACATTTGCATTTTAATAAAAGGGAAATTTTGGATGGACTTAGTGAAATGGAAAAGGTATTTGAACTTTTAAAACCTTCTGAAAAAAAGAAAGAATATGCGGAGGCTAAAAACTTTTATGCCCAGCTGTATTTATATGCCGGGAAATTTAATAAAAGCATTGAAATATACCAGGAAAATATAGATTTCGCTGTCACTAACAAGATATACGAAGTACTTCCCGGAGCCTACAGCGGATTGGCCTATGTGTACCTGAACTTGAATAATACGGAGGAACAACGCAAAAACCTTATGTTAATGGCAGATGTCGCTCAAAAAATTGATGCTGACAGAACCACTGCCAATGCTTACCTTCGGTTGGGGGATATTGGAATGTCAAACGACAGTAATTTTAGTTATGCCATTGAGCAATATCAAAAATGCCTTGAATTTGAAAAAAAACTTACTGATAGTGCTGGAATATCATTTACGCTATTGCGAATTGGCTGGAATTACTACCTGAAAAAAGAACTTGATACGGCCCTTGATTACTTCTTTTACTCCCTCGAATACAGCATTCCAATAAACCGGCTGACAAGCATTACAAACGCTTATGGAAATATCGGAACGATCTACCGGGATAAAAAAGATTATTCCAAAGCCATAGATTATTACAAAAAAAGTATTGAGTATTCCTATAAAGCAAAGGATTATTATAACCTCTCATGGTTATATAATGATATGAGCGTGATGGATACAGCGCAGGGAAATTTTAAGCAAGCTTATCTTAATCATGTCCTCCATAAAAAATTCAGCGATTCGCTTGGGATGGAAAGATACAACCAGGGACTCGCAGATGCCCGAACCCGCTATGAATCAGAAAATGCTGAAAAAGAGCTGGAAATTGTGACAATAAAACTAAAACAACATAAATATTTTACCTATGCTTTCGGAGGCTTAATCCTGTTGGCCATAGTTATGGGCCTCTTAATTTTCAGGCAAATAAAGCTTAGGAACAGGCAAAGGATAAGCGAAATGAATCATAAGATTTCAGAAGTTACCCAGCGTAACCTGCGCCAGCAAATGAACCCTCATTTCATCTTTAATACTTTGAATTCTATTCAATACTACATGTATCAGCATGATAAAATTGCCACAAATAATTACCTGACGAAATTTTCTTCCCTGATGCGGCAGACGCTCGAAAACTCTCAACATACTTCAATCCCTATCAAAGATGAACTGGATGCTTTGGAGCTTTACCTTGAACTTGAATCCTTTAGGTTTAAGGAAAAGTTTGAGTATAAGATTGAGGTGGATGAGGACATTGATATCATGTTGTTAAAAATTCCAACCATGCTTATTCAACCTTATGTGGAAAACTCAATTAGCCATGGCCTGGTAAATAAAGAAGAAAAAGGTTGGGTGAATATCGATTTGAAACTTTCAGAAAATCACCTGGTATGCACTATTGAGGATAATGGCATTGGCCGGGAAGCGGCTATGGGCCTTAAAAATGGAAGACAGGACTCCCATAATTCATTAGGTACTAAAATTACCGAATCGAGGCTGAACCTCGTAAACTCATTGTATGGTAAAAGCATGAAAATTGAATATAACGATTTAAAAGATAAAGACGGAAATGCGCAGGGAACACGTGTTGTTATTCATATCCCGATCATTTCCTAACAGTATATTATCATGAATATCAAAACCATTATTGTTGACGACGAGCAGGATGCTGTAAATTTCATTCAATCAATTATTCAGGAATATTGTCCTAAACTGGAAATTGTTGGAACTGCCAATTCAGCGAAAGAGGCCAGCAAATTGATTATTGACAAAACCCCTGAACTGGTTTTTCTTGATGTAGAAATGCCAAAAGCCAGTGGTTTTGATTTACTGGCCAATTTTCCTGACCATACTTTTGATGTAATATTTGTTACGGCATTTAATCATTATGCGATTAAAGCCATTAAATTCAGTGCTGTAGATTACATCCTGAAACCTATTAATATCAATGAATTTATTAAAGCAGTTGATAAAGTAGTGGATTACGGTGCAGCGCAAAATAAAAGGCATGACAAGTTTACTGCTTTATTAGAGAACCTTAGAACTTCATTGCCAGGTAAACTTGCAATCCCAACTTCAGAAGGAATGGAATATCTCAACACTCAGGAAATTATCAGGGTTGAAGCCGACCGAAGCTACTCCTGGTTTTTCCTGGTAAATAATCGAAAAATCCTGGTTTCAAGAAACCTGAAAGAATACCAGGAGTTATTGTCGGACCGGAATTTCTTCCGCACCCATAACTCCCATCTGATCAACCTCGAGTTTGTGAAAAAGTACATCCGACAGGAAGGAGGCGCAGTAGAGCTATCGGATGGCAGCCAGGTGCCTATATCACGGGGCAAACGCGACCTCTTCCTGCTTCAGATGGCAAAGTTATCTAAGTAGGGTATTGATTAATTATCCAACCTTACGCAGCTTATTTATCACTACCCGTCAGACCGCCTTAAGCAGTCAGACGGATAGCCCCGAAATTTTTTGTAGTTTAGATGCTTCTTCAAATTCTTTAATGTAAAGTATTAGTCTGAATATTTTATCAATTAACCAAACAGGAGCCCAAATTGGAAAGAAAAGAATTTTCAGTATGAAATTTCCATCGGCAAATTGTATGAGTAGTGGCAGATTGCGTGGTAGTTTCCTGTCAAACCGCTATGCAGTTTGAGCGGACTACAAACCCTGATATTCAGCACTTTGCCTGCCATTACTTATACAAAATGTTATGGCTCGTTATTCCTTATTTTCCATTTTTACTCCAAATGGAATTTTCAAATTTAATGAAATATTTCTACCCGGATTATATAAATTCACTTCTTTCAATGTAGATAAATGGTCTATATATTTCGTATCAAAAATATTATTTGCACTAATGCTCAAAGAAATAAATTGATTTTTCATTTTTATATTACCACCTAAACTTATGTCAACAAGTGTGTAACATGTTGTTGCTGTTTCGTCAGGTGCTGCGTTGTTTTGATTAAATGCGGTGCAAGTATTTACAGAAATAAATGCCTTTCTAAGAAACATTAATTTCTCTTTTTCACCTCTTAATTCAAAACGCAATTTATGAGCAGGCACAAATGGAAGGAAGTCTCCATTTTCTTGTTTGCCGATTACTGATGAAAAAGTACTTTCAAAATGCAACCATTTTAATGATTTTGGGTGAATATGTAAACCAGCTTCACCACCAAACAAAGTTGAGTTTGATTGTTTGTATTTAAATATATCTATTCCTGAAGTTGTGGTATCATCTGTTGGTGAAATGAAAATATAATTATCTACAATATTGTAAAATCCAGCAATGTCAAAAGTGAAATTATCCTTATGATAATGCATACTTAAATCTGCTTCGTAGGAGTTTTCAGGAACTAAATCCGGGTCGCCAATTTCATATCTCAATTCGTGTTGTCCGTTTGATGTTAGTTCAGCTAAATTTGGAGTTCGATAAGCAGCCGCAAAGTTTGTCCTAAACAAAAGTGTTTCTGATACATTGTATGTTGTACCAAGCGAACCGCTGAAACTGCCATAAGACTTGCTTAGTGATGCTCGATAATCAGGTTCTGTCAATAATCCAATTGCTTGTGTAGTGATAGTCTTATTATCATAACGAACACCAGTTTGTAATTTTAATTTTTTGAAGAAGGTATATTGCAATAAACCAAATGCAGAGTAATTGTTGGTTGTAGCATCGGGTAATAATTTTGTTTCTCTGTCATTCAGGTTTGTGTTGGTTTGATTGAATCCCTGAAATCCTATGATATATTCAGAGTTTTCTTTTGATGGCAAATGTAGTTTAGCATCATAAGTCAATGTAGCAAGCTCCATTTGAATTTCATATTCATTCGCTTCTCCAAAATGAATTAATTCAGTATTCTGAAACGAAGAGTTTACATCAAGTTTGAATTTCCCGAGATACAATTTGTTTTGCGATGAAAGTAAATGGGTATTCAATTCCTGATAGAAAATTTCATTTTTTCTGCTTCTTTCTGTTATTTCTTCAATAGCTTCGTCTTCCACTAAACCAAGTTTTTGATTATTAAAGTCATAAAACAATTTGAATGTGCCTATTTTATCTGTAAATCCAGCATTTGCTTTAAACGAAATTTCGTTAAATCGTGAATTTGGAACAAAATTACCGCCTCCTTGAAGAAAATCGGAATTTGTTTTTTGTCCTACTCTGATTCCTCCAAAAAACTTCTTCGACGCCCCTTTTATTCCTAAATTATTTGTCATTCCGAGCGTGTTTGAAAAAAGTTGCATATTGAAGTCTCCAACAACACTACCAATAGGGGCAGGTTTTTCCTTAATAAAATTGATAACACCACCAATTGCATCTGAACCATAAAGTAAAGAAGCAGGTCCTTTTATAATTTCAACATTTTCAATTCCAAATTCGTCAATCCCAAGCGGATGATGACTTGAATACTGATAATTTTCAAATCTTACACCATTATTTAAAACTAAGATGTCATTCATTGATAGCCCACGAATAACAGGTTTAGAAACACCACTTCCTTTAGAAATCATGTCAATGCCTGGCACTTTTGTTATTACTTCCATGAAATTCGGAGTATTGGTTATTTTAAGCGGGTCGAGTTTCAGTACATCAATTTTTACTGCATTTTCATGTTGAGTAGAATTATATCCTCCAGTAACAACAACACCCTCCATTTCTATTACTGTTTGACTTAATGTGACATTAATTTCTATACTTTTCCCGTTTAATTCAACTGTTTCTATGTGACTAGTGTAGCCTATAGATGAAAATTGGATTTTTATTTTTCCATTTGGTAAATCAGTTAATTCATATGCTCCATAAGAGTTTGAAATAGTCCCTTTATTCATATCATTTATGAATACGCTTGCACCTGCCAATGGTATATTGTCTTGGTCTTTTATTTTTCCTGATATTTTATTTTGAGCGTTAGATATATGGTACGACAATATCATAACGCAAATGATAAATATTTTTTTCATTTTATTACGTATTAATTTTTTAAACAAATTTTTAATTAACACCTCTAAAGGTGTTCACTTCATATCTGTCTGTATGGAGGTGCACGTAATGAAAATGAGTATTTAGAAAGTGAAGAATAATGAACTGACCTGTAATTATTGCAATATTTTGCTACAGGTTGTTCTTTTGGTAATATGAAATTTTTATTGGCTGATGAAAAAACAGAGAATTCAAAACTACAAATAGTACATTTCTCATGGTATTCATGGAAGTGTTTCTCTTAAATTTAGATTATTATTAATTTAATTACCTGGTTGAATTTACCGTTTACCGTGAGGTAGGCGAAATATGGGCCGGGGTTGCAGATGTGGTTGTCTTGGTCAACCCCGTCCCATTTTATTTTATGGATACCTCCTTCCAGTTGGTTTTTAATCAATTTAGTTATCGGCCTGCCTTGTTGGTTATAAACGGTCAGCTCCACATGGGCTGTTTTTTTTATATCTATTTCGAAAGTTGTTTCACGTTTCATCGGGTTCGGAAAACAATTTAAGTTTAAAGCCTGACTGCCGTCTTGCAAGTTTGATGCATGAATATTTGTTATCGGGTCCTCAAAAAAAATGCCATTACCGTCGTTGAACAAAATATTCAGGTTTGGAATGGGTGCATGTAGGTAACGGATGGTTACAATATCGTTGTAACCGTTTCCATCGAAATCGGCACAGTTGGAGTAACGTGAAGCCTCACCAAAATTGGTAGTAGGTATAAATACTGAGTCAGTAAATTTGAAATTTCCCTGATTGAATAAAATTAGCAAATTTTCATGGTTTGATGGGTGAAATAACAAGTCAGGAAGAGAATCATTATTAAAATCTGACACCTGAAATTTACCATCGCATAATGGTTGAAAAATAACTGAATCAAAAGCTATTACATTATTGTTTCCTAAATTTTTATAGAATTTTATTAGGGTGTAATCGTATGGGTAAAGACGCAAGGATGCTACAATATCTTTGGTTCCGTTGTTGTCAAAATCAGAAATACTAACACTTCCTTTAAAACTGTTGGTTTCAAGGGTAAGCAACTGAAACCCGTTTTCATAACTAAAATAAACTTCAGTTTTTTGGCCTACGATTACAACATCGTCCCTGCCATCATTGTTAAGGTCGGTACAGGCAAGGTCAGATGGGTAGTAATCAGTAACGTTGTAGTATTGGGGTGAGGAGAAGTTACTGGTACCGTCATTGTAGAGGATGCCCCAGAATTGCCCAGAATTTGATGCAACGATTAAATCATTGTAATTATTCCCATCTATATCTCCGTATTTAATAATTCCTACTCCTTCATAAGTATTTAAATTATAATCAATACTGTTACTAAAATCATTGTCATAGATTATTGATATATACTCTGTTTCTAAAACAGGGTCTTCTTTTTTTGCAATAATTTCTGGTAATGTCAGATTGTTGAGATTTATTGATTGTACAGAGGGTTGCCAACCAAAGAAGTAATTCGAGTCTTCAAAGATGAAATATCCCTCGTCTGTATTTTTAATAATTGATAATCCACTCCATTCTGTTTGAGAATTATAATTATGCCCCACCACAATGTCCAAGTCCCCGTCTAAATCAAGGTCGTTTGTACAAATGGAGTATGCTGCCCTGGGCAGGGTGTACTCACTTTTGCTGTCTCCGATAGTGAAACTTAAAAGCAGACTGGAAAATGTTATTAGCAATATTCTTTTCATAAGGCTATTTAAAAGGTATGTGTTTTAGTCAAAGTACAAATATACATTTTTTTATCTATTTTATTCCAGCGATTGCCCAGATTTAAGCTCTTTTAGTTTTTTCAGCTTAGGCAAGAGTGTCAGCAAAAACTGATAGTGTTTAAATGTGTGTCGGCCTTCGCCTTGTTGCTAACGGATGGCCCATATGGCCCGTAGCCGTTTCTTTACTCAGATTTTCATTGATTTACTATATGCTTATTGTTACAATTCTTTTTCTTAATGACCCTAATGCGGCTATGGGCTATGACATGCTGTTACCCAACGTAGTGTGTCCTGCGTCGAACAAGGATACTAAGATAGAAATTATGTTCGACATAACTTTAAATGAGATGAAAGAGTTCTTTATTTTTTTCAGAGATGGCCTTTCGGTGACGATGGTCAGGCATAGTCACCAAACC
>JAIOZL010000025.1 GCA_021740645.1 Bacteroidales bacterium
GTTTTATTATTTTTGACATAGCTAAATAAAAAGATTACCCCGAATTTAGCCTTTTTTGGCTGTTTTTGGGGTTCTTTTTATATATCTTATCAACGCTTTTTGTTGATATCAGTAGGTTTTGCTATTTTACGAATGAGCCCAAAGAGAGCAAACAATTTGCTAAACACTACTGTCACCCTGAACTTGTTTCAGGGTCTGTAAATACTGAAAACAAAATCAGAACAACATTGAAGGAATGATTCGTTTACATAATGTCAAATAAAAACAGGACGACACTTTATATTGGCGTTACCAGTGATCTTATAGAAACAACGAGATTCCGAAACAAGTTCGGAATAACGGTTGATTAGAGTGCGGGGGAGTAAGATAGGATTGGATGCACTTTGCGAAACATGAGCTTCTTAAAGCTTAGTATCAGTCGTCATACCAATCAATTTGTCGTACAACTCAGTCCATTCGTTATTCCAGTCGTAATGGTTAAGGCTGCTGTTATGCCAGATCAGCACAAACTCACCTCGATATTTCATCACTACCTTAAGAACATCCAAAAACCCCGATTCAAATTCAGAAAGACCCGGGTACATTTTCCTAAGGGCAACTTCCATTACTGTTACCGGCCGCTCATAGAGGTTTAGCCTTTTTCGATACACCACATCAAATACAGGATACGTCAAACAAACCCCAGAACGGAAACCACAGGTATTGGTAAATCCCAAAGTACTGTCAATTTCCAGTTCATTCTCCTCCCAAAGTTGCCAGGTAAGTGGATTTTGAAAACGCAGGTAATGCTGGCGTCCTTCAGAAATGCCAGGGAAAATTTCTCTTAAACGTTTAAGTTCTTCCCGGAAGTCCTCCCTGCTGTTGTAGGAACAGTAAGAAGCATGCAGACCAACGGTGTGGCCCCGCCTGGAAATCTCCTCCAATACAGGAGGTAAAACAGGATCATCGATAGAATACCGGACGTCTTCCTCATGCCGATGGCCCGGGATAAAATAGAAATAAGATTTCTGTCCGTACTTCTCGGAAATGTTCATAAAAAAGTCAAATGAATGGAAGTTGTCCTTTTTTCGTCCTGCCCGTATCCCAATGTAATCAAAGAGGGTTTGCTTAAGACTTTTCAGGCTTTTACGACGAATGATATCCTTTCCGGCTTCCCGGGCAAATTTCCCAAAGGAATCGAATTTGTGCAGATCGTCTATGTCATGGGTAATATATGGAATGAAAGACAGCTTTTTTCTTTCTTGTTTTATACCCATTTCATGCATTAAGTTCCATAAAAACTCCAGGTATTCATTTACCACCGGACGGTGGGCAAATCCAAGTTTAATTGCAAGGTTAGCTTCATCAGGAAAACGGCCATGTTCATCACGCACAGGATTGGCAATTTCTTCCCAGCGGGTGAGCATAAAAAAGGAGGAAGCAAAAATATCCAGCCCTGCCTTAATGTAATTCGCCTTCTGAATAAATTGATCATCACCGAATAATATGAAGAGGTTTTCTGAATGGGTAAATTGATTGGAAGAGATCTTAATCTGCTCCGGAATATTTTCTCGTAAAAAGTAGGATTCGTTCTCATCAAGCCTGGAGAAAAAAGCATCTGAGAAACAAACCTCATTCTCATTCTCAAGAACGATCCTGTATTCATGACTGTCTGCTTCGATGATCTCATAATCCAGTCCTAAAAATTCATGGAGCAGAACATCAATTACATATTCCTTTTCGTACCTGAATCCTCTACCAATATAAACCCTGATCATTGTTTTTTCTCATTTTATCCCAAACAGTAACTTAATATGGGAGAGGTTCATTTTACCTTTTCTTTCGCGAAGCCAATGATATCCAAACTTAATATAATTTCTTTCAGAATGCTCCCAGGTCATTCGGCATGAGTAGCAAGCAGGATTATCACAGAAAAAGAATGAAGGATCGTTTTTAAGCCTGTTAATTTCTATTATGTAAGTTTCAGCCATTGAGGTAAAAACAGATTGGGCCATCCCTATTTTCCCTTCTTTGATAATCCCCCCCTTTTCCCTGTATTCAGGGTAAAACTTCGGAAATCCTCTTCCACACCCTCCATTCCAGTTGACTTCGGCCAATTTAATCTCCCCTGATGCTGATTGGTAATTTATGCCTTTATTCACTTCTCTCCTTTTAAATCCCAAATGATCAATGGCTACATGTGTGGTACCGACTCCAACTACACCGGCACCAATAGTAAGATTTACCGCTTTTTGTTTGATCATATCATCCAAAAGATCATATCCCCCAGATGTCGGGGTATGATTGTTACATAATTCCTCGGCTTGTTTGCCGATAGCTACAAACTTTTGAATAGGATGTTTGCTCCGGTGCATCATGGGATGTTTGATCATGGCATTAGCAAAAGCACCCGCATAAGAAGGAGTTTTATCATGCGGAATCTTTTTTGTATCCTCTTCAGACAAGGGTAACTGGAAAAACGGGATAAAAGCATCAGCGACAATTGTCCCCTCCGGCCCCACAGAATCAAGTATTGCATCCAATAAGGTAATCACACCATTTTCGAGTGGCCCAACAGATTTCATCGAAACTTTCAGATGAAGGAGATCCCCTTCTTTAACCCCAATAGCTTTAAGGTCCTTAATTATATCTTCTTTTGAAAAGACTTTTTCCATCACCTTCAGGACTATTTTTTATGAATAAAAGCCAGGTAATCATTTATCGCCTGAGCCCTGACAAATAATTTTTTAGCCGCTTTCAGGGTAGGTGGCGACACGAAAATACCATTATGGATAATGATGCCTTTGTCATTCCTGGCCGCTTCTTCTGATAGCTCAATAATTCGGGTTGCGTCTTCCACATCTTTTTCACCAGGTGTATAATATTCATGAATAATGCCTAACTCCCTGGGCGACATCACCAACATCCCTTCATATCCCATATCCATGGCCTGGACAATATGACGTTTAAGGCCTTCGAAGTCACCCACATGGACATATGGAGAATCAATGGCCATAATATTATTGGCCTTTGCTGTGATAGCTACTTTATGACGTGGGTATTGCAACCCCCGGGCCTCAGGGCCGTGCCTTCCTTCCTGTTCTGCCAAAAAATCTTCGCTTCCGAAAAGAAGCCCCACAATGCGCTTAGATGCTTTTGCAATCCGCTTTACATTTAGCACTCCTTCGGGAGTCTCTATCAGGGCAATAATATCAAATTGGCCAGCAGGCAATCCCAGGATTTTTTCTTTGAGGGCTAGCTGGGCATCAAATGCGATAATATCTTCAGGTTTATTCGCCATCGGGTAAACAAAACCATTTATATTACTGCAAGCAGTGGCATCTATATCCAAAAGTGTATACCCCGTTTCAATGGGATTGATCCTTACATAGACTGGCCTTGCATCCGGTAGGTCTTTGGACAAAAACTCGCGCAGGACCACCCGTGCTTCTTCCTTTTTATTGAAAGGAACCGCATCTTCCAGGTCAAATACTATGGCATCGGCCGAAGTAGTAAATGATTTCTCAAGATATTTTTTATAATGCCCTGCCGTAAACAATAAACTTCTGTGAATTAACTTCCCGTTATATTTTTTTTTCATGGACTATGGTCGTTTCGGTATTAATACTTTTCTTTTAAATGAGAGTACCTCAATTTCATCCTGGTTAAAGGCCTTTGTCTCCACATAAACCACACCTCTGTCTGGTTTTTTGGTGGAGGGTTTTATCGATAAAACTTTTGTAACAGCATGCAAAGTATCACCAATAAAAACCGGAGCTTTATGTTCAACAACTTCATATCCAAGGTTAGCAATGGCTTTACCGCTGACGTCAGCAACTGTGAGTCCAACAACAATGGAAAAAACCAATGTCCCCACAACCAAAACCTGATCATGTTGACTTTTTTTAGCAAAATCAAAATCAAGATGTAGAGGGTGATGGTTCATAGTCAGGAGAGAAAAAATATTGTTATCAGATTCCGTAATTGTTTTTCTCAACGCATGTGCGTAATTATCGCCTAATTCAAAGTCCTCGAGAAACCGGCCATAATGGAATGCTTTATTTTTTTGCATGGTAAATATTTCCTTTAGCAGTTTTAAACAAAATTAACAGAAAAAATAAATAATAAAAACACAGACTAACCACCAGAATAAGTAAAAGAAGTTTAAATTCAAGCTTAAGCCAATAGCCGCATCCAAATATAACCAGGGTAATAAATAACAATCCTGATTGTAATATGAGAGAAAGAGGTTGTTTTTCAAAAATACTCAGGTTAATAGAAACGGGTGACACCACAAAGCGAACAAAAAGCAAAGGGATCAGGTAGCGTGCATAGGTCCCGGCAATCCGCCACTCTTCGCTGAACACAAACGCAAATACATCTTCAGCAAATATAAAGATCAACAGAAAAAAGGGCAATCCCATTAACACAAGCTTTCTAAGGGTTGATTTAAAGGTTTCTACAGCTGCACCCGTCCTGTGTTTTTCTTCAGTTGCTTCCTGCATATACAATTGGCCGATAGATGTCCCTACAAATGACGACGGTACTGCAAGCATCCTTATTGCTAAAGAATAGAATCCCAATGTTGTAACTGAATAAATAATTGAGATGAAGATATTAGCCAGTTCATTGGCAAGCTGGTTGGCCAGGCTAGCCGGAAAAGTATATTGCGGAAACCGCTTATATCGGATAGCTTGTTGTTTCATCTCCGTTTTAGTGATTTCACGGATCAGGTTTTTTTCTCTTAACACATTTTTAAGTAACTGCATATTACCGAACAAATGGGAAGCTGCATAACCGATGATCAAACCTCCAAAACCATATTTAACAAGTCCAAGGCCCAGTTGCACTGCCACCATTGTTACAGACTTGAATATTTTGGAAAGGGCAATATCCTTGTATTTTTTTATCCGGGTCGAATAATAGTTCAGGGTATTATACATTCCTATAAGCAGAACGACAAGAGGAACCAGATATATCCAGCCCCTTAGCCTGGGCTCTTCAAGAAGTTGCAAAATAAAGGACTGAAATAGAATAATGATTAAAAGGCTTAAAATACTAAGTGCAAGACTTATGCTAACTCCAAGGGCCAGAACATTAATGGCTTTAGTATCTTCTTTGGGCAATAATATAGCCAGCTCATACCTCAAATTAGCCACTGTTCCTAAAATGGTGGCAATGGACATAAACAGGGCGAGTAAGCCAAAATCATCCGGTGTATAAATACGTGTAAGGACTGGTGCTATTAAAATTGGGAGAAGCTGGGCAATACTTGTTCCTGAAACAAGTGTAAGTAAATTCTTTGTAAAAGTATCCCTAAACAGCATTTTTTTAAAATGAAGAAAGTAACAACCTTCAGGCTGACCACGCAAAAGTACATAATAATAAGAAACCACGCTCTGATAAGCAGATTTTGAAATTTCAAAAGAATAATAAAATTAAAAGTGCCCGGTCAATTTGAAATAATTTTAATTTCGTAAATAATTAATCCCAATAATATGAATTCAATTCTAATTAAAAATATTAAAACACTCGTTCTTGCCGAAGAAAAACCAGGCCTTTTGAAACGTGGTAAAGAGATGGCAGATCTACCTTGCATCCAAAATGCTTATCTGAAAATTGAAAAGGGGAAGATTGCTTCCTTTGGCAGGATGGAAGCAATTCCTATTGACTTACATTCAGATCAAACACTGGATGCAACGGGTAAAATGGTATTTCCCGCTTTTTGTGATTCGCATACACACCTGGTTTATCCGGCAAGTCGTGAGATTGAATATGTGGATAAAATAAAAGGATTATCCTACGAAGAAATTGCAAAGCGGGGTGGTGGAATACTGAATTCAGCTAAAAAAATGAAAGAAACCTCCCTGGCTGAATTGGTGGACCATGCAATTGAACGCCTGGAGGAAATTAAAAACATGGGTACTGGTGCAGTTGAAATTAAAAGTGGTTATGGGCTGGATACAGATGAAGAATTAAAAATGCTTTATGCCATTCGGAAATTAAAGGAACTTTCACCGCTAACCATTAAATCGACATTTCTTGGTGCCCATTCTATTCCAGCTCAATACAGGAACAATCAAAGCGAATATGTTGACATTGTGATCAACGAAATGATCCCACAGGTCGCAGGAGAGGGATTAGCTGACTACATTGATGTTTTTTGTGATAAAGGGTTTTTTACTGTAGAAGATACAGAACGGATTTTAATGGCCGGGATGAAATATGGCTTGCGCCCTAAAATCCATGCCAACGAATTGGACTATTCGGGAGGCATACAAGTGGGGGTTAAATACAATGCCCTTTCTGTTGATCATCTTGAGTATACGGGGGATGCCGAAATAGAGGAACTAAAAAATACGGAGACGATTCCAACAATCCTACCAGGTGCAGCATTTTTCCTGGGTATGGTATATGCCCCGGCCCGTAAAATGATCGATGCCGGCCTGCCGGTAGCTATGGCCAGCGATTTTAACCCTGGCTCCTCTCCTTCGGGTAATATGCAGCTAATCCTCTCAATGGCAAGTATTCTTTATCGTTTAACGCCTGAAGAAGCCATTAATGCCTGCACCCTCAATGGGGCCTACGCCATGGGAATCAGTGAAGAACTTGGAAGTATTGCAATTGGCAAGACGGCAAACGTTTTTATCACGAAAAAAATACCCACAATTGAGTTCATGCCATATTACTACGGCAGTAATAAAGTTAATACTGTTATCCTAAACGGAGAAATTGTATAATCAATAACAAATAGACTTCTGTCAGGTAATCTTTTAAGAACATTTTTTATTCCTATCTGTTGTTTTAGATAACACACTTTATATATGATGAAGCAACTTTTTAGTCTGTTAGGATTAATTTTTATTCTTGTATCATGCAGTTCTGATAATGAAGACATTAAACTGGCAGAGCAAAACACCCTGGAGCGTTATCTTGCTAAATATACCGAGCTGGAAACCGATATCCTGATTGCCTGTGCAGCAAGTGAATTAGAAAGTACTGCTGATCATGGAATATCTGTGTTTTTTTACCCCTTTCACGGAGCCCAGGAATATTCCTATTTCGAAAGTTCAAACGCGGATATTAACCCGGATAATTTTTCGAAATATATTAAAAAAGAAGGAACAACTAATCCCATGTTCAACGGCTATCTCCGGTTTTATCCCAAACCAGAATCCGAAAAAGAAAGATGGGTTATATTAACCTACCTCACCGATGGGAAAATTCATGTTTGTGATCCAATTTTACTGAAGCAAAACACAAAACCAACTATCTATAATATTGATCTTCTCGATATTGATTTGACCAATACCACAGAACCCATTTTTTCATGGGAAGATGATATGGATGAAGAAAACATCATATACTTCCAGGTAATTTCTGATGATGAAGGAAATTTAATTTCAGGTACCTACACCTACGATAAACACTGGCAGTTTTATAATCTATCGAATGTTGTCCTCAACATTAAGGAGCAGGACCCGCCCCAGGTTTTGCATGAAAACCGCACCTATATGTTTACACTTATGGGGGTTAGCGAAGATAATTGGGTCAACCTGGTTATCATGAAGGAGTTTGAAACGAAATAAATATACTAGCTGCCACCTAAATTTTGATTACAGTGGTTTATAGACTATTTTACTTGCATGCCGCAAATCACCCTGAATACATAATACAATATAAATCCCAGGTTTAACAATACCACCATTAGAATTTTTCCCCTGCCATAAATATTTAAATGAATATCCTTTATTATCAAAAGGAGATATCCTATCAATCAGTTGAGAACTTGTATTATAAATTTCAATAATAGGGATTTCATTAGCGTTCGTACTATTAACTTGTAAAACTATTTGATCTGAAAATGGATTAGGGTTACCTGATACTGTTAAGCTATTTGTATCAGGGATTTCTGGTACATGAGGTGTATAAATATGTTTCTCATCCTGCAAATGATAAATTCCATTACCATCTAACCAAATAAAATCAACATAAAGAGGATTGTAGTGTCTATATGCGATGGATGGATAGGTTATCGCACCGCCGTTTAAAGTTTCCATAATATGCATGGTACTAAACATAGCACCATAAGAAAATATATGCTGGAGGGATCCGTTATCCATATACAAAAAACTATAGCCTATTGGCGGCATGAGGTTATCAATACATAAATAATCTGCAGGTTGAAGATTAAGTTCATAACTATTCAGAAAGCCCACTTCATACGAGTACTCAAATTCAAATAAATGTTCAGGTGTATTATATAAAAACCGGGCAATATGCATTTCAGGTGTATAATTTTCCATGTTATTATATGTTATGCAGGGCATATTTCCGGTGGACGAATGAATAGTGTCTAACGTATTCAGATAATCTGCTGAATAAAAAAACTGTAATGAGTCATTTTCAAACTGCAGTGCGAAGTAAAAACTATTCGTCAAGTATTGAAGATGATTAGCGATTGCTACATCATGAATGATTGTTTTTGAACAGACAATTACAGAATTTGTAAGGGAGCCTTCCTGAATAGTAGAGTATAACAATGATTCGTTTATATCGCTAATATGTTCAATCCAGAAAACATTCACGACACCAGCAGAGTCAACGTCAGCAACAGGTATCCTGCATGTATAGTTCGATTGCGATACATTCATAATATTTTGCCATAAAATAAAATCTTCTGATAAGGCACTGTGGATTTGGCTTACGGCATCATTGGACTCGTAAAGAAGAAAGAATTTATTATCTGCACTTATGGCCAATGATGGATTATTCCCTTCACAAATTACAAATGGATCACCCCATTCCATTAAAGAATTATTATAACTCAGGCCCTTAATTATATGCGAGCTATCCTCAAGAGTTGTATAAACAATATAGACATTCGTGTCAGCATCACGAACAATTTTCCTTTGATTATGGTTAGCCAATGCATAAGGATCATTACTTGTGGCTATGAGGGTTTGCGCCGGGGTTTTTGGTACTACAAAATACAGGGCAAATAACATCAATATATACTTCATTGTGATAAGATTAAATAATGGGCTTTAATTTACCTCAAAGTTATATAAAATACATATCGATTTAAACTATATTAAAGAATATTTTCGCGTTGTATATGAGTTTCTTCATCAATATACCAGCTCAATAAGCTTTGTTCCATTTGTAAAATCAATACTAAAGCTGAGCGTTTTTATTTCAGCATCATACATATAGGATTCACTTTGTAGCACCTTTCCATCATATTTCACTTTTTGTGGTAGCTTGCCTAAATTGTGTATAAGCATACGGATTTTCATTGGTTTAGAAACTGAAGAATAATAACTCTCTGCCGAAAACATACTGATGTTTAGTGATTCTCCGGTGGGGCTGGCCGTGAAATTCATTATTTGGTAATCGCCTTTTTCAAAACTGTTTTGTGTTACACCATCATCCGAATAAAGTGCATACCTGGATTCACCGGCACTTTCATCCATATAATAATGCATATCAAAAGCATTCATATCAATTCGGCTGATTTGAACTGGTTTATCAAGCATCGGAATAAAGGCCCCAGCTTTTACAAATACAGGTATATGGTCTATTGTCAGTTTGATATTAGCTTCTTCCCCTCCTTTAAAAATTGTTCCTGTGTAAAAATCAATCCAATCAGAACCTGATGGAAAATATACTTTTTGCATTTTTTTCCCCGCTTCTTTCACTGGGGAAACTAGCAAGTTGTCACCCCAAAGGTAAGCTGCATCATACTCTAACAATTTATCATTATCCGGTTCAATAAAAAAGAGGGGTGTCATTAAAGGCCTGCCGGTTTGATTGTTTTCAAAAGCCAGGGAATAATTATAAGGGAACATCCGATAGCGAAGCTCAATGGCTGCTTTCACGTGTGCTTTCGTAGTATCGTTCATAAATACCGGCTCCGCTGGAATATGTTCCTGAGCATGTGGCCTGTAGATCGGTTGAAATACACCATATTGCAGCCAACGAATGTATAGTTCATTATCGAGGGTATCTCCCCCAGCAAAACCACCCAGGTCAGAATGCATATAGGCGATTCCCTGCATGCCCATTTGCAGGGATAGTTCAACCTGGGGAACAAGCCCACCCCAACTCCGGTTTACATCCCCTGTCCATGGGATAATTCCATGTCGCTGCGAACCAGCATATCCTGAACGCATCAAAATAAACGGACGTACATCGGGAAAATCCCTCTGATAGCCATCCCATATCATTTTCAACCACTCATGCCCATAAGCATTATGCACTTCATCAGCTGAACCAATTACATGCTGCAGGTCTGATGGGTGAACTTCAGGCTCACCAAGGTCGCCCCACCAGCCACCAATTCCCTGATTGGTAAAATCTTTGTAAAAATCCCAGAACCATTCTACGGCTTCGGGTTTATAAATGTCGATCAGGCCGGTATTGCCAAAATAAAAATCGTAGGTATAGGGTTCACCCTTATCGTTTTTACAAAGGATGTCCGCCTCAACAGCTTCATCCCATTTATCTGAAGTAGTTAGGATAAATGGCTCGGTAACCAATATCGTTTTTATATTTTTCTCATTAAGTTCATCAATCATCGTTTCAGGCGAAGGAAAACTATCACGGTACCAATCTAAGTTACCCATAGCACCAAATATTTCCTGGCCAAACCAGTAAATATCAATTATTAGGGCTTCTACTGGAATTTCATTCTCAAAAAATTTATCTGCCGTTGAAAGTACTTCCTTCTGCGAATGATACCCAAACCTGCTACTGAAATTACCAAAAGCCCATGCTGGGGGCAAAGGCTGCCGCCCCGTTAGCCAGGTATACTGCTTAACCAAATCAAACCAATCATCAGCTACTATCACATAATAGTTCATGGTTCCGCTTACTGTTTCATAAACAAGGGTATTTGTTTGCTGGCTATCCAGGTCTAAGAAACCTTTGCTTGCATTATCGAAAAGCACTGTATATTTTTTGGAAGAAATATATACGGGCAAGGTGTAGTTCATTAGTTCCGAATGAGTTTCATACCCATAATGTGCCCGGTTGTACAATTCCAGTTTATTCCCTCGTCGGTTCATACCTAAAACACGTGTACCGCCACCGTATAATTTTTCATCAGGCTCCAGGTTAAAATCAATAAGTTGAGTAGAATCTGTGTTTACATAGCCCGTTTTTTCACTAAGCAATAAATCGTTATGAAAATAATGCAAAATTTGAAATGGATTTTTTACAACTACTGTTTTAAAATCCACATAATTGATTTCAATGGATTTTTCGGTTTCAATTATTGAAATATCATGTGCTACAGGAAGCACATCAACAGCAAAAGAGAAGTTTTTCACTTCCCGGACAGAAGGATAAAAAGAGACCTTCATAATTTTTTCGTTAAAGGGTATGATCCAATACTCTCCATCTGAAACAATGATCATGATTGTATCACTCTTTTGCTGAAAATCAACAAACTTTCTGGCTGCATTTTGGCCAGTAACAAAAAAGGAATTGCATATTATTAGCAGAACTAAGAACAGTTTGATTGAATTATTATTCATCGTATAAATTTTACATCAAGTTTAGGCTCAAAGATTGAAATTCAAATGACCTAATGCGAAATTAAAATAATTCCAAATCTAAAGATTCTTTTTTATCAGTTCATCCTGATATTTAAGAGAAATTTAATGTTGGCTTTTTTAAAATGAATAAGTCACTCCGAACAAGAAATTAAAGCGATAAGATGGATAATTATACCAGTATTCGTGGCGTTGCCCCAATACATTATTGAGGTTTAAAAATCCGGAAAGGACCTTAGAATAACGGTATTCAAATCCAAAGTTCAGGTCAAAAACAGGATCGAGTTCCACAGCAATTGTTTCAATATCTCCACTCTGGGAATTCACTTCAAAATCTCTGGCAAACATTTTACTTCTTGTAAAAAAGGCAGTTTTTACAATGATTTTTTCCTGCAGGGAATAATCTGCCTGAAGTGAAACTTCCAGTTTAGGTTTATGCCAGGCTTCATCTTCATTGTCGAGAAAATAGCTATTGTATTTTCCGAGTATCAACACATTAAATTTGTCCTTATAATGAAATCCAAATTCGGCTAAAAGGGTCGTCAGCTTCACATCATCATAAACCAGGGTAAATTGATTATTTAATCCTTCTCCAAGAGATGATACGGTATCGTTAACAAACAAAGGCAAGTTCACAAGGGTTGAATTTGCAAAACTGAGGTTATAATCAAGGAATTTGGTGATCCGTCCCTTGACCCCACCGTACTGACTGATTTTATTGTTTGTATTCCTCTTTTCGATGGATGAAATAATAAAAGGATTTTCACTGGATAGGTTGTCAAAGCTATTTGCTTTCAATTCTCCCGTAATCCCGGCATAGGTGATCAAATAATCTTCAACAACCTTTATTTCTGCACGAACTACAGGATATACATGAACTTTCGAATTTGTATCAGCGTCAATATTTGTATTCACCCCGATTTTAAATTTATACTGGTCGAATGAAAGGGTGTAAAAAGGTAAAACCTTTACAATACCCAAATAATGATTCAGTAAAGAATCGCTCCTCATATAATAGTCAAAGCCGGCTTCAAGACCGAGTTTTTCTTCCTCTGAAAAACTAAAAAACTCCATTTTTCTATCCAGGCCAGCATTAAAACGCAATTCATGTTCCCTTGTTTTAAACTTATCAAATAAGTAATAATAAGAGGCTCCTATATAGTGGTTAATTTTCTTCCCTGCAGAGTAATTACTTCTATATTCAGCATTTAAGCCAAGTTTTGTATAGGTTTGCTTAATATCCTTTTTCGACAGATCCTGACCTGGGAAATCATTGGGTTTATAGCCGTAATAGTGAACACCCTTTTTCTTGATAAAAAGGCCGGAGCTAAATGTGTGCTTACCAAAGAATTTTTTACCATATGCATCTAAACTGCTGGTGCTGCTTCCAGGGTATGCGTAGTCTTTAATTTTACCCGATGATGACAGATGCCTGATGTTAACTCCAAAGGCACTCTTTTTAGAGCGAAGTTGATTTGCCGAAAACTCTAAGTACGGCGTTGAATAATTTCCTGCACCCAGCTTTATATAATTTTGGTATAGTTTCGATATGCTCTCACCCTGTATTTTAGCAGCGGAAATGGGTTCAAGGACAGATGTGTATTTATACTCTTTGGCTATAGACGTATAATTAAATTCAGGCTTTGCTAGTTTTTCATCTGGTATTCGAGGGGAGATATTGATTTTATTGGCATCATCAATAGTAGGTTGGTAAGGGGCCACAACAGTAATTTCATCATTATCAATTTCTTCCTGACCTAATACGGGCAGCAGTGCTATTAAAAATAGCCACTGTATTAAAATATATCTTTTCATTTTCACGGTCATGTCTGTCTTTTTCAAATTCTTAGTATTCCTCCAGTTCTATCATTTCAGAATCAATCGTAATTGAATCACCGGCTTCCGTTCCCTTTTGTTTTATTTTGGCAGCATCTTCTTTGGCAATAATATCATCCAGCTTTTTAATTGCCACCTGCTTAAGTTCATCCCCATCAAAATTATCAATGATACTTTTAAGGGTTTGCTTCGCCTGGTATAGATTATCTTTTGATACATAAATGTCAGATAATAAAATAAATCCACTAGCTACCCAATAATCATAAGAGGCAAATCCATTAATCAATTCGAAAACAGTTTTTTCGGCATTGTCAAGGTCATTTAAGCCATATTCAATTTGGGCAATTTTATACTTTGCTTCAGCACCTGCAGCTCCCGGCGAGATGGCTACAATTTCTTTAAACTGGCTTTTGGCCAGCAATACATCTTCCATTTCCAAATGAGCATTAGCCTTTATGATCATAGCCTCCAATTTCATTTCATCACTGAGTTTTTCTTCTTTAAGGATGTTAACCGCAAATGGGAGGGCAGCTTGTTTATTCCCAAGGATATAATTGTTCTTCATTTGACCATACCATGCCTCAAGGAGATTTTGGCGAGATTCGGCCACGGTTTCGAGCTTAATAAAATATTCCAGAGATTTTGCATGATCACCCAATTTAAAACTTAAATCAGCAGCCTTAATAAGTGACCTTTCGGTAAATTCAGATTTAGGTTTTAAAGTCACAAAATTATAATTTTCCAGCGCTTCAGGTTTTTGGTCATTTTTTACATAACATTCTGCAAGATAATAATGAACAGCCAGAAGGTGTGCCCCTGAAGGGAATTTTACTGTGTAATTTTCAAAAGATGTCAAAGCCTGATCATATTTTTCATCCATGTAAAAGTTTTCCGCAGCTACGTAAGTAAGCGAGTCTTGCTCAGAAACGGTTATATTAGCAAAGGAAAGAGAATTGGTATAGTTTAGAAATTCATCCACATTCCCCGTTTCAACATAAATGCTTCGCAAACTGCGCAATGCCTCCATCGATTCAGGGGTATCCGGAAAATCAGTAACTACCGATTTGAATGTTTTTATTGCAAGATCGTTCAGATTGCTGTTGTAATAAATCAACCCTGACTTTAAACGGCTTTTAACTGCATAGGTGCTATTAGGGAAACTGCTTGCTACTTTCTTAAAGTTTATTAAGGCATTTTCATTATCTCCGGTAATCAGGTAAGTATTGGCCAGTTCAAAGTAAACTTCACTAATTGAGACAGATGATGGGTAATCCTGCACCAATTTATTAAGGGTTTGTATTTGCTCAGGGTACCTTTGAAGCACACCAAGAGCCTTGGCCTTTTTCATCATGGCATAATCTACATCCACTGCTTTAACTTTGATAACTTTATCGTAAAATTCAAGGGCATTGTCATAATTTTTATTGATAAACCAGGAATCACCCAACCGTAGATAAGCATCTGCAATTAAAACGGGTTCTTCATCTTTTTGCCCGGAAATGAACTGGTTAAAATGATATATAGCCCCATTGTATTCTTCTTTTTTAAAATAAACATATCCAAGATTATAATGAGCCATGTTATAAATCTGAAGTTTTTTTGCTTTTGGTCCACTCAAAAATTCGAGGTAATATTTTTTCGCACCCCACAAATTATCACTTCTGTAAAAGGATTCAGCCATCCAGAAAATACTTTCATCAGTTATGGATTTGTCCTGATCATACTCCACTGCTTTTTTAAACATGGCAGCTGCCTCCTCATAATTAAACTGATTGAACAATTCAATACCTCTGTAAAAAGTGATTTTCTGGAAACTTTTCTTATAATCAACTCCTTTTACCTGGATATTTTCCAATGCATCCTGTGCATCTTTAAAGTTCCTGGTGGCTACTGAAATATTAAATAAAAAATTATAGGCTTCATCACTACGTTTTGAATCGGGGTAGGCTTTCAGGTAAGACTTCAGCGCTTTTACAGCTTCACTGTAAGGGTCGTAAGATAATTCAAAAGCAAGTTGTGCCTGTTTGAATAATGCATCTTCACGTATCTCCCGGTCAAAAGGCAACTTATAAGCTGATTTAAATGCATTTACGGCAAATTGTTTTTGATCAGTCGCTAAATAGGATGATCCGAGATAATAATAGGCAAATTGCGCAAGGGCATCCTGCTGCCCGGTTGTTTTTTGGAAATATTTTGCAGCCTCTTCAAAATCCCCGTTTACATAATAGCAATATCCAAGACTATAATAATCAACCGCGTTAATACTTGTGTGTGAGGATTGATGAAACTGAACCAAATAGGGTAATGCCTTCTTATATTGTCGGGTGTTAAAATAAGATTCGCCCAACACCTTTAATAACTCCACTTTTCGCTTTGGTGTAGCATTTACTAAAAGAGGCGGTGCCATTTCAATAACCTGGCTATACTCTTCCTGTAAAAATAAAATCTGAACGATATAATATGGGGCAATAGCCATAAAGTTTGGATCCTGCTCCAAAGATTTAAATTGATTAAGTGCTTCATCATAATTTCCATTTACATAAGCTAAATGGGCCAGGAAGTAGGATGCAGGTGAACTGTATTTTGAATTTGACTGTGAAACCTTTTCCAGTGAAGTTTTAGCTTTTTGATATTCCTCTCTTTTAAAGTAAGAATATCCAAGTTTAAAAAAATATTCTTGTTTATCAGCTGAAGATAGTTCTGGCAGGCTAACCAATTCAAAATAATCAATGGCATCCCTGTACTTCCGGTTTTTATAAGAAAGTTTACCAAGTTGAAAATTAACCAGGTTTATTCGGGTATTTGTTGGGTGATTTACGGCAAACTGATCAAGTTTATAAGCCCCATCATTGTTATTCAGCTCAAGGGCACAAATTGCGTCGTAATATTCTGCGTTAATCCGAAGAGGAGAAAATGGATTAGAAACGACTGAAATTACATTTTGAAAATGCTGCTGGGCTGCGCCAAATTTTTCTTTGCCGTATAAATCAGTGGCCGTTTGAAATTCTGCTTCCGGATTTTGATAGATCGCAGTTTTCTGTGCGACCAAATGCTGATTAACCAGGTTGAAAAATAAAGCAAAAAATATAAGGTTTCTTATAAACATCATCTCTACACAATTATACATTATCCGGATTATTGGTCCGGCGAAATATCAACAAAATTAGTAAGTATAAACAGTGTAGAAAGTTGCGCTATTCTTTTATTATAACATAAATGTGTTAATAACTCAGGGAAACGGGCAATTGATCTTTTTATTTTACGACAAATCCATTTCTTTGAAATTTATACCTTTGAGCAAATCAATCCGTAATACTATGATAAAGATCACATTTCTTTTATTAATTCTCACGCATTCAGCCTTTGTATTTTCTCAGGATACTTTTTCCATATGCGCTGTCGACACACTAACGGGAGAGGTAGGGAGTGCCGGAGCCTCGTGCATTGATGAAAATTCAATTTCCGGAGGCTGTATCATTTTAAGCGATGTTAAGCCTGGTATTGGCGTAATTCATTCTCAAGCATACTGGAACCCAACAAACCAAAATTATGCAAGCCAGCTAATGGATATGGGATTACCTCCTCAGCAAATTATCGATTCGCTTGTTGCCCACGATGTCCAGAACAATCCTCACATCAGGCAATATGGGATTGTTGATTTTATAGAAGGATATCCCAGAATGGCTGCTTTTACAGGGGTAAACTGTGATGATTACAAAAATCATATTATTGGTCCAAATTACACCATCCAGGGCAATATTTTACTTGGCCAGCAAATACTCGACTCAATGGAAAGCAGATTTTTATCTACAGAAGGTGAGCTTGCCTGTAAATTAATGGCCGCGCTGCAAGGGGCCAAGGTGATTGGAGCTGATACCAGATGTTTTGATGACGGCACTTCCTCCTTATCAGCTTTCCTGAGAGTTGGCCAGCCAGGCGACCCACAAAATAATCTATATCTCGATCTCAATGTACCCTCTACCCCTGCTGGAATTGACCCTATTGATTCTTTGCAAGTACTGGTGGACAACTGGGGTGGTTGCTTCTTCTCTTCGATAAATGCGGTTTCCATTATACCTTCCCGGGTATATCCTAACCCTGCGAAAGATTTTCTAAAAATTACGCTCGCAAAATACACTCCACATAATGCATTGCTGGAAATATTTAATTCGGTTGGGGGAAAAATAATCAGTCGCAGTGACATTAGCAATAATCCTATCCAGGTTAAGTGCGACTTTAAAGATGGAATTTATTATTATCTCCTTTCGGAAAACGAGGAAATTACAGCAAAAGGTAAATTTCTAATCAGCAGGTAAAATATCAGTAATTACTCGGCTGTAGGTTTTCCCATCGAAATATTTTTGCTTCGCTCCATCGACTGAAGGGCAAGATATCCTTCACCAAACTTATTAATATTATCGAGTTCTGTGTCATATTGGTCAAAATGTCTTTCTTCATCTAAAACCAGTTCTTCAAATAGTTTCTTTGACACGGAGTCGGCATTGGCTGAACATTCATTTGCCCATAAATTGTAGTCATGGGCACTTTCTTCTTCCATTTTCCTTGCTTTCGCAAGCATTTTTTTAACATCATGTATTTTTTCTACTTCAAAAGCAGCCTTCATTTCAACATCGCCACCCAAAAATAAAATCCTGTCAGAAATATTTTCAATGTGCATCATTTCGTCAATGGCTGTCCGCTTAAATAAACCTGCCAAAAGATCATAACCCTGATCATCGCAATGGAAATGGAAATACATATACTGATGTACCGCAGCCAATTCATCACCGACTGCCTGGTTTAACAGTTCTATACTTTTATCGTGCATGGTTTTATTTTTTAATTTCCACAAATATACTTCAAATTAGGGTATGATAAAGTTAATATTTGATAAAAGCATATAATAAAATGAGTATACAGATGCTCACTTCTACTAGAATATAAAAGGATAATAAAGTGATCAATATTCAATAAAATCAACAATTTTACTAATTTTATCGAACTTAAATTGGGTAATCTGGTTTACCCTTAATTATTCTGCTTTGATTCTATCAAATGCAGAATATCAAATAAAAACGTACGGATAATTCAAAAACAAAGAACAAGATATGACTTCTGAAGCCTTTTTTAAAATGTCGTATGGAATTTACTTAATAAGTTCAAAATACGAAAATGACAAATGTGGTTATATAGCAAATACTGCCTTTCAGGTAACTGCTGAGCCACCTCAAATTGCTATTAGCTGCCACAAAGATAACACAAGTGCCACAATCATTGAAAAGAGTGGGGTTTTCGCCGTTTCAGTGCTGGAAAAAAATACCGATGCCGGTTTGATTGGATTGTTTGGCTATCAAAGTGGTAATGAAGAAGAAAAATTTGAGAGAGTTAGTTACCTTGAAGGGAAAAATGGAGCCCCTGTTATCACTACACATGCAGTGGCATATTTTGAATGTAAAGTAGTTGATAAGTTTGATGTTGGATCGCATTATCTTTTTATTGGAGAAGTTACAGAAGGAGAATTATTAGCCCCTGAAAAAGATTCACTTACTTATAAATACTTTAGGGATGAAATGAAACTTATGGCACCTGAAAGAGCACCCACTTACATTGATAAAAGTAAATTAGCATTAAAAAATGATCAAAGTGATTTAAATAAAAAGGAGGAAGACTTTGGACCAAATTTCATCTGTCCTATCTGTGCCTATGTTTATGAACCAGCGATAGGTGATGACTCCCAGGGAATTGCTGAGGGAACTCCTTTTGCAGATTTACCTGAAGATTGGGTTTGTCCAATTTGTGCTGCTGCAAAATCAGTATTTATTTCTGAAAACTAATAGGTTGCATGTTCTATTTTTAAATAACCTCAGAGGGAAATCTCAGTGGTTGGAGGCTCGGAGAGCTCATATTATATACCAAAAATTTCCTATTTAACATAGCGAATTTATAGAAATGAAATAATTTTAAGATTTTTGCAAAACAAATGATTCTATTATGAGCGAGATTCCTGAATCACCGGTCACTTCTAAAAATGTTTTTGAGCTTTTAACAGTTGCTAACGATTATTGTATAGCAATGCGTAATGCTGAAACCACTTCTAAAGCCAAGCTAATAGACTACCTGAGGAAAGTATGTCCGTTGCTCTATATAAAAGCTAGTCTCCTTCCTGAAACTGAGGTGAGTAATCCTGATGCAAACGAACGTTTTGTCACAGAGGAAGATTGGGAAATCTTATTCAATACCTTAAGAAATAAATTCGGAAAACAAGACGAATTTTGGTATGTAGATAATGCGGACAATACGAATGACATGATCAAGGGAAGCCTGGCTGAGCACTTTACTGACATTTACCAGGATTTGCAGGATTTTATATCGCTTTATCAAAAAAACACTATCGCTGCTAAAGAAAATGCCATTTCTGAAGTCAACAGATTATTTAAATCCCGCTGGGGATTCCGTCTGGTAAATGCTCACAAGACATTGCACTATTTATCTGAAACAAAAGAAGAAATTGACCTGGCAACTCCTGAGAATCCACTATTCTGATTTTTGAAGCTCGAAGTAAAGATAAGCATGATCAGAAAAGTCTTTTATCCATTGTTCCGTTTCATCTGAACCCAAAGCATTTTTTGTTAAGCCACAAACCTTTACGTTTTTATCATTAAATTTTTTAAACGCAAGATGGTCTGACGCAAAAACATGATCAAGATTACCAAGAAGGCCTGAATTTCTGCCATTATAATAGCTGTAGTCATGTGATTTTGATAAAAGCTTCATCTTATAGTTTCCAGAGGCCGCCATTTTTTTCATTCTTTCAATTTCCTCTTCGGATGTTACATCATGATCCCCATATGTATAATTCATACCCATGGAATTAAAATCGCCTGCCACAATAAAATTTGCTTTATTCACACCTCCTGCTTTTTCATTAATCGCTTTCTTTAGACTCCTTATTTTATTAAACATGTCATCACGTAAGCCCCATCCAACGGGGTCTTTAAGACTTTTCAAGTGAACAAAAAGCAATGAATATTTTACATCATCTATCACAACTGTGAGCAACATTCCAGGCCTGAGCATTTGATTACCCGACTTAAATTCAATTCGTTGTGTAATAAATGAGGTAAATGTGCCGCGAACTGCAAGCAGAATTTCCTGGGATTGCGGGCCTTCTGTGATATAAAAGGAATATCCCCGAAAGTGTTCCATAAATTCTTCAAAAACATCCGTACTTCTTACTTCGAATATGGCGAAAATATCAGGATCATTGGACTTGATCTCATTCACTACTTTTAGCACTTTCGCTTTAAAATATGGTTTTAAATGTCCATTTTCATCCCTTGAATCAGACCCAAAATTCTCTATATTCCAGGTCAAACAATTAAATAGTTTTTCCATTTTAAAGGTTTTAGTTGGTGAATAATATGTAAAGGTAGTAAATATTTAAAGGCAGGTCAATATAGAAAAACAACTAAATTGATTCATACTTTGCAAAAAGATTATTCATTAGTTTCAAAAGCTTTCTCCTGTTAATGGGTTTGGAAATATATTCATCACAACCAACTTCCTGGCTTTTTTTATAATCGTCAGCCATGGCATAGGCAGTTTGCGCAATAATAGGTACGTTCAGAAACTCTTTAATGATGGAGGTGACTTCATACCCGTTGATACCGGGCAATTTAATGTCCATTAGGATCAAATTAATCTCAGGATGCTTCTTAGCCAAATCAATCGCATTTTTACCATCTTTGGCTAAAAGTATGCTTGCATTAGTCGCGCGTAATACTTCTTTCAAATATATAATACTCATATCGTCATCTTCAACAATAAGTATTTTTTTATCCTCCCAATTGTAAAATACTTCACCATTTTCATCTTTCAGCAGGAATTCTTCTGTAGCAGAAACAATGGCTGATTCAGGTAGTGTAAAATAAAATTGGGAGCCAGATTCAAGGACAGATTCAAACCAAATTATCCCTCCTAATGCATGTACGAGATTCTTTGCAAGGGAAAGGCCTATTCCTAAACCACTGTATAATTTTGAAATCTCATGCTCATATTTAAAAAGCGGATCAAATATTTTATCCTGAATATCAGGTGAGATACCCATTCCAGTATCCTTAACGAAGAATATAATATCTTTCTTTTTTACAGAATCTTTTGCCTGAATGTCTTTAGCCTGGCGGCTACAACCAAACTCAATATATCCTTCACCAGTAAACTTAATCGCATTATTGATCAAACAATATAAAATTTGTTTTAACCTTTCTTCGTCAGTAAATAATTGTGTATTTCCATTTACATTTATACTCAGCCTTAAATCCACGTGCTCTCTCTGTGTATATAGTTCATCTTTTTTAAAATGATCATATATCTCTGTAAGGAATTTTGCAATAGGAAATTCACGGCTTTTTAACTCCAATTTCCCTGATTCGATATAGTTATAACTAACAGCATCATCCACAATTTTCATTAATGAATTTGCACAAGATTTTATTATATCGATATAATTATTCTTTTCACCTGCAGGAATGTTTTCATCTCTAAGGATTTCAGAAAATCCCAGGATACCATTCATTGGAGTCCTGATCTCAACACTGATATCCTTTAAAAAATCAATATCTTTAGCTTCCGGCTTTTTTACGGAAGTTGGTTTATTTTCTAAATCTTTGTTGGTATCAATATTCACATTCTCAATTTTTTTCTTTAATTCTTCCGTTCTCTTTCTTAATTCCGTTTCAAAGGAAGAATTCACTTTTTTAAGTTCTTCCAGCAAATTCAATTTTTCAAATTTAGCAATTGCCATTTTGATTACCTGGTGGATCATTAGGCTAAATTGCCTTACTTTAAACCTGTTATCATCTGTTGCATAAAAAACAAAGCTACCAAGAGGAATTACCAAGCTTTGAAAAGGGAAAAGTCCTATTAAAAATGGAGGAACTGATCCATCAAATGCACCAGAACTTTTCAGATTAACATTTCCTGATTCAATAAAATGAGGCTCCTCATCCAGCTTCACAAGACTTTCCTCAACTAAAGGGATAACAAAACGATTTAAATCATTATAATCATCTTCTGCATAAACCGCGTGCGTAATCAAATGGCCTTCTTTTACAGCACAGCATGCACCATATTGTAAATCCAGGATAACGCATATACGTTCCACAAGGTTGTTAAGTAACTCATCACTTTTATTGGCCATTTCTATCGTTTCAGAAACTAACCATAAAAGTAATTTTTCCTCCATCCATCCAGGTGACAAGGCACCTTGTTTTTCAAGAAGTTTAATCCTTAACTTCAATTCCGTAATGACTGTATCTTGCTTGGTAGCCATATTGATATAATAGCTCTTCCAATAATACAAGAATAAATATGCAATGAACCTTTCAGCTCATTGGTTACTAATTATCCCTACATTCCTGAAATATACCTTAATTTATTAATTTATTGAACATTAACTATCCTACCACTACAATTAGTAATGACTTTTGTTCGAGCTGGAAATAGTCAAATATAATTCCATTAATATGCTCCAGATATAGACATCCTCCAAATATAACTCATTAACAATATTTTAACAGCTTATTTTAAAAGAAAACCTCTTTATAAAGTTATAAAAATTTATTCCCAAATCTAAATAATGTCTAAATTTTGGAAAATAGTCCAAATATGAGACAATTAACCAATTAACCTTAAAATTTGCAAATATGACATTATAATTGTCAGAAAAGTATTGCTAGCCACGACAGGTTTATTTATTTTTTGAGTAATACTTTATCCGAATTAAATTTAAATATCTTTGCCAATTCATAATTGATCTAAATTAGGACAATGACTTTATTTGATCTCGAGCAGGGAGAAAAAGGTATTATTACCAAAGTTAAAGGCAGGGGGGCATTTAGAAAAAGAATTACCGAAATGGGATTCGTTCAGGGTAAGGTTGTAACAGTTGTTAAAAAAGCTCCGTTACGTGACCCGATTGAATACAATATTCTTGGATATGAAATATCGCTGAGACAAAGCGAGGCCAAACTAGTTGAAGTATTATCTTCCTCTGAGGCTTTATTGGGAGTTCACACACTTAACAATTTCCTTGGTACAATAGATGACAAAACCCTAAAAAAATCACTTAAAGAAAAAAGTAAGGTAATTGACATAGCCCTTGTTGGCAATCCAAATTCCGGGAAAACCACTATTTTCAATTATGCCTCAGGGTCTAAAGAACATGTTGGGAATTACAGTGGAGTAACTGTAGACTCAAAGCAAGCTAAATTTAAACTTGACGGATACACATTAAATATTATTGACTTACCCGGAACCTACTCTTTAACAGCTTACTCACCGGAAGAATTATATGTACGCAAATATATTCTGGGTCACCAACCCGATGTTATTTTAAATGTTATTGATAGTTCTAATCTTGAACGAAACCTTTATCTCACAACTCAACTTATTGATATGGATCAAAAGGTTGTGGTTGCCCTGAATATGTATGATGAATTAATACAAAAAGGAGATAAATTCGATTTTGATTGTTTAGGCAAAATGATTGGAATACCAATTACACCAACCATAGGCTCTAAAGGTACAGGGTTAACGGAGTTATTTAGAAAAGTAATAGAAGTATACGAAGATAAAGAACCCTCTGTTAGGCATATTCATATTAACTATGGTGAAAATGTTGAAAAATCTATTGGCTTAATCCAAAAAGAAATTAGAAAAAATAAGGGATTGGTTGATAAGGTTTCGACAAGATTTTATGCAATTAAATTATTAGAGAAAGATGAAGGTGCTAATTTCTCACTGTCAAGAACACAAAACTTCAATCAAATAAAAGAAATTGTAAGTGCAGAAATTAAAAAGCTTGAATCAATTTATAAAGAGGACAGTGAAACCCTTATCACTGATTCGAAATATGGATTTATTGCTGGAGCTTTAAAAGAGACATATCTACCAAATAAACTAAAACGGAAGGTTAAGACTGAAACTGAAATTATTGATACATTTATTACACATAAAATTTTTGGGTTTCCCATTTTCATTTTCTTTCTATGGGTAATGTTCCAGGCGACTTTTAACCTGGGTGAAATCCCGCAGGGCTGGATTGAATTCCTGGTTGAAAAAACTGCCTTTGGAATGGACCAGCTTCTAAACGATAGCTTTTTCAAAGACCTCCTTATAAATGGGGTAATTAATGGAGTTGGTGGGGTAATTGTTTTTCTGCCCAATATTATTATTCTTTTCTTCTTTATCTCATTTATGGAAGATACAGGTTATATGGCCCGTGCAGCCTTTATTATGGATAAACTTATGCATAAAATTGGGTTGCATGGAAAGTCCTTTATTCCACTCATCATGGGATTTGGCTGCAATGTCCCGGCAATAATGGCTACTAGGACTTTAGAAAACAGGAATGAGAGACTGCTTTCTATCCTTATCAATCCGTTTATGTCGTGCAGTGCACGTCTGCCTGTATATATTTTGATTATTGGAGCATTTTTTCCAAAGATGGAAGTAACAGTCCTTTTTACTGTCTACGCCATTGGAATTATTTTCGCCATACTGTTTGCTATTCTTTTTAAAAAAACCATATTTAAATCGAAAGAAGCACCCTTTGTTATGGAGCTACCACCATATAGGTTGCCAACATTCAGGACAACTGTAAAACATATGTGGATTAAAGCTTCCCTGTATATAAAAAAAATGGGAGGGGTAATAATGGTGGCTGCTATTATAATTTGGGCTTTAGGCTATTTCCCCAGGCATACACAAAAATCACTGGAATATGATCAACAGATCAGCGACATTGAAAGATATTACAATCAACAAATAAATTATAACCCTGAAACTAAGCTTCATTGGGAACAAGAAAAACGTTTGGAAGTCGATCGGCTCACCTTTGAAAAGCTAAACTATCAGCAGCAAAACTCATTTATTGGAATCATAGGGAAAGCAATTCAACCGGTAATGGCCCCTCTGGGTTTTGACTGGAAAATGAGTGTAAGTTTGCTTGCAGGCGTAGCAGCTAAAGAAGTTGTTGTAAGTACGATGGGAGTTCTTTATCAAACGGATAGCGATCCTAATAATACAAATGAAACACTTATCAAAAAATTGCAAAGTGCAAAGTATTCTGAAGGAGAAAACTCTGGTGAAAATATTTTTAATAAGGTTTCGGCTTTTTCATTTTTAATGTTTATCCTCTTATATTTTCCCTGTGTTGCTGTTGTAGCCGCAGTTAGAAGAGAGGCCGGGAAATGGAGGTGGGCACTGTTTATGGTAACTTATACCACTGCTGTTGCATGGGTGGTGTCTTTTCTGGTTTACCAGATTGGTGCCGCACTGTTTTTGTAATTTCAATGGGAGGTTTGATTGATTAAATAATCGTCAATCCGATTAAGGCCGTCAATTGCTTTTTCATAATTTGGAAGAAGTTCAAGGGTTTTTTTATAATCTTTTCTTGAGTTTTCAACATCTTTAAGTAATTCATAAGCAAAACCTCTATTGTAATAAGCATCGATGTAATCGTCCTTTATTTCAATGCATTTGGTAAACTGGTTTATTGCCTCAGGAAAATCCTTTTGAAAAACAAGTTTAATGTATCCGACATTATAATATGCAATGTAAAAATCAGGATCCTGATCCAGGATAGAGTTATAGGTTTGAATAGCTTTTTCGTAATCTGCGTTTTCCTGGTAAAACATTGCCAGGTAATATTTCACATCGATATTATCTGGTTCAATATTTAATGCATTATTGAAATAATCAACGGCAAGTTTATTCTTTTTCTCGGCATAAAGCATCCCCAACTGAATATGGGCATCCATGTAATTTTGCTGAACATCAATAGATTTTTGGAAATTCCTGATTCCCCTTATTGTATCCCCATTTTCCATCATCACGAGCCCTCTTAAATAGTATCCCTTAGCAGAAAGTTCATCTTTTTTTAAGGCAATATCTATATAGGTTAGAGCCTTTTTATATTCTCTGATTGCCACACTTATTTCAGCAAGCTTGAGATAGGCCTCGGTTTGATCTGAATCCAACTCAATCGCTTTTTCAAGCGCTCGGACGGTCTTCTTCATTTTGCCCAAAGCGAGGTAAACATCTGATAATGTAACATAATACGTACTATATGTAGAATCTATTTCAAGTGCAGATAAAATGTCTTTTAATGCCGAATAATAATCCCCCTTTTGAAGATAAAGTTCCGACCTCTGATGAAAAAGATCAGGATTGATGGTATCATTTTTAATTTTCTCATTTAACAACTCAATTTGGCTACTGGATTTTTTTAAAGTGGTACTGCTTTCTTTTTGCTCATTTTTAGTAGAATCCGTACTGCAACTATATACCAGCAATACCATGACCAATCCATATAAATACTTACTCATATTACCTGAAAATTCGTTCGTAAAAACTATAAAACGAAAGATATGCAAAGGTGGTGTGAACAGACTAAACTTTTTCCCTGATCAATTTTTCTATTTCTTCTGCTAGCTCAGGGTTATCTGTTAACAAGGCTTTAACTGCATCTCTTCCCTGACCCAACTTAGTCTCACCATAGCTATACCATGACCCACTTTTATTAATTATTCCCATATCCACTCCCAGATCGATCAACTCCCCGGTTTTAGAAAATCCTTCGCCATAAATAATATCGAATTCTGCAGTTTGAAACGGAGGGGCAACTTTGTTTTTTACAACCTTAACCCTCACACGGTTACCCACTACTTTATCTCCATCTTTAATCTGGCTAATCCTTCTGATATCTAATCGCACAGATGCATAAAATTTTAGGGCATTCCCCCCGGTCGTAGTTTCAGGATTACCGAACATTACGCCAATTTTTTCGCGGAGTTGGTTTATGAATACACAACAAGCTCCCGTTTTACTAATTGTGGAGGTTAACTTACGAAGAGCCTGAGACATTAGTCGGGCTTGCAAACCCATCTTGGAATCACCCATTTCACCCTCAATTTCACTTCGGGGAGTTAGTGCGGCAACTGAATCAATCACAATTATATCAATAGCTCCCGACCGAATGAGATTCTCCGTTATCTCCAGTGCTTGCTCCCCATTATCAGGTTGGGAAACCAAAAGGTTTTCAATATCAACTCCAAGTTTTTGTGCATAAAACCTGTCGAATGCATGTTCAGCATCAATAAATGCTGCGATTCCACCCAATTTTTGAGCCTCAGCAATTGCATGAATAGCCAGGGTTGTTTTTCCAGATGCTTCCGGGCCATAAATCTCCACTACCCTACCCTTCGGTAAACCTCCTATTCCAAGGGAAATATCCAATCCTATTGATCCCGTAGAAATAGCAGGAATTTTTTCAATATTGGAATCGCCCAATTTCATTATCGCACCTTTTCCGTACGAACGCTCAATTTTATCAAGGGTTAATTGAAGGGCTTTTAATTTTTCTTTATTGCCTTCATTGTTTTCTTTCGCCATAATATTATAGTTTTGATTAATATTCACTTAGTATTTGAGCGGTGTGGTCTTTTGTTTTAACCTTCTCAAATATTTTCTCAATTTTACCGTTTTCTGAAATAATATATGTAGTACGATAAATACCTTCATACTCTCTTCCATACATACTTTTTACCCCCCAAACTCCGTAATCCTTTACTACTTTCTTATCTGTATCAGGTATTAATGGATAAGGGAAATTAAACTTTTCAGAGAAACTTTTTTGCTTTTTAATATCATCGGCACTCACCCCAATAATAGCAAAACCTTTTTCAATTAATAGGGAATAATTTTCGCTTAAATTACATGCCTCTGCTGTGCATCCCGGGGTGTTCGCTTTGGGATAAAAAAACAGGATTACTTTTTTTCCTTTATAATCTGCTAATTTTAGTGCCTTGCCATCCTGGTCAATTGCAACTATATCCGGTGCTTTATCGCCAATTTTTAAAGAAATCTTCATCATTTAGTTTTGTTTCGTACAAAATTAAGATAATCATAAAAATTATTGAATAATGAATATCACTAATTTTCAACAAAAGGTTGAGATTTTATTCTATTAATTTTCGAAAAATATTTACAAAATCGAGTTAAACCACATTCATTACATAGTGGTCTCCGGGCCTTACAAATATATCTCCCATGCAAAATTAACCAATGATGGGCTTTGTGAATTTTATCATCAGGAATAAACTTTACCAATTGCCTTTCAGCGGCCAAAGGAGTTCTTGCATTAGTAGTAAGTCCTATGCGGTCAGATACTCTAAAAACATGAGTATCAACAGCCATAGCAGGTTTATTATAACAAACCGAGGCAATTACATTTGCAGTTTTTCTTCCTACGCCCGGCAATTTCTGCAATTCATCAATATCGGATGGCATTTGCCTTTTGAATTCATGGATAAGTACGTGGGCCAGGCCGATAAGATTTTTAGCCTTATTATTTGGATAAGAGCAACTCTTTATAATTTCATAAACATCTTCATGTGAGGCCGCAGCTAACTCAGTTTCAGTTGGAAATTGCGTAAAAAAACCAGGGGTGATCATATTTACCCGCACATCTGTACATTGGGCAGAAAGAATTACTGCTACAGCTAATTCATAGGGATTTGTGTAGGTCAACTCCGTTTCAGCCATTGGGTTGTTTTCTTCAAACCACGCAAGCACTTCATTATATCTGTCCTTTTTCGTCATACCAATCTTATGATCAAATTATAAACATTATTAAACCCTCAATATACAAAATCTACAGGTTGCATTTCAGGATTAACAAAAAAAAAGCTCTCCATCAGGAGAGCTAAGGGTTAACAAATTTTTTTAGTTCATCAACAAATTGATAGTTCCAGCCCTTTTTGTTCGAATAACATTTAAAGCTCGCGAATAATTCAAAATGTTGGCAATAATTCTATCATCTGGTAAAACTGAGGATTCATCGTTATGAGAATCATCAGATAAATGCTTCTTTTTAGCATTATGAAACATATTATCAGAAAATTGAATTAGTTCATTTAAAGTAAAGGAATCTTTCATAGGCAAATTTGATACATTATTTTTTATTTTCAATGTAGCAAACGCGATTCCTTAAAAATTTATTTTACTGAGTAGCAAAAAATTTATAATCAAACATAATTTTAACGATCCTAATTACCTATTGGGTAAGAACAATGTTTTTTTCAGAAATCAATTTTCTAAGATTGATAAGCGCATATCTCATTCTGCCAAGCGCAGTATTAATACTAACTCCTGTAACTTCTGCAATGTCTTTAAACGACATTTCAGCATAATGCCTCATATATAACACTTCTTTTTGTTCATCAGGAAGCAATTCAACCAGCTTCCTCACGTCTTTATGAATTTGATCAGTGATGATCTGCTCCTCAATTGACTTATCCATTACATTAATAGTATCAAAGATGTTAAAGTCGTCATTTTTGCTGTTATCTATAACAGGAATTCTATTAGACTTTCTGAAATGATCAATGATTAAGTTATGAGCGATTCGCATTACCCATTGAAGAAACTTGCCCTCCTCATTATACGATCCAGCCCTAATTGTATTAACTACTTTAATAAAGGTATCCTGAAACAGGTCATCTGCAAGATCTTTGTCCTTTACAATCATTAAAATATATGCAAATACTCGATTTTTATGACGGTGAATGAGATCTTCTAAACAGGAATGATCGCCTTTTAAATATCTACTTATTAGCTCGCGGTCTTGAATTGTCTGAGCTTTCATTTTGTACCTCCTTTATTATGGGTTAAAAATGGTAGATATTATATTCTATAGGCGTTTTATGTTTAAAGGTTTGACGATTTTTTTATTAGTTTCCTTACAATAATTATACAAAAGTATGATAAATATTGATCACTTGCAAATTTAATTGATAATTTTGGCCGCTACAATATTAAAAAATGTTAAATACTGACATTGCTTCTTACGATCCAAGACATTATATCCTTATTAAGGGAGCAAGGATGCATAACCTTAAGAATATCGATTTAGCTATTCCTAAAAACAAACTTGTTGTTATTACCGGACTCTCTGGCTCAGGCAAGTCTTCACTGGCTTTCGATACATTATTTGCAGATGGACAAAGAAGATACGTAGAGAGTTTAAGTTCTTATGCCAGGCAGTTTTTGGGCCGTATGTCAAAACCTGAAGTGGATTATATAAAAGGAATCGCACCTGCCATTGCTATCGAACAAAAGGTGAACACGAGAAATCCAAGATCTACAGTTGGAACATCCACAGAAATATATGAGTATTTAAAGCTGCTTTTTGCACGCATTGGCAAAACTTATTCGCCTGTATCAGGCCAAGTAGTCGAACGAAATACTGTATCACAAATTACAGACTTCATCCTAGGTCAATCCAAAGATTCCCAGGTCATGCTTTATGTTAATCTTGAAACTAAAAAGGGGAGATCAGTTCAAGAGCACCTTTCAGTTCTTATGCAGCAGGGGTTTAGTAGGGTAATTACAAATGAAGGCATTGTGCGAATTGAAGAAGCTTTAAATTTACCTATTAAAAAAAGTGACAGGTTTTTCCTTGTGATTGATCGCGTAATCGTCCCTGAAAATAATAAGGATGCAGATTTCATTTCAAGGATTTCTGATTCAATTCAAACTGCATTTTATGAAGGGCAGGGAAGCTGTATCGTTGAAATAAAATCAGAAAAAGATACCCATACAGAGGAATTTTCAAACAAATTTGAAGCAGATCAGCTAATTTTTGAAGAGCCTTCAGTTAATTTATTCAGCTTTAATAATCCATTTGGGGCATGCAAATCATGCGAAGGATTTGGAAGTGTAATTGGGATAGACCCTGATCTTGTAATTCCAAATAAGGCGCTTTCAGTGTATGAAGAGGCAATTGTGTGCTGGAAGGGTGAAAAAATGAGTGAATGGAAAGATCAGCTTGTGAGAAATGCATATAAGTTTGATTTCCCTATACATAAACCCGTTTATGAATTGACACCAGAACATTATGATTTACTTTGGACCGGAAATACATATTTTCATGGTTTAAATGATTTTTTCAGCTATGTAGAAGAGCAAACCTATAAGATTCAATACCGTGTAATGTTGTCAAGATACAGGGGAAAGACAATATGCCCTGAATGCAATGGAACCAGGCTGCGAAAAGATGCTAACTATGTTAAAATCGGCAATAAATCAATTAGCGAAATTGTATTGATGCCTGTAAAAGAAATCCCGGCTTTCTTAAAAGGCTTGCCTCTCAATGATTATGAACATCAGGTAGCGAACAGATTACTTACTGAAATTGAAAATCGGGTATTGTATTTAATTCATGTCGGACTTGGCTATTTAACTTTAAACAGATTATCGAATACACTATCCGGAGGCGAATCGCAAAGGATTAATCTGGCTACTTCACTTGGGAGTAGTCTAGTGGGGTCCATCTATATTCTTGATGAGCCTAGTATTGGCCTCCACCCCAGAGATACTCATTTATTGATAAAGGTACTGAAACAGCTCCGTGATGCAGGAAATACTGTAATTGTTGTAGAACATGATGAGGAAATTATAAAGGAGGCAGACCAGATTATTGATATTGGGCCCAAAGCGGGAGTCAATGGAGGAGAATTAATTTTCCAGGGAAACTTTGAGGAACTGATTGAATCAGAAGAAAGCTTCACAGCTAAATACCTGACAAAAAGGCTTACTATCCAGGTCCCAGAAAATCGACGTATATGGAAGGACTACATCCGTATAGTAGGGGCCAGAGAAAATAACTTAAAAGGGCTGGATATAAAATTCCCATTAAATTGTATAACCTTAATTACAGGGGTTAGCGGTTCTGGAAAAACCTCTCTGGTTAAAAATATTCTCTATCCCTCGCTAAAGAAAATGAAGGGAGGATATGGAGAGAAAACAGGCAAATTCGATCGTATTGATGGTGATTTTAATAAAATTGCACATATTGAAATGGTAGATCAAAACCCTATTGGGCGATCCACCCGTTCCAATCCAGCCACCTACGTAAAAGCATATGACGATATCAGAAACCTATTTGCAAACCAGAAACTTTCTAAGGTCAGGGGATATAAACCAGGCGTTTTTTCTTTCAACATTGAAGGAGGCAGATGTGAAGAATGTGAAGGTGAAGGAGTTGTAAAAATCGAAATGCAGTTTATGGCTGACATTTATTTAAAGTGTGAAAACTGTGGTGGAAAAAGATTTAAGGATGAAATATTAGATATCCATTTCAAAGGGAAAAACATCAGCCATATTCTGAATATGACCATTAATGAGGCCATTGAATTCTTTGGATCTTCGGAGAAACCTAGTTCCTATGAAAATAAAATAATTGAAAAGCTAAAACCTTTGCAGGATGTAGGCCTTGGTTATCTGGGTTTGGGACAATCATCCAGTACATTATCTGGTGGGGAAGCGCAGCGTGTAAAGCTGGCTTTATTTCTATCCAAAGGCGCCACCGATGCTACTACCCTTTTCATCTTTGATGAGCCGACCACCGGACTTCATTTTCACGACATTTCCAAATTACTCATTTCATTTGATGCTCTAATTGAGAAAGGACATTCGATAATCGTAATTGAGCATAACATGGACGTTGTAAAATATGCCGACTGGATCATTGACCTTGGCCCGGAAGGTGGCGAATTAGGAGGAAATGTTGTTTTTGAAGGAACACCTGAAGACCTGGCAAAAATCAAAGACTCCTATACCGGTCAATTTCTTTCCGGTAAATTAAATTAAAATTTCTCTACATATTTTTATTATTTTTGCAACTTTGTCGCATTTGTTATGGACGCTACTGTTATATTGCGGAAACACAAGCTTAGTAAAACCACGGGGAGAATAGAAGTCCTTAAATTATTCATTGAATCTGATCAGGCTTTGTCGGAAAGAGAAATACACAGCAGGATAGAATATAGTTTTGACAGGGCAAGTATTTACCGTACATTAAAAACTTTTAGTGAAAATGGCATCCTTCACCCGGTATACGGAAAAAATGAAATGACCAAATATATTTTACAGCAAACCCCCGAGGAACATCTTCATTTTAAATGTTCTGAATGTGAAAAAGTGATGTGCTTACCGGAAATTAAATTTAACGACATTCATTTACCAGAGGGGTTTATTAAGAAAGAAGCCAATTATTTAGTAATTGGGATATGCGACAACTGTAACCTTTAAGATAACTATGAATCGAATTTTAAATATTATTTTTTCTGTTATACTAGTATCCTTAATAGGAAGCTGCAAGAGTCCCAAAGAGAGCAAAGAAAAGGAGGTAATATCTGTAAGTATATTGCCCCAGAAATACTTTGTCGAAAAAATTGCCGGTGATGCGTTCACAATAAATGTACTGATACCTCCGGGCGCCAGTCCGGCATCGTATGAGCCATCACCACGGCAAATTGAAGACATTTCTAAATCAAAGCTATACCTTAAGATTGGCCATATTGGTTTCGAAAGGGGCTGGATAAACAAGTTAGAAGATAACTTTAAACAGGTTAATTTTGCCGATTTATCGGAAGGATTAACACTTATTGAAGCAACCACAGATGTGCATGAGGATCATGAGCATTATGAGGTTGATCCTCACATTTGGATGTCTCCTTATAATGTAAAAATAATTGCCCAAAATATTTTTCAAACTCTTGCAGCTACCTATCCCGGAAAAGAGAAAGAGTTTTATAACAATCTGCAATCCTTTAATTCTGAAATAGATTCTCTACATCAGTTTATAATAACCGGTTTAGAAAATTTAACCAATCGGTATTTCATTATCTATCATCCCGCCCTAACCTATTTTGCATCTGATTATAGTTTAATACAGGTACCTATGGAGCTTGAGGGGAAAGAACCAGGGATGAAATACATGAAGCAGATGGTTGAGCTTGCGAAGGATAAGAATATCAAAGCTATTTTAATCCAAAGAGAATTTAATATGGATGAAGCCATGTCATTGAAGAGAGAAATTGAAGGGGAGATAATTATTATAGACCCACTGGATTACCAATGGGATAAACAACTAAGATATATTACAAATCAATTATTGAAAGTTTTAAGCGAATAAATTGGAAGAATCAAAAAATATATTAATAGAGTTGCACAACATATCCGCAGCATATAATGGCGAGGATGTGTTACAAGAAGTAAACTTTAAAATTTGTGAAAGAGATTTTATAGGGGTAATCGGACCAAATGGGGGTGGAAAAACAACCCTTGTGAAAGTAATCCTTGGCTTGCTTAAACCAAGGAAAGGAAAAATATTTAACCACATTGACGGCAATGAGGAATCAAGTTGTATAGGTTATTTACCACAAATAAATAATATCGACAAACGTTTCCCGATTTCAGTGAAAGAAGTGGTTTTGTCAGGCTTTATGTTCAAAATGATGAATAAGCGAACAAACACTCAAACCCAAGTAAATGCGGCTAATGATATAATGAAAGAAACCGGAATATTTGAAATAAAGGATAAGCCAATAGGTGAGCTTTCTGGCGGACAAATGCAAAGAGTATTACTTTGCCGGTCGGTTGTTTCGAATCCCCGATTATTAATTTTGGATGAGCCCAACACCTTTGTTGACAATCAATTTGAGGGTGAATTGTATAAAATGCTGAAGAGGTTTAACAAATCAATGGCCATTGTTATGATTTCCCATGATGTAGGCATGATATCTGCCCATGTAAAAACAATAGCCTGCGTAAACAGAGCTTTACATTATCATCAGTCCAATATCATTACAGAACAGCAATTGAAGGAATATAATTGCCCGATACAATTAATAACTCATGGGGAAATTCCTCATACCGTTTTAAAAACACATAATCATTGAAATGCTGATTATTTATGAGTGAACTATTTAGCTATAACTTCTTTAATTACGCTTTGATAGCTGCATTATTTACCAGCATTACCTGTGGTATAATAGGAACATATATCGTCACAAAAAGAATTGTTTTTATTAGTGGAGGTATTACGCATACTTCGTTCGGGGGGATTGGAATTGGCTACTTCTTAGGAATGAATCCTTTAATAGGAGCACTAATTTTTAGTATATTGTCTGCTACAGGGATCGAATTCTTATCCAGGAAAACTGAAGTCAGGGAAGATTCAGCAATTGCTATTTTTTGGTCGTTCGGGATGGCCATCGGGATTATTTTTATTTATTTGACACCTGGTTATGCGCCTAACCTTATGAGTTACCTTTTTGGAAGTATCCTTACTGTAACAGCCATGGAATTATTACTTATAATTATACTTTCGGTCCTGATCACTGCATTTTTTTACCTCAATTATCAGAGGATCCTATATATCACCTTTGATCCTGATTTTGCAAAAACCAGGAAAATACGGGTGGATCTGTATAATTATGTGCTAATTATTTTAGTGGCCCTAACAATAGTAATTAGCATAAAGATCGTGGGAATTATCCTGATCATGTCTCTTTTAACAATCCCTCAATCTACCTCCAACCTGATTTTTAATGACTACCGTAAAATCATCCTTTCATCAATAACTATAGGCATTATAGCTTCTTTTAGTGGAATTGGTATTTCGTACTATTTTAATATTCCTTCAGGGGCTACAATCATTTTTACACTTGTTTTTATTTTTATATTAATAAAAAGCGTAAAGTGGTTATGGAAAAAAGGATAAAGCGCAATTTTTTAACTCCTTTCTTTTGTAACAATTAAGGCCAAAATAGGTATAAATTCACATAATCGAGGACATAAATATATAATTTTGTCCACTAACACTACAATAATGCGAAATATAATATTTGGACTTAAGGCGTGCTTGCTATTATTGGTATTTTCAACAATAGAAATTAAAGCTCAGGAACCCTATTATAGCCAGTATTATAATACGCCTCTCTTTTATAACCCTGCTATGGTAGGGCTTTCCGAAGGACTTAAAGTCAGGTTAATGTATCACAATCAATGGCCTCAATACAGTGATGATCTTAAATCCTACAATTTCTCGATGGATGTGGCCGAGCGCTTTATGCCTGGTGCTGGTGGACTTGGAATTATTTTCAACACCAATAAAGAAGGCCAGGGGTTTATCCGAAGAAATATGGTAGGTGGGTTAGGCTCTGTTAGAGTAAGGATGAGCCGTAATATTGCAAGCCAGTTTGGTTTTATGGCTTCCTTTGTGCAAAAACAAATTGATTCGGATGATTATATCTGGAGTGATCAGCTCGAGCACAGGCATGGCTTACTTTATCCTCAATCATCCTTTTCAGGGTTCTCAAATAAAAACATATCTTATCCGGATTTGAGCATTGGAGGTGTGATCAACTATGAAAAGCAATATATCAGTATGACTTTTGGCGCTGCAGTGCATCACTTATTCAAACCCAACGAGTCATTTTATGATATGGATGTTAGGCTTCCCAGAAAATATGTAGCCCATGCTGATTTTGTTATTTTTCAGGTTAGTGATGCAAAAAAAGGGTTTCGTTACAATCCGGGAATATTATATGAAAATCAGGCAGGATTCCACACCTTTACCCTGGGTGCAAATGTGGCTAAGTCAGTATTATATGCCGGCGCATGGTATCGCAATAAACAATCACAGATATACAATTATCAGTCACTTGTGCTAATGACTGGAATAAACATCCCAATGGTAAACAGGTTTTCACGGATGAAACTTATGTACAGTTACGATATAAGTATAACTCAAATGACAGGTACAGGTGGAACCCATGAAATTACCCTCAGGTTTGAATTTGACCAGATCCACCTTGTGAAAAGCCAATCCGCATTTGCTAACGACTATCCTATCATCTTTGACCCGGTGGTTTTCTAGTAATTTTGAATAGCTAGAAAAATTAGGATATCCGCACAAATCCCGAATTCATTTTCTGAATTAATATAATTTCTCGCAATAAGCAGCCATACTCCTTAAAGAGTCGTGTTGAAGACTCTGAGGTTAAAATATTCCCTTGGATAAATCAAGAAATGCCGAATTGTTAGTATGGAAAGCTTTAAAAGAGGATCATAACATGTAACTAATTATCCCTAAAGATAATTGGTTAAGAGCTAACTTACCTCAGCTTGACAGAAATTATGTGAATTGAAATTTGACCTGTGGATCCCAGACTACATAACATGATCTAATTTAAAAAATTACAATCGTGGCAGAATAGTGAATTGGCCTAAATTAACCTCATTATAATGACTTGATGAATTAAAGTATATCCATCAATCATAATACCATCCTCTTTGTGAATAGTCTTCCTGGCAGGAGGCAAACAATCTTTAGTATAATAATAGGGAAGCTAATAATTATGGATAGAGGGTCATTTCACACCATGGCGGATCAATTGAAATGACACCATTTAGATCAGGGTTTTAAAATTAGCGGATAATGTTATTTAAAGAAAAACAAATGGCTTCTGGATTCCTACAAGTTCAACATCAGAAATATCAGTTACCTATATCTATTTTATCAGGGTAACTACCCCATTTGTTTTAGGAGCTATATTATTTTCAAACGACTGTCCGGTCCAGGCGGTTCCATCAAGGAATATTCCACTGGCTTGCCATACATACATCCCTTGGGGCATTAATCGGCCCTCGTAATAGCCATCCCAGCTTTCCGTAGGGGAACCATTTTCATCCAATTCACTTCCTTCCCACATGAGGTTACCTCTCATATCAAAAACCTGGACAAGGTATTCTTTCAGATTTATTCCTTTGGGCTCAAAACGACTGATGGCATCATTTGGATTATTTGGCGAAAATGCAGTTGGGAAATAAAGCCCTTTAAAGAAAACAAGCAGTTCCTGCCAACTTGTATCAGAGCAACCATATTCATTATAAGAAGTCAGAGATATCAAATATGTACTATCCTTCTCATATACTTCAATTGGATTAGGCACTGAAGATGTATTCCCATTACCAAAGTCCCAAAGATAGGACTGCGCATAGATTGATTCATTTTCAAAAGCAGTTTTTCCCTGTATCCCATTATAATCAGCTTTCAAACTAAATTGACTGAAAGGTATCGGATAAATTAATACAGTCCGTTCCGATTCTCCTGGGCAACCTTGTGCCGACATTCTCATTTTAATAGTATATAGATTTATTCGGTCGTATACGTGTGTTGGACTGGCTAGATTAGAGGTATTCAAAGGATCGGTAATATCACCAAAATTCCAATTCCATGAAACGATGGTAAGTTTTGTTGAATCGTAATCAGGAATAAACTTTGTGGGTGAATTCACACAATTATTTTCAACCAAAAATGAGAATGAGGGGGCAAAGTTTACATAGGCATTTACAGAATCAATATCATGACAACCCGAAACAGTATTGATAAATAATTTAACCTTATATGTACCGGTGTCAGCATAATTTTTTATCGGATTTTGAATATAGGCAGTATCGCCATTACCAAAGTCCCAGGTCCATCCTTTTATCGTATCAGCAGGTGCACCAATCGACAAATCAGTAAAGTTAATTTCTGTACCAAAACAAACACCCAGACCTGCTGTGTCAATTTTAGCAATAGGGGGTTCATATATCTGGATAAACGTACGCATGGTATCTGTCATAAATATTCCATTTACTGTAGCAGACAAACCTAGTTTTACATGGTATGTTCCCGGACCGCTATAGTAATGTGGGATGGTATCAATAGGCTCAGTATATGTCATTTGATTTCCATCACCAAAATCCCAGAACCAGTTTTCAAAACCTGATGAAATCGGGCTGTAGGAATGGTCAAAAAACCAGGTAGTATCTCCTAAACAATGACCCTTTTCTGTGAAAGAGGCTATAACCGCATTCCCGGAATAAACCGAGATGCAGGTATCGTCAGTTCCACCAAATTTGTCAGTTATCCATAAGCATGCAGTATAAAACCCTTCTTCAGGATAAGTATACGTGGGATTCTGCACTCCGGAAATTGTGTCAGAGGTTACAGTAGGATCACCAAAATCCCAAAACCAATCCACCACATTTGCACCTGGGGTTGACAAATCAAAAAAGGATGTATTAAAGCTGGTATCCGAAGCAAAATTGAAATTCGCAAAGGGATAATCAGATATTACAATGGTGTCGCAAAATGTATTTGAGCAACCATTGATATCTTCAGCGGTAAGGCATATTGTATATTCTCCGGGATTATCGTAGGTATGGATCACAGGATTCGGATTTAAAGCTGTATTACCATCACCAAAATCCCAAAAACGACTTATAATAAGAGAACCGTGTGGCACAGAGTTATCTGTTATTAGTACTTCAGAACCCACAGCCACCGTATCCGCAAATTGAAAAGCCGCCTCCGGAATGGAGTCAACCGCAACAATTTTTACCAACGAATCAGAACAGCCATAAACATTAGTTGCCACCAATTTGACGGCAAATTGATCAGGCGTTAAAAAAAGATGATATGGATTTTCAAGACTTGAGTTATTATTAACGCCTGACCCAGGATCTCCAAAAGTCCAAAACCAGTTACTCACACTATACCCCATCGTATCCGTCAGGTTGAGAAAATAGGTGGTATCTTGCAAACATGCATCATTGTAATCGAAATTTGCGTTTGGCGCAGTACTCACATATATTGTATCAAATTTTGGTAAAGATTCACAACCATCCGTATTGGTCACTATCAGCGAAATAATATACGTGCCAGTATCACTAAAAATATGACATGGATTTTGTAAAAAGGAAATACTACCATCTCCAAAATTCCACACCCACGCCTCAAGGGTATCTGCATTTGACAAAGATTCATCGTAAAAACAAGTTTGTAAACCTTCGCAAGGAATCTCATAGGAAAAATCAGCAACAGGGAGCGTATCTACTAAAACAGTTTGAAAAGCCGAATCTGCACATCCAATAATATTTGCTACGGTCATTTTAACATCATACAAACCAGCATTATCATATTGGTGACTTGTGTTATTACTATTTGTAGAAGTATTCCCATCACCAAACTCCCAAAACCAGCTGGTAACAGGGAATACGGAATTAAAAGTGGAAGTATCAGTAAATGTATTTGGATTTCCCAAACATACACTATCAGCTAAAAAGCCTGCGAAAGGTTTTTCCATTGGGATTACCCTCGTAGTATCATCAATACAGCCCAGGTTATTAATAACGGTTAACTTAACATTCATTAAGCCTAAAGTGGTATACACATGTATAGTATCTTCGGCAAAGCCATGAGGAGATCCATCACCAAAATCCCATTCCCATGAAATTATTGAACTAGCATTTGGGGTAGACTGATCATAGAAATATGTAGTATCAAATGGGCATCCAATTCCAAGGGTAAATGATGCTTTTGGAGCAGAGCCAACCAGGACATCATGAAATACAGAATCGGCACATCCCGCCGTATTTGTAACTTTAAGTTTTACTGAATGAATTCCTGAGGTGGTAAAAGTATGCGTAGGGTTTTGTGAAGTGCTGGTATTCCCATCACCAAAGTCCCATTCCCACTGATTTACTAAAGTAGAAATCACCTGCGATGTATCTGTGAACTGAGTAGCCATACCTTTACAAACGGTATCGGCTATAAATCCAGCTTCAGGACTTTCAATGAGCTTCGTTTTAGTAAGGCTGTCAAGGCAACCGTAATTGTTGGTTATTTTTAGTTCAATTGGATAATTATTGCTTGCATTATATATATGGAAAGTATTTTGATCAAATGAAAAGCTACCATCACCAAAATCCCATACCCATGCTACAAGACTATCAGCATTGGGTTGAGAAAAATCAGTATAGAAAGTAGTGTCGTTAATACACCCCTTCACTACCTGGAAAGAAGCATTGGGTTTTGCTATTTTGATGGGTTCAACTAGTGATGTATCGCAACCGGCAGATCCGAATACCCGCATAAACAAATTATAAGTCCCGTAGGATGAATAGGTATTTGTAATAATGCTGTTAAAGGGGGGCGCTATAATTCTGATTGTATCTCCTTCACCAAAATACCATTGAATACTATCAATATCTCCACTATTTATGGCGGAAATATTCTGTACCTCAAGGCTATCGCAAAATTGAGTTATATCTATTTCCGGATTGATCGGACATTGAGAAAATAGTCTGCCAGAAAAGCCAATTAGCAGGACTAAGAAAATCACCCCTTTTAAAAAAACAAATTTATTCATCATCCCTTAATCTAAACCTATTTATATGCGTTGTTCCCGGTATACGACAGGATATATATTTTGTTTTGTATATACGACTATTTATACGACTTATCAATTAATTGTTTCGTTGCTTCGCCTTGTGATAGTTTTCTAAAAAAGGTTTTAGCTGATCTGTTTTAATACGTTTAGCCAAAATCTTTTTCTTATCATCCAATAAAAAGATGGTGGGGGTAATATTTATATCATAAAGTTGGTGATAGTCTGGAGTCACACTTCGGGTGCCATTGACATTAATCCATGTCAGGTTTTTTTTCTTTACAAACTCTTTCCATTTTGTGAGCGATGTATCCGTACAAACTGCAAACACCTGAAAACCTATTTCATTATTATCATACCATTTCTTCAGCGCATCAATTTCGCGCCTGCAATGGCCGCAATCATATTCATAAAATAAAACAACCATATATGGGGCCTCTTCGCGATACAAAGATTTAAATCTTTCATTGGTATCAAGTAATATCAGGTCTTTTGCCGGATGACCTATTAAAACGTTATGCAATTCCTGCGAGCGCTTTGACAGGGACTTTACAAGCGATGAATCAGCCCAGTAGGCTTCCCCTTTGGCATAGTAGTTATCCACCATATGTACAAAAATCTCATCAAAACCCATTACTTTGGAAGTCTCAAATTTGAAAGTCAGGTACCAAACAATATATCGGAATGTCTCTTTATTTGGCCTGGCCATATCTATAATCTTATCTGCCTCAGTTATTATCGTATCGGGAACCTGGTAGAGGACTTTCCCAAAATAGGTTTCCAGTTTATGATGAAACAAGGGGGTTCTTAGCAAGCGGTCATCAGTCAGGTCAAAATTATCCCAGTAATGATCTTTATAAAAGTTGTAAGCAAACAAAGAGTCATCAAGTCCATTTTTTGCCAAAGGGATAGAATCTGGTTTTATTTCCTTCATTGCATTGATAATACCTGCAAGGAGGGTACCGGGATTCGCCAGAGCTAAACTATCCTTGTACTCTTTTAGTTTAATCTCCAGTTTATTGATTTTTTTACCCGTTCTGTTATAGCCATCCTCCTCTTTTTGATATTCCTTTCTTTCTGTTTTAAGCTGCTCAATTTGATTTGAGGTTTTCATAGATTGCCGTATGTAAGCGAAAAATAGTTCGTTTTCGGGCGAGTTTTTTATTTCAGAAGTGGAGATCATATCTTTGAGTTCTGCCTTAAGTGCAAAATGCTGGTAATGATCTACAATCAACTCGAAGTATTTGTTATTGGATTGACCGGCTAATATATATATGCCTGCCGGAAGGATACTATCTCCCTCAAATAAAAATTGTCCATGTTTATCGATATAAGCAGTATCCTTAAGGTAGGTTTTATCTCCATAGTAATTAGCCAGGTACAGGACTGTATCCGGAGCACCCTCTAATTCAATTTTAATTTTATAGTCCTTTTGTGCAAACCCTGTATTAACAGACCCGACGAGTAAAATAATCAGAATAAAAAACAGCATACTAAATCGAATCATTTTTTTGCAAAAGGAAATTTTTTCCATCTATTTTCTAATTTAAAAACAAAACTATAAGTTTAAATACAACCTATAATTTTAAAATAACGAATATTTTAAAACCGAATTGTTAATAAAACAATGAAGCAGTTACCTGAAGGAACAAATACCTTATCGTCTGAAAATATATTTACCCTACTCAATTACCACTTCATATACTTTTCCTATTATTTCGTTTGAAAGATATGGAATATACTCCTGCTTAAATGGAGTTGTAGGCCACCATTCGCTATGATGATATTCCTGGGTAACAATAAAGGTCATTTGGTTGTTGGGAATATTGCTCACGGTTGCATCCAGATAACCTACTTCAAACATCTGGTCTTTTTCAGGGCCAATGCGCCAGATGATACAGTCGGGCTGCCAGTCAATCTGATAGAAATAATAATCCCTGTCAAACATATTCGAATGATTCACCGCATATTTCATGGTCAGGGCTTTGTACCAATGATCCCAACGGTGGGGATAATACTTTTTATCGAGATGCTTCACACTAAAAACCCCAACATTAAAACTATCCGGTTCATTGCATGCCAAATCCCAATTAGTGCAGGTAACAATTATGTCATCCTCCTGGTCAGGATCATTCTCTCCTGGATAAGTCACATCATTATAATATGAAGTAGGGGGCCAGTGTTTGGATGCCTTCACTATTTCGATATCGATCTCGGTATAAAAGGTGGAAGGAACCCTTACATCCGTCTTTCCAATTTCACTTTTTGGTATATAACCTAATTTTTCGCAAGGCCGGCGGTAGTTCCACCCACTCTCCTCATGATAGATCAGCCAAAAAGCATTTGTTATCCCGTTCCAAACATTTTCTTTATTTAGCATTTGGGGGAATTTTATCTTTGCCGTTATTTTTCCATAAGTAAATCCTACCCTCGATTGAATCCCAACATTCTCTTTTCTCCTATTTGAAGCTGAAGAAGCTGGATTTTTTAATACTACCGCATGATCGGATTCAGAATATGCCACTGTTTTACAAGGCTCTTCTGATATTCTGATATAGTCCTTTACCATCTCCTCCTCAGTGTACCCTGTATATTTATCATATTCCTCTTTGGTAAACTCATCAAGATTTTTTACCAAAGGAACATTATCCATCACAAAGTTTTTATCAATGTTATGAAAGAACTGCTGAATCTGGGCCTTTTTATAAAGATCTTCAGTAACATTGCAGGATGAATTTACATTTTTAAAATCTACAGAAGGGCTCGTAAATTTTAGTGGATCCAGGTAAATACCAGAACTAAAATCGAATTTTATCTTTGCTTTTATACAAACTTCAGATTCAATCAAAGTATAATCTTTCGTTTTATTAATAGGGTCATATGCAAAGAAAAAATCAGGATCCTGGTAAAGTGTATCTCCTGCTTTAACTCCAATATTTTGAATATAACCAGGGATGGAGGCCATTTGATCCTCATTTACAATCAATATTTTAAAACTATAAATTCCTGCCCTGGGATTCCGCTTCCAACGATTATTTATAGTGCCATTATCCCTGTCGTTCCTGATTACCCATAGCGCATCCAAAAATACTTGCTCTTCCGCACTCCTTTTATTGACCCCCGCCTTTTCTTCAATACTTTTAAACCAGTCAGGCGTATTTTCTATCATTTTTATTGTTGCTTCAATTTTAGACTGATCAGGATAGGTTTCGTCTTCATCCTTCCCGAAATAAATACTTTCATCCCTCGGATTGCCTATTATACAGAAAGAATCAACCACCGGGTAAAGCTCCCCGTCAGAAGGAATAATGCCACTGCTATGAAAGCTATCGTTTACATCTTTCCAGCTCCCATAAAAATTTTCACTTGCCAGTGGATTATAAACGAGTGTATCCCCCTCACCAATATTTACAGGATAACAATAGGACTCGTTTTTGTAAAAAATTTTGTAATAAAACCTCTGATCTCGTCCGGAATTATTTCGAATATCAAAATTTATTTTAAAATAGCCATTAAATGGAATTCTTATGCCTTCGAAAATATTATCAGGAATTTCTACATCCAGTAAAACAGTGTCCTGTCCTTCAAAATAATTTGTTGCTGGATTAAAATTCTCCACAATGTATTCCGGCATTTTCGAACATCCTGAGCCAAAAATTACGAAACCTAAAACAAAAAGGATATAGCTGAACTTATTCATAGAAATGGAGTTTTTTTCATGTGAGTGCAAATGTATCAAATCACTGACGAAAATATTATGAATTATGGAATTATTGTAAAGATCGAACATTTTATCCATTAGATGGTTTGACAACTAAGAAAGCAAATCTATTGTCTAAATATAATTAATGTCTATTTTTACACCCTTCTAAATAATATAAATATTATGAAGAAAATCTTTTTACTCATCATTTTGATTACTATTTTGAAACTGCCGGGATTCTGTCAAACGGTTATTTGGCAAGAAGACTTCGCTACGAGCCAGGGTTGGTTCCTCCAGGATAACTGGACAATTGAACTTGGCAAAATGGAGTTCTACTGGAGCCCCTCAATCAGTAATTTCAACCAATCTGCACTTTCACCCATGATTTCGATTGGAGATAATGTTGATGAGTTGATCATTACTCAAAATCTTGATGTATTTTCCGGAACCGGAGACGAATTTGCCGAAATAGCTATGCTTACGGCAACGGATACCACAGCCATCTGGGAATACAATTTATTGGAAGGTACATGGGGAGCATTCAATGGAACTGAAATTTCATTTCCAATGGAGGCCTTTTCAAACCAGGAAGTGAGAATTCGATTCCGGACTTACGGATTAAGTACCTTTAACTGGAACTGGTGGGATGTATTTGAAATTAAGCTCACATCGAATTTTAACAATGACCTCTGTGTACATAATATTTCTGGACCCGGAAAAATTAATATTTTACAAGAAGAAACCTGGACAGTGGATGTGAAGAATCTTGGATTAAATTCCATGAGTAATTATACTGTTAAAATATTCGACTACAAAACCGGGGATATATTAGGAAGCATTTTAGAAACTGACGAATTATCGCCAGGAGACCTGAGAAGTTATGATTTCAGTTGGATGTCGTATGCAGCCTATAATACAGTCTTATATGGCGCAGTGGTTTCAGCTGACGATCAATTTTCAACCAACAATTCCTCCAAAGCTCATTTTTTGAGGATAACCGAAGATATTCCGATCAATATCTTGGTATGGGACAATGATAATGGAATTCAAACAGTAACCTGTCCCGAACAAGGCGACCAGATTACACCAGCCATTGGCTTAACCCGTGCATTGGTCTCAGCCGGGCTGGATTACGACTATTATACTTATCTTCCGGACAACCTTGACACCTATGATATCGTGTTTGCTACCATGGGGTGTTTTTGTTTGGACTGAGGTTTTACCCCTCCTGGTTATGCAGTTGGAGCTAACCAGACAAAACTGATGAATTATTTAAATAATGGAGGTAATTTATATTTTGAAAGTGTAAATATTGGATTTGATTACGATAATACCACGTTCTTTGATTATTTTGGAATTACATACCTTGATGACGGATCAGAAGAGGAAGTGGAAACGCTAAAAGGTGCATGTTATAATTGCTCGGAAAGCCTTACCATTTATTATACAGGCGGATCAAGTCCGCATTATAGTATCGACAGGTTGGAGTCCGACGGTGCACAAGTACTTTTTAGTAGTGAGGATGGATATAAGCGATCATTTGTAAACGAAGAGTTGAATTATAAAGTAATTTCCTCTTCTACGATAATTGCAGCAATGGCTAATGGGGATTCTTTGAATTTAAAGCCTTACATTGTAAGTGAGTATGTCGATTATTTTATGGGATACAACCCCACTACCACACTTAAGGAAAATATTGAGGGAATTTTACATGGGTCAAATTATCCGAACCCATTTGTATCTGAAACCCGTATTGATTTTACACTAAATCATTCATCAAGGGTAAACATAAGTATTTATAATGCAAACGGACAGTTTGTAAAAAAACTTATAGAAAAAAATTTAATGCCCGGTGAACATCATGTTACCTGGGATGCAACAGATAATTCAGGAAACAAAGCAAGCAAAGGTTTTTATTATTATACCATAGAAACTGCCGAAGGATTTGTTTCGGAAAAGATGCTGCTGTTGCGTTAATTTTCAATATTACTATTTAAAGTTGGAAATTTGCCCGGGATACTTAGCATGAAAGAAAACCGGGACAATAAGAGTTAGAGAGGACGGGACTGGTGTTCCAACTGGTCTTCAAAACCAGTAGCAGACGGATAAAACCGGCTGTGGCAGGTTCGATTCCTGCCCTCTCTGCTTATTTTAAATGGTAAGTCACAATGAAAAAATTTCAGGAAGAATTAAAAAAGCTACCCGGTGTGGATAAACTCCTTGAGAATTCAAAAATCAAGGAAATGATTATTCTGTATAACCCCGATCTTATAAAGTTCGCCATCAGGGAAACTTTAACTTCTGCCCGCCGCCTTGTCCTCAATGGTAAAGCCTGTCCTGATGAAGCATTCATTATCCGGCAAATAGATCAGTTCATTAATCGACTTATCGGTAGAAAACTTAAAAAAGTATTGAATGCCACAGGTATAATTGTCCATACAAACCTGGGAAGAGCTCCTTTCAGCGATAAATTACTACACGATACTTTTTCGATTTTAAATGGATACAGCAACCTTGAATACAATCTTGAAATAGGTGAACGGGGATCAAGACACGACCATTTAACAGAAAAGCTAAAATATCTGACGGGTGCGGAAGACGTGCTTGTCGTAAACAATAATGCCGCAGCAGTGATGCTGACCCTGAGGACATTTGCTAAAGCAAAAGAAGTAATAGTCTCTAGAGGTGAATTGATTGAAATCGGTGGTTCTTTCAGGATTCCGGAGATCATGGCGGCTTCAGACTGCAAAATGAAAGAAGTTGGCGCTACCAATAAAACACATCCAAAGGATTATGAAAATGCCATCTCCAAAAAAACAGCCATGCTTTTCAAGGCCCATCAGTCGAATTATGTGATCCAGGGCTTTACCAAGGAAGTTAGCCTGGAGGAGATGGTTTCCCTGGGGAAAAAACATAAAGTAATCGTGTTTTATGACATGGGCTCAGGATTATTACGTAAAACCAAGACCAATGTCCTTGCTACAGAACCCGACGTGAGGGATACGCTGGCACAAGGGGTTGACCTGGTTAGCTTTAGTGGGGATAAACTGATCGGTGGTCCACAAGCAGGAATCATCGCAGGTAAAAAGAAATACATATCTATTCTTAAAAAAGAACCGATGGTCAGAGCGCTAAGAGTGGGCAAAACCACGTTAGCCTTTATGCAATCTGCGCTTTCCTACTATCTCGATGAAAAAAGCCTGCAAACCGATAATATGATCTTTAGGTTACTTGAAGAATCATCAGACACAATCAAAAAAAGGGCTGAAAAATTAATAAAGCAATTTGAAAATAATAATATACAGGCCAAGGTTGTAGATTCCATGGGATTTTGTGGAGGGGGTTCCCTACCTACAGAAAAAGTGCCCAGTTATTCAGTCAAACTTATTCTGAAAGGGGAAACCAATAAAAAAAGAGCCGTACTCGCTGAGAAAATATTCAGGGCCTTGCTCAAAGAGGAAATCCCGGTAGTATCAGTGTTAAAGAGTGGTGAGCTATACTTCGACATGCTTACCATATCTGAGAAAGAAATTGAGCAAGTAAGTAAATCGGTAATAAAATTGTATAATTCATTCCTATAGTATGAAACATCTGATCCTTGGAACAGCCGGACACGTTGATCATGGAAAAACTGCTTTGATCAAAGCAATGACCGGGATTGATTGCGATACTCATAAAGAAGAGAAAGAAAGGGGCATCACCATCAACCTTGGGTTTTCTCATTTTAATTTATCTTCCGGAGATTCTATGGGAATAGTGGATGTTCCCGGACATAAAGATTTTATCAAAACTATGGTAGCAGGAGCTTACGGTATTGATATCGTACTTTTGGTGGTAGCTGCTGATAGCGGCATCATGCCCCAAACCCGGGAACACTTGCAGATCATCGAAATGCTTGGTATTGAAAAGGGTATTGTTGCACTCAATAAAGCAGATCTTGTGGATGAGGAAACACTGGAATTAGGAGAACTTGAAATTTCTGAATTTCTGGAAGGCACAAAACTGTCCAATGCCCCCATCCTACCCGTGTCTTCCCTTACAGGAAAAGGGATACCTGAACTCCTCGAAACCATTAACAACACCATCCCTGAAATAAGGGAGAAAGAAGAATCGGACAGGTTCAGAATGTATATCGACCGTATATTTAATGTGAAAGGAGTTGGTTTTGTGGTTACAGGATCGGTGTTAGAAGGAAAAATAAGTGTGGGAAACGACCTTTATCTTTTACCCGGAAAATCAAAAAAAATAAAAATTAGAAACCTCGAACGTCATGGCGAACAGGTAAACACAGTATATGGTGGCGACAGGGCAGCCATTAATCTTACCGGGATGAAATATGAAGATTATTCAAGAGGGATGGTACTTTCGAACCAAAGTCTTGAACCCACTTCCATGATGGATGCCACTGTTACTTTATTTGATCATTCGGTTTATCTCAACACCTGGTCGACGGTAACATTTTATACGGGCACTTTCGAATGCCTGGCTAAAGTGCACTTGCTGGATAAGGAGAACCTTCCACCGGGGGAAACAGGTATCGTACAGATCCATCTTGACAAACCTACTATTTTGTTCAACAAGGACAAATATATCATGCGGAATTCATCCAATGACCTGACTCTTGGTGGTGGAACTATCATCGATGCCTCTCCCCTACACCATAAGAAAAGGACAGAAAAAGTGATCGGTGATCTCACTGACCTGGCGAATGCTGTGCTTCATAGCGACAAAGTAGTTAACCTTGTAAAAATCGAACTTAATAAAATTAAATCTCCGGTATTTTTATCCATGCTTGCCGAAAGGTTTGATAAGGATGAAAAAAGTATGATCAGCGAGATTACTGGTGAAGGCTCCAGTGGCACTGTACTGCTGAATTCCGAAAATAAAACCATTGCTATCCTTGAGAAGTCGGATAAAGAATACAGGAATTTTATACTGGATGAAATTACCAACTGGCATGCAAAAAATCCAATTCTTCAAGAGGGGCTTGAAACGGAATACTTTTACGGAAAAATGAACTTTTCAGGAAACGAAGCGGGTAAACTTTACCTTGAAAATGTTTTGGCACAAATGCAAAGTGAGGGTGCGATTCGCAGAGAAAAAAACACCTGGGTTTTGAAAGGACATGAAGCCTCTATCGACAAAAAAATAAAAGAACAATTAGATTGGTTGAGCAATACAATATTGAATGTAGGAATGGAAAAACCAAATCCTGCCGATATCGCTGCTCTGGCTCATGAAAATAAGATAAACAAGGAGCGATTGAAAATGATGCTGCGATTTCTTGGACAAAATGATACACTTTACTTTCATGAAGGGGAATACATTCATCGTTCCATCGTTGATCAATGCCGGAAAACCCTCCTGGGTAAAATTTCGATAAAAGAAGATGGTATTAATGAAAAAGAATTCAGGGAATTAATAAATGGGACAAAAAAATTAGTACAAATGCTTGTAAGTATATTCCTGGAAGAAGGAATAATCTCGAAAAAAACCTTCTTTTTATTGATTACGGAAAAGGGGAAACAAATTTCAAATCTGAACAATTAAAATTTTACATGAAGACACTTGATGCAAAAGGCTTAAAATGCCCCATGCCTTTAATAGAAACAAAAAAGGCACTTAAAGACCTCGATAAGGATGAATCATTGAAGATTATCATTGATAATGAAACTTCGGTTAAAAATGTGAACCATTACCTGCACGACAATAATATCCCCAGTACAACCCATCAAAACGGGAACCTTTGGGAAATCAATGTAACCCGCGGAGAGGAGGATATAGAAAAAACTGTCCCTGAGGCTTATTGTGCTCCGTCGGGCCCAACCGACACGAGCTATGTAATCATGTTAGCAAAGGATCGTTTGGGTGAAGGATCTGATGAGCTGGGCAATGCGCTTGTAGGAGCATTACTAAATTCCGCTTTGGCACAGGATGTTCTTCCTCAAAAAATAATTTTTATGAATTCCGGGATAAACCTGGTAACGAAAGGCTCATTGTTTCTCCATTTATTGAAAGAACTGGAAAGCAGAGGGGTAGACATCATAAGTTGTGGTACATGCCTCGACTATTTTGGCAAAATGGATGAACTGATAGTGGGCCGTGTGACCAATATGCATGAGATACTCGAAAGTATGTTGAACGTGAGCAAAGTGATCAATATTTAAGTATGACTGAAGAATTTGATTTATTAAGTATTATTGACCAGGGGGGATGCTCTGCCAAACTTTCAGCCAAAGAACTGAATGAAACCCTTGCAGGCCTTCCAGGATTTAAAGATCCCAATATCCTTGTGGATATTGATACCCATGATGATGGTGGAGTTTATAAGATCAGGGATGATTATGCGCTGATCCAGACGACAGATTTTTTTCCTCCTGTTTGCTCCGGGGCCTATGATTTTGGCCAGATAGCAGCTGCAAATGCCATGAGCGATGTATATGCCATGGGTGGCCAGGTGCTTACCGCCTTAAATATAGTGATGTTTCCTGCTAATCTACCACTAAAGATATTAAAGGAGATTCTGGCTGGGGGACAGGAAAAAGTCCGTGAATCAGGTGGAGTGATCATTGGAGGACATACCATTGAAGATGATATTCCGAAATATGGCCTGGCCGTAACGGGTTTTGTTCATCCGGATAAGATCGTCCAAAACAATAAAGCGGAAGTTGGTGATGTGCTGATCCTGACCAAACCCATTGGTACCGGTATCGTGATCTCCGCAAAAAAGAATAAGCTGGCATCACCGGAAATATACAAAACTGCCATACTGGGTATGAAACAATTAAATGCAGCGGGCTCCATTCTCATGAATAAATATGGGGTCAAATCTGCCACTGATATTACAGGCTTTGGCCTGTTAGGACACGCATATAAAATGGCGAGCGGAAGTAAAGTTTCCATAAAACTTTTTTCAGAACAAATACCCGTGATCCCTGGTGTGATGGATCTAATTGAAATGGGAGTCATTCCTGGTGCAGCGTTTCGAAATAAAGAATATTGTGAAGCTTATTGTTCCTTTGAAGATGGGGTGGGGTATAATCTCAGGATGCTGCTTTTTGATGCACAAACCTCGGGCGGCTTATTTATGGCTGTAAAACCTGAAAATTCAGACTACATACTTTCGGATTTAAAAATGAAAGGATATCCACACTCAAAAATAATAGGTGAGGTTATTGCGCAAAATGAACATCAGATTTACATTGTGTAAATTTTGTTAACCTTAATAATCTAGATTGTGCTATATGTAGGATTGTTCTTTAACAGCCATTACCTATAAAATTGTCATGCAGGGTTTTATCTAATTGTATCAAATTTCTTATGTGAACCATCACAATTTGGCATTCTCCCGGAGTGTCCGCATATACAATCGTTCAACCCCTTTCCCTTTAGTATCCTTAAAATACTTTTCTCAATTCTTGATAGGCGGGTTTTTGATTGTTTTGGTTCAGAAAAATACATCAGATAGCCTCTTTGTCTTCCTGCTGACAGATTTTCAAATGCATTTTTCAAATCAGGTTTTTCCTTAAATATTGCATCTAATTCGAGCGGTTTATCAAATTCGGCTGTCTTTTTCATCTCAACCTTCAATCCCGTTTTTTCCACCTCGATTGCCTCAAATACATAGGCTTTGATAGTTGATTGGAGTTTTCCTATTTCCTCAACACCTATAAATCTGATTTGCCTGGCAGATTGGGTATTTTCTGTTTGTTGTACCAGAATATTTTCCGAATCGCTCAATAATGCACCTTTATGAAAAAGAATTGCACAGTATTCTTTAAATTCGTGAATTAATAAAATGTTCTTCCCTTTGTAGGTATAGCATGGGTGCATCCATTTAAATTCTTCGGTCAAGCCACACTCAGCAATTATTTCACGAAGTCTTGTCAATTCTTGTTGCCATTTGTCAAGATTGCCAAGATATTTATCAACTTCTTTGTTCATTTTTAATCAAATTTCGGGTTTTTCAAATGTTGCACACCATATGGCTTTTCCTGATCTCTTTGGTGACTTCCTCCTTATAAATTTGTTTTTATTCGTGCAATTTAGTAAACTTTTCTTAAACAAATAATTGGCTCAATAAATAATTAATTGCCAGGATTTAATGCAATTGAAACCATGTGCGGCTAAAGCAAATACAGCCACAAGGTTAACTATTGGGGTCTTGCAGCATTTTCGAAGTCAATGGTCTGCATATAAAAGATGTCACCACTGGCATCAGGAATATATAGTGCTTTTTATACGGCCACCCTTTGCGCTTTGCTCTTTGCACCAAACCCGGAAAATTCAAATTATTATCTGGTATTTATTTCTTATCCATACTCACATGAAAGATGGCATCGCCCTTATACACAATAGGTGCAGTATTCAACCCATAAACATAGCAGTCGAATGGGGCGGTTACTTTTCTTTCAAATTCACCAAATGGATCTGAAATTCTACCAATTACAGTTTTGTGTTTTACCATACTTCCGTTTTCTATCACCGATTGAAAAATCCCTGAGTAAGGGGCGCGTAACCATTTACTTTTCTGAATGATTACCGGGTCATTTTGTATAATAATTTCACCTTCCTGCATGTGTAAATGTTTCATCACATTCAGTGCTCCCTGCACTCCGCAGCTAACCACTTTATGGTTAATCTCAAGGGACTTCCCTCCTTCAAACAACAACATTGGTTTACCCATCTTACTAATGGTTTCCCTTATCGATTTGGGTATTACATTGGAATTAACAATAAATGGGGCACCAAAGACTTTTGCCAGTTCCAGGGTCTTTTCCTGTTGAAAAACACATCGGATATTGGGTGAATTATCTCTTCCGGCTCCACCTGTATGAAAATCCATGACGTAATCGACCAGGGGTGCAATTTCCCTGGTGAACTTATAGGCGAACTGACTTGCTAGAGAACCTTTTAGCGAACCCGGAAACATCCTGTTTAAATCCCTGCCATCCGGGAATTCCCGCTGCTGGTTTAAATAGCCGAAGACATTAAACACCGGAATACAAATTATGGTACCCCTTTTTGGTTTGTTCAGTTTTTTCCGGATAATATCACGCACGATGGCTACCCCATTGGTTTCATCTCCATGTACCCCGGCCATTAATAACAAAACAGGCCCATCAAGCTTTGACCTTTCAACAATCACCGGCATGCTCAGGCTATTTCTTGTATGAAGTTTTGCCACTTCTACCTCGAGCACCGTCCCTTCTCCCTTTTTAATTTCCCTGCCCAGTATAACGAATTTTTTATCAGACATTTCTTTCAAGATACTTTATAATTTCTTTTGCTATATCTTTTTTGGTGGCTGTTTCTATCCCTTCCAGGCCCGGCGATGAATTAACTTCAAGGACCAATGGCCCGCTGGAGGATTGCAGCATATCCACTCCAGCCACACCCAGTCCCATTGCTTTAGTAGCTTTGAGTGCAGTAAGTTCTTCCTGGTCGGATAATTCGATAATGGTGGCACTCCCTCCACGGTGCAGGTTAGAACGAAATTCCCCCTCTTTCCCCTGTCGTTTCATAGCACCAACTACCACCCCATCAACAATAAAAACCCTGATATCAGCCCCACCCGATTCTTTGATAAACTGCTGGGCAATTACCCTGGCCTTTAGCCCGTTAAATGCTTCAATTACTGAATTGGCCGCATTGTGCGTTTCTGCCAGTACCACACCTAATCCCTGGGTACCTTCCAACAATTTCAGAACCAGGGGCGCACCACCAACGGATTCAATTACATGATCTACATCTTTTGCGTAATTGGTAAATACCGTTTTGGGTAATCCAACACCGGCCCTTGCCAATATCTGTAAACTCCTGAGTTTATCTCTCGACCTGACCAATGCCTGCGACTCAACTGCCGAAAACACGCGCATCATTTCAAATTGACGCACGACAGCAGTGCCATAAAAAGTAACGGATGCCCCTATTCTTGGGATGATGGCATCTATATCGTCTAAATAGGTGCCGTTATAATATACTCTTGGGTTCTTTTTTTCAAGTTCAATCGTACATTTTAAATGATCTACTACCATTACCTCATGACCTTTTTCTTTTGCCGCCTCCACCAATCTCTGGGTTGAATATAATTTTGAATTTCTCGATAATATTGCAATCTTCATATTTACTTATTTTAATCGTTTATAGAGTTTTGTTTATTTTTCATTTTCTCCCTCTTCAATTTATAGGAGATGTTTTTTAAGGAAGTATCCACTATAAATTCCTTTTTCAGGAATTTTCTCCCGATTAATATCGGAAATTTCATATCACTCCTTTCACTAAGCGACAACTCGATGGGGTGCTCCTGGTCGAAAATCACTATTTTCGTTTCTATAATGAACCTTTGCTCAATATTCCCAAATGAACTTTTAACTGCTTTCTCCTTGTAGTTTTTTACTTTGAAAATTTTATCCTTGTATTTCGTGTAGGACGGATCCAGAAGTTTAAACTCAATGTGTTTTTCCCCGTTTATTTCTACCTCTTCAATTTCATGGCTATGAATGGAAGAGGTGTAGGCTCCGGTGTCCACCTTGATGTTGATGTTTCGCAATTTTAATTCTGGAAAATCTGCTTTATCGCTTCTTCCGATTACAATCATATCATTATAATTTATTGGTAACTGCTACAACAAGAGAATAATTTCACGGCGCTTGCTTATATTAGTTTATATCTGAGTAGTTTTGTAAAACCAGAAAGGTAGTTTAACAACGATTTAATCACATTTACCTTATATGTAACAAAAAGCCTGTCAAGAAAGTTGTTGCGATACCTAACAAAAATAGTCTTTTTTTAAATCAGGCGGGAATTTGATGCTAAATGATTGGGCTGCACTTTAGTTCAATTTTCCTGGTTTTCAGATAAGTTCTTTGGCGTAAGCAGTGCTTTATAATTCCATCTATTCCTTTGAAATTTTCAATATTTCATCGAAGTTAGTGGTATTAATAATTTATTTTAGTGTCTCACCAATCTGTAAAATATTATCATTTATATCAGTATAGTCAGCATGTGTGATATACTAATGTGTGCAGTATGGGCGGGAGTCGGCATGATACACAACTTATTTAAATCCCTGCAACCAGTTTAATCTCATCCATGATGCGGAAAGCCAGACGGTCGGCTTTTTCTTTGGTCCCGCTTTCGGCATAAACCCTGATGATGGGTTCGGTATTGGACTTACGCAGGTGGACCCATTCATCAGCAAAATCAATTTTTACTCCATCGATGGTATTAATTTCTTCTGTGCTGTATTTTCCAGCCATGGCTTCCAAAATAGCGTCCACATCCATTCCGGCTGCCAACTGAATTTTATTTTTCGACATAAAATAAGCCGGGTAGGTAGCCCGTAATTCTGAGCATGTTTTCCCTGATTTTGCAAGATAGGATAAAAACAAAGCAATGCCTACCAGCGCATCACGTCCGTAATGCAAGGCAGGATAAATAATGCCGCCATTCCCTTCGCCACCAATGATCGCATTAATTTCTTTCATTTTCTCCACAACATTCACTTCACCTACTGCTGCAGCCTGGTAAATCATTCCTTGTTTCACGGTAACATCCCTTAATGCCCTTGTGGAAGACAGATTCGAAACGGTATTTCCTTTTTTATTTTGCAATATATAATCAGCCACAGCCACCAGGGTATACTCTTCCCCTAGCATTTCCCCGTTTTCCATAATAATGGCTAAACGGTCCACATCAGGATCCACCACAAAACCAACATCTACCCCACCCTTTTTTATCAGGGTTGAAATTTCCACAACATTTTCGGGCAAGGGTTCCGGATTATGGGGAAAAATGCCATTTGGTGTACAGTATAATTCAATTACTTCTTTTACACCAAGAGCCTTTAATAAAGGGGGCAGCGAAATTCCACCAGTGGAATTAACACAATCGATGGCTATTCTGAAATTTCTTGCTTTAATAGCATTTAAATCCACTAAAGGCAAAGCCAATACACTTTTAATATGTTTGGCAATAAAAGTAGTGTCGGTTTTATAAGTCCCCAGCTTTTCTACATCAGCAAATACAAAATCGTCCTCTTCGGCGTATTTTAAAACTATGCCGCCTTCTTCTGCCGAAATAAATTCCCCTTTTTCGTTCAGGAGCTTTAATGCATTCCATTGTTTGGGATTGTGACTGGCCGTTATAATAATGCCTCCATCCGCTTTTTCAAAAACAACTGCCATTTCGATGGTAGGGGTGGTGGAGAGTCCTCCATCAATTACATCTACTCCCATGCCCATCAGGGTTCCGGCAACCAGTTTATTCACCATATCTCCGGAGATGCGTCCATCACGCCCTACAATAAGCTTGAGCCGTTTTTTTGGGCTTCCCCTTTCAATTAAAAACCGTGCAAAAGCGGCGGTAAATTTTACCGTATCCAATGGGCTCAAACCATCTCCGGGCTTCCCTCCTATTGTTCCCCTGATTCCTGAAATAGACTTAATTAATGTCATGGATTGATGTTTATAATTCGGTGATAAAAATAAAATTTTTCTACGTACGGATAAACATATACTTTTATAGCTTTGTAAAATTATTATTCGAATTCAATTTGATGGAATTTTATAACGAACATGAGGATCAGGAATTATTAAAATCGCTCTTAAGCAGATTCGACAGTATGCTGCAGCAGGGCGATTATTATTTCTTTGATGTAGAAGAATTTGAGTTAGTCATCGACCATTACCTATTCAATAGTCAGTTCGATAAATCAGACATAGCTATAAAATATGCCCTGGAACAACATCCCGGGAGTTCGGCTTTTTTGCTTAAAAAGGCGCAGTTACTGGTTTCTACCAATAAAATCAATATTGCCCTTGATCTTTTGTCACAGGTAGAAGAACTTGAACCTGAGAACCCCGAAGTGTTTATGACAAAAGCTGGTATATACAGCCACCTGAAACGCTACGAAAAAGCGATAGAAGAGTATAATAAAGCAGCGAAGGATGCGGAAGACCTGGAAGAAGTATATACCAATATCGCCTTTGAATACGAAAATCTGGGGAATTACAACAAAGCTATCGAGTATCTTATTAAGGTACTGGAGTTAAACCCGGAAAATGAGGCCGTAATTTATGAACTTTCGTTTTGCTTTGAAATATCTAATAAAACCGACGAGAGTATAAGCTATTTTGGACGTTTTCTGGATAACAATCCCTACTCTAAAGCGGCATGGTTTAACCTGGGAATTGCTTATAATAATGGTAACGATTTTCAAAAAGCAATTGACGCCTATGATTTTGCTATAGCCATTGACGATACTTTCTCTTCAGCTTATTTTAACAAGGCGAACTCCTATGCTAATCTCGACTTGTACGAAAAAGCTATTGAAATATACCAGGAAACCTTTATTCATGAAGATCCTGAGGCAATGACCTATTTTTACATTGGCGAATGCTACGAAAAGCTTAAAAACAATACCAAAGCCCTTGAGAATTATAGGAAGGCGATAAAGATCGACCCATTGCTTTCTGATGCCTGGATAAGCATAGGGATGATCTATGAGGAGCAGGAAAAATACAAAGTGGCCGTAAACCATGTAAAAAGGGCTCTGGATATTGAACCCCTGAATGCTGATTTTTGGTATATTCTTGCGGATATATACCATCAGATAAAAAAATATGAGGATGCAGAAGAAGCCTTTTATAAAGTGACTGAACTGGATCCAAAAAATCCTGAAATCTGGCTGGATTATTCCAGCTGCTTGAAGGACACAGCAGATATTTCAAGCAGCCTTAAAGCCATTGAGAAAGGAATTGAAATTCAGCCGGATAATGCTTCTTTCGTTTACAGAAAATTTGTTTACCTGATTAAAGCAGAAAAATTCAAAGAAGCCTATCAATTTCTTGAGGCTGGGCTGGTAATGGATTACGATAAACATGTCGAGATTTTTTCCTATGATAAAACGTTTCAGAACGATCTGGCATTGATGGAAATAATCGAATTGTATAAAAAATAAAATCTGCTAACCATTGGACAGGTTCACCTTATTATTTTATTAAAACTTCTATTCTATCATGGTAAACTATGTTATTTTGGTGCTAAAGGGAATTGCCATGGGGGCTGCGAATGTTATCCCTGGGGTTTCAGGAGGCACCATGGCACTTATAACCGGAATATTCGAAAGATTAATCAACGCTATTAAAGCCTTCGACCTTAAGGCCATAAAACTCCTTGGCTCAATTAAGCTAAAAGAATTCGCACAAAAGACCGACCTCGCTTTTTTAGTTGCCGTATTTGCTGGAATCTTCATCGCAATTATTACCCTTGCACGACTTTTTGATTACCTCTTTACCAATTACCCGGTTTATATATGGGCCTATTTTTTCGGTTTGGTTTTGGCCTCAGTGTTTTTCGTTGGAAAAACAATAACGAAATGGACCTTAAGCGTTGTGCTAACTTTTATTATCGGGTCGGCAGTTGCCATAGCCATTTCCGTATTGAACCCAGCCAAAGAAAACAGCAGCATGCTTTATTTGGTCCTTTGTGGAGTGGTAGCCATGTGCAGCATGATACTTCCGGGATTGTCAGGCTCATTCGTCTTGATTTTAATGGGCAACTACCAGCTGGTTATGATCCACTCAGTCAATAATATGGATTTACAAATCCTTATTCCGGTAGGCATTGGTGCGGTAGCCGGCATATTGGCTTTTTCACATATTTTATCATGGGTATTTAAAAAATATAGAAATCAGACCATTTCTCTGCTTACCGGATTTATACTTGGCTCTGTGAGTATACTTTGGCCCTGGCAACGGGTAATTTATCTAAAAGACGAAGCAGGTGAGCTGATTTTTAAAAAGGGGGAAGCTATTGTGATGAAATACGAAAGGTTTATTCCGGATCAATTCAATTCCGAAGTCATTATTGCAATATTTATTGCCTTTGGCGGAATACTTAGTATTTGGGCTATTGAAAAATTGGCTTCTGAAAAGTCAAGTTAAAATCTAATGAGAACCTTTGGACTTATAGGGTACCCCTTAAAACACTCCTTTTCCAGGGAATATTTTTCAAAAAAATTTAAGGACACAAAGATCACAAATGCTGAATATTTCAACTATGAGATCAGTTCACCAACCCAAATCCATGATTTATTAAAATCCAATCCACGTATTGTCGGACTAAATATTACCATCCCATACAAGGAGTACATCTTAACTATCATTGACGAACTTCATGAAGATGCACAAAAAATAAGGGCTGTCAACTGTCTTAAGATTTCAGGAAAGGAGCCAACTCTCAGGATAAAAGGATTTAATACTGATGGGCCGGCATTTCTGAAATCCATCCAACCACATTTAAATCCACAACACAAAAAAGCCCTAATACTGGGAAGCGGTGGAAGTTCAAAAGCGGTGGCCTGGGCACTTAAAAAACTTGGGATTGAGTATCTTTTCGTTTCCAGGAACCCTCATGATTGCAAGCACATAAGGTATCAGATAGTTCATAAAGAAATGCTTATGGAGCATCTTCTGATCATCAACACCACCCCTCTTGGGATGATGCCGGATATTGATAGGGCACCTGACCTGCCATGGGAGCACATCACACCCTATCACTTCTGTTACGACCTGGTATATAATCCTGAAGTAACACGCTTTATGCAAAATGCAAAAGCCAGGGGTGCAGAGGTAAAAAATGGGCTGGAAATGCTGCACTTTCAAGCAGAATTATCCTGGAAAATCTGGAACGACGATAGTCTGTAATTTAGAAGAAGTTCAAATAATTGCTTTTTGGATTTTTATAACTTTATGCTCCCTATTTAAATACATAATAATATGGCCAGCTTAAATTCTATACAGGATTTTTTATCCCAAAAGCACATTGCGGTTGCAGGCGTATCGCGCAAGAAACAAAAATTTGGGAATGCAATTTACAAAGAGCTTAAAAACAAAGGGTATACACTTTATCCCATAAATCCACATATGGATGAATATGATGGCACCCCTTGCTATCATTCCATTGATGATTTACCTGAAGAGGTATCTGGCATTGTGATCAATACGAAAAATGAAGTTACACTCAAATTACTGGAACAAGCCAGGTCAAAAGGGATTAAGCACATTTGGCTGCAACAGGGATGTGCCAACAAAGATTCCCTAGCTGCAATTGAATCAAACGGATCAAACATCATTTCCAAACAATGCATTATGATGTTTGCTAACCCAGTTGGAGGGATTCATGGTTTTCACCGATGGATAAAAAAATCCTTCGGAAAATTTCCAAACTAAGGTGGTTGAGGTCAACCATATTAACTGCCACCAGGCCGCTGAAATACTTAAAGGGATAAATATCAGGCCTGACTTTTATAAAAGGAAGTTTTTAAATCTTGAAGCCGACAGGGAAACAAAACTCAGGATTTATCTTTTTTCTGCTGCGATTTGCCATCAAACCCACACCCTTCATCATTCAGCCTTAAACCTGTGGGGATGGGATTACCTTGAGAAAGGTTTTATCCAAATGCTGGAAGAAAAATCCCAATTACTTTCCCCCGAATGGATCATCTCCACTGAGGTCCCTGCTGTCCGCAATCATCTGGCATCCTTTTACTCCCCTGATGGAACTCCAGCAAAATCTTCCCTCGATCGCCTTGATGAGAGAACATCCATGCTGGTTGAGCTTTCGAAACATATGGTTGAGTATCATGCATCACATGTGTCCGATTTTATCGATCAATCGTGTGGCCTTTTGCTTCATAGGGAAAATGGATTATACCAACGACTCGGAAAATTCAAAGCATTCTGTGATCCTCAAAAAAAGAAAATCACATTTTTTTTAAAACTTGCCATGGATGCCAGGGTGATCAAACTAAAGGATCCGCAAAACCTCATCCCCATAATGGACTATCATATGCAAAGAGTATTACTCCGTTTGGGTTGTATTGATTTCACTGACAAAAATTATTTTAATCAATTAAGGAAACAGGAATCTTTAAAATCAGATGAGCCGGTCCGGTCGGCCAGCATAGAAGCTATCAAATTGATCGGAGAAGCTTCAGGACATGGAATTTTAAAAATGAACGATTTCTTTTGGCCGCTTGGTAGAAGTTGTTGCAACAAAACCACTTTATGCCATGACCAATCCTGTGCTAAGTCGCCCTGCACCTTTGAGCAGATGACGGAAATCCATTCCCATAAAAACTGTGTTTTTGAACAAATTTGTGAAGGAAGCAGAAATGATGAATACAGAGAATTGTGGGAACCGATAGTGAACACGCACTACTATTAAGCACTTTGCAGGGCCTTCATAAAATCTTCTTTTCTCCGGCGGGAAACTTCCAGCTCAGCCCCATTTTCCATCACCACAAATCCGCCTTCCCCCTTTTTGTATCGTTCGAGGTAAGCAAGATTGATAAGATGAGACTTATGAATTCTGAAAAAGTTAAAAGGGGTAAGCATTTCGTCATACTCTTTCAGGGTTTTTGAGACAATGATTTTTTTACCCTCTTTCAGGAAAAAGTTGGTATAGTTATTATCCGACTCGCAATGCATGATATCCTTGATCTTCACAAAAATTATCCCGTCGAGTGTGGGCAGGGCAATCTTTTCAAAACTGTTTTTGTTGCTGAGCAACACCTCAAGTTTCTTATTGAGCTCTTCATACCTGTCATCGCCGGGGACTAATTTCGAACAGGCATCTACCAGTTTTTCAGGTTCCACAGGTTTTTGCAGGTAGTCAATTGCACTGAAACGAAATGCCTGAATAGCAAACTTATCATAGGCAGAAGCAAAGATCACTTTAAACTTAACATTACCAATTTTCTCCAGTAGGTCGAATCCGGTGCCATCGGGCATTTGTACATCCAAAAAAACCAGGTCGGGATTCTCAGCTTTGATCAGAGCCACGCCATCAGCCACACAATTAGCCTCGCCTTTCACAAGAATTTCAGGGCAATGTTTGGCCAGGAGATTTTTTAAAGCATTTCTGGCATTGCTTTCGTCATCGATGATTAGCGTATTATACATACCCGGTTATTTTTATACAAATGTAGGAAAAGGAATTTTTACATGATGAAAATGGAATTATAAATATCATTCTTTCTCATAAGGAACTTTTAATTCAACCCTGGTGCCCAAAGCATTACCTGATTCATCCTCCAGGTCAATAATCTGAAACAACACTTCTTCAGTGGTTTTTTCATTTAAAATTTCAAGCCTTTCTTTTGTAACCTGCATCCCCAACGATCGGTGGGGCTTAGCACTGCCGGCCTTAAGCTCCATGGCCTTCTTTCGACCTACTCCGTTATCTTCAACACTGCAATGCATCAATTCCCCGTTGATTTTAAACCCCACTTTTAATAAGCCTTTTTCCTTTTTCCCCGATAGGCCATGAAGAATAGCATTCTCTATAAAAGGCTGGATAAGCATAGGTGGAATGTAAGTAAACTCGGGATCAATTTTTTTATCCACCTCTATTTCAAAATCAAATTTCCCATCAAACCTTAATTGTTCCAGCTCCATATTCAGTTGCAAGGTATTGATTTCGTCTTCTAACGGGACAAAGGCTTTGCGTGAGTTCTCAAGAATATAGCGCATTAACCTGGCGAATTTCGATAAAAAGGATTGAGCCGAATCGGAATTATTATCGCTTATAAAACTGTTGATGGAGTTGAGGGAATTAAAGATAAAATGAGGATTCATCTGAGTTCTCAACAGGCGTTGCTCAATATCAATATTCTTTTTTTCCAACTCTACCCTTGCTTGCTTTTGCTTGAGTTTGTAGCGGTTAAAAACCAGGTAAGCCATTATCAGAAGAATCAATATGCCTGAAAGAATATAATACAGCCTTGCTTGTTGCTTTTCGATCTTCAGATTTTGAATTTCTATTTCCTTTTCCTTCTTATCGAGTTCATAAAGGGTTTGCATTTCAGAAATTTCCCGGCGGCTATCACGATTAAAAATGGTGTCTTTTATTTTCGTGTACTCGAGGTAACTTATATAGGCCTTTTCGAAGTTTTTTATTTGTGAATAGTAATCCGAAAAAGCTAAGTGAATTTCCCGCAATAATGCTGCATCTTCTAACTCACCAGCAATTTTCAAGGAGCTTTCTAAAAACACCCTTGCTGAAGAATAGTCTTTTAACAAAGTGTATGTCTGGCCAAGTTTAAGAGACGCTTCCGCAATATTCCCGGAATTATTATTTTCGCTTTCTTCGTATGCTAATTTAAAATTTTCAAGTGCGCTATCTGTATCGTTTAATTTCAAATAGATTTCACCCCGATTAATAAATGTATTATAGATTTCTGCAGTATTACCAATTTTTCTGCTAATGATCAGAGATTCCTTCAAATTAGACAAGGCCTCTTCATAATTGCCCAATTTCCGGTAAGCGACTCCCAGGTTTTGCAGTGAAATGCAGATACTATTACTGTCGGTAAGTTCTTTTGCAATGCTTAAAGCAGTCTGATAATATTCAATGCAAAGGTCAAGTTTGTTCCATTCTTCATAGATGGTTCCAATATTATTGGTGGCAAAATATAGGGCAAAATTATTATCCATCTTTTTAGCAATTTCAATGGAATTCTGATATTGAATGATGGCCTCATTATAATTTCCCATTTGATGATAATTTGTACCAAGGTTATTATAAGTGATTCCAATAGCTGCACTATCTCTGATACTTTTAAAAATTTCAAGGGCTCTCAATTGGGTCTGAATGGCCTGTGAGTATTCCCCCTTTGCATTATATCCACTACCAACCATTAGCAATGCCCTGGCCACTCCCCTCTCATTTCCTGATTGTGTAGAATAATCCAATGCCCTATTTGAATAATACAAACTGCTGTCAGCTGATATCCTCAGATAATTATAAGAAAGTCCAATTAGGGTTCTTACCTTATCTTCGCCAGATACATTGGCTAAATTTTGCTTTAAGCTATCAATTGTCGAATTCTGGCTGTTACTATGAAAGCCAGCAATCAGCATAAGTATAAAAATTAAACTTTGTATTTTACTGTAAGCCATTTTTAGCATAAGATATTTGGTAAATGCAATTATCGATATAAAATTAAGATAATTTTAGTTACCGTTAAATAACTCAATCCCACCGTTTAATTATTTACATAACCGGACACTAATTGGTCATTTTAAGGGAGATAAATTCTTCGTAATTTTGATAAAAACTTAAAGGTGAGCTTGATATTTGACCTAAAAATGCTTAATTTAACGGTCTGATTCACCTAAAAAATTGGCTCTGAATAATCACTATATACTGTCATTATGAAGATATTATACAAATTATATAGAATTATTTATTTAATCATTTTCGTCGCAAGTCTTAATTACAGTTATTCTCAGGGGTTATCTTCATCAATAGGTGACCGGGAAAATATTGGAGTTTTTGGCGGCCCGGCAAGCGATTTATCTTTCACTCCAAATAACAGGCTTTTTGCTTCCGTTAATTCGCCTTTTACCCTCTTTTATTCTGATGATACAGCAAAAACCTGGACCTGGGCTTTTCCTTTGGACTCCATCGAGTACAACTTTGGGAAGCAAGGTTGGGGCGGTGGTTCAACAAGGGTACTAACCAATAACGAAGGATGGGTATTAGCAAAAACAGGCGATCACTCACCTGGTTTTTCTTCGGCAGTAGTCAGTTATAATAATGGCGACAGTTTTCAAACCGCCTTTAACCCATCTATGTTGCAAATATTAACCGGAGAATATTATAATGTGAGCGCCATTGGCTTGAGCGACCAGTATTGCCTTGTTGCCCTTGGGCCATATATAGTCCGCACAAATCAAACAACTTCCTTCGGGTCTTCGCAAATCATTCTAAATATTAATTCGATTCCGGGTATTGCTCCCGGGTCATTTGTTAGCTGGTTGGCTTTATCCAATGGAACAAGTGGCCTGCCATATTATTTTGTGGTTTCTCAAAATGGAAATCAAAAAGGAAGGCTTTTTAAGGCTGAAGGTACAAATTATACCGAATTTACCCCCCCTCAATCATATCTTCAATTCAGAAACGTGTTTACACATCCTAACCAATTATCCGGAGATACCATCTTTGTCTCTACTTTCGATACCATATTTAATGAATATTCGCATTATAGGTCTTTTACCGGTTTACCCAACTGGACCAACATAACCCCATCTTTTGTCAACGACCGTCCTATTTCAGATTGTGATTACAGTGCCGATTGGATACAGTATGTTCCCCAGGGAGATGGTATCAGGCTTTCCATGCAGGAAGGTATAATTTCCGACAACCTTGGCACCTCATGGCAGGGTCCGGGGTTTGGCCTTCATCGCTACCCGATTGTGACCTACCCTATTGGAATAGATATATTACTTGGCTCAAATAACACCGGTGTGGCAGTAAGTATAAACGGTATAACCGGATCATTTCTCACGGAAAAAAATATTGGTTTTGAAAATCTGCTTATATATGATTTTGCCACTGATCAATCCGTCTTTTATGTAGCAACAAAGGGTGGATTAGCCTTTACATCTGAGTATTATAACCCACTTATTACAGGATATAACCAATGGATCTCACCCAATGGGTATTTCCCGGTACCTGGAACAGCTGGTTTTAATGGGGCTTCTTCGGTTGCTATCGACCCTTTTAATTCTGATCATGTAATTTGTGGCAATGAAGATGGATTTCTGGTCACCACCAGTGGTCCAAATGATTTTAATTTAATCACTCCCTCAAATTGGAATTCCACAACTAACCTTGATCCAACTGTAACGGATATTATATTTCTGAATTCAAATACTATTTTAGCAGTTACCGGTTTTAAATTTCAGGGTGTAAATAGTCCTCCAACCCAGCCCGTTGGAAATATCTGGCGATCATTAAATGGAGGATTCACCTGGAATATTGTCACTCCCATATTCCCAAATATATATGAAAATGGTAATTGCTTGGGAGTTGGAACTGCAGGAGGTCAAACTATTGTATACTCCGGAACGGGTATTAATAGCCCCAACTATCAATTAGATGGAGCCTTGTGGCAATCCTACGACTTTGGGGATACCTGGCAGTATGTGAATGATGGGCCCACATTTAACTCCGGTCCTCCCCTCCCCATTTACGATATTGAAATTGATCCATCCAACAATCAGGTACTCTACCTGGCGGCAGACCTGGTACTGGCTAATTCTGTGGATGGGGGATTATCATATTTCAATACAGATGTTCCATATAACACAGGGCCCATAACATCAGCATTGATTGATCTGCAATATGCTGATAGTATTTATGTGACGGCTGGAAGGAACTTTTATAAATACAGCAATTATATTGATGATGCCGACAACAAATTTAAAGGTTTACCTGGTGAATTTTTCACCAGTTCCTCTTTCGGATCGGTGTTGGGGGGTTCCAATTCAGGTGCTTATAAAATAGTTGAGGCACCAACTCATTTCCTTGATTTAATTGTTTTTATTGAAGGTGCATTCAACGGAACTGATATGAATACTACATTAAATACGAATGGGTATTTACCCTTATCACAGCCTTTTAATCAAGCCCCATGGTTTTATTCCGGTACGGAAAGTGTGGCAAGTATTCCAAGTCCTGATGTCGTGGATTGGATATTAATTGACCTGCGAAAAACAACCGGAGATCTTTCAAGTGCCACGGAGGCCACACGATTTAACAGACAAGCGGCATTTTTATTAAAGGATGGATCCATTGTGGATGATGATGGCTTAACAAATCCCAGATTCAATATTATTCTTGAAAACACAAAAGGTAATGTAAAAGTTCAGGGCGTGGTATACTCACCCTCACATGTAGGTGAGCGTTCTGCTGATTCCCTTTCACAAGCGAAAAATTCTTATACCTTCAGTTATAATTTCACTTCCGGGCCCGACCAGGTTTGGGGAGGTAAAAATGCCCATAAGGAAATATCACCGGGTGTCTGGGGTATGATCAGCGGGGATGGAAATCAAGACTTTCAAGTTGACAATACTGACAAGAACGAGGTATGGCAACCGGAACTGGGGCTTACCGGTTATTACTTTGGTGATTTTAACCGGGATGGCACTGTAGATATGACTGACCTTAATGATTACTGGAAGCCCAATTCTGGTAGCGGTGCTAAAATTGAATAGTAAAAACTAACACAACTATAAGACTATAAGAGGAGATACCAGAACAACCTTCATAATTGGGGGAATTAGTTTTTGGTATAAAAGCGGCTGGAGTCTGAACTAAAACTTCAGAGAATGACTCATCTACTGCCGGAAAATATCGCAAGAGAATTATCAGCCCCGATAAATATTCAAAGTTTACCGTTCCCTAATTTATCCCTGCCGCTATCTAAATCACCCTTGATATCACTTTCCTCACGTTGTAATTTCGCTTCAGAAACTTTAAATAAAAATCTAACAATGCCACAATGGCTTAAAAATTAAAAACTATGAAAAATTTGACACTCTTCACAATCGCAATTGCATTTTTCCTTTCAATTGGGAATTTAAATGCACAGAACATCTCCATTAGTGATGTTTCACATACTGCTGATGCTTCAGCCGTATTAGATGTTTACTCCACTTCATTGGGTATGCTTGTACCAAGACTAGCCAGTGCGCCTTCGAGTCCGGCTAACGGATTATTCTACTATAATACTGGATCAAACAGCTTTTTTTACAATGCAGGAACTTCCGGCTCACCGAGTTGGACAGAGCTTTCCCAGGGAAACCTATGGTCAAGGACTGGGACAGACACTTACCTGACCAATATGGGTGACAATGTTGTAATTGGAACAGGAACAAGTGCACCAGGTTATAAATTTTACGTTTTCGGAGCACTCTCCCAAATGTCCCGTTTCGACGGTCAGGTTGAATTCTGGGATGTTGCTGGAGGTACCCTGAGTGCTGATGTGAATGACGATGGGCTAGGGAATGGTACAATTTCTATTTATAATGCAGCAAACAGTGCTAAAGTAAGGTTTAGGACCGCGGGCGACAGCTATTTCGCAGGGGGTAAAGTTTGTATTGGCGCTACTGCCCCATCCCACTTACTGCACTTGATTGATCCTATGGGTGTAGCCGCTCCTCAGCTCAAAATTGACAATGGTACAGGTGCCGGAAACGCTTCTCTTGGTTTTGGCTATAGCGGATCATCATTCTCTCAGGGATTATTTGGGACAACAGGCCATTATGAACTTTGTAATACACCTGGCCTCGTTGCGTCGGCTCAAAGTGATGGTCTAACAATGATGCGCGCTTTCCCCAGTGGAATCATTGACCTAAACAATCAAAGCCGTGCCCGTGCATTTCAATCACAAAACCCTCAATTACCAATGGGAATGGGACAAATTATTCCTTACGGAATTTGGACACCAATAGATTTTACAATGCTAAGCTATGATGAACAAATGGAATTTACACCCGCTCCTTCTCCAACAACTTCTGGAGGTGGCGGACCCGCAGCAGCTTTTTTCACTGCCACAGAAGAAGGTTATTACCAGGTGAATGCCCGTACAAACTTTATAATGTGGGATCATGAAACTCAGGAAGAAATTCATTTTCCAATGTATCCCGGTTTTGTATCAATTGGAATCGTTGTAACGGATGCTGCAGGCACAACCTCAATGTATGTGCAGGGAAATAAACTCCAGGGTGCTGATAATAATATGTTTGGTGAGTGGAATGACTTAAGGAATAATTTAGCTCCTAATGTAAGCGATGTGGTTTACCTAAAGGCAGGGGAAACAATTGAAATCTGGGTATGGCAGGATCTCTGGACTGCTGGATTACCGTTAGAAACAGGCCCCCGCATGGATCCTGGTTTCCAGGTACCTGTACCTATGCCCTCTCAGACCTACGTTTCAATTCATAAGTCTAGCTAAGATGTATTACAAACTTGTAAAAACTAAAGAAATGAAAACGAAAACAATCATAGTCTTTTATCTGATCCTATTCGTCATAGGCCTCGCAATGGCAAGCTTTGCCCAGGGAATAGTAAATGATGGGGGCTATATAAACGGAAACACAACCAACTATGTAAAAATTAGTGGAAGCGGAGATGCCTACCTGATAGGGACCACAGCAGATCAAACTACCTTTGGACACCTGGATATTGACTTCTCCGGGACAGGCACATACGACCTTATCATCACGGATTCCTCATATATTACAATTGATGGAAACCTCACACTCAGCGATTCATTGCGCCTTCAGGCTGATACAAATTCCATGGCTTCTTTGATAACCAATGGAACAGTAACAGGCAGCTTTGGAATTGTTGAAGAACATCTAACCCAAGATCAGTGGCATATGATTTCATCACCCGTTTCTTCGGCCCTGGCAGATGTTTACACCGGATGCTACCTATTAAAATGGGGTGAATCAGATAGTACATGGAGTTACATTACATCTCTAAGTGATCCATTAACTACTACCAAAGGGTATTTTGTTTGGTCAGAAAGTTCCATTAGCAGTCCTACAGATGTGGAATATTCCGGGCTGTTAAATACAGGAAATCAAACCGCCACAGGCTTGACTTATACCTCCGGAAGTGGGAAAGGAAATGGATGGAATCTTGTGGGTAACCCGTATCCTTCAGCTCTCGAATGGACAAGCACCTGGACAAAGTCAAATATTGATGCTACAATGTATATTTATGACGGCACACAATACCTGACATGGAACTACAACCTGGGAGGTTATGGCACCCTTGGCAACGGATATATTCCATCCACACAGGCATTCTGGGTAAAGGCCAATGCATCCGGTCCGTCACTAACTATTCCCAATAGCCAGAGAACCCATGCCAGCCAGTCGTTTTATAAAGGATCAGAGGATACCTACCCCAATATATTTTCAGGTATAGTTGAAGGAAATGGTTATATTGATAAAGCCATTATTGGAATGAATGATTATGCTACCAACAATTTTGATAGTGAATTCGACGCCTACAAATTGTTTGGCATTGAAGATGCCCCACAATTATTTGCTTCCATCAATACGACTAAGGCAAGTACAAATATTTTCGAAACAATCACCTCAGCAAACTACACTGTAGATTTGGGATTAATTGTAGGTGCAAGCGAAAAATATATTCTTGAATTTGGTGATCTGGAAAATTTTGATCCTCAATATAACATATATCTGGAAGATAAACTCTCCTCACCAATTGGTTTGGCTTTGTATAATCTCAGAAAAAATCCAATTTATAAATTCAACGCGGAGCCAGGGCAAGTTGAGAACCGATTCAAAATTCACTTTGTTAAAACTTCTGAATCAAAAGAACCAACAATGCCGGGCAAAGACTCAAATACTATTGTAAACATTTATTCTCATCAAAAAGATGTTTATGTAAATTATCTCTCTGAAACAGGAGCTACTGCAGTAGTTTATGATATTATGGGTAGAGAAATTACGAGAAAATCAATTGAAGCCAATCAATTGAATAAAATACAAGTAAGCGCTGAAAGGGGCTACTATATTGTAAAAATTATCTCCTCTTTGAATACTTCCTCAAGTAAAGTTTACCTAAACTGAAACTAATTAGGTAGATGCCAATAACCCTGTCATACATATATGACAGGGTTTTTTATTTTCAGATTAATGGGACCCTTCGATTTGTAAATTGGGCGAAGCAAACTTATCTTTGCATAAAATTATTCGCTATGATAATTGTTACCGGAGCTGCAGGCTTTATTGGAAGTTGTCTTGTAAACAAGCTAAACAACAAAGGATTTACCGATATTATTGTGGTAGACGACTTTTCCGATCCTGAAAAAAACAAGAACCTGGAGCATAAAACCTATGCTGAACAAATCCACCGGGATTCCTTTATAGATTGGTTATCGGAACACCATAAAACTGTAGATATTATACTTCATATAGGGGCAAGGACAGATACAACTGAATTTAACGTAGAAGTATTTAACGAGCTTAATCTTAACTACACTAAAGCTATTTGGAAATCATGTGTTAAATATGATTTACCGCTAATATATGCTTCATCAGCTGCTACATATGGATTGGGTGAATTAGGTTATCTTGATGATCACTCTATTGTTGAAAGGTTAAAACCCCTAAACCCTTATGGTGAATCAAAAAATGACTTTGATAAATGGGCATTAAAACAAAGCGAAAAACCCAGGTTTTGGGCTGGGTTAAAATTCTTTAACGTTTATGGGCCAAACGAGTATCATAAAAAGAGAATGGCATCTGTCATTCTTCATTCTTTCGAGCAAATTAAGAATACAGGGCAAGTTAAGCTCTTTCGTTCGCATAACCCTGATTTCAAAGACGGCCAGCAATTAAGGGATTTTATTTATGTGAAAGATGTGATAAACATCATTTATTTTCTGTTCCAAAATAAACCCAAATCTGGGTTATACAATGTTGGAACAGGAAAAGCAAGATCTTTTCTTGACCTGGCAACAGCAACTTTTAAGGCCCTCGGAAAGGAAGTGAATATTGAATTTATAGACACACCTCTCGATATCCGGGATAAATACCAGTATTTTACGGAAGCCAATATGCAAAAGCTTAAAAATATTGGATACGACAGGCCTTTTTACAGTTTGGAAGAAGGAGTTACGGAATATGTATTGGAGTTCTTAAAAAATCAAAGGTATTTCTAGTCAAGCTTCAGGTATATATCCTCTAAAAAAGTCCTTAGAGTCCTAAGAGTTTTTACTACTTCAATATTATTCAGGGTATCTTCCTTGTTTTCTTTAAGCTTCTTTTTGGTGCCTTCAAGGGTATAACCCCTTTCTTTGACAAGGTGATAGATCACGAAAAAATTATCTACATCTTTCTTTGTAAATAATCGGTTTCCTTTCTTATTTTTTTTGGGTTTAATAATATCAAATTCCTTTTCCCAAAAACGAATTAATGAAGTATTAACATCAAACATCGCGGCAACTTCACCGATAGAATAGAATAGTTTAGAAGGATTTTCCTGGGTAGGTAACATTATAATTAGTCGAGTGATTGCGTGGGCAAAGCAGATAACTCAAGGACCCTGCTGTACTCCTCAGGAGTAAGGTCGTTAAAAAAATAATAAATTGGGTTTACCCGCTTATCATCCTTACGGATTTCATAATGTAAATGAGGTGCAGTAGATTTCCCGGTATTCCCAACGGTAGCAATTAATTGTCCACGTTTAACTTTTTGGCCTTTTCTTACTTTAAAATCATGGATATGTGCATACATGGTGGTGTATCCATAACCATGATCAATCTCCAGCTTATTACCATAACCTCTTCGCGAACGCGTAATTTCAGTAATTATTCCATCACCTGTAGCGTATATTTCAGTGCCGGTTGGGGCGGAAAAATCAATTCCCGGATGAAATTTTCTGACTTTATAAATTGGATCAGTGCGATAACCGTAATAAGAGGATAGCCTTTTCAGGTCTTTATTAGCTACAGGTTGAATAGCCGGGATACATGCCAGCATCTGGGCTTTGTTTCTTGCAAGGTCAAACACTTCGTCAAAAGATTCAGATTGAACAACTAATTGTCCATGAATCATATCAAGGCGCTTGGTCATATTAATAATCAGGTCAGAGTTCTTGTACCCTTCCAGCTTGGCATAACGGTCGGCCCCCCCAAATCCAGCTTTTCTGATAGCTGAGGGTACCG